>JBBRBG010000306.1:0-8187 GCA_038206055.1 Haliangiales bacterium
TCCGGTTGCGATCGATGAGCTTCCACGCTCCGCTGCCCGGCGTGGGACCCTCGACGTACTCCTGACATCCTGCACCCGAGGTGCCGTCGAGCTCGTACGCCGAGATGCCGAGCGGCGACGCGGCGCGCACGCGCAGGCCACCCGCGGCGGTGATCTCGAGCGGGAGCATCGGTAGCGCATAGCTCGCGGTCGCGCCGTCGAGGCCCGACGACCCCCAGCCGTCGTCGACCAGGAGGCGGCCGAGCTTCACCGTCAGCGCGTCGTCGGCGAGACCCTCGAGGGCGACGTAGCCGTAGAGCAGATCGAGGCCCGCGCTGGACTCCGCGAGCTCGGGGATGACGTCGATCGCATCGCGGCGTATCGCCGGCGACAGCGCGATCCTCCCGCTGGTGTATGTGCCGAAGTCGTGGTCGACGCGGAGGTAGCTGTGCCACGAGATGCGGAGGCCGCCCTCGGGGAGCCGCGCTTCCTTGCGAGACGCGGCCAGCCCGCCGATGTCGACGATGCGGAGCGCCAGGGTCTCGGTGTAGCGCCGCCGCCCGAGGAACAGGTCCGGACCGATGAGCCGGTACTGACGGAGTTGATACGCCTGGCCGATCGAGTGCGCGCGGACCCAGAACTCGTACGCGTGAGCCGGCGCTGATGACGCGACGATCGCGAGCACGACCGCGGTGACGCACGCGCGCCGGAGCATCGTCGCGACGGTACCACGCACGCCTCCGCTCACCGCTCGACGGTGACGGTATCGACGATGATGCGCGCGTCGGCGCCGAGCGCGGCCACCCCCCACGCGCCGCGCGCGACGGTATCGACGTCGCAGCTCACCAGCACGTCGGTGCCGCGGATCAGGCGGGCGGTGGTCCCGGCGATCTCGAGGCGCACGATCACGCCGAGGTCCGGATCGAACGGATCCACGGTCTTGCCGCTGCACAGCACGCGGACCTCGCCTCCCACATGCCGCACGATCCGCGCCTTCGCACCCTCCGCGAGCTCCCCGACGATCACCTGGCCTGGGGCGGTCTGATCCGCGAGCACGGCGACGCCACCGAGCTGTACACGCACGGTGGCACTGACCGCGCCGGTTGCCGTTCGCGGCCCACCGACGAGTGCGCGCGCGAGGTTCCCGTCCGTCACGTGCAATTGCCACGACGGCGAGCGCACCACGGTCGTCGGGTCCGATGGCGTCAGCACCGTGGTGGTGCTCCCCGGCGAGACCGTGGTCGACCCCGCCGCGGGGCCGTCGAGCGATGGACGATAGAGGTACGCCGACTGGCGCGCGGTCCCGCCATCGAACACGAGCACCGTCCCGTCGCCGAGCCGGATCAGGGTGGGCGCCACGAGCATCCCCGGCCCCTTGGAGTCCGCCGGTGGCGTGGTCGGCTGCCACCGATCGAGCGTGGGGTCGTAGAGCGTGACACCACCGAAGGGGTCGCCGCCGAACGCGGCAACCCGGCCGTCCTCGAGCGTCACGAGGCGCGCGCCCGAGACCGCCGGCGCGCCCGTGGTGATCACGGCGGCGGTCGCCCCGGGCGGGAGCACGGCAGCGCGGCCGTCCACGGGATCCGCATCCGCCGCAAACGCGCTGATCAGCGCACCGCCGTCGAGTGCCGCGACCTGGGCCGACAGCCCCGTCACCACGGCGACCTCTCCGGTCTGCGGCGCGATCAGATCCGCGGCCATCGGATCGGCGCTGCCCATGGCCGTGCCGCCGGCGATCACGAACGACGGCTTGCCATCGTCGAGGACGCCGAGATCGAACGGCGTCGCACCGACGTGCGAGACGCGCAACACCGGGCCGAGCTCGGGGTTTGCGGCGAGCTTCGCCGCGTCGTAGATCACGCTGCTGTTGCGGACGATGCCGGTGCACGCGCCACCCGAGCTGTCCTCGCAGCCGCCGGCCAGCAGCAGCTGGTTTCCGCCGAGCGCGATCGAGGTATGAAACGCACGCGAGACGATCAGCACGGACTCGCCGAACGACTTCGTCACCGGATCGAAGATCGTGATCACCGGCTGCGGCCCGCCCGAGACGGCCACGCGACCATCCGGCAGGGTGACCAGCGAAGCACCGGCGAAGCCATTCCCGCCGAGCACGTCGGAGACCGGGATCTGGGTGAACGTCGACGTCGCTGGGTCGTAGTACTCGGCGCTGCCGAGGAAGGCGCCGGTGGCGGAGCGACCGCCGACCACCAGCACGCCGTCGCCGGCTCGCGCGACCAGCGGCGCACGACGGGCCTCGTGCAGGAACCCGGCGGCCTCGCAGAAGTCTCCGGGTGGCATCATGACGATCGGGATCAGCGCCTTGTCGTGCAGGGCGCCGAACGCGAGCGGCATCGTCTTGCCGATCGCACCGAACGTGCCGCCGCCGATCGCCACCTCGACGCCGATCTGCTCCGTGGAATCCGGAAAGTCGGAGAGGTCGAGGGTCTCCTCGAGGCCGACCGCGTGCGAGATCGCGCGATCGGCAGCATATGCGGTGACCCGGATCGCGGTCGCGTTCTTCGGTCGCCCGCAGGACAGCGGCAACGCCACGGGTTCGAGGGTGACGCGCGCGGGATCGTCGCCGCACCCCGCCCCCGGGACGAGGAACGGCGCCAACGCGACGAGGGCCCACCGAGCGGTCACAGCCCACATGATACATTCGCCGCGATGCCGGAGTTGCCGACGACGTTCGGCAAGTACTTCCTGACCGAGAAGCTGGCCACGGGCGGCATGGCCGAGATCTACCTCGCGAAGATCGTAGGTCCAGGTGGGTTCGAGAAGCAGCTCGTCATCAAGCAGATCCACCCGAAACTGTCGGGGCAGCGCCACTTCGTCGACCTGTTCGTCGCCGAGGCGAAGACCCTGGTCACGCTGGCACACGGCAACATCGTCCCGGTCTACGAGCTCGGCGTCGTCGACGACACGTACTTCATCGCGATGGAGTACATCGATGGGCCCACGCTCTATCGCCTGACCGAGATGCTCGCGCGCAAGGACGCGGTCATGGATCCGAGCCTCGCCGCGTGGATCACGGCGCGCATCGTCGAGGGACTCGACTACGCGCACCGCAAGGGCGAGGGCGTCATCCACCGCGATCTCTCGCCGCGCAACGTGATGCTGTCGCGCGACGGCGAGGTCAAGCTCGTCGACTTCGGCATCGCGGTCACGCTCGGTGATGCCGGCGAGGACGAGACGCAATCCGCGCCGACCGGGTCGTTTCCGTACATGTCGCCCGAGCAGGTGCGCAAGGAGCAGCTGACAGGTCAGACCGACCTATTTTCGGTCGGCGTGCTCGCGTGGGAGATGCTCGTCGGTCACCGGCTGTTCGCGCGCAACGATCCGGATGCCACGCTGGCCGCGGTCACCGAGGAGGACATTCCCCGGGCTTCCGACGCACGCTCCGACGTCCCCGCGAAGCTCGACGAGATCGTGATGCGCGCGCTCGAACGCGACAAGACCGCGCGCTGGAACAGCGCCGGCGAGTTACTCGCCGCGCTCAACAAGTATCTCTATGCGCTCGACGACACGCCCGGGCCGCGCGATGTCGCGGCGCTGGTCGCCAGGTACTGCCCACCCGAGCTGCGCCGGATGCCGACGCACGCCGATCCGTTCGAGCCCGAGCCGGGCGACGAGCCGGCCGGCGTGAGCGAGACGCAGTTGACGCCGCCACCCGCCCCGCCGCTCGGCCCGCGGACCGCGGTCATCCCGCGCGATGGCTCGCAGCCACGCGGCAAGCCGCGCCCGCTGCGGCAGAAGAGCTTCGCCACGCATGTCGACATGAAGGACATGCTCGAGCGAGCGACCCCGATGTTCGGCGTCGAGGCGATCGACGACGCAGCCGAGGGGTCGGCGACGAACATCGAGCCGCCGCCGCCGACCACCACGCCGAAGCCGCCGCCCGATGGCCCCGACTCGACGATGAGGATCCGCACGCGCGCGCCGGGTGATGCGGCCGCACCTCCGAGCCAGGCCGGGCTTGTCGTGCTGGGCATCGGCGGCCTCGGGCTCGCCGTCGCGGCGGTGATCGTGTTCTTCAAGATGCGCGATCACGGCGGCCTTACCCCCGACGCCCAACCGAAGCTCGATGCGCCGTTCTACTTGCTGCCCGACGCGACCGACCTGGGGGCTGGAGATGCGACACCGATGACCGTCGACGCCGAGGCCGGCGATGCTCCCGCTGCGCCGCACGATGCGCAGCCCACCGCACCGCGCGACGGCGGGGGGAAGCCGCTCCTCGACGCGGGGACGGATCCCAGGCCTGACGCGAAGGTCGCGCCGACCGGCACCGGCACGATCGAGATCGGCGCCGACCCGTGGGGCGACGTCATCGTCGACGGCACGAAGCGAGGGCGCGTGCCGCCCGGCATGACGCTGAGCTTGCCGGCGGGCAAGCACGCGGTCGAGGTGATCTACGGCGGCGAGGATCCGCCGCGCACGAAGTCGTTCACGATCGATCTCAAGTCCGGTGCGCGCGAGACGCCGTTCGCCGACTTTTCGAAACCGTAGTCCTGAGGTCAATCCGCGATTGTCGCCCTGAGGAGCCTGTAGGGCGTAGGCGAACGCCACCACGGAGCTTGCACGCGAGCGAATGCTCCGCCGGCGCAGTTCTCGACATCTCCGTCTGCGAGCTACAGGCTCCTGGCTCGCCACACCGACCCTATGGCCGGTGAAAATCCCCGCCGTCGACGCCGACGATCGGCGGCGGCTCCGCGCCCTGCAGCGCGAACACCGTGATCACGGTACCGATCACCACGGCCGCACCGACGCCGGTCCACAGCCACGGGCTGCGGCACACCTTGCACCGACCATCGTGTGTCGGACCATCGCGCTCGCTCAGCACGGTCGGCGGATAGCGCAGGTCGCCGCCCCTCGCCGCGTCCCACGCCGCACGCGCCGCCGCGGCGAGCCCCGAGCTATCTCCGTACCCGAGGTCGACGACCGCGCTGCAGCGCGCCGGCAACCCCGCGCAGCGCTGGACGAGCAGCGTGGGCCCACCGCGCCGTGTGGTCTCGACGACGAGCACGACCTCGTCGAGGTCCGCGTAGCGCAGCGTGGCATCGACGAGCTGCTGCGCCTCGTGCTCGCCGAGCCCGAGCTCCGCGCCGCCGGCGACGCGGATCGCGGCATCGTCGCGATCGAGCACCACCTCCGCCGCCGTCGAGTCCGCGGGCAGCGCTTGCACGGTCGGCAGGTACATCGGGGTGCGCGCGACGATCAGGTGCTGGCCGCGGGTGATCTGGAGATCGAGTGGCGCGATGCCGACTGGCTTGCCGTCGATCTGGATCTGCGCTCCCGCCGGAACGCTCGTGACGTGCACACGCTGCAGCGCGACCGGCGCCGACCGGGCGGCATCCACGGCATCGATCACCTCGGGGGTGAACTCGGCCTTCGTGATCGGCCGATCCGGATCGAGCGCGAGCGCGAGAGAGAACACCGCCTGCGACTCCGCGGTGCGCCCGAGGGATCCGAACACCACGCCCAGGCGCAGCGCTGCATCCGCGTAGAGCTCGGGGCCTCCCGGTAACCCGACCAGCGGCTCGGCCGCGGTACGGGCCGCGACCAGGCGCGAGGCAGCCGCGTCCACCGCCACACGTTGAAACGCGCGCCAGCCCTCGTCGATCTGGTCGCGTACCTTGCGAAACGCGACCAGCGTCTCCGACGGCACGGCGCCCGCCGCGATCGCCGCGCGCGCCTCGCTGACCGCATCCGGTGCGATCCGCCCTGCCCGCCCGCTCATCGCCTGGGCCATCGCCGCCGCGACGCCGGCGCGGTCCGTCTTGCCGACCGCGATGACGCCCGCGCCGTCCGCTCCCGACGATCGCGGGATCGCGAGCACGGGAATCGCCAGCGCGCACGCGAGCAGCACCCTCACGGCACCAGTATACTCGACGCATGTCGTTCCCCTGGCTGGACCGTACGCCTCCGAAGACCGGAAACGCCGATCGGCACTCCGAGGTCGCCGCCGCAGAGCTCGCGAGCCGCGCCGGCCTTTACTACCGCCTCGGCTACACGGTGAAGGACGCCACCGACCGCCTGATCGCGCGGATCGCGTGGGAGTACGAGACCGCCCGCCCCGCCGCCCTTTCCGACGCTGCGATCGGCAAGATCGTCACCGACACCTACGCCCGTCGACCGGGCTGATGCGCCGAGCGGCGGCAGTACTGCTCGGGCTCGCCGCCTGTCAGCCACCCGGCGCAGGTGCGCCGAATACCGTCCCCGCGCCACCGATCCGCACGTTCACGCTTGCCGAGATCGTCGGCGGCTGGCGCTGGATGCTGCGCACGCAGGAAGCGGGGACCACGCGCGTCGAGGACGAGCAATGGCGGTTCCGCCCGGGTGCCACGCCCACGCAGCTCGTCGGGCGCTACGTGCGCACCGTCGAGGTCCGCTCCGATGACCGCGTGCCGTTCCAGTGCAATCAGCGCCCGTGGTACCGGCAGCGCGCGGTCTACGATGTCACCGTCGACATCACGGCGGCCGCGTTCGGGATCCACGAGACCGACTACCGCGCCGAGCCCGCTCCGTGCGACCACGGCTTTCGCCACACCGGCGAGTACGGCGCGGAGCTCGACGGCGATCGCCTGACGCTGCGGTTCCCGGGCGGCAAGCAGACGCTACTGCAGGTCGACGACAAGATCGCGGACCTGCCCGAGGATCCGTGGCCCACGGCGTCGCCGCAGCCGACCGGCGCGTGGCGGTGGGACGCGACCAGCTACGACGACGACGGCAACCTACGCGACGAGACCGAGTGGTGGCAGGTCACGCGCCGCAGCGATACGAAGATCGACGCCACGTATCGTCGCCGCGTCACCGTGCGCAGCGTTGACGGCAAGCCGATCGCGTGCGCGAATGCGCCGAGCTGGAGCTTCGACGATGCGTTCGTCCTCGATGGTCAGCGTGAAGAGGAGCACTGGCACTTCTACGAGCTCGCCAGCGATCCGGGCGATCATCCATGCCTGCGCACCAGCCCGCACCGTTCGCTCGACGAGGCGACCGCGGAGCAGATCGGCGACTACTTGATCCTCGAGTGGCGCGGCAAGCGGCGCCAGATCCTCTATCGACCCGAGTAGACCTTCGCGATGTAGTCCTCGATCATCCGATCCGAGGAGAACCGCCACTGGCTCATCGCGATGCTGGCGCGCATGATCGCCACCCACTTCGCGCGGTTCTCGAACGCCGGCAGGACATCCTTCTCGAGCGTCTTGAACAGCAGCTCCCGATCGCGCTTGTCGACGCGGTCCATCTCCTTCGCATCGAACGCATCGTCGTCGGGATTCGCGTCGCCGATCTTCCACCCCGTCTTGCCGTGCTCGCAGCCCTCGGGCCACCAGCCGTCGAGGATCGAGAGGTTCGGCACGCCGTTCATCGCGGCCTTCATGCCACTGGTTCCCGAAGCCTCGAGCGGGCGGCGCGGGTTGTTCAGCCAGATGTCGGTGCCACGCGTGAGCAGCGCGCCGAGCGTCATGTCGTAGTTCTCGAGGAACACGACGTTCTTCGCGTGCTTCTTCGCCGCAGCGACGATCTTGCCGATCAGCGCCTTGCCGTCGAGGTCGCGCGGGTGCGCCTTGCCCGAGTAGACGATCTGCACGCCCGCATCGAACAGCTTCTTGAGCGCCTTCTCGTCGCTCAAGATCAAATCTGCACGCTTGTACGTCGCCGCGCGGCGCGCGAAGCCGATCAGCAGCTTGTCGGTCGATAGCTTGACCTTGGTGCGCTTCGCGATCTCGGCGATCAGCTCCGCCTTCATCTTCTGGTGCGCGGACCACAGCTCGGCGTCCTGGACGTCGCGCTTCTTGTCGGGCACGAGTGCGGCGCGGATCCGCGCGTCCTGCCACGTCGGTACGTGCACGCCGTTCGTGATGCTGATGATCGGCGCAGCACCGGAGACGTCCTTCCACATCTGCCGCGCGGTCTCGCCGTGCAACTCGGCGACGCCGTTCGCGATCCGTGCGAGCCGCAGGCCGGCGACCGTCATCGAGAACGGCGAGCCGCCGATCCGCGTCAGGTCCTTGTCGGAGAATCCGCAGTCGGCATCGATCGCGCGCATCGTGGCGAGGTCGTGGACCTCGTTGCCCGCCGGCACGGGCGTGTGCGTGGTGAACACCACGTGGCGGCGCAGCTTTGTGATCCGCTGCTCGAGGCTCGTGCCCCCGAACTTCGCGGATTTCAGGAGCTCGAGCCCGGCGAACACCGCGTGGCCTTCGTTGA
>JBBRBG010000307.1:0-8130 GCA_038206055.1 Haliangiales bacterium
CATCGGGCCATCAACTCCATGCGGTTCGCCTGGAGAAAGTCGTGAAGCATGCGCGAGCATAGCGCGACTGTCGACGTTCGTTCTGGGTTTGGCCCGACGAGACGTATCGCCGTGCGCCAGCGAGCGAGCGGCGGCGAGCTCGGCGCCGCCGCCCCAGATGTCACCGGCGCGCTTGCGCGACAGGTCGAACTTCGTGACGTCGCGACCGAGCCGAGCGGCGATGTCGCGCGCCTGACCGAGCTGGATCCAGAGCTGCTCCCAGGCCGATGCGGCCTGAAGCTGGAGGTCCTTCAAGATTGGCTCGGAGACCTGGCCGTCTCGGAACATCTGCTGCGCACGCCGGGGGTAGCTGTTGAACTCCGCCAGCAGCGCCTCGGCGATCGAGACGTGCTGCACGAAGTCGTTCAGCTCGCGTCGATCGGGCTCGCGATAGGGTTGCATGACTTACGCGTCCAACGGGCTACGGTGTGTGGAGATGGTGGAGATGCTGCGCATCAACGCTGGTTGAAGTATCGGGGGGGCCGTTCACAACTGATAAGGGTCTTCCGCCGCGCGTCTGAGCGTTCCCATCCCGACCGCGAGAAGGATGCCGACAGCGCCGAGGCCGCCGAGCCCGATCATCATGAGCAGGTTGTCGGCGCCACCCATGTTGACCTTGCCAGTCACCCCGAGCGTCATTGGCAACAGGCCGAGCAGAGACACAACGGCCGCGGCGCGCACGGCCTTGAGCCGCGGGGTAAACGCGTGCGCGAGCGCGAGTGCGCAGAGTGATAGGCAGAGAACCACCACGGCGGTCTGGAGCTCCTCGAAGTGGTAGCCGCTTCGGGTCGCCAGGAAGATCAGCGATACCGGAAAGGCAAAACACGCCAGGACCTGTCCGATTCCACTCTGTCCCGCACGGAGCAACTTGCTCCACGTGACGCCGAGCAGGAATGAGCCGGTCCCGGCGAGCATGAAGCCAACGCGTCCCAAGTTCGTTCCCATGCGCGATGGCGCGAACGCAGCAAGCACGAGCAGCATCCCGAGCGCGAACATGCTCGCGCCAACCGTCCCGAAGATATACGGCCATGATGGCTTGTTCGACTCGGTCTCCATAGGCACCTCTCCCTCTCCCTGTTGAAACTGCGCTGGATAGCGACTTGGCCTTCGGCGTTCGCGGGGCCAGCGGCATCATCGGATTTGACGGCACACGTCGCTCGTTTCGAGCGTCACGCAGAGTTCTTGTCCACGACCTCGATCATCGCCACCAAGGTGATTAGGCGACTGGAACGACCACGTGCAGGTGCACAGCTTCACAGTACTCCGATGCTCTCGATCTCGGCTGGGGAGACGTAGCCGCGGCAGCTTCGACGAGCTGAGCGAGGTATCGTCACGCTCGGCGGGGGTGCCCTTCGCACGGACTACAAGCTCGAAGAGTAGCGTGCCGCCATCAATCAAGCGGCTCGGTCTCCGCGATTGAATGCGCAAGAACGCACGGGAGCACTGTGTCGTGAAGTATTCGCGTGGCCTCGCCGAGATTGATCTTTGCGAGCGCCCGATCGCCATCGAGCGCCCGGTACGACAAGTTTACGATGAAGCCGGTGTCGGTCTCGTATACCCGGGCGACTGTTCCAGTGACGAGCTTGCGCCCGAGGTAGTCGCCATGTTGCTCGGAATCGCCGACTGTCCATGGATGCTCGGAGGCTGCATCAAGCCGCTCCTTCATCGCCACCAAGGTGAGAGACGACTGGAACGACCACGCCAATCGTGCCGCAACCAAGCTCGGCCGCGGAGACCGCAACCTTCGCTCCACTTCTGCAGCGATGGCAAGAACAAGATCGTCATCACCGGTCACGCTTAGGCCGACATAGGTCTCCGCCTCGACGAGCACAACGCGTCCGTGCACGGAGACTTCTGCCGTCTCGACCTGCTGCGAGCCTCCAACGCCATTCAGAACGGGACACGAGCTTGCGCCGAGTCCGGCTAGCGCCTCTGTTAGCGCGAGGCGTGCGGCTGGGTCGTGCTCGCTCCCGAGGATCCTTGTGATCGTTGACGTCATAGGCTGAGATCCTTTCCGCCTGAACGGGTCGCGCTCTCAATAATCTGTTCCCAGGTCTTCCCGGCTTCTCGCAGCCACTCGATCGACGGGCCAAGCTTGTCACCGTACTTGCTTAGGTTGCGAGCATAGATCTTCTCCAGCATTTCCGGAGGACTGAGCTCGCGGCGACGGTCGACGATGTTCAGTAGCTCATGTTGTCGAGCTTCTTACAGTTGTCGACGCGGTTCCTGGCTTCGGTCAGCGGCCTCTCGTGTGACTCCTTCTCGGCCTTGTACTGGTCGATCAACCTGGACGCATAGCGCTCGATGTCCTTGCCGTACTTGTTGTTGAACTGCTCAAGCGCCTTCTCGGCATTACGCATCTCGTCGGTGGCGCGATCGTAGTCGCTCTGCGCGCTCGAGTCGCCGGGTTTGGCATCGCGCTTCGCCTTCGCATCGCCCTGCTTCTTCTGGGCGTCGGCGAGCTTGTCGAGCAGGTCCTTGCGAAGGCGGACCGCATCGTCGCGAGTCTGCTCGGTCAGCCGGATGCCGCTCTCCATGAACCACTTTTGGACGTCCTCGCGCGCCCGCACGCAACCCTGAGCGATCGAGGTACCTTCGCGTGCCAGTGCCTTGGCTCGGTCGAGTTGGTCCTTGAGCGTGCGCACCGTCTCCTTGAGCCTGTCTTTGTCGGCATCAGCGACCTGACCGCGGTCGAGGCGTTCCTTCGCCTCCTTGTAGGTCGCGATCAACCGTTCCTGCTTGTCGACCTCGCACTCGACGCCGATCTTGCAGGCGTCGTCTTTCGCGCGCTGCGCGCGGGCGCATTCGTCTTGCCCACGCTCAGTGATAATCGACGCGCAGCCCTTCTTGTCGGCCTGCTCATAGAAGTTGTATTCAGCCGCGTACACTGCGGCGGCCGTTAGCAGCATAAGTACTGCGACTGCGGATCCGAGCTTGCTCCTAATCTTCACGTTCCCCCCCTACCAAATTGTTCCAGGTTGCGAGCGCGCGCGACATCGGTTTCTCCATGGGCCTGACGGTCGCTAGGAGAGCGACGATGTCGCGAATGGCAGCACGTTGCTCTGTCGAAAACGCCGCGAGCCGGCGATCGAACTTCGCGCGTGCGCCCTCGTCGTCGCCGCGCGTCAGCTCCCCTGCGAGCTGAAATGCCAGATCGTTGAACCGCGTGCGTTCACGAAGCAGGTACCGCAAATAGCTCGGCAGGACGGCACGCCACAGCGCATCGCCGGCCCACAACGGAAGCGCCGAGTGCCGATACAATAGTTCAGGCGGGAGCTCCCGCCAGGTCCTACCTTCGAACGCCACGAGATCGGCGCGATCCTCATAGACGTCCCAGTTCGCAGTCGGCTCATGGAGCATAGCGCGGTCGATCGTGACCGGCGGGAATGCAGACGCGAGTTCATTCTCAAGCTTCTCGACCATCTCGATCATGTTGTCCCCCCAACCGGCTGCGAACCTAGCATCTGGCGTTCAACGTTCGCCACATCTGCCCGAACGTTTGGGGGTGGAGACACTCCACCGCCGCGAAGCTGAATCCCGAAAAAGCTGCGGCGCGTCGCGCAGCGCAGCGCAGCGCCCTCAAGGCGCCGCTCGCGACATCGGCGCCGAGGAGATTGCTCCGCAGCGTCTGGCTCCCGTTCAGACGCTGCGCGACACGATGAGAGCGACCACGAGGAGCAAACCGACCCACGGCCAGATCCTGCGTGGCGCGAGATCGACGACCGGCTCATCGCGCCGCGGAGCGGGGATCACGACCTCGGGGATCGCGGCGCGGAGGATCTTCACCGCCGCCCGAGCCGGCTCGTTGTACGCGGACGACCACACTACGGGGCGCGTCTGTCTGCGGCCGTCGCTCCGCCATGCTCCGAACGTGAGTTCGGCGCCGCCGCCCCAGATGTCACCGGCGCGCTTGCGCGACAGGTCGAACTTCGTGACGTCGCGACCGAGTCGAGCGGCGATGTCGCGCGCCTGACCGAGCTGGATCCAGAGCTGCTCCCAGGCCGATGCGGCCTGAAGCTGGAGGTCCTTCAAGATTGGCTCGGAGACCTGGCCGTCTCGAAACATCTGCTGCGCACGCCGGGGGTAGCTGTTGAACTCCGCCAGCAGCGTCTCGGCGATCGAGACGTGCTGCACGAAGTCGTTCAGCTCGCGTCGATCGGGCTCGCGATAGGGTTGCATGGTTTACGCGTCCAACGGACTACAAGCTCGAAGAGTAAGGGACCGCGAATGGGCGAGTCGATCGAATCTCGATCGAAACGGATCGCGAGCGATCGACACGGAGCATGACGGCGTGATCTACGTCCGGAGTGCGGTCGACGCATGATGCGGAGAAGCTGGTCCGGCAGAAGTGGCGCCTGTTGAAGGCGACCATGGATGAGCGGCAGCGACGGCTCTGGGCGGGTGCGGAAGCCGGCGCGATCGGCTTCGGTGGTGTGGCGGCCGCGGCTCGCGCTACGGGACTAGCGATCAGCACCGTGCGGATCGGACGTGACGAAGGCCGCCAGGGTGCGGTGCCTGGTGACGTCGTCAAAGTTCGCCGCAGCGCTGGAAAGCGTCCGTTCGAGGAGGCCC
The DNA here is from genome assembly GCA_038206055.1 of Haliangiales bacterium. Classification (GTDB taxonomy): domain Bacteria; phylum Myxococcota_A; class Polyangia; order Haliangiales; family Haliangiaceae; genus JABFXX01. The sequence goes on from JBBRBG010000307.1 coordinate 4,612, forward strand.
ATCCCGAGGTGTGGCCTGCTCTGGAGAAGCTCGTCGACCCGGTGACCCGAGGAGATCCGGAATCGCCGCTGAGGTGGACGTGCAAGAGCACGCATGTGCTCGCGGCCGAGCTGCACGCGCAGAACAGCATCAGCATCAGCGACAAGACAGTCGCGAAGTTGCTTCGCGAGCACGGCTACAGCCTTCAAGCCCCGAACAAATCCGTCGAGGGCACGCAACATCCCGATCGCAACGCCCAGTTCGAGCACATCAACAAGACGGCCGAGGAATGTCTGGAGCGCGGCGTCCCCGTGATCTCCGTCGACACCAAGAAGAAGGAGCTGGTCGGCAACTTCAAGAACGGCGGTCGAGAGTGGCAGCCGACAGGCGAGCCTGAGCTGGTCGACGTTCACGATTTTCCGCAGGACGCGATCGGCAAAGCGATTCCATACGGCGTCTACGATATCGGTGCCAACCACGGCTTCGTCAGCGTCGGCGTCGACCACGACACGCCACGGTTCGCCGTCACGACGATCGAAGCCTGGTGGAAACAGGTCGGCTCGCCGCGATACCCGAAGGCGCGCGAGATCTTCATCACCGCCGACGCCGGCGGCAGCAACGGCTATCGGTTGCGCATTTGGAAGTACGAGCTACAACGCCTCGCCGACAAGCTCGGCATTGCGATTCGCGTCAGCCACTTCCCGCCGGGGACGAGCAAGTGGAACAAGGTTGAGCACCGCTTGTTCTCGTTCATCTCGATTAACTGGCGAGGCCGACCGCTTCGAACCTACGAAACGGTCGTCAACCTGATCTCGAACACCACGAACCGAGGCGGACTCGTCGTGCGGGCTCGCCTCGACAAGAGGAAGTACCGCACCGGAAAGAAGATCACCGACACGGAGTTCGCGGCGATCAACATTGAGCCCGCGCTCTGGCACGGCGACTGGAACTACGTGATCAGGCCGCGCAAGAAGTCTTGATCAGCGGACTTCCGCATTCGCGGTCCCTAAGTGTGCCGCCATCAATCAAGCGGATCGGTCTCCGCGATTGAATGCGCAAGAACGCACGGGAGCACTGTGTCGTGAAGTATTCGCGTGGCTTCGCCGAGATTGATCTTTGCGAGCGTCCGATCGCCATCGAGCGCCCGGTACGACAAGTTTACGACGAAGCCGGTGTCGGTCTCGTATACCCGGGCGACTGTTCCAGTGGCGAGCTCGCGCCCGAGGTAGTCGCCATGTTGCTCGGAATCGCCGACTGTCCATGGATGCTCGGAGGCTGCATCAAGCCGGTCCTTCATCGCCACCAAGGTGAGAGACGATTGGAACGACCACGCCAATCGTGCCGCAACCAAGCTCGGCCGCGGAGACCGCAACCTTCGCTCCACTTGTGCAGCGATGGCAAGAACAAGATCGTCATCACCGGTCACGCTTAGGCCGACATAAGTCTCCGCCTCGACGAGCACAACGCGTCCGTGCACGGAGATTTCTGCCGTCTCGACCTGCTGCGAGCCTCCAACGCCATTCAGGACGGGACACGAGCTTGCGCCGAGTCCGGCTAGCGCCTCTGTTAGCGCGAGGCGTGCGGCTGGGTCATGCTCGCTCCCGAGGATCCTTGTGATCGTTGACGTCATAGGCCGAGATCAGCGCTGCTTCTCCACATCAGCCGGCAGGTCGGGCGTACGATTGGAACCCGAAGCCTTGGCCTCCTGGCGGCGGATCGTTTCCTCGCGTTCCTTCTCCCATCCTTCCGGTAGGGGATCGAGGTCCAGCGGCTTGAATGAATTTGCTCGGCGAGACTCGACCTCATCCTCGTAGTCGTACATTTCTTTCCGTCGGTCCTCGGCGAGTCCGATACGGCCGTTGTACTTCGACACGATGCCCGCACGTCGGTCTGCGATCTCGGCGTTGAGAAAGGCAACCACCCTCTCCGCAGGCACGGTGTTGTAGTCGCGCTCCCAGCCGGCCATGTACCACTCGGGATCATCGCCGCCGGAGTCAAACACCACACCGACGAACTTGGCCCCGAACCACGTGAAGGGATAGGTGACCCACATCGCGGTCTCGCGGAGTTCGTGTCCCCACCCGATGCGCCACGTAGTGGTGAACTTGCTGAGCGTCCACACGCCGAGTCCCCACTCGTGGGGCGTTTCTCGCAGCGTGCCCAGCGGCTGGCGATAGCGGTCCATCTCGATCTTGAGGTCGTTCGGCGTGAGCTTGATCGTCACTTGGATCTCTCCGCGTTTGGTGCGTCAGGGCTGCGGAAGTCCATCGGTCCGCTCTCGTCGGCCCACTTCTGCATCTCGGGGATGTACGCGCGCACCTGACCGGTCGGCTCTGGGATCTTGACTCCGACCTTCTCGGGCCACGTGCCGCAGTTTCGCACGCAGTTGGCCGGAAACCCGTTTGATTCAGCAAACGACTCTCCGCCTGGTGCAATCTCGTGTGGCTTCAGGGGGAACGAGTAGCCGAGGCCGTGCTCGCCAGGCTTCATGCCGGACATTCGCGCCACTTCCTTCAGTGTGTCGAGCTTCTTGGGTTGGTCGACAAGCTCCGTCACGACCACAGGTTCGGTGTCCCACCCACGGTCCCTCGCATACGATGCAGCTTCGAGGAACGTCGACGTGTCATCGCCAACGACGCCAGGATATGCTTCGTGCCGCATCAGCGCACCGGCAAGTTCATGCATCTCCATGCCGCGTGGGGCCGCTGGTGTGAAGCCGACGATCGTCTTTCCGCCGTCGAGCGAGATGCCGATGTGGCCGTAGACCATCAGGGGAGAGTACGTCCGGACACGTTGGACTTGTGCGGCTTCTTCGGATGACCAGTCGGCGGACGTACGACCCCCGATCTTGCGAACTCCGGAGAACCCCCAAAGCTCGACAGTCGCGGCGTTTGGCGGGGGCAGACCACCCTCGCGCGCTGCCTGGGTCTGGCCGGCACCAAAATCGCCTGCGTGATCGTTGAACTCAAAGTACCACTCGCCTGGCGTTCCCGAGGTCCGACGCAGGATGAAGCCGCTCTTGTAGGCGCGCGTTTGCATGGATGGGCCAAGTCGAGCGGCCAGTTCCAGCATGCGCTTTCCAGCGGCGCGGGTGACGTAGTAGGTCGAGCGGTCGAGTGGCTGGGTCGCGCCCTCCACTACGGCGCCGGCGGGAAGGTGTGACACGGGAAGCTCTGCCAGTTCGTCGATGAGGGCGCGGTGGTCGGGTGCACCCCACACACCCTCGCCTTGTTCCATTCCACCCGAGCGGAGGTGTTCCGGGAGGTCGGGCCGATTCTTGACGTCCTGCGTGTTCCGCTGATGCTCCGTGTTTGCGTCAACCTCGCGAGCGTTCTTCGGTAGGCTGTCGACCTCTCGGGCACCTCTTGCCTCATCGCTCACGTCGACGACGAGCGTCTTGACGTCGGGGAACCGGCGCTGCACCGCATCGAAGTTGCGTGCGCCTTCGGCATAGCTCTCCGCGTGCAGGCGCGCGTCGACCATCCGGCCTTCCTTCTGGGCGCGGCTCACAACCCGAGGCCACGACTGCGCGGGATCCTG
>JBBRBG010000308.1:0-7930 GCA_038206055.1 Haliangiales bacterium
GTGCGGTCGTAGCGGATCTTCACGATGACGTGCCGCGGATCCATGCGCCCGTGCGACAGGTGGCCGAGCTGGCTGCGAAACGGCTCCTCCGCACTCTCGAGCTCCGCGGCGAGCTGCTTTGTCTGCTCGTCGAGGATCCGCGAGTATTGCCGCAGGCGCTCCTCCGCCATCGTGCCTGCCTCCGCGGCATCCACCTGCTCGAGCTCGAGCTGTAGCGCGAGCAGCCGCAGCAGATCTTTGGCCTCGTACGCGACGTTGACCTCGCTCATCAGTCGCGTCTTGCGCGCGCGCTCCACCGGATCCAGCTCGCGGTCCGGATGAATCGCCCGCGCGAGCGCGCGGTAGACATCCTGCACCGCCTTGTCGGCGGTCTTGCGTTCGTCCTCGCGTCGCACCTCGGCCTTGACCTGCTTCGCGGACTTCTTGCGGGGCGGTGGCTCCTGCTCGCGAATCTTCGCGCGCGCGAGCCGCTCGAGCTCCTCGAGCGATTCGATCTCCTCGTCGCCGAGATCCACGCCGTGATCCTCGAGCACGGTGCGCATCTGCTCGAGGGTCTCGGCATCGTGCGCGGCCTTCTCGGCGTCGAAGTCGCCGCGTGCGTGGCGGTTGTAGATGTCCTTCAGATCGTCGTCGTCGCTCTCGGTGAGCACCGCCGAGGTCATGTCGACGATCAGCTGCGTCACCTTCTTGCGCTCGGCCTTCGTCAGCTCCGGATACGCGCGATCGAGCGCGCGGATCAGCCCGCGCACGAGCTTGCCCTGCCGGTGAAACGCCGCCGCGTAGCCCGCGATCTCGCGATCGATATCGGCGCGCCCGTCCTTCCACGCTCGTACGCGCGCGCGCAGCCGCTCCACCTTCTCGAGCAGGCGCCGGAACCGCTGCTGCACCTTGCTCTCCGCCTGGCCGGCCTTCGCCACCACGCGCTCGAGGTCGACCGACCGCGGCTTCATCGGGCGCATCTCTACCGCGGTGAATTCCGTCCGGCAACCTGCCGATCTCCGCTTGCGTGCAGACCTCGATTCGCTAGGATAGAGACGCGCGAGAGCGCTGGTGGACGTCTTGCGATGGTCGCGAGGCGTAAATGCGAAGGTTTGTCGTATGTCCACTCAGCACGTGTCCTGGAGCAGCATCGAGCTCCTCCACAACTGCGTCCGCACGCTCGAGCATCTCGCGGGTCAGGGCCAGACGCCGCCCGTCGTCGAGTACCGCGCGAAGGTGAAGCTGCACGGGACGAACTGCGCCGTGCAGATCACGCCCTGATGCACTGCCTCGAGGCGCACTACGGCGATCTGAAGTAGGTGCTCAGCGCTTCCTTCGCGTGGATCGGCGCGTGGCCGATCAGCTTGCCGAGCGTCGCGTCGGTGCGCGAGAACGCGCCGAGTCGGCTCGCCTCGATCATTCCGACCAGCATGTCGGCGACGTGCGGCGGGGCGCCGTTCCCCATCAGCGTGGCGCGGTAAGCATCGTCGCTCACGACGACGCGGCGCACCGGGCGCCCCATCGCCTGAGACGCGATCGCGGCGAGTTGCTCGAGTGTGAGCGCCTCGCCGGCCGTCAGCGGTGCGGTCACGCCGTCGAGCCCATCGGACGTCATCGCGATCGCCGCGGCCTCGGCGAGGTCGGCGTGCGTGGTCCACGCGACCGGTCCATCCTCGGGCACCGCGATCTCGCCGGCGCGCATCGCCCGGCCGAACATCTGGAGCGCCGACGCGGCGTAGAACCCGTTCCGGAGCGCGGTGAACGGTACGCCGCACTCGCGCAGCATATCCTCGGTCGCGGCGTGCGTATGCATCGGAGGAAACGCGGAGCGAGGATCCGCGCCCATCTGGCTCGTATAGAGAATGCGGCCGGCACCCGCAGTGCGAGCGGCTTCGATCGCGGCGCGATGCTGCGGAACGGCGATGCTGGTTGGAAGCGGGAGCGAGACGATCAACACCTTGGTCGCGCCCTCGAAGGCGCGCGCGATGCTGGCCGCGTCGGCGAAATCCGCCTGGCGTACATGCACGCCGCGCGCGGCGAAGTCGGCGGCCTTGGCTGGATCGCGAACGCTCGCGATGATGGTGGTCGCGGGAACGCGGGTGAGTAGATCTTCGACGATGGCGCGGCCGAGCGCGCCGGTGGCACCGGTGACTGCGAGCATGAGTTGTCTCTCCTGGGTTGTGACGACACGTGGCACGTGTCGCTCGCCGACCTCTCCAGCCCCTCGCGCCGAAGCGCGACCCACGAGACGACTCAAACTCGAACGACACGAATATAGCTCGACCTGGTGCGACGGCCAACGCGTCGAAGACATTTCACTTCTCGAAGCCCGCGTACCTTGACATCAAGATATGTGTCTTGACATCAAGGCATATGGACGTATGGTGGGCTCATGACCAAGCCGACCAAGATTCTCGTCACGGGCGCCACCGGTAAGCAGGGCGGCGCCATGATCAGTGCGCTGCTCGCGAAGGGCTTCGAAGCTCGGGCGCTCACGCGCAAGCCGGACTCCGCTGCCGCGAAGGCGCTCGCGGGCCGTGGCATCGAGATCGCGAAGGGCGATCTGACCGATCGCGCGTCGGTGGATGCGGCGCTACGCGGTGTCCAGGCGGTGTTCGCGGCGATCACGCCCTTCGAGGGTGGCCCCGCCGCGGAGACCCAGCAGGGCATCCTGCTCGCAGATGCCGCCAAGGCCGCGGGCGTGTTCGTGCTCTACAGCTCCGTCGCGAACGCCGATCAGAAGACCGGAATCCCGCACTTCGACAGCAAGTATCTCGTCGAGCAGCACCTCGCGAAGATCGGCGTGGCGCACACGATCATCGCGCCCACCGCGTTCTACGACAACGTGCTGTTCGGCGTGGGGCAGCTCAAGGAGGGCGTCTACGCGAACGCGCTGCCCGCGAGCCGAAAGCTCGATCAGATCGCGGTGAGCGATATCGCCGCCGTCGCTGCCGCCGTGTTCGAGAACATCGAGAAGTACACCGGCAAGCGCTACGACATCACCGGCGAGGCCCTCACCGGCGAGGAGGAGACCGCGCAGCTGTCCGCAGCGATCGGCAAGCCGCTGAACTACGGCCAGACGCCGCTCGAGGTGATCGGCAAGTTCATGGGCGACGACGGTGTCGCGATGTACAAGTGGTTCGAGAACCCGGGCTACTCGGTGGATCGTGCGCAGCTCGCGCGCGACTTCCCGACGGTGAGGTGGCTGTCGTTCGCGGATTGGGCGAAGACGGTGAACTGGACGGCGCTCCTTGGCTGAGACCGACGATCAGGATCTGTCGGGGACGCACCTCTACCTCGTGCTGATGAGGGCGCATCGCGCCGTCTCTGCGCACGCGAAGGCGAGCTTTGCGACGATGGAGCTCGGGCGATCCGACTTCCTCATCCTGGAGATGTTGCTCCACAAAGGGCCGCAGCTCGTGAACGAGGTCGGGCGACGCATCGATCTCACGAGCGGCTCGATGACGACAGCCGTCGATCGTCTGGAAGAGCGCGGCCTCGTCGCGCGCATCCCCGACGAGCACGACAAGCGCGCGAAGCGGGTCACGCTCACCCGCGAGGGCAGAGCGCTCATCACCAAGGCGTTCGCGGCGCACAAGAAACGCATCGATCGCACCGCGGACGCGCTGTCGAAGCCGGAGCGCGCGCAGCTGATCGCCCTGCTCAAGAAGCTCGGACGCGGTGCCGAGGCCAGCATAGCCAGGTGATCCTTCTACGAAGTCGACGAGCGCCGTGAGCCTGCCGGCCGCCCGCGGACGATCCCTTCGAGCTGCCGACGCGCCGCGCGCAGATGGAACGCCAGGCTGCGATCCTTCGCATCGCGGGTCCATTGCTCGAACCCGACGCGCAGAATGGCCCCGCCGGTCTGCGCCGCCAGCGTCGCCGTCGCCGCCGAGGCACCGCGCTGTACGAGGACCTCGGTGAGCGCGGCCGCGACCGACATCATCTTCACGAGCTCGCGCTCCTGGAGCTCGGGGTGCGCGGCGATCAGCGCGCTGCGCCTGCGCGCGAACGGCCGTCGCTCCTCGAAGAAGTCGCTCGTCGATGCGTACGCCGCGATCACCACGTCGAGCGGTGCCTCCGCCTTCGGCGCGGCGCGCGCGGCCTCGACGATCGTGCCGACGAACTGCTCCGAGCCCGCGAACAGCACCTCGCGCTTGTCGCTGAAGTGGTTGAAGAACGTGCGCTCGGTGAGGCCGGCGCGCGTCGCGATGTCGCCGACCGTGGTCTTCGCGTAGCCGCGCTCTTCGAACAGGGCCATCGCGGCCTCGGTGAGCCGCTCCGCCGCATTGGGTTCCCAGCGCGCCACGGCACCACCCTAGCAGATCGATGATTGCAGGTCCTGTAATCACGTGGTAACTCCATTACAGTTACTGTAATCAGGAGAAGCCCATGCGTGTATTCGTCACCGGAGCGAGTGGTCACATCGGACTTGCCGTCACCAACGAGCTGCTCTCGGCGCAGCATCACGTCCTGGGCCTCGCCCGGTCGGATGCATCGGCGGCCAAGCTCGCGGCGGCCGGGGCCGAGGTCGTGCGCGGCGACCTCGACGACATTGCCGGCCTCGTCGCCCTCGCCGCGCGCGCCGACGGCGTGATCCACCTCGGCTACAAGCACGAGCTCGCGTTCGGCAACACCCCCGACGGCTTTGTGAAAGCCGCCGAGCACGATGTTCGTGTCGTCAAGGCGATCGGCGAGTCGCTGATCGGCTCCAACAAGCCGTTCGTGAACACGTCCGGAACGGCGCAGCTCGCAGTGTTCGGCGGCATCACGCGCACCGGCACCGAGGAGGACGTAGTCCCGGGAGGCCCGCGCGTCGATGGCGAGAATGCCGTCATCGCGCTCGGTCAGCGCGGCGTGCGCTCGTCGGTCGTCCGGCTCCCGCCGACCGTTCACAGCACGCTCGATCACCACGGCTTCATCTCGATGTTCGTCGCTGCGGCTCGCAAGAACGGCTTCGCCGCGTACATCGGCGATGGCGCCAACGTGTGGCCCGCCGTCCACACGCTCGACGCCGCGCGGCTCTACCGGCTCGCCCTCGAATCCGCGCCGGCGGGAACGCGGCTCCACGCCGTCGCCGACGAGGGCGTCGCCTTCCGGGAGATCGCCGAGGCGATCGCGCGGGGCGCCGGTGTTCCCGCACGGAGCCTCAGCCGCGACGAAGCCCCGCAGCACCTCGGCGCGATGGCGCACTTCGCCCAGGCGAACAACCCCACCTCGAGCGCACGCACGCGCGCGCTGCTCCGCTGGGAACCGACGCACGCGACCCTGCTCGAAGACCTCGCGACGCCGCACTACTTCCCGGCGTGAAATCTTTGTGGCCGCGAACGCCACGGATCTCCTGCGGAAGTGGTGTCCGCCCGGCGTCTGAACGTGCGCGCGGTGTCGGACCGATCGTGGATCGATGGACGGGTCATGATCAGGTACCGCGACTACGTGACGGCGTTACTGCGAACGAAGATCGCCCTCGGTGAGCTCTCGACGGCGAAGGGCCGCAGAACGTGGACTGACGCACAGACCCTCCACCTCGTGCCGCACTTCGGCGACCGCGATCTCGACACCATCAAGCGCCGCGACATCGAGACGTGGAAGACCGATCTCGCGCTCCAGGTGCGCGCGGGCGCGCTGAGCCCGAACACGGTCAACGGACGCCTGCGCGTGTTGCTCTCGACCCTGCGCTCCGCCGTCGCCGAGTACGAGCTCGACTACGACCCCACGCGGGCGGTCAAGCCGCTCGATACATCGACGTGGCAGACGTACACCGAGGAGGAACCGAATGCGTTGACCGTCGAAGAGGTGCCGCGCTTCATGGCCAAGGCGCAGGTGCTGTTCCCGCAGCACTACGCGCAGCTCGCGCTGGGCCTGGCGACCGGGCGGCGACCGTGCGAGCTGAGGCCGCTCCGCTGGAAAGGCGAGACGCCGGACATCCTGTGGAAGGACGGCGTGCTCCTCGTCCGGCGCTCTCAGGTGATCGGCGATGCCGACAACCGGACCAAGACCAAGACGCGGCTGCGCATTCCGCTACCGAGCGGGTTGATGGAGATCCTCGAACAGCACGTTCGCCGTCTGACGAGCACGTCGGATCTGCTCTTCGCGTCACGGGCCGGCGGCTTTCAATCGAGATCGTGCCTGGCGAAGCCGATCGTGGCGATCGCCGCGGCGGCCGGGATCACGAAGCACCTCTCGCCGTACTTCATGCGCCGGACGTTTCAGGATCTCTGCCGCGCGGCGCAGGTGCACGACTCGGTCGCGCGCGCGATCAGCGGCCACGCGACGGTGGAGATGCAGCAGCTCTATTCGAGCGTCGACGGCGCGGAGGTGCGAAGCGGGCTGGCCAAGGTCATCTCGCTCGCAGGCTTCCCCTCACAGTCCGGCTAGTAAAATTCGGACTACGTGGCGTAACGAACTCATATATGCTATCTAAGTGGCTCTAGTCGTTCATGCATGAGAGTTTATGCGTTCAGCAATTCAAGATGTCCTCCCTACCAAGTTACGTCGTGGGCTGAGGAAATTCGGCGAGGACATTGGCATCGCACGACGCAAGCGACGCCTGACCGTCGCCATGATGGCCGAGCGCACGGGAGTTGCTCAGAGCACGTACCTGCGCGCCGAGAAGGGTGACCCCAAGGTCGCCTTTGGTGTGTACGCGATGGTCCTGTTCGTTCTCGGCTTCGGCGATGCGATCTCCGACCTGATCGACGTCCGCAATGACGACCAAGGGCTTCTGCTTGATCTCGAGCGGTTGCCGAAGCGCATCCGCGCACGGACGACCCCGAAGTCGTTATGAGAGTTGGACGGCGCGTTTCCCGCGAACGACGCGCTGCGAGACCATCGCGACAACCCAAAAGTCGCACCGCTGGTGCGACAATTGCCGTGGAGCCTTCATCTCATGATCCTCGGGCAGGCCAAGCCGGAGGAGGCGCGCGAGTTCTACGTTCTCACCGCGATCAAGGAGCGCTGGACGAGGCGCGAGCTCGTGGAGCTTGGCTTGGAGCACCTCCTTGGAAGGCAGCACCGTCTGGTACTCGGCCACCAGCGTGGGGGACGTTGTGCGTGCGAGCGCGTACTCAACGACCTCGTCATCCTTGTTGGCGCAGAGCAGCACGCCGATCGACGGTCTCTCGTGCGGCTTCCGGACGTTGCGATCAAGGGCCTCGACATAGAAGCTTAGTTGTCCGAGGTGCTCGGGCTTGAACTTCTCGACCTTGAGTTCGAAGGCGACCAGGCATCGCAGCCCGCGGTGGAAGAAGACAAGGTCGATCGCGAAGTCCTGGTTGCCGACCTGCACGGGGTACTCGGACCCCACGAAGCAGAAGTCGCGACCGAGCTCGGTGATGAAACGACCCAGGTTGCGCAGGAGCGCCGAGTGGAGATCGGCTTCGGAGTGGTCATCGGGCAGTGCCAGGAACTCGAGGTTGTAGGCGTCTTTCAGCTCGACCAAGGCTGCCGGGTGAACACGCGCGACCGTCGGAGAGACCGGCTTCGTCGTTGTCGTGGCGCGTACCACTGCCCCCGACTTGATCTGCCGATCGAGCTCTACGAGCAGTTCGCCGACGCCCTGCCCACCGAGCGACCGGAACCGCATCAAAGCCGGGGAACGCCAAAGCGCCGGTAACCGCGCGCGGGGAGCCGAGGCCTCAAGCCAGCCCGTCGACGCTTGACCGGCTCCCGCCTTCCGGTATGGTTACGCAGCTCTGCGGGATTAACTCAGCGGTAGAGTGTCAGCTTCCCAAGCTGAAGGTCGCCAGTTCGAATCTGGTATCCCGCTCGAAGATTCGAGAAGAATGCCGGGAGGTTGCAGCGGCCTTCGCTCTTCTCTCAGCTCGCGATCTTCAGAACTACCTCCGAAACCCCACCCGAAACCCCACTTCCAGTGGTGGAAGCGGGTTCGGTGGTGGGAGCCGGCGGAACGAGGCGCAGCACGCCCCGAATCGCCGCGCGTTTTTCATCG
>JBBRBG010000309.1:0-7870 GCA_038206055.1 Haliangiales bacterium
GCCGATGTCGCGCGCGGCCGGCTGTTCGACAAGATCGACGATGACGTCCGCGTGGCGGTTGGTCTCGTCGAGGAGTCGGAGTACGTGCGCGTGTTCGAGCGCTACGTCACGCACGCAATGAACGCGATCAAGAAGGAGAAGGTCCGCAATCCGCAGACCGGGCGAATGGACGACCCGGATGAGGGGATGATGAAGGAGGTCGAGCGCACGCTCGAGATCACCGGCAAGCCCGATGACTTCCGGCAGGGGCTGATCGCCAAGATCGGCGCCTGGTCGCTCGACCACAGGGGGCAAAAGCCCGTGATGTCGGACATCTTCTCAGACCTGATGCGTAAGCTGCGCGACGCTTACTTCGAGAAGCACAAGACGACGATCGCGAAGGGGATCACGGATCTCGTGATGCTGCTCTCCGGGAACGAGTCCAGCCTCGCGGCAGAGCCCCGCACGCGCGCTCAGGCGGCGCTTGCGACCCTGGTCGGGAAGGGCTACACGCGGGAGTCGGCGCGGGATCTGGTCGGCACGCTCGCCGCGCTGCGCTACCGCTCTTGACGCGCGGATCTTGCGGCCTAACCCAGGTGGCTCGTATCCTCGGAGCGTGAGGTGTTTGGCCGCATGCGCGGTGGTTATCGCGCTGGCGCTTCCAAGCGCGGCGGCAGCCGATCCGACGATGCTGAAGGGCCCCTACCTCCAGGATCTCGCGCCGCGCTCGATCACCGTGATGTGGCAGCTCGAGACGCCGGCGCCCGCGAAGCTCTCGATCGACGGCCCGGGTGGCGAGCGCACGCTGGACGTGGAGGCCGCGCGGATCGCCGAGGCGACGCTGACGAACCTTCAGCCCGCATCGCGCTATCGCTACAAGGTCGAGGCGGCGGGCGGCACCTGGTCCGGCGAGTTCGCGACGGCCCCCGAGGTCGGCGCGGATGTGCCGATCACGTTCACGGTGTTCGGTGACACCCGCTCGGGCACCGAAGCGCATCGGCGCGTGATCGAGCGGATGTCGCAGGAGGTGCCCGACTTCGTGCTCGGCACCGGCGACATGGTCGACGAGGGACATCGACAGGAGCAATGGCAACAGTTCTTCGAGGTCGAGAACCCGATGATGCGGGACAACGTGTACTTCCCGGCCCTCGGCAATCACGATCGGCAGGGCAGGGGACGCACCGCGGATACCTATCGCTCGTACTTCTCGGTTCCCGAGAACGGCGGCGAGACGGAGCGCTACTACGCGTTCACGTACGCGACCTCGCGCTTCCTGGTGCTCGATTCCAACGAGTACAGCTTCGCGCTCACCGATCAGACCGCGTGGATCGAGCGCGAGCTGATCGCCGCCCGTCAGGATCCGGCGATCCATCACGTGTTCTGCGTGATGCACCACCCGCCGTTCTCGATCTCGCTACACGGCGGTAACCGCGATCTGCGCGAGCGATGGACGCCGCTGTTCGAGAAGTACAACGTCACCGCGGTGTTCTCCGGGCACGACCACGTCTACGAGCGTGCCGAGCACAATGGCATCCACTACTTCGTCTCCGGCGGCGGCGGCGCTCCGCTCTATGCGCGGCGCCCGCGGCCCGAGGCGCTCGATGGCGAGGCGACGAAGAAGTACGAGCGCGTCTATCACTACTTGCGCGTCACGCTGACCGGCCCGCGCGTCGAGATCACCGGCGTGCGCGTCGACGGCACGACGATCGAGACCACGACCTGGACGGATGGTCCGGATTCTAGCGACATCGTGCCCGCGCCTCCCCTCGTCGCGAACGGTGCCGGTGGCCCGGCGCCGGTCCTCGCGCCTGCGCCTCCTGCCGCGCCTGCTGCGTCGCGCGACAGTGGGTCGCTGTTGTGGATCGGCTTCGGAGGCATCGGCCTCTTGCTCGCCGCCGCGCTCGTCGTGGTGCGCACGCTGCGCCGCTGATGCCCACCGCCGGCATTGCGATCATCGGGGACGAGATCCTCAGTGGCAAGTTCGTCGAAGAGAACGCGGCGTTCTTGATCGGCGAGCTGCGCGCCCTCGGCGTGGAGCTGAAGCGCATCGTCGTGCTCCCCGACGACCTCGAGGATATCGCCGCGACGGTGCGCGAGCTCTCGAACCGGTTCGACCACGTGTTCACGTCGGGCGGCGTCGGGCCCACGCACGACGACGTCACCATGGTCGCGATCGCGAAGGCGTTCGACACCGACGTCGTTCGCGTGCCCGAGCTCGAAGCGCGCGTGCGTGCGTACTGGGGGGCGAACCTGTCCGAGCCAAATCTCCGGGTCGCCGACGCGCCGCGCGGTGCCGAGCTGGTCTACGGCAAGGATCAGATGTGGCCCGTGGTGTGCGTCAAGAACGTCTACGTCCTTCCGGGTGTGCCGCCGCTGTTTCGCCGCAAGTTCGTCGATATCCGCGATCGGTTCCGGACCGAGGCGGTCACGATCGCGCGGGTCTACATCGACGCCGACGAGGGCGCGATCGCGAACGACCTAGATGCCGTGGTTGCCGCGCACCCCGGGGTGAAGATCGGCAGCTACCCGCGGTTCTCCGAGACGAACTTCAAGGTGCTGGTCACCCTCGAAGGCCGCGATCCGCCCGATGTCGCAGGCGCGTTCGCGATGCTCGTCGCGCGGCTCGGTGCGCGGGTGGTGAAGAGCGAGCCTCCCGCATCCGCTGGCGCGTGATAGAACCGGCGCCCGATGCCGATCCAGCCCCGCACCCCGCCCGGCGTGCTCGAGCTCCTGCCGCCGCAACAGATCGCGTTCCAGCGGATGCTGGACACGGTCCGTCGCGGCTTCGAGCGCTTCGGCTTTCTGCCCGTCGAGACTCCCGCGTTCGAGGTTGCCGATGTGCTGCTCACGAAGACCGGCGGTGAGACCGAGAAGCAGGTCTACTTCGTCCAGTCGACCGGCGCGATCAAAGAAGGGAAGCCGCCCGAGCTGGCGCTTCGCTTCGATCTGACCGTGCCGCTCGCGCGCTACGTCGCCGAGCACGAGCACCACCTGAACTTCCCGTTCCGGCGCTACCAGATCCAGCGCGTCTATCGCGGCGAGCGGGCGCAGAAGGGCCGCTATCGCGAGTTCTATCAGTGCGACATCGACGTGATCGGCAAGGACTCGCTGCCCCTCGCGTACGACGCCGAGCTGCCCGCGATCATCTACGGCATCTTCGCCGAGCTTGCGTTCGGCGCGTTCACGATCCGGATCAACAACCGGAAGCTGCTGCGCGGCTTGCTCGATGCGTTCGGTTGGCCGCCCGAGCAACACACGGCCGTGCTCCACGAGGTGGACCGGCTCGGCAAGACGCCCGATGCCGAGGTCGCCGAGCTGATCGCGAAGGTCGCACCGGAGCGTGGTGATGCGGGCGCAAAGCTGGTGGCGTTGATGCGCGGCACCGATGGTGGCGTCGGCACGCTCGATGCGCTGCGGGCATATGCGGAGAACCCCACGGTGGCCGAGGGGCTCAAGGAATTGCGCAGCGTCTACGAGGGCACGCTCGCCCTCGGCGTGCCGCCATCGGCGCTCTCGATCGATCTCTCGATCGCGCGCGGCCTCGATTACTACACGGGCACCGTCTACGAGACGTTCCTCGACGCGCACCCGCGTCTTGGCAGCATCTGCTCGGGCGGTCGCTACGAGAACCTTGCCGGCCATTACACGAAGTCGAAGCTGCCCGGCGTGGGGATCTCGATCGGTGCGACGCGGCTGTTCTCGCAGCTCCTCGACATGAAGGTGATCGGCGCCGAGACCACGAGCATCGCGCAGGTGCTGGTGCTGTCGGTCGAGGCACAGTTGACCGGGCTCTACGCTGCGATCGCGACCGAGCTGCGGGCCGCCGGCCTGAATGTCGAGGTCTACGCAGGCGACGACAAGCTGGGCAAGCAGCTCAAGTACGCCGATCGCGCGAAGGTCCCACTCGCCATCATCGTCGGTTCGCGAGAGCATGAAGCGGGCGTGATCAAGCTCAAGGACCTGCGCGAAGGTGCGGCGGTCAAGGAGCTCGATGTGCCGCGCGACGAGCTGGTCGGCGCGGTCCGCCGGCTGCTCGTGTCATAGTCGAGGTGTGCTCGGGCGACTTCCGGCAAAGGGGCTCCTGGCGCTCGCCGCGGCGGTGATCGCAGGGACGTTCGTCGCCCTGATGATCACGTCACGCGGTCCGACGAACGACGAGCTCGAGAGCCGCGACAAGCTCGAGAAGTTCGGCGAGGAGCAGCAAGCGCGGATCGATGCGAGCGCGTGCCACGACTCCGTGGACCACGCGGTGACGGCGGCGGCTGACTACCTCATCAGCCGCTACGGCGACGGTGCCGCCGATGCGATCCGCGGGATCACGCAGCATCGGTGCGAGATCGACCACTGGGCCTCGTCGGTGACGAAGTGCCTGGATCGGGTGACCAGCGACAACGAGATGCAGCGCTGCATCGGCGAGCTCGAGGACAACCAGCGGCGCGCGGTCGAGGCCGAGATGAAGGCCTTCGTGAGCCGTCCGCCGAAGCCTCCACCGGATGCGGGCATCGACGCGGCCGACGAGGACATCTATGGCATCGACCCGGTCAGCACGAGCTCGGATCTCCCCTACAGCTGCCAGCAGTACACGACGGTCGTGGAGAAGGTGATGACCTGCGACAAGCTCCCGCAGGCGTCGCGGGACGCCATGAAGCAGGCTCTCGATGCGATGAAGTCCGGCTGGGCCGGGTATGCGGCGATGCCCGAGGAGGCAAAGGACGCGATGGCGACCGGCTGCCAGCAGGCCGTCGACGCGATGAATCAGGCGATGGCAACGATCTGCGGCTGGTGACCGCTCCGGATCCCCGAAATCTCTCGGAGATCGGCTGTCGCTCGGGGGCTCTGCGTGGGGCCTCGAGTGTGGTAAGACCCGGCGCGATGGATCCCGGGGATCTGGTCTTACGCGGCGGCCGGGTGTTCATTGGCCTGGGCGACCAGGCGGTCGACGTTCGGATCGCCGGAGGGCGGATCGTCGAGATCGGCCGCGGCCTGGTCGGTGGGCGGATCATCGACGTCAAGGACCTGTGGATCGTGCCCGGGTTGATCGACCTGCACGTCCACCTCCGCGAGCCGGGTCAGGAATACAAGGAAGACATCGAGACCGGCACGCGGGCGGCGGCCGCCGGTGGCTTCACCACGATCTGCTGCATGCCGAACACGAAGCCAGTCAACGACCAGCGCACCGTGACGGAGCTGATCGTGCGGCGTGCGAAGGAGATCGGGGCGGTTCGGGTCAAGCCGATCGGCGCGATCACGCAGGGGCTCGAGGGGAAGATCCTCGCCGACATCGCGGACATGAAGGAGGGCGGCATCGTCGCCATCTCCGATGACGGGCGCCCGGTGATGAACGCCGGCCTGATGCGCCGCGCGTTCGAGTACGCGCGCACGTTCGACCTCCCGGTGGTCCAGCACGCCGAGGACCTCGACCTCAGCGAGGGCGGGGCGATGAACGAGGGTGCCGTGTCGACGCGGATCGGCATCAAGGGGCAGCCGGCCTGCGCCGAGAGCGCGATGGTCGCGCGCGACCTCGAGATCGTCGAATGGACGGGCGCGCGCTACCACGTGGCGCACGTCTCGACGGCGCGCACCGTGGCGCTGGTCCGCGATGCGAAGCGCCGCGGTCTCAACGTCACGTGCGAGGTCACGCCGCACCACCTCGCGCTCACCGACGAGGCGTGCAGCCACTACGACACGCGCACCAAGGTGATGCCGCCGCTGCGCACCGCCGCCGACCAGGAGGCGCTGCTCGAGGCGCTCGCCGATGGCACCATCGACTGCATCGCCACCGACCACGCGCCGCACTCGCCGGTCGAGAAGGACGTGGAGTTCGAATGCGCCGCGCCCGGCATGCTGGGGCTCGAGACCGCGCTGCCCCTGATCCTCGACTTCGTACGCATGGGCACCCTCGACGAGAAGCGCGCCATCGCGGCGTTGACCAGCGCTCCCGCCCGCGCGTTCGGGCTCTCCGGCGGCACACTCGCGGTCGGCGCGGTCGCCGACATCACGGTGATCGACCCCGAGCGGCCGGTGACGATCAACGCCGAGGGGCTCGCCAGCAAGAGCAAGAACACGCCGTTCCTCGGGCAGACGCTCGCGGGTCGCGCGGTGCTGACGTTGCTCGAAGGCCGCCCGGTGTTCGATCTCGATCGGAGACTGTCGTGACCACGCCGCGCTGGCCGGTCGCCCTCGTGCTCGAGAACGGGCGCGTGTTCAAGGGCGAAGGCTTCGGCGCGCGCGTCGAGTCGATCGGCGAGGTCGTGTTCAATACCTCGATCACCGGCTACCAGGAGATCATCTCCGACCCGTCGTACTGCGGGCAGATCGTCGTGATGACGGCCACGCAGATCGGCAACGTGGGCATCAACCACGAGGACACCGAAGCGCGCCGGGTTGCGACGGCGGGGTTCGCGATCCGCGAGCTCTCGCCGATTCCGGCGAGCTGGCGCTCCGAGGACACGCTGGCGCACTGGCTCGAGACGAGCGGGGTGCCTGGCATCGATGGCATCGATACGCGTGCGCTGACCCGTGTGCTGCGTGACCAGGGCGCGATGAACGGGGCGATCACACCGCACGTCGCGGAGATCGAGGCGGTGCTCGCGCGCGTGCGTGCGGCGCCGAAGATGGACGGCCTCGATCTGGTTCCGCGCGTCACCACGTCCAAGCGCTACGAGTGGACCGAGCCCAGCTGGCGCGCGATCGACGACGGTCGGGCGGTGCCCACGCCGCCGCTCAAGTTCCACGTCGTCGCGTACGACTTCGGGATCAAGGAGAACATCCTCCGCCAGCTCCGCGACATCGGCTGCCGCGTGACCGTGGTCCCCGCGACCACGACGGGCAAGGAAGCGCTCGCACTCGGTGCCGACGGGTTCTTCCTGTCCAACGGTCCCGGCGATCCGGCCACGGTGACCTACGGGGTGGCCGCCGCGAAGGAGCTGTGCGCCAGCGGCAAGCCGGTGTTCGGCATCTGCCTCGGTCACCAGATCCTCGGGCTCGCGCTCGGCGCGAAGACCTTGAAGCTGCCGTTCGGCCACCACGGCGGTAACCACCCCGTCGTCGACAAGACCACCGGCAAGGTCGAGATCACGTCCCAGAACCACGGCTTCGTCGTCGATCCGGCGACGCTGCCATCGGGCGTGCACGTGACGCACGTGAACCTGTTCGATCAGTCGAACGAGGGCATCGCCGTCGCGGGCAAGCCGATCTTCAGCGTGCAGTACCACCCCGAGGCGAGCCCGGGGCCGCACGATGCGAGCTACCTGTTCGCCCGGTTCCGCGACTACCTCGCGGCGGGCCGCTGATGCCCGGCACGGCCGCGCTCCTCGACCAGGTCACGGAGGAGCTCTACGCGCGGCACACCGCCGACGCGGACCAGGCCCAGGCCGCGCGCGGCGAGTACGAGGAGCGCCGCGGCAAGGTCCACCAGGAGGACGAGCTGTGGGAGGCGTGGAGCGCCGCGTTTGTCGAATGGTTCGTCGTCGAGCGTGTCGCCACGGGGCACGCGGTACCGCCCGCGGCCCTGAGCTACCGCGAGATCGGTGCTGACGACCCACGCGCCGAAGCGATGCGCGCGCTCGTGACCTCGCAGCGCTCGCTGTTCGAGGTGCGCGCGATGGGGAGGGGGGCGATCCACCTGCTCGATCTTCTCGGCGGGGCGGTGTTCCACGTCGACGAGCAGCGCGCGTTGCACGGCGTCGAGGTCGGTGATGTCGCCGAGCTGCGCCTGATCGGTGTTGGTGGCGAGGTGCGGTTCGGTCGCACGTTCATCTATCACCCGAAGGCCGCCCGCTCGGCGATCGTCGAGCGCGCGCGGGGCATGCTCGCGGAGGGTGCCTCGCGCCGCGACGTCATCGACCACGTCGCGCAGCTCCGCGTGAACGTGACGCGCTATCGCCACATG
>JBBRBG010000310.1:0-7869 GCA_038206055.1 Haliangiales bacterium
CGTCCACGCCGGGTCGCGCGCGAGTCGCAAGCGCAGCGGCTTGGGTACGGACAGCACCCATTGCCGATACGGCGCCTGCGGCAACACGCGATCGACGAGGTGTGCCGCGGTGTCGGCCATGCGTCGCGCGGTGCACGACGGGCAGATGCCGCGCCGCTTGCACGAGAACGCGACGAGGATCTCGTCGTCGCACGCCTGGCACCGCACGTGTTCTCCGCGCGCCGCGAGGTCCGGCGGTACAACCGCCGCACGACCGTGCAGATCGGGCCGCTGCTCGCCCACGACACGACGGGCATGGCGATCGGCGGCGCCTTCTGAGATCGCTACGCTCCGGCGTCCACGGCTTCACTCGTCGGGAACGACCGAAGTGATCCCGACAAACAGCGGGCGGTTGGTTGAAATCCCCGCCTTGTCGAGCCGGTAACGTAACCAGCCGAGGAAGTGATCGCGCAGGATCGCACCGTGGGCACGAAGCTTCTCGAGCTCGTCGAGAGCACGGTCGAGCTGAGCACGCGTAGGTGGTGCAGTCGTGGCGGCGATCTCGGCGATCGCGTCCAGGATCGCATCGAGGTCGGCGCGCGGAAGCCAGACGCCACGAACCATCACGCCATCGATCACGCTGGTGTTCGCGACGGCATCGAGCGGGTTCGCGTGGAGCACCAGAAGATCGGCGCGCTTTCCAACTTCGACGGTGCCGAAGTCGACCCGGCGCATCGCCCGTGCCGGCTCGATGGTTGCCGTACGCAGGACGTCGGGTGCCGCCATTCCCTGGTCGGCCATCAGCGCGAGCTCGTCGTGGAGCGCGAAGCCGCGCACCTCGTAGGGATAGCCACCACCCGCGTCAGTACCCGCGAGGAAGTGCGCGCCGGTCGGCATCAACTCGCGGAAGATCTGCTGCTGCATCGGTAGCACGCCGAGCTGGATCGCCTTCGGCGGCTCGTTCGCGAGTGCTAGCCAGGCTTTGCGATCGCGTGCGGGTGCGTAGCGCATCTCGGGCCGCTCGAGCACGGCGCGGGCCTCGTCTCCGCGGATGTGATCGCGGTAGTTGAACATCGTCGGTGTGTTCCAGACGTCGGCACCCTTGGTTGCATCGACGTAGTTCTCGCGAGCGAGCGTGAGGGAGCGATCGTCGATGTAGCCCTTGAAGTGTTCGAACGTGCGCTGGCCGCAGGCGACCGCGCGCGCGACGGTGATGCCGTGCGGGATATGGCCGACCACGTCGATCCCGAGCTTGCGCGCTTCGTCGCAGATCGCGTCGTAGACCGCGGGCGTGACGATGTTGTGCACCTTGATGAAGTCGTAGCCGGCGCTGCGTTGCTGACGCACGACCTCGCGGGCTTGCGCTGGAGTGGTGACGACCGTCGCGTACCAGGAGAGTGGCTGACTTGCGAGGATGTGGCCGGCGACGTAGAGATTCGGAATCAGGAGCTGGTTGGCGTTTGCTCGTGCACGTTGTGCGAGCAGCCACGGGTAGCCGTCCATCTCGCGGACGCTGGTGACGCCGTTGGCGAGGTCGAGCAGATAGTCGGCCGATGCCAGCTCGGTGTGGACGTGCATGTCGACGAGGCCGGGCATCACGAACCGACCGCGCCCGTCGACGCGCTTCGCACCGGCGGGGATGGGCGTCGTCGCGGGGTCGCCGATCGCGACCAGCATGCCGCCGGAGACGATCATCGTGCGATCGGCGTCGACACCGGCGTGCGCCATCGACACCACGCCGATGTGCTCGAAGGCGACCGTCTCGGGTCGATGAGCGCGCGATTCGCGCTCGACGAGAAGCAGCGCCTTGGTCTCGTCGACGAAGTAGCCGAGCTTGTCGAGCTCGATGGGGCGCGGCGCGTGAACTGGTGGCGAGGAACAGCCAAGCGTTCCGTGAGCGGCAAGCGCGATCAGGATCGTCGGCAGCAGGACGGTGCTCGGCACGCGCCGGGTGCCTAGCCAGTCGACCACGATGGAGACACCGGTTCGCCAGTGGTCCTCGACGAGCGTGGCTGCTTCTTCGTGGTCGCCTCGTCCGATCGCGCGGGCGATCGCGTCGTGATCTCGGATCGATCCGGCCGGGCTCGCCATCCCGCGCTCGGTGCTCCCGTCGAAGCGTCGCGCTTCGAGCCAGATCCGTCGTAGCAAGTCGACCAGCGCGTGGTTGCTGCAGCCTTCCCACAACAGCTCGTGAAACCGGTAGTCGAGCAGGTAGCGTTTGCGCCGGCTGCCCGCGCGAATCTGCCGGTTCGCGGCACGAAGCTCGGGCGCGCGTGCGACGAGCGCTGCGCCGCCTTGCCGGATCGCGAGCGCCTCGAGCGAGCCCAGGATCGGAAACAGCTCCCGGACGCGGGTCACCGAGAGTGGGGCGACGCGAAACCCCTTGTTGGCCTCGGAGACGACGAGCCCGTCACGCTCGAGAAGCAGCAACGCCTCGCGAAGTGGCGTGCGGCTGACGCCGAGCTTGTTGGCGAGCTCGACTTCCTTCAGGCGGCCGACCTCCGGGAGCTCGCCATCGACGATCAGCTCGATCAGCTGGCCGACGATGTCATCGCGGAGTCGGACCTTCGAGATCGTGCGCATATGTATATTGTATACAAGATGTGGTGTCCGAGGTCAGCCTCCAGGTCACGGCGAGTCAGAGCCCGGTTCGACCGATGCGATTGTGGTCCGCGATCCGCTGCGCTGACTCAGCGCTCGAGCGTGAACCTAGCGAAGGTGCGGCAAGAGACGGCGAGGGAATGGGCGAGTACGAGCGTTGCGTCAGCGACCGTCTCGCTCGTGCGGGCGAGGGACTCCAGTTCGCGTTGTCGCAGGCGTGTCGACGTACGATCCCACGGCGTCGGCAGTCCCCGAAGGTCGGACGGTACGAGGTCTGTCATGAGCCCATCATCGCCGATCTGACCAGTTGCCATGGCGGTGGACAGATCCTCATGGACCTGCTGGCGGAACTTCTCGTCGAAGTCCTTGCGAGCCAGCGTGACCTCGACGTTCGTGTCGGTTCCCAACGCCTTGACGCGTTTGGCCAGGTCCTCGTAGCTGAGCACGAGCACCATCCGAACGCGCAGCTTGCCGCCGATCATGGTCACCTGCTTCCACGCTCCGCAGACGTGCTTCCCGGGCGCGTCGACGCCCCTCGGCGCCCAGCCGTAGCGTGGCGGCGAGCCGAGTCTAAAGCCGGACTCGTCGACGAAGATCAGTCTTTGCCGGGTCGAGCGTCGACTGGCTCGCGAGCGGCGCGCCTGGTTGGACACAAATAATTCCCATCGCTCGCGAAAAGGAGAACGGATCGATCCACACATCGCGGTGTGCTCCGAGCCGCCGAACAAACGGCCGAGTACTTCGCAGCTCGTCCGACGATCGTGCGCGAGCTCGACGAACTTCGAGAGGTCCTCGAGGACCAGGTTGACCTCGCATCGCAGGTCCTGCCGGTCCCCGAGTGGCCGCTCGCACTGCACCGACACTATTCGCGGCGCGAGATCGCGGCAGGCGTCGGATACGTCACGGCTGGCGACAAGGTGGTCAGCCTTCAGGGCGGCATCCTCCAGCTCAAGGACACGAAGCGCGAGCTGCTGTTCGTGACGCTCGACAAGTCGGGCAAGAGCTTCTCGCCGACAACGCGCTATCGCGACTACGCAAGTAGCCCCGAGCTATTCCACTGGGAGACCCAGGCCGCCGCGAGCGTCACGCGCCCCTCCGGACGTCGATACATCGAGAGCGCGACCACCGGCTGGACGTTCTTCTTGTTCGTGCGTCCCGATCCTGATTCGAGCTTCGCGTTCCTCGGCCCGATTACGTACGAGTCACATACTGGAGATCGCCCGATCGCGATCACGTGGCGGCTCGCAACCCCGATGCCCGCCGTCCTCTACGATCAATACGCGACGTTGCGTCCGGGGTGAGTTTCATGTCGAACGAAGCCGGTCGTTTGAACAGGCGGCCGTGTCGAGAACATCCGCGAGGCGGTCTACGTCGCCCGCGATAGGCGGCCGTCCTCGTCGGGGTTGGCAGGAAGGTGATCCTCGCGCGCTGCTCGCCGACCGCGAGCCCTCGCGATCGCGCAACTCCTGCGCGAGCTGAGCGGGCTCCCGCCCATGACGCCCGGCAGATCAAGCCCAAGCCGATTGCCGTCGGTGGCGCGCGATCTGCATCGTGGTGGCTGCATGCCACGGATCGTGTTCCTCGTTATCCTGAGCGTCCACGGCCTCATCCACCTCCTTGGCTTCGCGAAGGCGTTCGGGCTCGCGCAACTCCCCCAGCTGCGGCAGCCGATCTCAGGGTCGTGGGGGCTGCTGTGGCTAGCGGCGGGCGTGTTGCTGCTGGCCACCGCGGCGCTGCTCATCTTCCACTCGAGGAGCTGGTGGTGGGTGGGCGCGGTGGCGGTCGTGGTGTCGCAGGTCGTGATCGTCGCGAGCTGGAGCGATGCGAAGTTCGGCACGCTTGCGAACGTGATCGTCCTCTTCGTGGTCATCTGGGGCGCGGCTCACCTCGGCCCCTGGAGCCTCACCGCCGAATATGAGCGTGCGCTCCCGCTCGCGATCCCGGTGCGCCTGATCGACGTCCTCAGGGAGGGCGACCTGCGCGGGCTGCCCGAGCCGGTTCAGCGCTACGTGCGCAGCGCTGGTGTGGTGGGCCAGCCGAGGCCGCAGAGTTTTCGCGCGACGTGGGCCGGCCGGATGCGCAGCGGCCGGGAGGCCGCCTGGATGACATTCACCGCGGACCAGCTCAACACCCTCGATCCACCGCGCCGGTTCTTCCTGATGGACGCGAAGATGAAGGGGCTCCCGGTGGATGTGCTCCACGTGTTCGACGAACGAGGCGCGACGATGCGCGTGCGGCTGCTCTCCGTGAAGACGATGGTCGATGCCGGCGGCCCCACGCTCACTCGGTCCGAGACAGTGACCTTTTTCAACGACCTCTGCATCCTCGCCCCGGGCGAACTGGTGCGGCCTTCGATCCGGTGGGAGGCAGTGGACGCGCACACTGCCCGCGCGCACTACACGCAGGGCGACAACACGATCTCCGCCACGCTCCAGTTCAACGACGCTGCGGAGCTCGTGGATTTCGCGTCCGACGATCGCAACTCCGATCCCGAAGGCACGACGCCGCCGATTCGGTGGACCACGCCGGCGCGCGACTACGGGCAGGTCGGCCCGGCGCGGGTCAGCCGGCGCGCCGAGACGCTCTGGCACCCACCGAGCGGCGCGTGGAGCTACGGCGAGTTCGCGCTCCAGACCCTCGTGTACAACGGAGCTCCCCAGCGATGAGACGCCCACTCGTCGTGAACGAGGTCTGATACATGGCGGCTCGCAACCCCGATTCCCGCCATCCTCTACGATCGATACGCCAAATTGCGCCGGGATAGCGAATGGAATCGGAGCGGGTGTGCTCACGAGATCGGAAGCGAGCGCGATATCCCCATCAATCGAAATACAACGCCCAACTCCCCACAACATCGCGTTGTTTGCGCATGCGGGATAACGAAGTCTTGCGTCATCGTTTTCCCATTACCGTCCGATGACGATGCTGCTCATTGGGGAAGGTAACGCGGTCGGCAACCATGAGTGCAATCTGCCCTTGCAGATCGCCGGCGGGACCAATGAAGCACGTCACGTGCGATCGCCAGGTTCGCGCGCGGCGATCATCGCGCGAGCTGCATCGCCGAGCGCTGCCGCCCTTGCCGCCATCAGAAAAGGCCGTGTTCGGCCTTGCTAGGAGCGCAAACGGAACGCGCGGGCGACCAAGGCGCACACGACCGGCAAGACGACCGCATATCCGGCAATGCCAATCCGCTGCAGCGCCATTCTCCCGAGCGCGGGCCCAATCAATCCGACAAGACACAGAATCCCTGCGGTCGCGAAGCCGACACGAATCAACCGAAGCTTGGGCGACGCGTCGAAAGTCAGCGCGGCGAAGACCAGCGCGAGGCCGAGAAGCGCGTCCCACGCGGCGAGTTCCGCGGCGTACAACACCGACGGCCATACCAAGGTTGGTATGCCTAACTGCCGCCCCGCCGTGAGCGCGATCAGATGCACCAGCATCGTCACACCGGCAAACAGGCCGGTGAACGTGAGGGCGAGTGCTCCGTAGATTCGTCGCTCTTCTGAAGCGATCACCGCGATCGCCGCGGTCATCGCAGTGAGGGCGACCGCTGATAGGACCGTGACCACTTCCATGATGGCGAGGATCGGATCGCCTATCGGTGTCGCAAGCCCGAACTCGGCAACGCCGCACGCGAGGACGACCAGATAGAGCACGCCGAGCGCGACCACCGCGCTTGCCGACCAGCGGCCTACCGAGTCGACATGCACAAATTCACCAGCGGCGAGGATTGCGGGAGCCGAGCGAGCACCGCACGGCGACGAGTACCCCGATCCATCAGTGCTCCCTAGGTGGTGCAACCGTGGTGCGAGCGGATGGGGCACCCTGCCGAAGCCACGCAATGCCGACGGCGCTGATGAGGACGCCAAGAACAATGTAGATCGGTTGCAACGGGGGAGAGTTGGAATAGCCGACGACGGCGACTTCGACCGCCATCCAGATGAGCAGCGCGACACCGACGAGGAGCGTGAGATAAGGCGCCCATCGATGGCTGCGCCAGGCGAGGACGGCAACGATCAGCGGACCGCACCCGAGGACGGAGAAGAGAACAAGGCCGGGCGCGAAGTAGGTGGCGAAGGGTGAGCCATCGAGCAGTGACATGGGGAGCGGAAGGATCTCGCCATGGGGGCCGAGCATGAGCGCCAGCCCGCCGCCCAAGGCGCCGATTCCCAGGAGCGACTCAAGAACTATGGCGGTCGTCGACAGTCGCGTCCGGTGTGCGGGGCGATGGAGGAGCGACATGCCTGACGTGTACCATTGCGCAACCTGCCGCGTCGCCTTGCGTGCGGGCCCGCGGCGCCCGCGTCGAGGGGCTCCTCTACCGTCTCGACGACGTGGACCTCCGCGGGCTCGATCGCTTCGAGGGCCACCCCTTCGCCTACGAGTGCGTCGTGAAGCACTTCATTCCTACTACAGGCTAGAATCCACTCGAGGAGAGGATGGCAGCACGACCAGGCAACACGGAGGAGGTCCCGATGGGCAGGAGGATATGGCTCGCGCTGGACGCTCTGACCGCCGTGCCGTGGTTTCTCGTCTCGCCGCTGGTCCGTTCGTGGCACCTTCGGTGGGGAGCCACGCGGGACGAAGTGCGCGGGGAGATGCCGGGCGACGATGTGGTCCGACGTGCTCAGTTCAACGCCACCAGAGCCGTCACGATCGACGCCCCGCCGGAGCAGGTGTGGCCTTGGATTGTGCAGCTGGGCTACGGCAGGGCGGGCTTCTACACCTACGACCTCATCGACAACGCGAGCCAACCAAGCGCCGAGACCATCTTGGAGGCGTATCAACACCCGGCCGTCGGCGACCTGATGCCGATGTTCAAGGAGAAGAAAGACCTGGCCATCGCCTACACGGTGACCGCCTTCGAGTCCAACCAGTGGATGGTGTGGGTTCACCGGCCGCACCCGACCGAGATCCCCGACAGCACCTGGACCTGGCGCCTCACGCCAGTGCCGGGCGGCAAGACCCGGCTGGTGACGCGGATGAAGCAGGCCTACCGATGGGCGACACCGGGCCTGGCGATGTTCAACCTGGTCCTCATGGAGATGGGCGACTTCGCCATGGAGCGCCGGATGTTGATGGGCATCAAGCGGCGAGCGGAGTTGGCCAGGCCCGGCCGCTCGTCCTGAGTTACCACTCGAGAGCGAGCCATCCTCACGAACCACATGTGGGATCGCTCGGCCTGGGATCTCGCGAATATGTACCTCCTCAGCGTGGGCGCGAAGCTGCTCGGCAAGACGGCCGCCCGCATCGTCGGCATGAGCGAGGAGACCACCTGCTACGTCGCGC
>JBBRBG010000311.1:0-7841 GCA_038206055.1 Haliangiales bacterium
GGCCCCGAAGGTCCCGAAGCAGAGTCTTCTCCAGCAGGAGAAAGCCTCTCCTTAGGGCCTTCGAGAACTTCGGGGCTCATCTTTCTGGAAGCACGGTCGCGTGGATTCGTCGCCGTCCGTCCGGCCGGGGCGCCCTAGTCACTTGCCGAGCGACACGCCGAACAGCCAGCTCGCCTTCTTCGACTTGCTGCCAGCGGTGGCGACGATCGGGAATTCGTCGGTCACCATGAACAGCATGCCCGGGTTGAGGTCGTGGGCGAGGAGGCCGCTGATCGTCACCCCCTCCGGCGTGCGGTCGAACTTGACCATTCCGGTCGCGAGGCAGGTCTGCTCGTAGCTGATGGCGCCGTTCGATTCGATCCTCGAGACCCGCCCCGTCGACTTCATCTTGATGCAGTCCTCGAACTCCACGATGTCCTTCTTGAACGAGACCCGAGCCTGGTTGCCCTTCGCGGTCACCTTGTCGACCACACCGACGGTCACGTTGACTCCCGACGAACCGTCTCTGCTACCGATGCTGCTCAGCAGGCGGCCCATCTCGAGCTCCTTGCTATCGAACTTGACGTCACCGGCGGCCGCCATCCATGCGGCGATCGTCGAGCTGCGCGGCCCGCGACGCAGGTACGCCGAACTGATGAACGCGAGATGCGGGAGAGCGGCATCGCTCCCATCCGCGCACAACTCGAGTGCACGGTAGGCGAGATACGCCTCCGGCGACTTGAACACGGCCGCCCGCATCGTCGACAGGACGTTGGTCTCGGCGACGGATGGCAACTCCGCCGCCTTGACGACCTCCGTCCAGGCAGCTCGCGTCGTGGCCTCGCAGCCGGCGAACGCGGAGCGCTTCTTCGTCTCGGTGGCTATCTCCATGGACTCGACGAGCTGGATCAGCTTGGTTCGCGCCGCACTCGGCGTCGCCCATTCCTTGTGCTGCGCATCGGCGATCGCGACGAGCTTCGCGATGCCCGGATCGTCCTTCGCATCCTTCGCCAGCTTGGCACGCGCCGCGGCTTGGTCGGTCACCGTGTCGCGCACCGTCTGCCGCAAGTGAAACCGGGTCTGGATGTTCACGTTCGGCGTGGCCTCGATCTCCGCAAGTGCTTTCGCGGCGTCGAGCGGCTCGCTCGCGCAAAGGATGGTCCCCAAGAGCCCACGGTCGGGCGCGAGCTGAAGACACCGCTCGACGAAGCTGACCCGCGCGAGCATCGAGGTCCTCGAACCGAGCTGATCGAGCGCATCTGCGCCAGAGTTCTCCATCTGCGAGATCGGTCCCGGAAAGCTCTTGTAGTTCTGATTCTCCCAGCCGCGCCCCATCTTCTCGACGAGCACGACGAGGAAGTCGTTCTCGTCGAGGCCGTGGAGCTTCATGTACTTCGTTCGTAGCGCCATCGCCTTCGGGCGAAGCTCGAGGTGCGCGCCGCGGGTGGCGCACATCACCTCGGCGAAGTCCCTCGCGTCGTTCTTCCAGTCGTGGTTGGGGTCGTCGATGGCGGCGAACTTGTCGAGGTCGATGGCCGTCGAGTTCGTGATGCCGTACGTGGCGCACATCTCGGGCTGACCGGCCTTCTCCGCCGCCGCCTTCTTGTCCTGTGCCGCGTACTCGCGCTTCTGCCGGGCCTCGTAGTCCTCCTTGCTCTCCCAGCCGCCACTGGAACCCTTCTTCGACGATGGCTCTGCCTCGGAGCTCGACTCGGAGCTGGGGGTGCTCCCGGAGCTACCGCCACCGCCGAGCGGCTTGCCGTTGACCTTGATCAGTCCGCAGGCGGAGGACAGGGAGACGAGGAGCGTGAGCGAGAGACTTGTCTTGTTGGTCATGTCGCCGCGTATCGACACGGCACCGCGGCGGTTGCGTGCCTTCTTCGCATCCCATTGGATCTATTCGCGGTTTGCTGCTTGCTCGCCTCGCGGTAGGCTCGCTGCGTGGCGGATCGCGAGAAGACTATCGAGGCGCGGATGAAGCTGCGCGCGCGGTTCCAGGCCGAGTCACACGCCACGCCTTCCCTCGCGGATCCCACGCCGCTCGGCTCCGGTCCGATCAATCGCCATGGCATGCCGCAGCTACCGGTCGATCAAGTGGCGACCACGAAGTGGCCGGTACTCGATCTCGGCGCGCAGCCCACCATCCCGCTCGATCGCTGGAAGCTGGTCGTCGATGGCGCATGCGCGCGCCCGCTCGCGCTCGACTGGGCGGCGTTCGAAGCGCTCGAACATGTCGATGACATCAGCGACTTCCACTGCGTCACGAAGTGGTCGCGGTTCGACGTGCCGTGGCGCGGCGTCCGCGTCGCCGACGTGATCGCGCTCGTCGAGCCGAAGGACGAAGCGCGGTTCGTCATGTTCCACGGCTACGACGGCTACACCACGAACATCTCGATCGCCGAGGCGATCAAGACCGACGTCCTGCTCGTCACCACCGCCGATGGAAAGCCGCTCGCCCGCGAGCACGGCGGTCCCGTCCGCGTGATCACGCCGCAGCTCTACGCGTGGAAGGGCACGAAGTGGGTCAGCCGCATCGAGCTGATGACCGCCGACAAGCGCGGGTTCTGGGAAGAGCGCGGCTACTCGAACACCGCGTACCCGTGGCGCAACGATCGCTACGGGTAGCGCGACACGTAGAGCGCAGATGCCGGTAGATCGAGCATCACGACGCGCTCGTCGAACGAGTTGATGCCGAGGAGCACCGCGGGGCCCGAGAACCCCGCCCGGCGGAACACCGGATCGTCGCTGGCGATGAACGGAAGGAGCCCGAGATCGACGCCGCTGATCTCGACCTCGGCACGCGCACCACGCCCGGGCGGACCGAGCATCGCCGCCCCCGCATCCGTGATCAGGCTGTACGGTGATCCGAGGTCGACGATCGCCGGCATCGGGTGCCCGCCGACGAGGACTGAGATCACGAGAACGCCGGTCGCGGTGCGCTCGATCGGGACGCGGTTCATCCGCCGAGCATCGACCTGCGGGGCGAGCTCGCCCGGCTCGAGAACCGCCAGCGTGCCGCGCGGGAAGTCGAGGACCAGGCCGTGGTGACCGAGCACGTCGAGACCAAGGATGCCGTCGTAGCCGCCGCGCCGCGCCGGCATGTCGACGATCGCGATCGCAAGATCCGTGTGCGCATGCGCGCCGAACGCCAGGCGTGGGATCACGGCGCGGCGTCCCGGGACCGTCTCGTTGATGACCATCGGTGCGCGACCGATGATACCGAGCGCGATCGCGGTGGTCCGCGTGACCGAGGTGATCGTGGCGCCGGTATCGAGGATGAATGATCGATGCACAGGCTCCCCCGATCCGTGCGTCCACAGGGTGACGTCGATGATCGGAACGCCATTGACAATCGTCAGCGACCGATGTTCGCCGCCCGCGATCACGGGAGGCAACGCCGGAGCGCACGCGACGAGAAGCGCCATCGCGAGACTCGTGCAGAGAACGCCGTCCACGATGCGGGAACTGTAGCGCACGGTTCGCGGCTACGATGCCTCCGTGCAGGCGATCAGGACGCTCGGTGAATTCGTGGCCGAGGAGCAGATCATCACGTGGCTCGCCGGCGAGGTCGCCACGAACCATCGCGACGCCGGCGATGGAGCGAGCGCCGTCGCGAAGCAGCACAGCCTCCCGATGGTGTGCTCGACCTGCACGGCGACCAAGGCGTGCTGCGCGTCGTACGTGATCGTGCGCCTCTACGAGGGCCTGCTGATCGCCGCGGAGCTCGTGCGAACCGGCCGCGACACGCCCGAGCTGCGCGCCGACCTCCTCGCGCGCGCCGTGGCGATGGAAGCGACGCAGGCGCGGGCATGGTTCACGCCCTGCGTGTTCCTCGACGCGGCGGAGCGCTGCACGGTCTACGAGGTGCGCCCGACCACCTGCGCCCAGCTCTACGTCTACACGCCACCCGAGCTCTGCGCAGCGCGCTCTTCGAAGATCTCCTCGTACACCCCGCAGAAGGAGGTCGCCGCCGCGAACCGCGTCGAGGAGACGTTTCGCGAGCGGCTGGCGCTCCGGCGCAAGGTTGGCCGGCGCTACCTCGGCGTGTTGCCGCGGATGGTGCTCGTGTCGCTCGAGGCCTGGGGCCGCACGGACTTTCGCGACTACCTGCGCCAGCTCCCGTGGCTCACCGACGACGACTGGGCCCGCGTGGTCCAGCCGTGGTGATCACGGCATCGGTTCGGTGATCCCGTGGCACTCGACCTCGGCCTCGCAGGTCCCAGCCGCGGCCGTGCACTCTTCGGTCTTCATGATCATCGGCGCTGCCGCCTTGGCGTCACCCTGCGCTGGCATCGTGCAGCAACAGCCCTCCGGCGCCGTGGCAGGAGGCGGAGTGGTGGCGGGTGCGGACTTCTTTCCGCCACAGGCAATCAACGCGACGGTGGCAATGACCAGCAAGCTCTTCATCGTGGACAAATCTAACACGCAGTAAGCTGCTGCATGCGATTCGCCGGGCTCACCGTGCACGCGCTCGAAGAGCTCCTCGAGAGTCGGACGCGCGCGCTCGCCGCTGCGAAGTGGATTTATGGTCCGCGTCCCTGGAGCGACGTGCTGCCGGCGACCGTCGACGGTCTCGGGACCGCCGCGTGGAGCAAGTTGCGGACGGCGTGCGTCCCGACCGCCATGCGCGTCGCGAATCGATCCACGGCAGCCGACGGGACGATCAAGCTCGTGATGGCGGTCGACGGAGGCGCGGTCGAGTCCGTCATGATCCCGACCGCGCGCCGCTCGACGATCTGCGTCTCGAGCCAGATCGGGTGCACGCGAAGCTGTACGTTCTGCGCCACGGCGACCCTGGGCTTCGCTCGGAATCTGCGCGCCGACGAGATCGTCGCGCAGTTCTTGATCGCTCGAAGCGTCGCGCCCGCGTCGGCTCCGGCGAAGAACGTCGTGTTCATGGGGATGGGCGAGCCGATGGACAACCTCGACGAGGTGCTGACCGCCGTCGAGATCCTCACCCAGTCACCGGCGCCGCAACTGGGGCATGCGCAGGTCACCGTGTCGACCTCGGGCGTGCTGCCCGGCATGAAGCGTTTCCTCGCAGCGACGAAATGTAGCCTCGCACTCTCGCTCAACGGCACCACGGACGCCCAGCGGCTCGCCGTGATGCCGCAGACAAAGTCGTGGCCGATCGACGCGCTGCTCGCGCTGCTGCGCGGATTTCCCGACCGCGTCCACTTCATCGAGTACGTGATGTTCGACGGGATCAATGATAGCGATGCCGATGCGGCGCGGCTCGTCGAGCTTCTCCGTGGCGTCAACGCGCGGCTCAATCTGATCCCGCACAATGCGATCGCAGAGAGTCCGTTGCGCGCCTCACCGCGCGAGCGCATCGAGGGTTTTCGCCGCGTGGTGGTCGCCGCCGGCATGCGGACCATGATCCGGTGGCCGCGCGGCAGCGACATCGCCGCCGCGTGCGGGCAGCTCGTCGGCCGAAACGAAAAACAGCGGCTTCTCCGATGAGAAACCGCTGCCATTCAGCGTCGAGTGAGGGCGGACGGACTCGAACCGCTGAGAGGGCACGCCGGCTGCGCACCTGGATGTCATGGCTAGAGCTGCAACCCCCTGTGCCAGCGCGGCGTGGGCTCCAGTGGCCGCTCGCTGCCGCCCGACAAGATGCCGGCAGCGCTAGCAAGGCTCCTTGGCACGCTCGACAAGCAAGCTTGAGATGCTTCGCCGCCGTTCACACGGAGTACGCGAGCGCGTAAGCCGCTTGTCGTTGGATCTTTACGAAGATGTCGTGCGGTCACTTGCCGCGTGGTCGCGCACGCGCGCGACCACTTCGCGAAGGCTCGCCATGGCGATGGGCTTCTCGATGTAGCTCGCAAGGCCGAGCGAGCGGGCGGTTTCGCGGGCATTGACCTGACCGGAAATCAACACCACCGGAATGCTGGCGAAGCGCCGTTCATGGCTTCGCGCTTCGATGAACTGCCATCCATCCATGTTCGGCATCACGAGATCGAGCAAGATCATGCAAGGCAACGTCGTCGTTGCACGCAGATACTCCAGCGCCTGGACACCATCGGCAGCTGTCACGACGTCGTAGCCCTCCGTTTCCAGCAACTCGGCCAACAGCGTCCGCGTGTCGAGCTCGTCGTCGACGATCAAGATCGGGCCACCCGCCCGCTGAGGCATTTCGACCTGTTCGGTCACGATCGGGTGCTTGCCCGAGAAGGGGCCCGATCGTGTTCGTGCGTGCAAGGTCCTGGCCTCCGTGGCCAGCTCCTCGTGGGGCGCGCACGGCAACGTGAACAAGAAACAGCTCCCACGGTCCAGGACGCTCTCCGCCCAGATTCTGCCACCGTGAAATTCGACGATTCCCCTGGCGATCGAAAGACCGAGACCCGTGCCTTGCCTCGCGGTTTTGGGCGCTTGCCAGTATGGATCGAAGATGTGATCGAGTTGTGACTTCGACATCCCCGCACCGGAATCGCGCACGGAAAACTCGGTCTGCTCGCCCGCTCGCCTCGCCTCGATGCGCACCTCGCCGTCGGCCTTCGAAAACTTGATCGCGTTGCCGACCAGGTTCATCAGCACTTGGAGGATTCGATCCCGATCACAGTACGCGACCAAGCTCGGTGCTTTGAGGCCGGTCTCCAACCGAATGGATTTCGCCGCGGCGGCCGGACGCGCGCCCTCGACGGCCGCCGACAGTAACGCGTCGACGCTCTCGAGCTTGCGTTCCATCGACAGGTGACCGGCGTCCATGCTGGATAGGTCGAGCAAATCGCTCAGCATGCGGGTCATCCGCGTGGTGGCGCGCGAGATGCGGTCGACCTGGCCGAGGCTCTGGGCATCGAGCGTCGGGTACCCTTGCAAGATCTCGGAGGAGAGCACGATCGCGTTGAGCGGATTTCGCAAGTCGTGCGACACGATCGCCAGAAACTCCTGGCGCATCTGCACTGCAAGCTGCAGCGCTGTTTCGGCGCGCTTCTGTTCGGTGATGTCCGTGAATGCCGATCGACAGCCGACGACGGTTCCGGGATGATCGACAGCGACGGTGCTCACCATCTGGATGGCGATCGGTTGTCTCCCGGGACTCACGAGCGTCAGCTCGACGACTGCGGGTCCTTGCGGCGAGGTCAGACGGCGATGCACGTGGGCTCGAAACGCCGCGCGGTCCGATTCCGACAGGTACAGCGCGAACGGCTTACCGATGACGTGCGCCCGACGCTTGCCGAGCATCTCGGCGCCGGTCAGGTTGATCTCCGACACACGGCCCGCGGGGTCGAACGTGCAATATCCGACCGGCGCGCAGTCGTACAGATCTGCGTAGCGAGCGCGAGATTCTTCGAGCAGCCCTTGTGCCTCGCGCAGCTGTTGGTTCTGAGCTTCGAGCTCGGCCTGGTGAACTTCCAGCTCGTGAATGAGGTGGTCGCGCTCGTTGAGCAAGCGCTCGACTTCAATCACTCGTGGTTGCACGGCTGGCACTGACTCCTGGTCGTCAGTTGCCATGTCGAGTCTCCGCCAGCTTGCTGCCTTCGAACGCGAGGAGGACGAGCTTGGCGTCGCCGGCGAGGTTGCGCAGCCGGCTTCCACTGACAGATACGTTGGTCTCGCCGGAGCCGTCGACCTCGAGGGTCAAGGTGTAGCCGCGAAACGGCTTGCCCGTCTGGATCGTGTCGTCGATCCGCTTCTAGAGCGCAGGATCGGCCCACGAGCCCTTGCCGAGATTTCCGAGTCGCGTGCCGATGATCTCCTGCGCCGTCAACTGAAACGTTTCGAAGTAGAGATCGTTGACCCAGATCACGGCACGATTGCCGTCGAGGATCATCAGCGGATGCTGGATGGCCGCGAGTCCTTCGGCGGCGTATTCAACCACGGCGGCGGAGAGATCCGTCCTCCGCTTCGACAGGTCGATG
>JBBRBG010000312.1:0-7824 GCA_038206055.1 Haliangiales bacterium
TGGGATCGAGGAAGCGGTACATGAAGTCGATCTCGGCCTGGTAGTACTGGTCGAAGCCCTTCGACAGCTTTCCATCGAAGTCGACGTAGTCGACGTGCGCGTCGATGTGCGAACGGTTCGGCTCGATCGGCGCCTCCGCGACCACGGGCTCGATCGCGGTGACGTTCGGCTCCTCCTGCGAGCCGAGCACCGGCGCGACGCCGCGCTCGGTGCCGCGCGACGCGACCTCGACGTACCACTCGAGCTTCGGCGCGCGGACCAGCGCCGCATCCACCGTCGCGCGGAGGTAGGCGTCGCCATCGGGCCGCAGGTCGATCCGCTTGAACCCTGGCTCGCCGGGGGACCGCACGAACAGCCACGCCTGCCCCACCGCCGACGGCATGCGCACGAGGAACGCGAGCTGCAGCGGCTGGCCGGGAACCGCGTGGGTGATCGGCGCGACGGAGAGCACCTCCCGGGTCGGCGTGTTGGTCGAGATCGCCAGCTCCTCGGCAAGCCGCGCGATCCGTGGGTTGCGATCGTCGGTGTTCTGGCTCTTCGCCTTCGTCAGCGCGTTGTCGCGCTCCTGGATCTGGATCCGCTGCGACGCGATCTCGTTCTCGACGACCCTCTTGTACGGGCTCTTCGGATCCGACGCGAGGTAATCGATCCAGCGCTGGATCCTGACCTCCGGCGCCTTGCCGAGCGTGTCGACCCACGCTTTCTCGGCGAGCGTGACGTGATCCGTGATCGCCGGACCGCTGGGCGTGTTCGGGCCCACGGGCGTCGCGCCGCCGACGGCCACGCGGCTCGCCTCGACCTGCGCGGCCCACGGATCGACGAACTTGCGCGGCGAGCCGATGAGCCTGACGTGGTCACCCGCGAGCACGCGCTTCGCGAGATCCGGATCGGCGTGCGCCACCGAGACCTTGTCGCCGCTCTTCGCGACCTCGAGGGTGCCGAGCGCGAACTGATCCTTGAGGGTCGCGCCGGTGCGCGGATCCTTCGCGATCACCTCGTGGAGCAACTCGAGCTGCGCACCCGCGCCCACGCCATCGCGTGCACCGATGTCGATGTAGATATCGGCGCCGTCGACCGCGAGCACGATCGGCTCTGCGGCGGCCGGGGCGGCAACGACGAGGAGTAAAGCGATGGTCAGGTGCGCGCGCATCAGAAGTCCACCATCGCGTTGGCGCCGCCCGTGAAGCCGGCCACCTGTTGTGTGCGCGCCGCGTACCCGACGCGGAGACCGAGCCTGACGTCGTGCCCGACGGAGCGGGCGATGTCGTAGTAGAGCCGCACACCCGTCGTGCTGTCGTTGTCGGGCATGTTCGTGATCTCGACCGTCGCCGCCATCGGGAGGCCCGGCACCGTGCCCCAGCCGAGGCGGAAGTAGCCGTTATTGCCGACGTCGGCCATCGACTCGAAGCCGATCGCGACGTGGCTCGCATCGAGCACGCCGAGGCGCGCTTCGAACCGACCTCCGACCTTGAAGCCGGTCTGCGTCGCCATCACCAGCAGGCGACCGTCGAACCGTACGCCCTCGATGACTCCGAGCCCGAGCTCGAACCAGCCGCCGACGCGATAGCCGGCCTGTGCCGTGCACGGCTGGGTGCACGCGCTGGGATCCGTCGACATCGACGCCGTGTCGCCGAGCAGGCGCGTGAACCCGACGCGCAGCTCCTCGAGCGGATACGCGAGCAGGCGGTAGGAGAAGTCCGCATCGAGGCGGTAGTAGCGGTCGACCAGCTTCGCGGCGGTCCCGTTGGCGTTGACGGTGCGGGTGCCGTAGTCGACCCACTCGCCCGCGGCGTGGACGCGGGACCGATGGTTGCCGATCCGCCCAAGGTCGCGCGTGCGCCGCTCGGCCTGCGCACTGTCATTGACCGGAATCGTGTGTGGCCACTGCGGGCTCGCGAACACCGGCTCGCCGCCGGCATCGAGGTAGTACTCGATGCCCGGCGCGATCACCTGCGCGCTCGGGACCACGGCGATCCAGTGCGCGTCGTCCTTGCGCACCAGCTCGAGCGTGGCGAACGCGGCCATGCCGGCGTTGCGGTAATGCGCGACGAGCTTTGGCGTCGCGGGCGGCGCTTCCGCGACGAGCTCGAGACTTGCACCGGCGGTCACGCTGCCAGGTGGCACGTGCCGGATCGACGGCGCAGCTCTCGCGACGCCGGTCGCGAGTGCGAGCACCGCGAGGATGGACAGCGTGTGCATGATCGCCCTCACCAGTAGAACCCCAGGCCACCGCCGCCGCCGATGCCACCGTGGTTGATGTCGCGGCCTTGCCACGACCCGCGGAGGATGATGGAGACGCTCGAGAAACCGATCCACTCGAGCTCGGTCGCCAGCTTGACGCCGACGTCACCTCGATTCGGTTGGTTCGTCGCACCGACGCCGATCCCGACGAGCAACTTCGGCGCAGGCCGAGCGCCAAACCGGATATCGGTGAGAAACCCGACCTGCTCGACGGTGCGCGCCGCGAACAGGAGGTTTGTCCCGTCGCGGTCGCCGATCCGGAACCGACCTTCGACGCCCATGCCGAAGCCATCGCGGCCCACGCCTGCGATCACCTTCGTGCCGGCGGAGAGGGCGAGCTTGTCCGCGTGGCCACCGACCTCGACGTCGGCGTAGCCGTACTGGAAGCCGGCGCGCGGCGCGGGATCCATGGTCGTCCACTCGCGATTCGCGAACCCGCCCGTGCCCGAGTAGACGCCGTAGCCGACGCCGATGCTCTGCACCCAGCTGCGCAGGCGATAGATGAAGTCGACGTTCGCGGTGACCATGCGATCGGTGCGGTCGCCGGAGCGCTTGTCGAACGTCGCGAAGCTAAGGTAGTCGGCGGCGATCTTCACGCTCGACATGCCGGGTGCGGCGCCGAACTGATCCGTCAACGGCGGCGCGGCCACCTCGAGCGCGACCGGGTCGGCCGGCGATCCGAGCGCGAGGCCGGAGCGGCCCGACGGCGTGGAGACCTCGACGAAGTAGTCGACTCCGGGCGGCGCGACGAAGCGGGCGGGGATGACGCCGCGCAGGTAGATGTCGTGCTCGCGCGCGAGCAGCAGGCTGTGGAACGTGCGCGCACCGCGCGCGCGGTAGTGGAGGAACGCGCTGGCCACGCGCTCCGGGTGTTCGAGTACGAACACCAGCGGCACCTCGGCGCCGGCGCGTGCGGTCTTCGCCGGATTGTGGTCCGCGGTGGTGACGACGTCAGTGCTCGACGACGCGGTGGTCGGCCGCATCTGATCGCGCAGGTCGCGTAGCGTGTCGACCTCCGTTCTGATCGCGTCGGCATAGGGAGAGCCCGCGCGCATCGAGAGGTAACGCTCCCAGCCGGCGATCCGCGCTTCGAGCGGCTGTCCCGTCTGCGCGGCGAACAGACCGAGCACCTCGACTGCGGCCGGGTCGACTGCCGGAGCGGCCGGGGTCGGGGGCGGGGGCACGACCGGCACCGTGACGGGTGGCGAGCGATCCGGCCGATCGACCAACACCTCGACGACATCGCCGACCTTGATCGCCGCGATCATCTCGCCGACGACCGCACGCGAGAGCGCGCCCCCGGCCTGCGTGATCGTCGCCGAGCCGATCGGGACCCAGTCCTCGATGATCGCGCGCGTGAGGGGATGCTTCAGCTTGATCGGACGCTTGAGCCGGACCGCCGCGCCGTCGGCCACCCCCTGGCGCGTGCCGAGGCTGACGTAGATCTCCTGCTGCTCGACCTTCACGACGTTGCCCTTGACGATCTCGTCGTCGGCAGCGGCGCGCGCGACCAGGAACCCCACGAGGGCGAGTGCGATGACCGTGCGACTCACGGGACCTCCGTCCAGAAGTCGCGCCAGTCGACAGGCGCGTCGGCGCTGGGAGCAGGTCGTGGCCGCGCGGTCTTCGGATCTTTCCACGGCGGCGGCACTTTCTGCGGCGGCGGTGCGACCGCGACGGGTGGCGCGACGGGCGGTGGCACCGCGGTCGGCGGTGGCACCGCGGTCGGCGGCACCACCGGCGGCTGCACGCCAGGCGACTCCGGCTGTGCGTACTCCGGCGGCAACGGTGACGGGCCGGGCACCGCGGCGACCGGGCGTGAGGTTCGCTTCGGGCGCGTGGTGGCGACCTCCGGTTCCTCGGGTCCCGGTGCGTAGGTTCGCGTGTTGTACTCGGCGAGCGCGGTGCGGCACTCGTTGACGTTCGTGTTGCCGTGGAACGCCGCGCCGAGATACGCGGCGGCGGCGAGGCCGGTGACCACGGCGATGCTCTGCTCGTTCTCGCTGAGCGCCACGAGTGCGGCGGTCGCGAGCACGGAGCCGACCACACCATCGAGGGCGACCGGGCCCTTGCCGGTATCGCACTCCGGGGCCTTGGTCTTCGGCCGGTTCGAGTCAGGGCCGGACAGCGTGAGCGAGCAGCCCGCGACCGAAGTCACCGCCACCACCGAGATCAACCGACGCCAGGAATCCACATGACGAGGAGACGGCGGAATGGGGTCGCACGTCAGCAGACGAGACAAGAAAACAGTGGCAGGGATCGCGCAACTCCGGCGGATCCCTGACGATCAGGCAACCGGTGACGGGCGATCGGCAGTCGGCGGAAGCGCGTGCACCCCGAGCGGCGTCCCGACCTCGACCACCCCGAGGCGTGCGACCAGCGCGTGCTCGCCGCGCAGATCATCGGAGCCCCACACGCCGAGTGCACGCGCGACCTCCGACGGCTTCGCCGAGCCATCCGCCGTCGCACGCACGCGTGCGCGGAGCAGCGGGGACGTCGGCCAGTCGAGGATCGTACAGAGGCGCTCCGCTGCGTCGCCGTCGATCACGGAGACGTCGAGCACCATGTGGCGCACGTCGATCATCTTCTCACCGCGCGCGACCTTCGCCTCCGGCTTCGCCATCAGTGCGGCGCCGAGGCGCGCGAGCCGCGCAGCGTCGTACGCCATACCATCCGCGGCGGGACGGACCACCATATCGACCGCGTCGATCAGCTTGCCAAGGCCGAGCGCCGGCCGCTCGATCGTCGCCGGCTGGATCTTGACGAAGCTCGGATGACCGGCGAGGCGGATCACGATGCAGCTCTGGATCTCGATGCCCGGCGGGCACACGGCCGCGAGGCGATCGCGGACCTCGTCGGCGGGAAGCTCGACGCGCGTTGTGTCGTCGATGACATCCCACGTCTTCACCCCGTGCACGCCGTGCTCGATGTCGATGTCCATCACTTCGCCAAGCGACGGCACGCCGAGGCCAAGTGCCGGCCCGAAGCTGATCCGCGGCTTCGGCGAGAACCCGCGCGTCATCGCGATCGGGAGATCCGCGCGGCGGAAGCTGCGCGACAGCAGGCGCACGAGGTCGAGGTGACCGAGGAAGGCCGCGCGTCCGATCTTCGCGAAGCGGATCCGGTACGACGAGTACGCGAGGCCCGAGCCGACGTGACCGGCGAGGCGCACGCGCTCGGCGCGATCGGTCTCGCGATTGCGCGTGGCCGCGGCGACCTCCGCGACCTCGGCGGGCGAACCGCCGCCGCGCTCGGAGACATCGAGCATCTCGCCTTCGGTGACGACCGGCAGCGCGCGCGTCGCGGACGGCTCGGTCGCGCCGAGCGAGCGCAGCGCGACGAGCCGGTCATCGCGCATCTTCGTCAGATCGCACGCGACGCCGCAGTCGTAGCAGACGAGCTTCCGGCGATCGGGCTCCGCATCGCCGAGGTTCGTGTGGTGGATCAGCATGCCGGCGACCTTGCCGCACGGCGGGCTCGCCCTGCCCTTCAGCGCCTTGCGGTACTCGGAGAGCAGGAAGCCATCCTCGAGACCGACATCGATGTGGTCCCACGGCAGCCGCGCGCCAACGGGGCGCGTGCCGAGGTACGCCTGCACATCCACGCCGAACGCGGTGAGCTGATCGGTCCAGCGCTCGATCTCGAATACCTCGTCCCAGCCATCGAACCGCGCACCCGCGCGCCACACCGCTTCGATCACGTCGGCGAGCCGGCGATCGCCGCGCGCGAGGATGCCCTCGACGAACGAGATGCCGCTGTGGTGGTGCTTCACCCGCAGCTGCTTCTCGGCCCGCGCGGTGTAGCGCAGGATCGATTGCTTGCGGATGATCTCCGCCTCGGTGTCCTGCGCGCACCACTGCAGCGGCGTGTGCGGCTTCGGCACGTGCGAGCTGACGGAGACCGTGACCTGCGCGTTGTGCCCACCGACGTCGCGGCCGATGCGGAGCATGCGGATGCCGGTCTCGACGATGCCGCGCACGTCATCGTCCTCCTCGGTGGGAAGGCCGACCATGAAGTACAGCTTGAGGCGGTGCCAGCCGCGCGAGAACACGCGCCGCGAGCTCTCCTCGATGTGCGCCTCGGTGACGTTCTTGTTGACGACGTCGCGCATCCGCTGCGTTCCCGCCTCGGGTGCGAACGTCAGGCCGCTGATCCGTGTGAGCGCGAGCTCGTCGAGGAGATCCTCGTTGAGCCCGTACGCGCGCAGCGACGCGACCGACATCGAGACGCCGCGCTTGCGCAGCTCGGCCGCGAGCGACTTGACGAGTGGCGTGATGCTCGAGAAGTCCGCGGTCGACAGACACGTCAACCCGGTCTCCTCGTAGCCCGCCTTCTCGACGCCGCCGATCAGCGAGTCTGCGATCGACTTCGGCGAGCGCTCGCGCACCGGCCGGTAGATCATGCCGGCCTGGCAAAATCGGCAGCCCTCGGTGCAGCCGCGCGCGATCTCGACCGACGCGCGCTCGAACACCGCCTCGGCGTACGGGACAGGCGAGTCAGACGGGAACGGATAGTCGTCGAGGTTCTCGACCATCGCGCGGCTCACCCGCGCCGGCACGCGCGGATCGAGCGGCGCGCCGACCACGGTCATGCCCGTCGCGTCGTCGGTCTCGGTCGCGTACAGCGACGGCACGTAGATGGGGAACCGCTGCGCGAGCTCGGCCAGCGCAGCGGGGCGCGTGCGCTGTCCCGCGCGGATCTGCGCGCGCATCTCGGCCCACGCGAGCACCACCGACGGCAGCAGCTCCTCGGCCTCGCCGATGAAGGCCGCATCGATGAACGCCGCGATCGGCTCGGGGTGCGATGCGGTCGGCCCGCCGACCAGCACGAGCGTGGCATCGGGTGCGCGATCCGCCGCGCGCAGCGGGATGCCACCGAGGTCGAGCAGCGTGAGCATGTTCGTGAACGTCAGCTCGTACTGGAGCGAGATGCCGAGCACGTCGAACTCGCACAGGGGACGCTGGCTCTCGAGCGACACCAGCGGCAGGTTGCGCGCGCGCAGCTCGCCTTCCATGTCGGTCCACGGCGCGAACGCGCGCTCGCACGCGATCCTCGGGTCCTTGTTGAGGAGCGAGTAGATGATCTTCGTCCCGAGGTGGGACATGCCGATGTCGTAGACGTCGGGGAAGCCCAGGCACACGCGGGCGACCACTTCGGGCCCGGTCTTGACGACGCTGCCGTACTCGCCACCGAGGTAGCGCATCGGCTTCGCAACGCGATCGATGAAATCGGCGTAGAGGTGGCGCATCGGGCTGGTGTCTATAGCAAACCCCTTGCTCGCGGGGCTCTTTATTGTACGGTCCCTGCCATGCGCAGGCTCGCCGCTCTTCCGGCTCTTCTCGTCTCGGTCCTCGGAACCCTCGGTGCCTGCTCGAAGAAGGAGCCTGCCCCGCAGGATCCCAAGGTCGTGCAGGGCCCCACCGCGGCCGCGGCCGACCCGACCAACCTCCCACCCCCCGGCACCCCGCCGACCCCCGTCCCCGGCGACCACGATCTCCCCAAGTGGAACACCGCGAACAAGACCCGCCAGGGCGCTGACACCTCGCTCGCTGCGTACAAGGGCAAGGCGCTACTGCTCGTCAA
>JBBRBG010000313.1:0-7712 GCA_038206055.1 Haliangiales bacterium
ACAAGATTCGTGTCTTCGTTCTGCCGGAACGCCGTTCCGACCGAGTCCAACCGCGCGCTGTAAAAATCAAGATGAGTAACTACGCGCGCAAGCGTCCGGTCAAATCCTCGTCGAGGAGCCGCGCTAAGTGAGTGGCATTGGCGCTAGTCTCGTGTCCAGGTACCGGTCGCATGGAGCTGAGCGAGTTCGTCGATACTCCGATCGGCGCGCTTATCCACGGATGCTCGCGGTTTCGACCTAGCACCGCCGTTGCGTGTGGGTCGCGCGGTCGACCCGAGCTGCACCCATTTTTCGAATCACATGCACAACTTCGTGACACAGGACGGCACGCCTCCCGAGGAGTTCCGCCGGATCGCACGCGACCAGCTGGCGCTTGTCCGGAAGCGCGCGAGCAAGTCGAACAGGTGGAACGGCGACACGCGCTGGTGAGTGATCTGGTGCGCCGACACGTCCGTATCCGCACCGTCGGGCAGCGTGAACGCGAGTGAAGCCATTGCCACGATTGCTCCTTAGCTGCTCGCACCGTGATGTTGACGTTCCACGCGTTCAGCCTCTGGGTACGCCCAGCGTCTGCAGCATCTGCGCGAATACCTGGCAGGCATCGACCGCGGTGAAGATGCCCTCGATTCCATGATCCCCAGCGACGATGACCGAGCCGTACTTGTGCTCCGCCATCGCTGCGAGCACTTCGTCCAGCGGCGTATCGCCGGTGACAACGAACGGCTCCTCCTGCATTGCATCTTCGACGAGTGTCGTCTCGGGATCCGAATCAGCGAGCGTCTCGATGAGGTGGAGGTCGCGCTCGGTCACGAGTCCACATAGCGCGCCATCGTCGAGCACGGGTAGGTGGCGGATTCGATGCCCACGCATGATCCGATGCGCATCGGCAAGCGTCGCACGCCGTTCGACCGTCCACGGACGCGCGACCATGACCTGAAACACGGCAGGAATCATCATGATCGGAACGCCTGCATCGGTCGTGCCGCGCGGATCATCTGCGTGACGTTGCCGGCCCCGCCAAGCCATTCAGCGAGTGCTATCGGATCCAGCACCCGCCATCGCGTGCCGGTCGTGCCGGCGGCGTTAGACGCTTGATGCACGCAAGCGTTGCGCGGGGACGCGGATCGTCTGCAGCGCGGTCGGAACGCTGGTTGCTCTGCCACTTCGCATGAAGTCTTGGTCGCCCCTCGCGCTGTCAGCGCCGCACCGCAAGCTCATCAACAGCAGGCGCTGCTCGGGATCTATCGCGGGAGCATTCTCGACGGACACTGCGATCACGAGCGTGTCTATACACGAACGCGACCTGCGCAAGTCCTGCGCGCTCCCGTGCGCGGACTCGGGTTCTTTGCAGGCCCAACTCCTGCAACTCGCGCTTGCGCCATGTTGACACACGCTTCGAAGAACACGGCGACCATGCCTTCGATCGTCGAACGCGTGCGAACCCTCATCGTCGACGATCACCCGATGTTTCGGCTCGCGTTTCGCGAGGTCCTCGCGCGCCAGCCGGAGTTCGAGGTCATCGCCGAAGCCGGTAGCGTGGCGGAAGCGATCGAGTGTCTCTCGCACCACGTGTTCGATGTCGCGATCGTCGACCTGGCTCTGCCGGACGGGCGAGGGGATGTATTCGTGGAGCGGGTGCTCGACGCGCAGCCCGATTGCAAGGTGCTGGCGCTCTCGGGGATCGACGAGCCGACGCAGATGGCGGCGATGCTACGCGCGGGTGCGTCGGGGTTCGTACAGAAGTCGCAACCCGTCGACGAGATCGTCGACGCGCTTCGCGTCGTCGTCGGTGGCGGCCGTACCGTACCGGCCGCTGCCCGCGACGAGATCGACAAGTTGCTGGACAGCCCGGACGCCTGGCCGCTCGAACGCCTGACACGGCGTGAGCGCGAAGTATTCGATCTGCTCGTCGGTGGCTACACGAACGACGGCATCGCCGCAAAGCTCTTCATCTCCAGGCGCACCGTGGAGACCCATCGGCAACGCATCATGAACAAGGTCGCCGCCCGCTCGCTGGGTGA
This sequence comes from Haliangiales bacterium, assembly GCA_038206055.1. Taxonomy (GTDB): domain Bacteria; phylum Myxococcota_A; class Polyangia; order Haliangiales; family Haliangiaceae; genus JABFXX01. The sequence goes on from JBBRBG010000313.1 coordinate 2,022, forward strand.
CCTCCTTCAACTCGCCGTGCGTCACGGCCTCGTAGGCTCGAACGAAAGGCAACTCGTGTGAGTGGAACCATCCTGGTTGTCGACGACAACGATGATACTGCCGAGTTGATGCGCGACCTCCTGCGCAAGCGTGGCTTCGAGGCCAGTGCGGTGAGCTCCGCACAGGCTGCTCTCGATCACCTGCAGACGCATTCGCCCGACGTGGTCGTGACCGACGTCCAGATGCCCGGCATGTCGGGGATCGACCTGTGCGCGCGGTTGCGCGAGCGCCACCCGGATCTGAAGTCGATCGTCGTCACGGGCCAGGGTGACATCGAGACAGCGGTCGCCGCGATCCGTGCCGGGGCCTATGACTTCATCACCAAGCCCGTAAAGATCGACGCGCTCGAGATCGCGGTCGCGCGCGCGATCGAGCTCCTCACGCTCACGCGCGAGGTCAAGCGCCTGCGCGCCGCCCGGCGACGTGAAGCTGCGATCGACGGGATCGCGGGCGAGAGTCCGGCGATTCGCGAGACGCTCGAGATGATCGGGCGGGTCGCCGACAGCGACGCCAGCTGATCACCGGAGAATCCGGCACCGGCAAGGAGTTCGTCGCACGCGCGCTCCACGACCTGTCATCGCCATCTTGTCGGGCGGCAGAACGAAATCGAACCCGACTTCGGATACCTGCTGGTCGGAGAACGCCTAGCTGATGTCCCGGAGGCGTATCAGCTAGCCGCCTTCGTCGAGAAGCTCGAGCGCTGCGCGCGTGACCGCTTGAGGGGCCCACGCTTCCTACCTCCGCCACGCTACCGGCCTCTTGCTAAACTTCAGTCCTCCTCCAATCCCCCCCCTTTTCGCGTACTTGGACCAGCCCTTGGTGATAGCGTGGCCATCTGCCATGAGCGCGGGAGAGGCCGAGCATCAGGTCGTGGTGAACGCGTGGCTCCGGCGCACCGCGAAGGGGCATTCTGTCGACTCGCTACTCCAGGCGTTCGAGGACGCCTGCGCCGCCTTGTGGCAACGTTCGCAAACGACGCTCGGTGACGTGACGCTCGCCGCGATCGCCGAGCGAGTGCTCCACGTCGCCGCGGAGCAATTCCCCATGCTGGCGTCGCTCAAGATCGAGGCGTCCGGGGTCAGCTGCAAGGAGCTGCGGTCACATTCAAACCGTGGCTGCGAGGAGCTCTCCGACGCGATCCGGTTCGTGCTCGTGGAGTTCTTGACCGTGCTCGGCGACCTCACCGCCGACGTCCTGACGCCTGCTCTTCACGCGGAGCTATCGAGACGTCCTACCGCCAACGACTCCCGTGCTAACGACGCGGAGCCAACCGCATGAAGAAGATACCTGTTCTCCCTCGGATCGAAACCGGCGTGCGAAACCTCGACGCCTTGCTCTCGGGCGGGCTGCCCAAGGGTTCGGTCTCGGTGATCGGCGGCTCCCCGGGCGCTGGCAAGACGGTTCTGGCGCAGCAGATCTGCTTCCACCATGCGTCGGCGAAGCAGCGCGCGCTCTGGTTCAGCACACTCTCCGAACCGACCGCGAAGACCCTACGCTACCTGACTCAGTTCAGCTTCTTCGATCAAAGAAAGCTCGACACACACGAGGTCCAGTTCATCGATCTGGGCGTGATCCTGCGCGGAAAGGGACTGGAAGAACCGACGAAGCTGATCATGCAGCACGTCAAGAAGGTCAAGCCCGCCATCGTCGTCATCGATAGCTTCAAGGCGTTCGACGATCTGGCCACCTCGCGAGAGGAACTGCGCAAGTTCTCGTACGAGCTCGCGGTCCAGCTCATGGCGTGGCAAACGACCACGGTTCTCCTCGGCGAATACGGGCCGAACGACATGGCGAACAACCCGATGTTCTCGATCGTCGACGGACTTCTCGAGCTCACGCAGCAGGAACAGTCCGGCGAGCAGCAACGGTTCATCCAGATCATCAAGATGCGCGGCACCAACCACAGCCGCGACGAACACCCGTTCACGATCTCGACGACCGGAATCGAAGTGTTCGCCTCCCGCGTCACCATCCAGCGCGACGCTCGGGTCGACCGTGTGCCGGTGCATCGACTCAAGACCGGGATCTCGAAGCTAGACGATCTGCTCGGCGATGGCATTCCACGTGGCTCCAGCGTGCTCGTCGCGGGAGCCGCCGGAACCGGCAAGACGGCCATGCTGCTCGAGTTCCTGTATCGAGGCGCGCGTGCCGGGGAGAAGGGCATCATCTTCTCGTTCGAGGAGACCGAAGAGCGACTGCGTGCCACCGCCCGTGGTCTCGGGTGGGATCTCGACGCAGAGATCGAGCGCGGGATGGTCGAGATCGTGTTCATTCCGCAGCCGGACATCCTGGTCGAAGCGGATGTCCTGAGGATGAAGGAACGCATCGAAACCGTCGGCGCAAAGCGGGTGGCGATCGACTCCGTCTCCGTGTTCCTCTACAAGATCGACGATCTGTCGGTCGTCCGGACCAAGATCTTCCAGATCGCCACGATCGTCCAGAATGTCGGCGCCGTCGGCTTCTTCGCGACCGACATCATGTACGGCGCGAACCAGCTCAGTCGGTCCGGCGTCGAGGAGACCGTGGTCGACGGTGTCATCCTTCTCTCGTCGACGAAACACGGCCTCGAGCGGAAGCGCTACATCGAGATCTACAAGCTGCGCAACACCTCCCACTTGAGCGGGGAGCACCCCATGGCCATCGGTTCGGGCGGTATCACGATCTTCCCGCGCTACGAAGCAACCGCCACGCCTGCGAACGCCCGACCGACCAAGAAGCGCGTGCGAAGCAAGAAACCGAGGCGGTCGTGAGCACAAAGCAAACACCTGTACGGAGTCGGACCACCACGCTGCCGCCGATCCCCACGGACTACGCTCGCCTCGAAGATCTCTACGAGATCCAGACCGTGCTCGCGCAGTCGACCGCCATCGAACAAGCCTACAACGCATCCGTCGCGATCGTGACGCGGACCTTGCAGATCCGCACGGTAGTACTCCTCGACACCACGCTGGATCTCCACCGAGCATTCACCTGGGCCGCAGCGGGAAGCGGTCCCGCCGAGCTCGAGCTGGCACACGGTCGTGCGCGGAAGAGGCTCGAGTACTTCGCGCCCGCCAACACCGCTTCGGCGCGTGTCGCGAGATCCGACCTGCTGCCGGGCGGTGTCACCGAAAGGATCTACGTCACGCTCCCGCTGTCGGTCGCCGGCGGTCAGGTCTTCGGCGTGCTCCAGCTCGAGTCGGCGGCCGTTTTCGAAGAAAACGACCTGATGTTTGCCAACGCGGTGGCTACGCAGTTTGCCGTCGCGCTCGATCGACACCACGCGAGACAGGTGCTCGACAGAGCCATCGTCGAGCTCGAGCAGGCGAACCGACGGCTTTGCGATCTGCAGACGATCTCCAAGGCCGCGCTCGCGGGAGCAACGCTCGACGAGTCGCTGTCAGCGGTCCTCCGTGCGATGTGCGCGATGTTTTCGACCGATGTCGCGGCGGTGCTGCTCGCCAGCGAGGATGGCAAGACGCTACGACGACGGGCGAGCACTGGCCTCGAAGACGTGAGCGAGGACGTGAGCGAGGACGTGATCTCGATCGGATCGGGGGCCACGGGAAGGATCGCGGCGACCGGAGCTGCGATGTTCTTCGACAATCTCGACGAGATCGAGGGTGTGAGCAAGACGCTGCGGACCAACCGCATCCATTCGCTCATCGGCGCGCCGATGCGTGCACGAGACCACGTGACCGGTGTCGTGTGCGTGGCGTCCCGCGGCGACCGAGTGTTCACCGCCGACGAGCTGCAGCTGATCGAGCTGGTGGCGGACCGGATCGGCACGATCGTCGACAACGCGAAGCTCCACGAGCAAGCGCTCGCCGCGGTACGGAGTCGAGACGTCGTGATGGGCATCGTGGCCCATGACTTGCGAAACCCGCTCAGCGCGATCCAGATGAGCGCGGAGCTGTTGCCGACCGACGACCCTCAGCTCACCAAGCCAGTGACGATCATCAAGCGCTCGGTCGACGTGATGATTCGCCTGATCGGCGATCTGCGAGACCTCGCCAGCATCGAGGTCGGCCAGCTGTCGATCAGGCAGCAATCCGAAGACGCGCGTGCGCTGGTTCGCGACGCCATGCAAGGCGTGGCAGACGCGGCCTCCGCGAAACGGGTTCGCCTCGAAGCGCAGCTGACCGTGCGAGACCTCGTTCTGGCGTGCGACCGGATTCGCGTCGTTCAGGTGCTTACCAACTTGTTGTCGAACGCGATCAAGTTCACACCAGAGGGTGGCTCGATCACGATCTCGATGGTGGAAGGAGAGCCGGGTTACGCGCGCTTCTCCGTCAAGGATCGGGGTTGCGGAATCCCTGACAGCGATCTCCCTCGTGTCTTCGATCGCTACTGGCAAGCCAAGGAGACGTCCCATCTCGGGACCGGGCTCGGCCTCGCGATCGCCAAGGGGATCGTGGAAGCCCACAGCGGGACGATGTCGGTCGAGAGCCGGATCGGCCACGGCACGACGTTTTCGTTCACGTTGCCGCTGGCGTCCGACGCAGTCGTGCCGGTTCACCGTGTCAGCGCCAAGACCGGCTCTCGCGTGTTGGTCGTCGACGACGAGCCCAACGCCCTCTCGGCGCTCGCCGCGCTTCTCGAGGAGAAGGGCTTCGTCGTCGAGACCGCAACCGACGCACGCGAGGCCCTACCCAAGGTGCGCGATTTCGCACCCGACATCCTGATCGTCGACGTCGAGCTACCGGGACTCAAGGGCCCCGATCTCGTGCGGAAGGTCCGCGAAGACCTCACCGACCTTCCCGTGATCCTGATGACGGGACACGGCGAGCACGTCGTCGCCACCGCGCAGATGGAGCTGCGCGCCAGTTACATCGCCAAGCCTCTCGAGATCGGCGAGCTGGTCTCGGCGATCCACCGCGAGCTCGACAAGGAACAGTAGCGGTTGCCTTCGATGGTGTCGATCCGACGGCGACGATGATCTGCTGGTCTCGAGTGACAGCGATGTGGCGCTGTACCGCGGCTCGCCGTCGGGCCTGGAGCCTTCACCGAGCTGGCGAGCCCACCTTCCCTGACGATACCGACGATCGAGACCATCGCCACAGTGTTCGCTCGCGCAGTCGAACCGATCGCGCTCGCGTTGATGGGGGCCGACGACGAGACGTCCCGCTGCTCGTCTCCGGTGCGGCGAGCTGGTACGAGTCATTGGCGAGATCGGAGACTCCGAGCACCGTGCTCGCGCTCGTCCATCCGATGATCACGACGTCGATGCCACCGGCTTGCTGCGGCTTCAGGTACGTCGCCATGGCCGTCATGCTGCCCGCCGCCGACGTGAAGGAGCTCACCTGGACGAATGCGCTTGCCGCGGGTGGGCACGGGATGGGCACCTCGGGCTCGCGCTCCAGGTCGAACACCAGATTGCATCCCGTGAACAGCATCACCATGGCAACGAGGCCCCGACCCATCCCGTCTAGAATACTCCGATGCCGAGGCCCGTACTCATCGCCGTTGCGTTCGCGAGCCTCGCGATCGGCTGCGACTACTTCGTCCCGAGCTGCGGAGACATCGACGCCCAGCCCGGCAAGACCATCAGTTGCGTGGTGCCTGGCTATACCGACCGCGCGTTCGACCTCCGCACCCCTTCCGGCTGGGATGGCAGCTCGCCGCTGCCGGTGATCCTCGCGATCCACGGCGGCGGCGCGGTTCGTGCGGCG
>JBBRBG010000314.1:0-7681 GCA_038206055.1 Haliangiales bacterium
ACCCTTCACGCGCTGCGCGATCGACCAGCCACCGGTGATGGCGTCGATCGTGGTGGCGTCCATTACGAGTTGGTGGGGAACCCGAGGTCCACGCCGCGGTGGCGCGGATCGGGCCACCGCGAGGTCACGGCCTTGGTGCGCGTGTAGAAGTGCACGCCGTCGCGACCGTAGATGTGGTGGTCGCCAAACAGAGAAGCCTTCCAACCGCCGAACGAGTAGTAGGCCATCGGGACGGGGATCGGGACGTTGATCCCGACCATGCCGACCTCGACCTCGTGCTGGAACTTGCGAGCGGCGCCGCCATCGTTGGTGAAGATCGCCACGCCGTTCGCGTACGGGTTCGAGTTGATCAGCTTGATCGCCTCGTCGTAGGTCGCGACGCGCGTCATCGACAGCACCGGGCCGAAGATCTCGTCCTTGTAGATGGTCATGTTCGGCTTCACGTTGTCGAACAGACACGGCCCGAGGAAGAAGCCCTTCTCGCGGCCGGAGACCGAGAGCGTGCGGCCGTCGGAGACGAGCGTCGCGCCCTCGGCGACGCCCGTGTCGACGTAGCCGGCGACCTTGTCGCGGTGCGCCTTGTTGATCAGCGGGCCCATCTCGGAAGCCTTGTCGAGGCCATCACCGACCACGAGCTTGCCGATCCGCTCCTTGAGCAGCGGCACTAGCTTGTCGGCCGCGTTGCCGACGGCGACGAGCACGCTGATCGCCATGCACCGCTCCCCGGCGGAGCCGTACCCCGCGGACACGGCCGCGTCGGCCGCGAGCTCCATGTCGGCATCGGGAAGAACGATCATGTGGTTCTTCGCGCCGCCGAGCGCCTGCACGCGCTTACCGTGCTTGGTGCCGGTCTCGTAGATGTACTGCGCGATCGGCGTCGAGCCGACGAACGAGATCGCCCCGACCTTCGGGTGCTCGAGCAAGCGATCGACCGCGACCTTGTCACCGTGGACCACGTTGAACACGCCCGGCGGTAGGCCGGCGTCCGAGAACAGCTGTGCGCAGAAGTTCGCGCAGGAAGGATCGCGCTCACTCGGCTTCAAGATGAACGTGTTCCCGCACGCGATCGCGATCGGGTACATCCACATCGGCACCATCGCCGGGAAGTTGAACGGTGTGATGCCGGCGACCACGCCGAGCGGCTGGCGGATCGAATAGGTATCGACCTCGGTCGACACGTTCTCCGAGTACTCGCCCTTGGCGAGGTCGGCGATGCCGCACGCGAACTCGATGACCTCGAGCCCGCGGTTGACCTCGCCGAGCGCATCGGCGGTGACCTTGCCGTGCTCGAGGGTCAACAGCTTCGCGATCTCGTGCTGGTGCTTGTCCACGAGCTGGCGGAACGCGAACAGGATCTTCGTTCGCTTCGCGATCGAGACCGACCGCCACGCCTGCGCGGCCTTCCAGGCAGACTCCACGGCCTCGTCGACGACGGCGGGGGTCGCCATCGCGACCCGGCTCTGCACGTCGCCGGTGGCTGGGTTGTAGACATCGCCGTGCCGCTCGGCGGTCTTCTCGAACAGCTTTCCGTCGATCCAATGAGTGATCGTGTTCGCCATGGGGAGCATGGCGTACCATGGCGTGACCGGGTGAGCGCGGGCCGTTTCCCGCATTCGCTGCGTCAGGGCACCGGCGCCGGCGTCACCGTCACCGCAGCGGCCGCCGCCGAGGCGGCCTTGGCGCGCTTCGCCTGCCGGCGGCCGGCGATCAGGTGCCACCCGAGCAGGCCCAGGATGCCGGCGAAGAACATGCCGATGTACATCGAACCCAGCTGTGGGTAGCTCGATGTCGTGAAGTTCGCGATCTGTTTTGTCCCGAAGATCGCGGGTGTGAACGGTTCGAGCTTGATCGGTGCGTCGGGATCGAGGTTGTGCCCGAACACGTAGAGCTTGTAGACGAACTTGCCCATCGCGAACACGCCGACGTAGCCAGCGATCACGGCGAGGTCGACGAGCGAACGCACGTTGCCGATCGCCGCGCAGCGCAGCGTGAGCACGACCAACAGGCCGATCGCGAACGGGATCCAGTCGAGATCCGAGAGCTCGGCGCGGTCGATCTTGTGCATCCCGATGTAGTGATTGAGCGTGTTGATCTCCTTGATGTGCTGGCCGTTGTTACCGCCTTCGATCTTGTGGGCGTAGATCTCCATGTAGAGCCCGTCGGGATACTGGGGCGCCGTCATCGAGATCTTCCACAGGGGCTTGGTCATGGTCAGCGCCAGCGGGATCACGAGCAGCAAGAGGATCGGTCGCGCCCACATGTACAGGGGGCGATCGAGGAAGGCATAGAACTGGTCGATTGCTTGCTGCACGTGATGACTCCTTCAGATGCGATCGCTGCGCCGAAATCCGAGGTAGGCGATCAGCCAGGCCCCGAGTCCGACGACAGCGGGCCAAACGACACCGATCGCGAACAGCACGCCGCCACCGACGCGGTTCGCGAGATAAAAGCCGACCGGTCCGAACGTCGACAGATCTGGCTGGAGGTGAGAGAGGAGGGCGAGGCGCGCGGCCTCCACGGGGTTACATACCGCCAGCGTGAACACCGCATGGGGATCCAGCCGCCATCGGAGCATCAGCCCGATCAGGCCGAAGTCGAGGAGCGCCACCCCGAGCGCCCACGTGAGGACGAGGTAGGTGATCACGCGCGCCGGATTTCGCACGAACACCGAGATCGCCGCACCGATGCCCGCGAACGCGAGGAGCAGCGAGGAGGAGATCGCGAGGCTGCGTCCGATGTACGGCCAGGGGATCGGGGTGTCGTGCACGAGCTGGCCCCACACGCCGATACCGAGCATGACCACGGCGAGCGGGATCACGAGCGCGAGATAGCGGACGCCGCACACCGCGAGGAACCACGCTCCGGGGGACAGCGGCTGGCTGAAGAGCAGCTCGAGCGATCCATCCTCTCGCGCGCGCTGCACCGCGGGTGCGAGGGCCATGAGGGCGATCAACGGCAGCACCAGGATCAGGGCATGGGAGAACGAGAGCAGCACCCGTGACGTGCCGGTGAAGCCGAGGATCGACGACTCGCGGACGCCGACGGTGAGCAGCACTCCGCCGAGGACCGCGTAGGTCGCGACGCAGAACCAGATCCAGCGCGATCGCAACACCTCGGCGAAGTCGAGCCGCGCCGAGGCGCGGAGCTGGCGTCCGAAGCTCATCGCATGTCCTCCGGCGCGCGGACCTGCGTGGCGATCCGACGAGCAGCGGCGAGATCGACGGCTCCTGCAGTGCCCGGTTCGACGGCAACCAGGCCAGAGCCCATCGGCGTGGGACGGCCCGTGAGGAAGCTGACCTGGTCGGCCAAGAGCCAACGCTCGCCCGTGCCGGCGTGGAACCACAAGCGGTGCACGGTGGGGTGATGGTCCTCGACGTAGCGCAGTGCGCACCCGGGGTCATCGAACGACAGCGCCTCGCCTTCGCCGGTGACGAGCTGCGCGGCGTGGTGCGGATCATCGATCAGCATCTGGCAGTGCGCGCACGCCTGTCGACCCCATTCGATCGGCTGGACCTCGTCGGGGACGGTGTGGCCGCCGCGCACCACGAAGACCACCCCGATGACGGCGGCGACGAGGAGTCCTACGAGACCGATCCGGAACCACGGGAGCTCACGCGCCATGGCGCACCTCCCCGCGGAGCTCCACGAGGTCAACATCCCGGACCACGAGGTCGAGCAACCCGGCGCCGAGCGCCTCGTACGCCGCTGGCACCAAGGTCAGCTTCGACGCGCGGTCCACGCTCCGGCTCCACCAGCCATTCGCACCCGCCGCGAAGCCGTGTTCGGCGAGCCAGCCGCAGCCTGCGTCCTCGGCCGCGATCCGGACCTCGAGGAGCGAGCCCACGCGCTGCGCGAGATAGCTCGCGGCGTCGCCGTCATAGATCAGCCGGCCCTCGTGCAGCGCGACCACGTGATCGACGAGGGACCGGATCTCCTCGAGCCGGTGCGAACACAGGATCAAGGTCGCGTCGCCCGCGAGCTCACGCTGGAGCTCGAAGAACCGGCCGCGGGCCTCGGCGTCGAGGCTGGCGGTGGGCTCGTCGAGAATCAGCAGCTCGGGGCGCACCGCGAGCGCGAGCGCGATCAACAGCTTCTGCTTCGAGCCTCCCGACAGACTACGGAACGGTCGGCTCGCGACTTCGTCGAGCCGGAGCTCGAGGCGGGCCGCGATCTCGCGAACCGCGCGGACCTCGAGGCCGCGGAGATCGCAGATGGCGCGCACGAGATCACCGCAGCTCGCGGCGACCTGGGGCGCGAGCTGCGGCACGTACGCGATCCGCGGCGCCAGCTCCGCGCGGCTGATCGGTGCATCGTCGACGCGCATCTCTCCCTGGTACTGGACCAGGCCGAGCAGCACCCGGATCAGCGTGGTCTTCCCCGAGCCATTCGGCCCGATCAACGCCACCTTGGCGCCCGCCGGGAGGTCGAGATCGATCGCGCGGAGGGCGTGGACCTTGCCGAATCGCTTGTCGACCTTGGACAGCGAGAGCTTCACGGTGTGGGCCTCGTTACGCGCTCGACCGTCCAGCGCGCCTCCATCCGAGGCGTCGGATCGGCGAGCACGGCGGCTGGCTGGTAGAGAGGGTCGAGGTGAGCGGCGGCGTCGACGAGCGCGAGCGCCGGCGTCCCATGAAACAGGGCGAGGCTGGGGTTCTGCGACGTGAGCTGGTTCGACAGCGAACGCAGCTCGTACGGCACATCTCCGAAGCCATCCTCGTCGAAGTCGTAGCCCGTGTAGTCGTCGAAGTAGTTAGCGCGCCAATCGACGGCCGTGGCATCCCCACCGCCGTCGACCCGGACCTGCGTGCCGTTGTCGGCGAGGTCGTTGCCTGTGACTGCCACGCCGTGGGCGCTCGAGTGGAAGACGATCGCCGTGTCGTCGAGCCGGAACACGTTGCCCTCGATCTCGACGCGATCACCTTGCTGCATCGGGGACGAGTCGAGATAAATGCCGATGGTGTCGTGGATCAAGCGATTGCCAGTCATGTAGATGTTGCCGGCGTCCTTCACCCCGATCGCCATGCCGGCTGCACCCGCGGCGTTCGCGATCACGTTGTCGGTGAGGTGGAGGCTGTGGCTGTACATGATGAACACGCCGACCGTGCCGTTCGTGAGCTCGTTGCCGCGCACCAGGTTGTTGTGGCTGTACATGAAGTGTAGGCCGTAGCGCCCTCCGTTCACGTGGTTGTTCGAGATCGTGTTCCCGCTCGAGTACCAGATCACGACATCGCGACCGTCTTCGACGGTGTTGCCCGACATCACCGAATCACGGGTCTCCCACAGCCGCATCGTGTCTCCCCGCATCCCGATCGCCACGTCGCGGCCGCCCGCGATGTCGTTGCCGATCAGGCGGACGCGGGCGGCGCGCTCCACGAGGATGCCAAATACCGCGTTCGTCACCGCGATCCCCTCGACGCGCGTGTCGTCCGCGACGATCCGGACGGCGGCGTCGAGCAGGTCGAATCGTCCCCCGGTGCCATCGATCGTCAGGCCCAGCACCGCGCCTCCGGGAGCCGTCACATCGATGATCGTGCCCGCACCGCCGTGAAGCACCGCGCTGCGTTCACCCCACAGCGTGACCGCACGCGCGATCTTCAGGGTGCCGTGGTGATCGCCGGGCGCGAGGCACACTGCCGCGTTCGCCGGGTCGTCGAGAGCGGCCTGGATCGAAGCACCAGGCGCGATCTCGACACAGTGTTCGGGCCGGATCGGGTGCGAGATCTGCGAGGTCTCGTGCACGGCGTCCACCATGCCCCGCGCTTCACCACACGATGCGAGCGCGAGAACGAGCATGCGGACGCCGGCGGACATCGCGGCTACCTACTTGGGCTCGACGAGGAGGTATCCCGCCATCTCGAGGTGCAGCGCCGAGCAGAACTCGGTGCAGTACATCGGGAACACGCCAGCTCGGTCGGCGACGAAGGTGACATCGTTGTGCTCGCCGGGTTCGATGCTGAGGTTGATGTTGTAGGAGTCGATCGCGAACCCGTGGGTCGCGTCGTACGCCTGCTCGATGTTGTCGAGGTGGATCTTCACGGTGTCACCCTCCTTGACGCGGATGATGTCGGGCGTGAAGTGACTCCGGATCGCCGTCATGTAGACGTGGACTCCGTCGGCCCTGCGCTCGATGCGCTCCTTGTTGGCCTCGACCGCGTCGGGGGAGGTCTTGCCGGTCATCGGATCCTCGCCGGGCGGGTAGACATCGATGGGCTTGATCTTGTCGGCCTTGATCATCTGCGCGTAGTGCGGCTCGCCGAGCGGTATCGGCAGGTCCATGAGGCGCTGCATCTTGTCGCCGTTGATATCGACGAGCTGGAAGTTCTGCGGCAGCAGCGGGCCGACCTTGTTGAAGCGGTCGATCGCCCACTTGTTCATCGCGATGAGGTACTTGCCGTCCGGGTGGATCGTGTCGCCCTCGGCCGCCACGAGGTGGCCGACGTTGTAGTGGGTCGGCATCTTGTCGAGCACCTTGAGATCCTTCACCGACCACTTGACGACCGCGGACTCGAGGAACAGCGACGTGTACGCGTTACCCTTGTCATCGTACTGGGTGTGCAGTGGGCCGAGGCCGAGCTCGACCTGACCGCGGATCGAGTCCTTGAACGACAGCACCGGCACGCCGTAGCTGTCCTTGGTCTCGAACTTGCCCGCGTCGATCTGCGCCTTGATCTTCGCGAAGCTGTAGACGGTGCCGTGGGTGTCGAGCTTGCCCGCGATCACGATCTCTTCGCCGTCGGGCGTGACATCGACGCCGTGTGGGCTCTTCGACTCGGGCACGAACGTCAGCACCTTCTCCGCGATCGAGACGGGGAGTCGCAGCACCTTCATGCCGTTGATCGTCTCGGCCTTGCCGGCCTTGACCAGCTCCGCGGCCTTCTTCCAGTTGACGACGTGGAGGTAGTCCATGTCGTTCTTCGAGTAACCCGACTCCATCGGCGGATTGCCCTCCTGATTTCCGCCCCACGTCAGCTCGGTGTTGATCGAGTTGAAGAACGCGTAGCCGTCGCTGGACAGCTTGCCGGCGTCGGCGAGATCCTGCGTATAGGGAGGGAACTCGACCGCGAACGACTCGTCCTTGTCGATCCGTCCCTTCGTGCGATCGAAGCGCCAGAAGATCGCCGCGCCGCGGAACTTCTCCTTGAAGTCCTTCGCGGGGTCGGCGTAGGTGCTGCCGAACGGTACGGGGTACTGGGTGGTCTCGATCACGTAGTCGGTGTTCGGGGTGACAAACGTCGCGCCGTGATCGCCACCGATCAGCTCGCTGGTCACGATCTGCTTGGTCTCGAAGTCCCTGAGGTCGATGACCGCGACGCGTGCATTCGCCTTGTCGTTGATGAACAGGAACTTTCCGTCGTACTCGCCACCCATCTCCGACAGCGCCGGGTGGTGGGTATCGGCCCAGGTCATCACCTTGCCGAACCGCTTTCCTTCGTCGAGCAGGTTCTTGGAGCCGTCGTCGAAGCCGAACCCCTGCCAGGGCTCGGGCGTGAACACGGCGATGTACTTGAGGATGCGCATCGAAGGCACACCGATCACGATGACCTGACCGCCGTGCCCGCCCGATGCGAACACGAGGTATTCGTCGAAGTGGCCGGTCGGCGTGTACGTCTTCAGCGCGGCGTTGACGTCGGCCTCGCTGAGGTTGCGCGCCTTCATGAGATCGGTGAGCGAGCTCGACGCT
>JBBRBG010000315.1:0-7648 GCA_038206055.1 Haliangiales bacterium
TCTCTACCGGATCGTGCGCATCGAGCGCCGCCGCCACGTCGGGCGCCTGCTGCGCCGGCGCAGTCGACCGCAGCGCCACCACCACAGCGACGATGGCGACCGCGACTGCCGCCGCGATCCAGCAGGCCGCGGATGACCGCAGCGCGATCACGCGAGCTGCTTCTTGCGCTCGATCAAGTGCTTGTCGAGCTCGTCGAGCGCCTCGTCCATCTTGGCGCGCGCCTCGCCGCGGTAGTCGGCCTGATTCTTCGAATCACGCAGCGCTTCGAGGGCTTTCTCGAGGGCCGACGCGTCGGCCTGCGCGCGGGCTCTGACCGCGTCGTGCATGTCTTTGAAGTTCAGATAGAAGTCCTGGAGCATGTCGCCCTCGCGGAGAGGGGTGACGACACCGAGCCGTCCGACGGCCATTCGATCGAAGTACATCGAGACCTTGTAGAGCGGGCCGGCGACCTTGTGGGTCATGATCAGGAGGTAGAGCGACAGGATGACGACGAGGCCAACGCCGACGCCCGCCATCTTGTAGACGAGCGCCCGATCCTCCGACTCGAGGCCGGAGGCCACGTGCTCCTGGAAGTCCTCCTGCGACGAGTCGGCCTGGGTGAGAGACGCGAGGTCCTTCTCGATCGACTCGGAGGCGAGGCGCTTCTGCTGGTAGATCATGTAGCCGAGCGCGCCGGCGATCACGCCGGAGAGGATCGTGACGAGCAGGACGTAGCGAAGCTGCAGCTTCTTGTCGAGCAGGTAGTTGGAGAGCTTGCGCTTGTAGCGCGGGCGCGGAGCGGGCTTTGCGTTCCCACCCGGCACGCCCGTCGCGGCGGTGGGATCACTCAATGGCCTTCTCCTTGCGCGCGACGATGTCACGCAGCTCGACGATGGTCGCGTGGTTGCCCGCACCCGCTTGCTCGGCAGCGGCGATCACGGCCTTGAGCTTCACGACGTCTTCCTTCTCCATCTTCACGACACCCGCGTGCGCGTTCTTGAAGTGCTCGTAGAAATCGACGAGCTGATCGCCCTTGCGGAGGTTCCACACCTTGTCGAACCTGCCCTGCTGCATCTTACCGAGATACAGCGAGACCTTGAACAGCGGGCCCGCGACCTTGTGGGTCATCTTGATGCCGTAGAACGCGAGCCCGACGACGAGGAGCAGGCCCGTAGCGATCAGGACGTAGAGGATGAGCAGGCGACCGCGCTCGAGCGCATTGATCTCCGAGCCGAGCCGCAGCTCGCACGTCCAGTGACCGACGACCTTCGCGCCGAAGTCCTCGGGCACCTTGATGACGGACGGCAGCATCGTCATCGAGCTCTCGTCCATCACGACCGTCGCGCGCTCGCGCGGCGCCTCGGGCGCAGCACTGCCACTGCCCGCGGCAGGCGGCGTTGGCGCCGGAGGATCGATCGATGCCGCAGGCGCGGCGGGAGGCGTGTCGCTGGGTGCAGCGGAGCCCGTGTCGTCGGGGAGCTTCATCGGCACCGGCAGAACGTCTTCATCCTGACCGGAGCTCTCGACGAGCGCGGGGACCTTCGGGCACGGCGTGCCACGCACGCTGGCCATCGAGACCGTGGTGGTCTCGTTCGCGACCTTCATGACCCAGATGCCGAGACCGGCCATCAGCAGGGTCGACAGCCCGACCATGAACAGCGTGAATTGCAGCTGGTAGCGCTTGTTGATGAGGAGGTTCTTCCAGCTCCGCTTGTGTCCGCGGTCGCCGGGCTTGGGCCCCTTGAAGCCACCGCCGCCACCTGCCGGCTTGGGGGCCGGAGCAGACGCGGGTGGTTTGGTTGGTTCGCTCACGGGATTCCAGCCTTCGTCTTGATCGTCGGAACTATTTTGCTCGCGATCAAGCTTTCGACAACGGCGCTGACACAGTCGTCACTCGAGAGTGCGATGTCCTTGGCCGAAGAACCACCTTGAACCTTCGCACCACCGTTCAAGAAGCCAAACACGCTCTTGTCGGGGAAGCTCGCGAGCAACATGCTGATCTTACAGGAAACAGTGGTCGAGTTTCCGGCCGTCGCGACCTTGAGCTCGTTGAGGGTTCCGTCCACGTAGAAGCCCTGAAAACCCTTCTGGTTGAGCTGCGCAGAGGTCGGAATGCCGCCGGACCACGACGTCGCCATCGAGCTCGCGACCTTGCCGAGGGTCTGGGTCGAGACCTTCACCATCGCGGGGCGCATCTTCGCGTCCGCGGCCGGATCGCCGGTCTTCGAGGACATCGGCCCGATGTTGACGTAGATGCCGTTCTTGCCGCTGGTCGGCGGCGGCGTTCCGCCACCACCCCCGCCTGCGCCGAGGGCCGAGAGCGACTTGCTCGCCTGTGACTTCACGAGCGAGCTGGCGTCGTTCGCCTCGGCTTTCTTGAGCGCGCTGATCACGAGGTTCTTGATGCCCGGCTTCGTGCTCGAGTCCACGAGCTTCGCGACGCCGATCGCCGCGGCACTTCGCACGTCGGCGGAGCCGTCGTTGCCGAGCACCTTGACGAGCGCAAGGATCGCCTTCTGATCTCCGAGCTTCGTCAAGTTGACGGCAGCGGCGAGGCGAACCTTGTCGGAGTCATCGTCGAGCTGCCGGATCAGCTCGCTCACGTTGTCGGCGTGCGCGGGCGCGGCGCGGAACAGGATCACCAGCGCGGCCGTGACCGTCACCACGCGCGCGAGCACAGCGCGTGCGAAGCCGACAGTCCTGGTGCGCCTGCGCATCATCGTCATCGAGTAGACGTCTCAACCGTCAGACGCTTCATCCTCGACGATCAAAGGTACCGAGGATCAGCTGCCTTCTGCAAGGTACCGAGCGGTTAGCTCGACATAGTGAGCCGCACCGAACACGATCTGCTCCCGCTCGCGTTCATTGATCGGCCGCTTCACCTTCGCGGGGGATCCGATCACCAGGCTGCCCGGAGGGATGTCGGTGCCCGGTGTCACGAGCGCACCTGCACCCACGAGGCTGCCACGGCCGATGCGTGCACCGTCGAGGATGATCGATCCCATGCCGATCAAGCACATGTCCTCGACCACGCACGCATGGATGATCGCGCCGTGTCCCACCGTGCAGTCGCTCCCGATCGTGGTGCCGTAGCGCCCGGCGGTGACGTGGACAACCGCACCGTCCTGGATGCTGGTGCGCGCGCCGATCCGGATCGACATGACATCGCCGCGGATCACGGTCGAGTACCAGATGCTGGACTGATCGCCGATCTCCACGTCGCCGATCACCGCCGCAGATTCGGCCACGAACACGCCCTTGCCGAGGACGGGGGTCTTGCCGAGGAGCGTCCGGATCACTTCATCGACCGGCGCGACGCCTGCTCGGCGGCCGCGAACAGCTCGTCGATCGCAGCGTCGGTATCGTCGCCGTTGGGCGCGATCGGCGCGACGTACTGCACCACGCCGCGACAATCGATCACCATGAAGCTGATGCGCTCGCTATCGGGCACCGTGAGCTCCTCGAACATCGCGCGGTCGGCGATCGCGAGCGGTACATCGAGGCCGATCGGCTTCACGACCTTCAGCTGACTTCCGAGCGGCGCCACGCTGACTGCGAGCGACATCGGCACCGCGCCACCCTTGTCGGCCTGCGCGCGCGTCCACGTGGCGAGCTTGCCGAACACCGAGTTGCAGTCCGCGCAGCGACCGAGGTCGAACAGGCCGACGATCGCGGTCTTGCCGCGCAGCGAGCTGAGGTCGACCATGCGGTCGTCGTCGACGCCCATCAGCTCCGTCGCGACCATCGTCTGGCCGACAAGCCGGCGACGCATGATCTCGTCACGCGACACGAGGTCCGCGTTCACGGTGAGCACGCGACCACTGCGCTGGATCAGAAGCTCCACGCGATCGCCGGCGGTGTGCCCCTGCACGCTCGCGAGGATCACGTTGCAGTTCGGGGTCGGCGACTTGTCGATCGCCATGATGACGTCGCTCGCGCGGAGGCCCGCGGCCTTCGCTCCACTGCCGCGGGTGACGTTGTCGACATGGCAGCCATCGGGCTCGTCGTGCATGCCGATGCCAAGGAACGCGGGGTTCGATGGCTTGGCCGCCGCGACCGAGGTGGTCGCGAGCACCATCATCAAGCCGAGGGCGAACCGCACGCGGTGAGACTAGCGAAGCGGGAGGGGGTGAGCCAGATCCATTGTCCATGTAGGATAAGGTGAGTTTTTTGCCTCCATCACCTCTACTGCGCGATCATTATCGGGTGAAGCGTCGCGAACCCATGGATCTAGCCCACGTCCTCGAGGACAGCCGCCCGACTCCCCATCAGCGGGCGATCCCGGCGGAGCCGCTCGATACTCGTGGCCGCGAGAAGCGCGTGCATATGCGCTTCGATAAGGCCTTCCTGGTCGTCATCGGGTCCGAGCTCTACGGCGAGGCCGTGGCGATCGCCCGCAATGTGTCCGCGGGCGGAATCCTCGTCGAGATGAGCTACGCGCCGCCGCTCGGGACCGTGGTCACCGTGCACTTCCAGCACCTGCGGAGCGACGACCTGATCGACGAGATCGTGGCGCGCGCCGAGGTCAAGCATCACCACTACCTAAACTTCTCCGGTTCTGGAGAAGCCGCCGCGAGCCGCGCGATCGGCCTCCGGTTCCTCGAGTTCATCGACCTCGGGGACGCGATCGCCCCCGAGCGGCTGCATTGACGGAATCGCCGGCGCTCTCCGAGCGTCTGATCCCCGACTTGCGCGCTCCCCGCCGATTGGCTACGTCTCCCCGGATGCGTGCTCTCGTGCTCCTGCTCCTCGCGACCACGGTCGCGACTGTGGCGCCGCGCGATGCGAGCGCCGACAAGAAGCGCGACAAGAAGGCGGAGAAGACCGAGGCGAAGGCGGAAGCCCCGCCTGCCTCGCCGCGCACGCCGGGTCCCGACGACGCGAAGGTGAAAGCAGCGCTCGAGAACATCGTCGCCGGCCCCGATCGCGCCGCACGCGAGGCCGCGATCAAGGACCTCATCGCGCTCGCCCCGCACGCGATCGACGAGATCGGCGAGTGGCTCGCCCGCACGCACACCGCCTCGATCGAGGAGCGGCGCGCGGTGCTCAAGGAGATCAAGGCGCAGATCCCCGACAAGACGGGCAAGTTCAACACGCCCGAGCGACAGACCGCGAAGGAGCGCAAGGCCGACGACGAGCTCGACTGGCAGACCTCGCTGCTCGGGCTCGATCCCGCGATGGCCGGCGTCGGTGAGGTGCTCGCCGACGATGCCGCGATCCGCGCGCTTGCCACCTCGAAGGAGATCCTCGCCGCGCAGCCGATCTTCAACGCCGCGTTCTACGACGAGACGATGATCTATCGCGACGAGTGCGGTCGCTACCTCCGCAAGATGGAGCCGCAGTCGATTCCCGTGCTGACGAAGGAATCCCAGGCGAAGAACTACGACCGCAAGCGCTACGCGACGTGGCAGCTCGAACGACTCGATCGCCAGGAGGCCGGCAAGGCGCTGTCCTCGGCGGCTGGCAACGAGGCGCTGACGATCGCGATCCTCGAGACGTTCCGCACCACGAAGCTGCGCGAGGCCGTGCACGCGGTGTGGACGAAGGTCAACGACGATGCTCCGCGCGTCCGTGCCGCCGCGCGCGCCGCGTGGATGGATTACATCACGGGCCCTCCCCCGCCGCCCGCGCCGCGCAAGAAGCTGTCGCTCCCCGGCGGCAAGCTGACGAAGAAGGAGAAGCCGTTGTGGCTGACCTATCGCGAGCTCGCCGACAACGAGCTTCGCACGGCGGCGAACGAGCTCCTCCACGAGGACTACCCGCTCGACGATCCCACGCTCGACGATTACGAGAAGACCTCGAAGACCGTGAAGGTCGACCTCGAGGAGCTGACGAAGCGCATCTTCGAGTACTACGATGGCGAGCGCGAGAAGCTCGACAGCACGCAGTGGGCCGCCGCGAAGGCAAAGGCCGATGCAGGTGACCTCGCCGCTGCGACCGCGATGCTCGATCGGCTGCTCGCGCAGAACCCGCAGCGCGGTCAGCGCGAGAACATGGCCACGATCTACGCCGCATGGGGCAAGCAGCTCGAGGCCGACAAGAAGTGGCCCGATGCAGCGGCCGCGTACTCCAAGGCGCACGGCCTCGATCCGAAGGGCAAAGATGCGACCCACGCCCTCGCTGCCCATCACTACGCGCTCGGCAAGTCGCTCGAGGCGCAGGGCAAGGACGGCGGCCCCGACTATCGCAAGGCGGTCTCCCTCGAGCCCGACTACGCGCCTGCGCAGAGCGCCGCCGCGAACTCGCCGAGTGGCGGTCGCCGCCCCGTGTGGATGCTGTATGCGGCCCTGATCGCCGGTGGCCTCGCCGCTCTGCTGTTCGTGGCGGCCATGGTTCGCCGCCGCGCCTGAACTGCGCGCTATAGTCGCGAGCGCATGAGCCGCTTGATCGTCCTGGAAGGCCTGGATGGCGCGGGTACGACCACGCAGGCCCGCCGTCTCGTCGCGCATCTCAACAGCAAGAACATCGCGGCCCATCTGACGCGCGAGCCGAGCGATGGCCCGATTGGCAAGTTGATCCGCGAGATGCTGACCGGCGGCCACACGATTCCGGATCAGTCGCTCTCGCAGGGCACGTTCGGTCTGCTGTTTGCCGCCGACCGTCTCGATCACCTGCAGCGCGAGGTCGAGATCCAGCTCGCCGCAGGCGCGACCGTGGTCTCCGACCGCTGGTACCACTCCTCGCTCGCGTACCAGGGTACCGGTGCAGATCGCGACTGGATCACCACGCTCAACGCGCGCGCACGAAAGCCCGACCTGACGATCTTTCTCAGTGTCCGCCCCGAGGTCGCCGCGGCTCGCCGGGTTGCCGCCGGCCGGGTCCAGGAGCTGTTCGAGGACATGCGCATGCAGGAGGAGGTCGCGGCCGGTTACAAGGCCACGATCTCCGAGCTCTCGGCGCAGGGCGAGCGGATCGAGTCCATCGACGGCGAGGCCTCGCCCGACGCGGTGTTCGGCGCGATTGTGGCGCTCGTCGGGACGTTGCCGTAGCTTCGTGGGCATGCGCCCTGCTCTGCTCGCCGTCGTTCTCGCTGCCTGCGCTCCGCACACGTCGCCGCAGACCACGCCGATGGACGAGGACCTCGGGGCGATGAACAAGCGCGACGACAGCGAGCCGGCCGCACCGCCCGCCGAGGCACCGCGTCCCGTCGCGCCGACGGGCAAGGGCCTGCGCACCGGCACGATCGCGCGCGACAGACTGGTCGCCGTGCTCGACGCCGGTCCCGGCATGTTCCTGCGCCAGCTCGAGATCGCGCCGCAACTCAATGGCGAACGGTTCGTCGGCTGGCAGCTCGTGCAGCTCCTCGATCGAACCGGTCCGCTCGTCGATGTCGACGTGGTGCCTGGCGACGTGCTGCTCGCGATCAACGGCAAGCCGCTCTCGCGCCCCGATCAGCTGCAGACCATCTGGGATTCGCTGCGCACGGCGAATCAGGTGACCGCGCAGATGTGGCGCGGGCAGACGCAGTTCGAGTTGCAGTTCGCGATCGAGCCGCAGGTCGCTGCTAGCGCGCCTACGCCGGCGAAGAACTAGGAGCGCGTAGGTCATAGACCTGCGCGCTCGGCAATCCGCAGTGCCGGATGCGAACCGGAGTCCGCTGGTTCAGGTGAGCCCCAAAGGCCCCGAAGGTCCCGAAGCAGAGTCTTCTCCAGCAGGAGAAAGCCTCTC
>JBBRBG010000316.1:0-7511 GCA_038206055.1 Haliangiales bacterium
TCGAAGTAGAGATCGTTGACCCAGATCACGGCACGATTGCCGTCGAGGATCATCAGCGGATGCTGGATGGCCGCGAGTCCTTCGGCGGCGTATTCAACCACGGCGGCGGAGAGATCCGTCCTCCGCTTCGACAGGTCGATGTCGATGACCGAGATCACCGCGCCGCGGATCATCAAGTCGAGGGTGCGATAGGGCATGATCCGCAGCGAGTACCAGCGTCCGTCGGTGGCTTGGAGGTCGCGCTCGACCGTGGCGAGGTTCTTGATCGCATCTGCGATGACGGCCTCGACCCCGAAACCGCCGAGGAACGAGTTGAGCTGCGAAGCCGAGCGACCGAGGTCCGACGGCAACAGATTCAACAGTTTCTCCGCCGCATGGGTGAACCGGCGGATCCTCAGATCGAGCCCGACAATCACGATCGCGCGGTCGACGCCGAGAAGCAGGTTATGCAGATCGTCGTTCGAGGTGCTGAGATCTATCATCCGGCTCTGCAGCTCGTCGTTGAGCGTGACCAGCTCTTCGTTCGTTGATTGCAGCTCCTCCTGCGAAGTTTCGAGCTCTTCGTTCGAGCTCTGAAGCTCTTCGTTGGAGGATTGCAGCTCTTCATTGGCCGACTGCAGATCTTCGTTGGCGCGTTCGACGTCTTCGATCGTGCTTTGCAAGTACTCCTTCGTGAGTGCCAGCTCTTGACTGAGTGCCCCCGCCGAGTCGCTGGTCCCATCCGAGATCGCAGCTACTGCCGCCGTTGGCATGAGCCGTTCATCGACGCCATCCTTGAACAGGACGAGCACGCACCGCGCTTTGGTCTCCGGCTCGACGATCGGCTGTACGATCAGGGTGAAGGGCGAAAGGCCAAGGCCATCGGTCTTGACCTGTGCCACCACCGTGACGAGCTCGTTCGTCGCGGACACGCGTTCGATCGTCGATTTCAGGGTGGCATGGAGCTCGGGACGAGCGAGCCTCAAGATGTTGTGTGTGGCAACACCGGATGGCTGTTGCAGATAGCGGTCGCTCTGGCCGCGGAAGTACACGATGTCCATGGCGTCGTTGATGACGACGCCGGGTGGCGCGTATTGCTCGAGGATCTTGCGGTCTGCCAGATGGGCGAGGCTGAGCGTCGGACGAGCTGCGGCGAACGTGGGCCGCTCTTGGGGCGCAGCCGCAGGGCTCCTCGCGCGCGGACCGAGCTCGATCGCCGGCAAGCTGACGTGCTTCGCGCTGTAGATCTTGTTGTTGCGATCGATCAACCCAAAGAGCTCGGCCGCATCCCCCACACTCTCCGAATGTCCGAGCATGAGGAATCCGGCGGGGTTCAGCGCGTAGTGCAGGATCCGCAGCACCTTCTTCTGGATTCCCGACTGTAGGTACATCAGCAAGTTGCGACACGAGATCAGATCGAGCTTGGAGAACGGCGGATCGCGGCTGATGTTCTGGATCGAGAACAGCACCATGTCGCGAATGCGACGAATGATCTGATAGTTGCCGTCCTCGGTCTTCACGAAGAATCGGCGCAAGCGCTCGTTCGACACGTCCGCCACGATGTTGTGGGGATACACACCTCGTCGGGCTTGTTGCACCGCGTCGGCATCGAGGTCGGTGCCAAAGATCTGGACGCGGATGGCGAGGCCCTTCTCGTCGAGCAGCTCGACCAGGCACATCGCGATCGAGTACGCCTCTTCGCCAGACGAGCACCCAGGCACCCAGATCCGGATCACGTCGGTCTCTTGCTTGCCTTCGATCAGCCGCGGAAGGATGTCGTTCTTGAGCACGTCGAACGGATCTTTGTCACGGAAGAAGCTCGTGACATTGATGAGCAAGTCCTTCTGAAGATCGGCGAGCTCGTTCGCGTTGGTCTGACAGAGCCGAACATACTGCTCGAACCGTTCGATCCGATGGACGGCCATCCGTCGCTGAATTCGCCGCTCGATCGTATTGGGCTTGTAGTGCGCCAGATCGATCCCGAATTTGCCCTTGAGCAGCACGCCGAGGCTACCCATGTGGTCTTGCATGTGCGCAGGCTCGATCGCTGGTTGGAGATAAGGATGGCTCGAGACCCGCAAGATCTCGTCGGCGATCGCTTCGGGTGCGAGGCAGAAATCGGCCGCACCACTGTTGCGCGCGCTGCGCGGCATGCCGTCGAACTTCGCGGTGGTAGGCTCTTGCACGAACGTGATCCCGCCGGCCGCCTTGATCGCGGCCAGGCCGAACGTGCCATCGGTCCCGGTGCCCGACATCACGACGCCCATCGCCTTGATGCCGCGGTTGTCGGCCAACGAGCGAAAGAACGCGTCGATGGGCATTTCCGGACGAAGGCCACCCGGCGCGAGCAAGCGAATGGTGTCGCCCTCGAGACTCAGCACCGCATTCGGCGGGCACACGTAGACATGATTCCGCTGCATCAGGACGCCGTCTTCGATGGTTTCGACCGCGAGCTTGCTCGCGCGGCCGAGCAGCTCGGTCAGCATGCTTGTCTGGTTCGGCGCGAGGTGTTGAACCACGATGAACCCAGCGCCGTCGTACGTCACCCGGCGTAGCAATGCGCTGACGGCTTCGAGCCCTCCAGCCGACGCTCCGATCCCGACGACGAAGAACGCGGCTTCGTCGGTTTCGGGCGCGACGGGCGATCCGCTCGGCGAATCACTGCCGTCGGATGTTGGATCCGTTCCCACATGGCTGTCGTATCACCTCGACCGACGTTGTCTGCGCGTAATTCGGCGCAATGCGTTTTTGGGCTCGCGGGCGAGAGGGCTCCGGCTCTCGCGATCGGAACCGAGCCCTACGGTCGTGATCGGGAGCCTCGGCTCCATCCGTAGATTGCGCCGAGCTGTCCGCGTTGACGCACAAATCGCGAACTCCGACGAGGAATTCGCGATTTGAAAGGTTACCGAGTGAGGGCGGACGGACTCGAACCGTCAACCAGCGGATTAAGAGTCCGATGCTCTACCATTGAGCTACGCCCCCGAGAGTACTTCTTCAATTTTCAGTGAGTCCGAAGGGATTCGAACCCCTGACCTACGGGTTCGAAGCCCGACGCTCTATCCAACTGAGCTACGGACCCTGGTCGGGCGCAGTAGATAGCGGCATGGGTCCCCAGGTGTCAAGCCCTGCATGCAGCGCATGGGGGTCGCTGTGTGTGCTGCAGGGTTGCTCACGATCCGCTGGCATAACTATCTGAATTCTCGTTCGGCTGTGCCGAGAGGTACGACCCACGAAAACCCTAAAATATCGGCTGGGTAGCGAGGAGATTGTCCTTTTCAACGGAACAACGTTCATCGTATACGTCGAGGCGATGTGATGAGGGACGCCCTAGAGGGGGGGTCTCGGACTTCGCCGGGAGGCCGCCGTGTTCGTACGCTCTACTCGATTCAATTTGGTGCTTTCGACCGCGTTCATCGTGCTGATGGGCGCATGCGGAAATCTCGGCGGCTGCGGCGCATGCAGCTCCACACAACCTCTCCCCGGCGGGAAACTACCGGCGGATCAGACCGTCGAAGGTGGCGCGCAGATTCGCGTCACGCAGCAGGGCTTCAAGAAGCTCACCGACATGCTGCCGGGTCTGCTCAATAACTCCCTGCAGAACGGCATCTGCGTTCCGGGTGGCAACGTCGGTGTCAGCATCGCGGGCTTCTCCGTCGCGAGCGCGGACTACTGCAAGCAGAACTCCGGTGCCGGTTGCACCAACGGCTGCAAGATCGCCGTGAACCTCAACGCGGCTCCGGCGGGCCTCGGTGTTCAGGTGACGAACCAGAACACGCTGCGCGTGAACCTGTCGACGTCGATCAACACGTCGATCCACCTCGAGTTCTATGCGCTCGGCATCAACGTCGACTCCTGCAACCTCGGCATCAGCTCGAACAACCTGAACGGCAGCTTCGACGTGGCGTTCGGTATCAAGCCCGCCGACGGCGAGCTCGACATTCACCTCGCGAGCATCAACTCGTTCCAGCTCAACCTCAACTTCTCGGGCTGCGGCATCCTCTCGAGCTTCGGCAACCTGGTCGCGAGCCTGCTCGATGCGATCCCGAACGCGCTCAAGAATCTGCTGACGCCGATCATCGACCCGTTGATCCAGAGCTTCCTCCCGAACCCGCTGGGCGTGAAGGGCATGATGGACGTCGGCGCGCTGCTCGAGGGCATCTCCCCCGGCACCGAAGGTCTGATGGAAGCGCGCATCGTCCCGGGCGGCTACGTCCGTCTCGACGGCGCAAAGAAGGCGATGAGCCTCGGCGTGATCACCGGCATGAACGCCGACCAGGATCCGCTGACCCGTACCGGCCTCCGCGGTGACAACATCCCGTTCGCGAGCGAACCGAACCTGTGCGTGCCGCCGATGATCCCGCCGGCGTTCGGTAGCGCTCCGGCGAACCTCCCGATCACCACGCGCTCGACGTTCGCCCTCAACCCGGCCGGCGCCTTCGACGGCAACCCGGAGCCGGCGGCTGACCTCGCGATGGGCGTGTCCGAGACGATGCTCGACCTCGCCGGTCACCACCTCGTGACGTCCGGCGCGATGTGCCTCGGCGTCGGCACCAGCTTCATCCACCAGCTCAACGTCGGCACGATCTCGCTGCTCGTTCCGTCGCTCGGCGAGCTGACCTCGGATACCGGCAAGGATCCGCTGCTGCTGGTCACCCGCCCGCAGAAGCCGCTCGACTTCACGATCGGCGACAACACCCCGTCGTCGCCCGCGCTGCAGATCGGCGTCAACCACATGGAGGTCGACTTCTACGCGTTCCTCTACGAGCGTTACGTCCGCGCGTTCACCCTCGACCTGACGATGAACATCGGCGTCAACCTCGACTTCGAGCAGATGCCGGGTCAGCCCGCGAAGATCAAGCCGACGCTCGTCGGCATCACGTCGCAGAGCGTGACGGTGAAGGTACTCAACAGCGAGTTCGTCGCCGAGACCGCCGCGCACCTCGAGATGGTGCTGCCGAGCGTGTTCGATCTCATCACCCCGCTGCTCGGCAACATCCCGCCGATCAACGTCCCGTCGTTCGCGGGTCTATCGCTGAACAACCTCTCGATCCAGCACGTGACGACCACGCAGGACGACTTCCTCGCGCTGTTCGCCACCCTCGGCCCGAGCATGCTCGCTCGTCAGGCCGCGCTGCACGACATGACCTCGGCGGCCGCTCTCGACCTGATGATCGATCAGGTCGGTCCGCCGCAGCTGATGTCGCAAGCGACGGCTCGCCTCGTGCGCACCACCACGCCGCCGCCCGAGGCGATTCGTGCGTCCCTCACTCACAAGAAGAACGGCGCGATGCCCGAGGTCGTGTTCGATGTGGATCGCACCGACTCGCAGGGCCGCCAGCTCGAGTGGCAGTACAACCTGAACGGCGGCATGTGGCACCCGTACACCGCGGTGCCGAACGGCAGCTTCGTGGTCCGCGATCCCGCGTTCGCGTGGCAGGGCAAGTACACGGTCGGCCTCAAGTCGCGCGTCAGGGGCAACTACCGCACCGCGTCCGACGAGACGCAGACGCCCGTCATCATCGACTCCGTTGGCCCGAAGGTCCTCACCGACAAGCTCGTGTGGGACGAGGACAACATGACGCTCCCGCTGTGGGACATCGTCTCGGAGAAGAAGGTCACCTACGCGCTCGGCAGGCCGGGCGAGGACAAGCCGCGGTCGCAGTGGTTCCAGGGTGGCACCGTGCGGCTCAACCGCGAGGAGCTGCAGGATTACGTCGTGAACAACGAATTCGTCGTGTTCACCGAGGACGAGGCCGGCAACCGGACGATCGCGCTCGTCGCGCCGTTCCACGGTCAGCCGGGCACGACTGGCTGCGCTTGCCAGACCTCGGGTGGTCCGTCGTCCGGTGGCATCGCGCTGACGCTCGTCGTCGGCCTGATGGTGTTCGGTCGCCGCCGCCGTCGCACGAGCGTGCTGGTGGCGTTTCGCCGCTTCGCGAGCTCGCGCGCCGGTCGCATGACCGTTCAGATCGCGATCTGGGCTGGCATCTCGGTCGCCGTGTCTCTCGCGCCGGGCTGCTCGTGTGGTAACCCGTCGGGCAAGGCGTGCGAGACGGCGGCTGACTGCGGTCCCGATTTCTGTGCCAAGGGCGAGTTGCCGTACTGCATCGACGGCGAGTGCGTGTGCTCGGACGACATCCCGGCGGGCCGCATCGGACCGTACTCGGACGTCGCCGCCGGCAAGGACGGCTCGATCTGGGTCTCCGCCTACGCGCAGACCCACGGTGACCTGGTCGTCGCTCGCGTCGATCCGGGCCGCGTTCCGAACGAGGCGTGGGAGTGGGTCGACGGCGTTCCCGACGGTCCGGTGGTTGTCCCCGACTCGCACATTCGCGGCGGCATCGACGCTGCGGGCCCCGACGTCGGCATGTACACGAGCATCGCCGTCAACGCGAACGGCCAGCCCTGCGTCACCTACTTCGACCGCGACACCGGCTCGCTGATGTTCGCGCAGAAGGTCAACGACGTCTGGGTGAAGCACACGATCTCGAAGGGCACGGGCATGACGCTCGGCGAGTCGGGCGAGCTGATCGGCATGTACACGTCGCTCACGCTGCGCAGCGATAACGGCAACCCGGGCGTCGCGTACCTCGCGCACATCCGCGATGCGATGGGCGCGCGCGCCGAGGTTCGCTACGCCTCTGCGCAGACTCCGAACCCGACCAGCGCCGGCGACTGGCAGCTCTGGACGGTCGACACCGCGCCGCTGCCGCCCGACGACCCGAACAACCCGGAGATCTATCCGCTGCCGGCCGGCCTCGGTCTGTTCATCGACTCGGCGCGCATGCCGAACCAGGCGCCCGCCGTTGTCTACTACGACCGCGCGAACGGCGACCTCAAGCTGTCGAAGTTCAACGCGACGACCGGCCAGTTCGGCGCGCCCAAGCTCCTCGACGGCAGCGGCAACATCGATGCGGGTTGGACCCCGTCGCTGCAGATCGACGCCGCTGGCGTCGCGCACGTCGCATACGTGGGCGCCACGAAGGACGACCTCAAGTACGTCAGCGATGCGGCGGGCGCGATGCCCGAGGTCGTCGATGACGGCTATCGCATCGTCGGCCAGACCGTCGATGGTCTCCCCAAGCCGGAGTTCCACTTCGTCGGCGACGACGCCTCGCTGATCCTCGCGAACGGCATGTTCCCGATCATCGCCTACCAGGACGCGACCACGCAGGAGCTCCTGCTCGCGACCAAGCAGCAGAACGGCACCTGGGCGCGCACGAACATCGCGGGCGCCGCGAACCCGTGGAATGGCGCGTACGGCTTCTTCGCCTCCGGCGATCAGCGCCCGGGCGAGATGGTGATTTCGACCTGGGTCCTCAACCAGCCCAGCAAGGACCCGTTCGACAACAACTGGGTCGAAGTCTTCGTTCGTCCGACCGGCATCCAGTAACTAGGAGCGCGTAGGTCATAGACCTGCGCGCTCGGCAATCCGCAGTGCCGGATGCGAACCGGAGTCCGCTGGTTCAGGTGAGCCCCAAAGGCCCCGAAGGTCCCGAAGCAGAGTCTTCTCCAGCAGGAGAAAGCCTCTC
>JBBRBG010000317.1:0-7412 GCA_038206055.1 Haliangiales bacterium
CGCAGCGTGTCGTCGGGCGGCTGCACGGTCAGGTTCGGCCGCGAGTTTCCGGTCGCGCCCGGATCATCCATGTTCGCGCTCTTCACCGAGGGACCGCAGAACTGGGCGAGCCGCTTCATCTCCTTGAACCTGCCGTCGAGCTTGATGTGGAACAGACCGTCGGGGCCGATGCTCGCACCCGTGGTGGTGAGCGCGGCGAAGGTCTTCGGCTCGCGCTTCGACAGGGTCTCCGAGCCCTTGAACCGGAGGCAGCCCATGACCATCGACTCGCCGAAGTCCTGCGCGAGGGTCATCTGGTAATCGATGTGCAGCTCGCCGTCCTGCGACTTCGCATCGAACTTCTCGAGCTCGAGCTGGCTGTCCTTGATCGTCACCTTCGCGAGCATGGTGTCGACGTTGATCTTGCCGAAGTCGATGCCGTCGCCGGCGAACGCCTGGCTGCGCGCGTTCTTCAGCTTCGGCTTGAGCTTCGTCTTGCCGTCGCCGAACGTGCAGCCATTCGGGCATTCGAAGTTGATCTCGCCCGAGGCCTTGGTCCAGTCGGGCGCGGACTTGCCGGCCTTGTTCGGCTCGTTCGGGAGATCGAGCTGGACCGAGATCTCCAGCTTGCCCGACATCGGCAGGCCGATCGCCTCCTTCATCGGCAGGTTGGCGGCGGGAAGGTCGACGCCTTCCATGTCGACCGACGTCCCGCTCTTCGAGATCGAGATCGTGCCCTTGAGGTGACCGGTGGCGATCTTCGCGTCGATGCGGACCGAGGCCGCGCCCTTGATCAGCGCGAGGATGCCGAGATCGACCTCGAGCCTCTCGATGTACAGCGTGCTCGCGGTCTCGGAGGGCGTCGCGGGCCGCGTGCGCAGCGAGACAGCGGTGAAGTACACGCGCCCCGGCATGAGGCCGCGCTCGACGCCGCCGATCGTGACGTCGTACTTCGTGGACAGCGCCTCGACGATCTTGTCCTTGACGCGGCCGTACGGGAACGTGAGCTGCAGCGCGATCACGAAGGTGACGACGGCGAGCAGGAAGAAGCCGACGATGCGGAGCACCATTCGGGTCTTGCGACCAAGCTGTGGCAACTGGAACGCCATCTCAGCCGCCCTTCGTCTCTGAGGATCCGGCGCTGCCGGAGCCACTGCCGGAGTCGCCCTTGGGCGGCGGCTCCTTGGAGTAGGTGGAGACCTCGAGCGTCGCGTCGAGCTTCTCCTTCGCCTTGAAGTCGCGCCGGATATCGAGGCGGGTCACGACCACGACCTTCGACCCGGTCTCGACCTCCTGGAGGAACTTCTTGAACTGATCGATCGAGAGATCGGAGATCTGGCACGACACCGAGTTGGTGACGAAGCCGTTGCGGGTGACCGCGTTGCGCGGCGTGGTGCCCTTGAGCGTGAAGCCCGCCTTCTGCGCGGCGTTGGTCAGGTAGGTATCGAGGCTGAGGGGCTCGACGCCCATCGTCGCCACCACGTCATCGGTGGGCCGGGCTGGGCCACGCGCCTTGAGGTCCTCGAGGACGATCAGCGCCTTGCGGGTCTTCTCGTTGCGCGCCTCCATGTTGGAGAGACCGTCGCCGATCGACAGCCCGAGCCACACGATGATCGTGAGCGACACCGCGATGCCCGCGATGACGACCAGGCGTCGCTCGCGCGGGGAGATCCGGTCCCAGAAGTCTCGTGCTTTGTCGCTTATGCTCGACATGACAACCTCACATGCACGCCGCGGTGATGGTCAACTTGAACTTCTTCGTGCCGTCGGAGTTCGTGTCGGTCTGACCGCGACTGACGTCCTTGAAGCACTCGATCTTGCGCAGCTCGGACACGAGGAGATCGATGCCCTCGGCGGTCTTCGTGGTGCCCTGGATATCGACCTTCGTCTCCTCGATCATCATCTGATCGATATCGAGGACGATCTTGTCCTTCGCAGGAACCCTGCTCGAGACCTCGAGCAGGATGTCGTACGCCGACAACTTCGGCAGCGGTGAGATCGCGCTGCTCCCACCCGGGCCGTTCTGCGCGAGCACGTCATCGGCGCTCTTCGCCTCGCCGAACTGCTCCGCCGATTCGTCGTGCAGGCGCGCCGTCAGCACCTTCTCCGCCTTGCGCAGCCGGTAGAGGTCCGCGTACGCCGAGCCGGCGGCGAACGCGGCGATCGCGAGCACCGCGGCGCCGAGCGGCACCGCCTTGGTGCGCAGGAACGACAGGTCCATCTTCACCGCGAGCGAGCCGGAGCGCAGATCGAACTGCGGGCGGCCACCGGCGCAGTCGTAGGCCATGCCCACCGTCATCGCTGCGCTGTCGATCGGGAGCTGGCCGAGATCGGCGCCGAGGCGAGGACCGGCGAGCGCGATCATGTCGTCCTGCGTGGGACGCCACACCGGGATCGCGAGCTGCTCGGTGAGAAAGCTGCCGATGCCGCGGAGCCGCGAGCCACCGCCCACGAGCAGCGCCGCGATCGGCGCGAACCCGGTGCGCGCGCGGCACGCCGCGAGGGTCTGGCGCAGATCGCGCGCGAACGGGGCGAGCTGCTTGATGGTGACCGAGTGGATGCGCGCCCACTGATCGGAGGTCGCCGGCTCGGCCTGCGAGGCGACGAAGCCGTCCGAGTGCTTCGCGCGCTCGGCGTCCTGCCACGGCAGCTTCCAGAACTCCGCGATCTCCTGCGTGAGGTGCTTGCCGGCGCGCCCGACGCTGCGGCTGAACACCGCCTTGCCGCCGGCGACCACGACGACATCCGTGCGGTCGTGACCGATGTCGATCACCGCGACCGCGCCATCCGTGCGCGCCTTGGTCAGCGACGCCGTCCGCTCGACGAGCCGGACCGCCGCGCCACCGCAGGCGAGGATGCCGCGGGGCTCGAAGCCGCAGCTCTTGCCGAGCTCGATCAGCTCCTCCGCGCGCGACCGGCGCATCGCATACGAGAGCACGCGCATGCCCTCGGACTTCGCCGCGACGCGACCGCGCGTGGCCTCGGGGGTAATGTCGATCGACTCGGGCGGAACGGGAATCGGCTCGAACGTGTAGACCATGTCGTCGATGTCGACGGGGACGACGTCCTCGAGCTCGCCCGCGACGGCCTTCTCGAGGTCGGCGCGGCGCAGGTTCTTGAACCCGAAGTCGATCACCTGCGTGAACACCTGGTCGCCGTAGACACCGATGTACCCGGTGTCATCGCGGAGCCGGAGCTCCTCGATCATCGAGGCGAGCACGGCCTTCGCGCGCACCTCTGCGGTTTGCTCGCCGGGCGGCACGAGCCGCTCGACGACGTTCAGGAGGGTGGCGCCGCGCAGGCCTGGGCTGGCAATTGCCAGCTTCACGCTCCACGCGCCGAGATCGACCGCGTACACGCGACTCGCCATATTCAGTCTTCCCTCAGATAGACCCACGCGCCCTTCGGCACGGGAGGTTTACGAACGTTCTGCAGGACGACCTTCGTGTCCCACACGCCCGTGAGCGTCGTCCGGATCGGCGGATACACCGGCGACCCGTCTGCATTCTTCTGCTTGCGCTCGATCTCGCCCCACGCCTCGACGCGATAGGTGCGGCGCGGGCCGGTGCTCGCCATCTGCGCGAGCTTCGCCTTGTCGAGCTCCATGCCGAGCTTCTGACCACCGGGAATCACGCCCGAGCTGACCGCGGCGCTCGCGGCGCTGCCCGCCGCCGTGCCGGTGCCCGCGAGCGAGCCGATCTGCGCCGCGGGATCCTTCACGAAATCGATGAAGTCATCGAGGCTCGAGAACGTCATCCCGAACTGCTTCGCCTTCGCGACCAGGCCGGCAAGCGTGAACAGCTTCTGCGGATCGTTCTTGATCGGGTCATTGTCCTTCGCCGCCGAGAGGTAGAGGATCGCGGCGATCAGCTGGGTGTTCGACAGCGCCGACAGGTTCGTCTTGCAGCCGCCGTAGACCGTGAAGTTGTGGCCGAACAGCGTCCAGAACCGATCGTCCACACCGCGCGCGAGCTTCACCTCGCCGACGGTGTCGAGGTAGTTGTTCTTCGGCTTGTACGGATCCTTGAGGTTCTCGTAGCCGTAGTCCTCGTTGGTGCCGCGGTCGCGGTTCCGCAGGCCATCGCTATCGATGTAGTCGACGATCGAGGAGACCTGAAGCGCGCGGTCGCGGCGATAGCCCTCGGCGTCGGCCTCCTCGAACACCGGATCGTACGCCGGGAAGAACACGAGGCCGTCGAGCGCGCTCTTCAGCGTGGCAGCGGTGGCGGCGTTGCCGTTCGCGCAGTTGAGGTTGATCTTGTCGTCCTCGGTCGTGATCTGACCGACGATGCCGCACGAGCCGATGTCGGCGCCGAGGCCCTTCGCATCGGTCGACGAGAATCCGACGGCGGCCTGCACCTCTTCGCTCGAGCCGCAGAACGCGAGCAGCACCTGGTCCGCGAAGTCGGTGATCTGCACCGTGCCGGAGAGCTGCTTGATGTTGTCGATGCGCTGCTGGATCCGGATCACGAGCTCGGACAGGTTCGATGCGGACTTCGCGAGGAAGTGCGCGCGCATCTGATCGCGGTAGTTCGCCGCGCCGATCATGTCGACGTTCGTGCTGGTGCCGAACTGGTTCGAGATCACGAACGCGAGCGCGATCGCGATCAGCGCCGTGACGAGCGCCACGCCGCGCTGCACGCCCCGGCGCTTCCGCGAGCGTTTGACGACGGGGCCGCCGAGCGCGCGCTCCTTGATGAGGAACGACCAGATGTGCTTGAAGGTGCTCATTGGACGAAGTTCAACGGCTCCTGCATGGAGATCCGCGCCTCGGTGACGAGCTTGTAGTCGTGTTCGCCCGGGTCCTTCACGATGACCGTGATCCGCACGCGACTGGGCAACCAGCCCTTGTTCCCATCGCTCTGCGTGGTGTCCCAGGAGTCCTGCCAGTCGGCGTTCTTCCAGTTGAAGTACTCGAACTTCACCGACGACACGTCGGAGAGCAAAATATCGTAGTCGCTCGGCAGCTCCTCGGGGACCTCGTTGGACTGCCGGCGCTGCTCGCGGCGGACCCAGTCGACGGAGCCCGACTTCTCGGGCGTGTTGCGCTGTAGATACTCGATCACGGTCTGCTCGGACTCGTTCGCATCCGCCCACAGCACGCGGTGGCCAAGCGTGGAGAACCGCACGTCGGGGACCTTCGATCCGGTCTTCGCGACGAACATCGTGCGCGGGTGCGACTGGCTCTGGTCCTCGTTGCGCGACAGGTACGCCGCCTCGAAGTCGGCGACCACCCGAGACATCGCCATCCGCAGCTCGTGGTTGCGCGCCTCGTATTTCTCGAACGTGCGCTTCGTATCGGAGGTGTTGGAGATCGTGCGCCACGCGAGGCCCATCATGACGACCATGATCGCGCTCGCGATCATGACCTCGATCAGGGTCAGCCCTGCTTGCCCGCGGCGCAGCACTAGTTCTTCCCCCCCGGCGTACGCGTGCGGCCGGAGCCGGAGCCCGAGCCCGAGCCCGAGCCGGATCCCGAACCGGCAGCCGGCAGATCCTGCGAGCCGAGGCCGTTGAGCACCTTGTCCATCGCGGCAGCGTCGGTGAAGTACGCGACGACACGCATGTCGCGATCGGAGCCGGAGACCTGCCACTTGATGTACAGCGTCACCTTGCGGATCGAGACCTTGAGGATCTCCTGGACCATCGCATACTGGCCCTGGATGAACGACGCGCCGGCCTTGGAGTCAGCTTCTTGGCTGCTCTTGCCGCCGCCCGAGAATCCACCCCCGAGCATCGACAGCATGCCGCCGAGCGCGCTGTTCTGAAAGCCGCCCGGAGCCTCTGCGCCGTCGGAGCCGCTGCCGGCACCCGACCCCGTACCCGTGCGTGCCGACGCCGAGCCGTTCGAGCCCGAGCCCGAGGACATCGCCTGCAGCTTATCCCAGCTCGGGAGCTCGACCTGCTCGACCTTCGCGCACCACTCCACGCCCGGCCAGCCCTCCTCTTCGAACGGCTTGTAGTCGGTACAAGAATCGTTGGCGTCGGCGAGGCCGGTGTCGGTGAACCCGTCCTTGATCAGCGTCTCCTCGACGTCGTACATCTTGCCGCGCGCGAGATCGGTGACGACGCCCGTCATCTGCGCCTGCCGCGCGTTGAAGATGCTGCTCGCCGCGCTCTTGATCAGCACGGTCAACGCGAAGCCGAGGAGCGCGAGGCCGATCATGACCTCGAGCAGCGTGAAGCCCTTCGCGGCCTTCATCTCTCTTCCGCCCCGTCTCGCTTCGCATCGCGATCGCCCATCGCGTTGCGCAGCATGTGATCGTCGATGTTCTTGAGCACGCCATCGCGCAGCTCGACCCGCCCCGTCAGGCCATAGACGAGGATGGAGAACGTCTCGCTGCCATCGGTCATCTCGATCACGGACTTCTCCGAGGAGCCCATCGGGAAGAAGTAGATGGCGACGTGGCCCTTGGTCTGCGCCGAGTCGAGGTGCTGGACGTACACCTCCTTGAACTTGATCCCCTTGCCGGAGCGGAGCTTGCGCGCCCAGCCCTTGCCCACGGAGTCGCCGGTGATCGAGTCCCCCGCCGGAGCGCACGTGCGGTCTGCGATGTGACTGCCCGCGATCGCGACGGCGCGCTTGGTCGCCGCCTCGGGGTCGCCGGAGGCAAAGGCATCCTCGGGCATCTGCCCGAGCCGCTGCTTGCCGCGCTCGATCGCCTGCTTCACCTTGTCGGGATCCGTCTCGAGCTTCTCGTTGCGCACGATCGCCGCCTGGCCGTGGCAGACCTCGACGATGTACTGCTGATCCTCGAGGTCGAGGACCACGCGGTGCATCTCGCCGTGCTCGATCGAGAGCTGATTCGTGCGCCGCAGCACCGCCGCGAGCTCGTTCGCATCCTCGACCAGGTCGGCCTTCGTGATCATCCGGAACCCCGAACGCACGAGCACGACACCGCCTCCGATGATCGCGAGCACGATCATGAGCTCGAGGACGGTCATGCCGCTATGTCGTCGCCGGGGCGTCATGGCTTACCAGGACTTGATGTCGTCCGACGTGCCTTCCTTGCCGTCCTCGCCGGGCGAGGACACGGCGACGCCCTTCGCGCCCGCCGGCAGGTTCTGGCCGCACAGCATCTTGTACTGGCCGCCCCACGGATCCTTGAGGTCCTTGTTGTTCATGTACTCGTTGAGATCCTCGAGCTTGTCGGGGCAGCCCTTGTCGGGGTGCGCCGCCGACCACGACGGGTAGGCCTCGTACGCGTACTTGGTGACCGTCGCCTTCGCGATGTCGCCCTTCGACTCGCCGAACATCTTCATGACCTTTGGACCGACGACGAGGCCCATGACGAGAGCCAAGATCGCGAGCACGATCATGATCTCGAGCAGGGTCATGCCGCGCTGGGCACGGCGGGCGGTACGGGCGAGGCGCTTCTTGACGTTCAACATAGAGGTCTCCTTCTTCTTCACTTCGGGCCTGAGAGCTGACC
>JBBRBG010000318.1:0-7405 GCA_038206055.1 Haliangiales bacterium
AGCTCGGAGTATTCGCGGAGCGTGGGCAGCTCGCGCAGATCGCCGAGGCTGAAGAAGTCGAGGAACTCCTTGGTGGTCCCGTAGATGATCGGGCGACCAACCTCCTCCTTCTTGCCGAGTACACGGATCAGCAGGCGATCCATCAGGAGCTTGAGGGTCGCGGACGAGTCCACGCCGCGGATGTCATCGATCTCCGGGCGCGTGATTGGCTGCCGGTAGGCGATGATCGCGAGGGTCTCGAGCTGCGCACGGGACAACCGGACGGGCCGGCCCTGGATCAGCTGCTGGACCCAGACGGAGAACTGCGGACGCGTACGGAACTGATAGCCGCCCGAGACCTGCTGGAGGATCAGCCCGCGGTTCTCGTAGTCGACCGTGATCTCGGCGAGCGTGGCCTCGAGACGCGGCACGTCCGCGACGCGCGTGAGCTGGCGCAGCCGCTGGACCGTGATCGGCTTGTCGGAGGCGAACACCAGCGCCTCGACGAGCTGCTTGAGCTGGACCGCATCGAACGAAGCGGCGCTGGTCGGCAGCGCGGCGCCGGCCTGGTCTTCATCTTCGGAGACCTGACCCTCCGCGGCGGGCTCGGCGTGCGGCTCGCCATCGGCGGCAGCCTCGAACGTCACGGCGCCCGCGAAGTCATCGCCCTCGTGCATGGCGGCTTCGCCAGCGGCCTCGAGCGTGCCGTCTGCGGACTCGTCGGACGCGGCGGCGGAGGCCGCGACATCTGCGGATTCGTCGCTGCCGGATTCGTCGGCGACCGCCTCCAGAGCGGGCTCGGTCTCGCTGGCCAGATCGTCGCCTGCGGCCTCGACCGGGGCCTCGTCAGTGACGACGCCGTCCTCGGTGGCGGCGTACAGCGTCTCCCCGTCGGTGGTGGCGGCCTGAACCGGCGGGATCTCCCCGGACGGCCCGCTGCCCTCCGCGAGGATCTCATCGGTGGGAACGCCGGACGATGTCTCGACCGTATGTGCCCGCTTTTGCTTCGAACGACCGCGCTTCTTGCTCACGGGATACCTCTCGGGAGGCCGTAGCTACCACGGCGGTCCGACACTACACCTAACGGTAGTCGTCGCCGCCGGCGACCGAGCGCTCCATCCGGGCGCGGAGATCGTCTCCGGCGCGCTCGATGAAGATCTCCTCGTCGCCGCCGCCGGGCTGCTGGATCGCGATCAGCCGGAGCTTGGCCATCTCGAGGAGGGCCAGGAACGTCACCACGGCCTCGTGCCGGATCTCCGGCATCGAGCGCTCCACGCCGGTGCGGAGGAAGCTGAACATCGAGCTGAACGTGAACCGACCCTCGGCCTCGAGCCGGTCGGTCAGCTCGCTGATCTTCTGGCTGACGCTGAGCCGGTCGATCAGGACGTTGTGCGCGACCTTGACCTTCGCCTGCTGCATCACGCGATCGAAGGCCTCGATCAGCTTGTGCACGGGGAACGCGGCGAGCGGCGCGATCGCATCGAGGTCGACGCCTTCGCTCACGGCGTCCTCGGTCGGCGCGCCGCGGCTCCACACGTTACGGCCCACGACCGGACGGCCGCCGAGCTGGTCCGCGGCCTCCTTGTACTTCTGATACTCGAGCAAGCGGGCGATCAGATCTGCGCGCGGATCGAGCTCTTCCTCTTCCTCACCCTCGGTCTTCTCGTCCTCGAGCGGCTCCGGATTCGGCAGCAGCTCGCGCGACTTGATGTGGCACAGCGTGGCCGCCATCAGGAGGTATTCGCCGGCGACGTCGATGTCCATGCCGGCCATCGCATCGAGGTACTCGAGGTACTTCTCGGTGACGAACGCGATCGGGATGTCGAGGATCGAGAGCTCGTGCTTCTTCACGAGGTGAAGCAGCAAATCGAGCGGGCCCTCGAAGACGTCGAGGGCAACCTGGTAACCGGCCTGTTCCATTACGTGAGGAGCGCGATGAAGACGTTCGCGATATGGTCTCTACACCACGCGGCCGGGATCAGGAAGATCCGCTGCACCTGAGGAATGCAAATCAGCCCGAGGAACACGAACGGCGAGTAGCGGAGATATTCCTCCCACTTGCGCCGGTGCTTGTACGGCGTGAGCGCCTCGGCGACGTGACCACCGTCGAGCGGAGGAACCGGCACGAGGTTGAAGAAGAACAGCGTGAAGTTCATGCTCGCTGCGAACCACACGATCTGATGGATCGGGCTCGTCTGCGCGACGAGCTGCTTCGCCTGGAGCAGCACCGCGACGAACGTCAACACCGTGCCAAGCAGGAGATTCATCGCCGGGCCGGCGACGGAGACAAGGATGATCGCCGTGTACATGCGCCACTTGCGATTGATGCGCGCGGGGTTCCACTGTACCGGCCGGCCCCACCCGAAGCCGCCGCCGATGTAGCCGGAGCCCGCGGCGAGAACGCTCGAGATCAACGGCAGGGCGAGCGTGCCGATCGGATCGGCGTGCGCCATCGGGTTGAGCGTGACGCGGCCCTGCCGACGCGGCGTGTCGTCGCCGAGCCTGTCGGCCATGAACGCGTGGCCCCACTCGTGGAGTGCAACCGACACGATCAACGTGATCATGTAGATGGCCACCCACCGCAGATTTTCCGGCGTCATGTTCATGACGTAACCAGGCGACTATGGCTGGCCGGCTGGGCGTGCGCAACCCCTGAAAACTTGTGCGTTCACCGCCCGATCGTCGAGGATCCACGCATGGCCCGACGACTTCGCCTCGACGAGGCGGTCGACATGTTCCTCGACCACCTGAAGGTCGAGCGCGGGCTCTCGCGCAACACGCTCGACGCCTACGGCCGCGACCTCGCCAGGTTCACCGCGTTTCTGATCGAGCGCGGCCGCGAGGACGCCGATGACGTCACCGGGGCCGATGTCACCGAGTTCCTGATCAACCTCGCCGAACAAGGCCTCGCCGCGCGCAGTCGCGCCCGCACCCTGGTCGCCGTCCGCGGCCTGTGCAAGCACCTGGTCGGCGAGCGCTGGCTCGAAGGCGATCCATCCGCGCTGATCGATTCGCCGCGCACCGCACGCCGCCTGCCGGGGGTGCTCGGTGAGGACGCGGTCGCGCGCCTGATCACCTCCCCGCCTGACACGCCGCGCGGCCGCCGCGACCAGACGATGATGGAGCTCGCGTACGGCGCGGGGCTGCGCGTGTCCGAGCTGGTGTCGATTCCGCTCGCCGATGTGAATGTGAATGCCGGCTTCGTCCGGGTCACCGGCAAGGGCAACAAGACGCGCCTGATTCCGCTCAACCATACGGCGCTCGGCCGGATCGTCCGCTACCTCGCCGAGGACCGTCCGGCGTGGGTGAAGGATCCGGCGCAGCGTGCGTTGTTCCTCACCGAGCGCGGCGGGCCGATGACCCGCCAGGGGTTCTGGAAGCTGCTGCGTGGGTACGCGCGGCGCGCAGGGATCCGCCTGCCGTCCGGTGATGTTTCGCCGCACAAGCTTCGCCACTCGTTTGCGACGCATCTCATCGAGCACGACGCCGACCTCCGCGCGGTG
This sequence comes from Haliangiales bacterium, assembly GCA_038206055.1. Taxonomy (GTDB): domain Bacteria; phylum Myxococcota_A; class Polyangia; order Haliangiales; family Haliangiaceae; genus JABFXX01. The sequence continues at coordinate 3,483 of JBBRBG010000318.1, forward strand.
CAGGCGATGCTCGGTCACGCCGACATCTCGACGACGCAGATCTATACGCATGTGGGCCAGGCGCGGATGATCGAGCAAGCGCGCAAGCACCCCCGCGCGCGTTAGCAGGGCGCGGTAGGATTGCGGGATGCGGAACCTGCGCGTCGCTCTCGCACTGCCACTCCTCGCCGCGCTGTCGTGCGGCGGCTCGCAGAAGCCCACGGGCGGCGGCGGTGGCGACGGCACGTCGCAGAAGGTCTACGACCCGTTCGGGATGAAGGACGACGCGAAGGTCACCACGCAGGCGGTGATCCTCGGCACCGACGAGAAGAACGGCTCGACCGTGCTCCCGCTCCCCGCGATGGCGAGCAAGGGACTCGTCGATGCGATGTTCGTGCGGATGGGCGGCGGCCAGACGGCCTCGGGTGGTTCGACGCCGGTGAAGCTGTCGACCTCGCCGAACACGGATGGCTCGGTGCAGGTCGGCATCTACGAGGAGCTCGCCGGAGGCACCGGTGCGCAGTGGCGCGCTGGCGTGTGGGTCTCGGCGTTCGTCGCCGCGACGGTGCTCGGCAAGGACCTTACCGACTTCACGTTCTCCGCGGCGAGCGGCGGCTACATCGATGGCGCGTCGGCCTCGGGCCTGATGGCCGGCGGCTTCCTCGCCACGATGACGGGGCAAAAGATCGATGCGACCGTGACGATGACCGGCATCATCAACCCCGACGGATCGATAGGTCCCGTCGGTGGGATCCCCGAGAAGTTCACCGGCTCGATGGAGAAGGGCAAGAAGAAGCTCGGCTACCCGATCGGCATGCGATGGGCGAAGTCCGAGGCGACCGGCAAGCTGGTCGATCTCGTGCAGCTCGCGAAGGATCACGGCGCCGAGGCCGTCGAGGTCTCGAACGTCCACGAGGCGTACAAGCTGCTGACCGGCAAGACGCTCCCCGAGGCGGTGCCGGTCTCGGAGTCGGAGATGGCGCTCGATCCCGACACGGTCAAGGGCATCGAGGACAAGTACAAAGAGTGGCAGCAGAAGCTCGCCGGCCAGTGGACGTCGCTGCTCCAGCTCCAGCAGGCGGGGCGGCTCCCCGCGACGCTGCTCGTCATGGCGAAGTATGCGCAGGAGACGGCGGAGAAGGCGGAGAAGCTGCACAAGCAGGGGCTCACCGCGGCGGCGTACGCGAAGATGCTCGGCGCGTGGGTGTACGCGGCGAGTGCGACCGACACCTACGAGATCCTCGTGAAGGTCCAGGCCGGCGATACGAAGGGCGCCGTGGCCGCGCTCGACGAGCTCGACAAGCTCGACTCGATGACGCGCGAGGTGTTCGACAAGGTCGGCGCGATCAAGCCGGCCACGCTGGGCCAGCACCTCCTGATGATCACCACGTTCCAGGCCGCGCTCCGCGGCTGGGGCTTCAAGCAGTTCGCGGCGGATGCGATCGTGCGCACCAAGGCGCTGCTCGCCGAGCTCGGACCGGTGAAGGCGGAGCTCGCCTCGCCGGAGGTCGCCGAGAAGGTCGTGCAGGCGGTGGCACCGACGGTGCTGCTGATCGGCCGCACGGTCGCGGAGACGATCATGGCGCAGCAGGAGCTCGAGTTCGAGACGGAGAAGAGCGTCAACTACATGTGCTCGATCCCGAACGTGAAGCGGATGGCCACCTCGTTCCAGTCGGCGGGCGTCGCGGGCATCAACTACTTCGACACGCTGCTCGTCGAGCCGCTCGCGAAGGAAGCGAGCATGTCGCTCGACGAGGCGCGCATCCGCGTCATGACCCGCGAGCCTGACTATCTCGTCGCGTACATGCTCTCGCACCTCCAGCAGATGGAGGGCCTGCCAAAGGACCTCAAGACGAAGTGGGGCGAGGGCTCCGTCGCGTGGGCGCTGCTCTCGCTCGCCGGCTCGGAGCTCGCCTACTACCACTCGTCCGAGCTGATCGCGAAGTACTACTCGCTCGGTCTCCACACCGATGCATCGGGTCACGCGGACTCGGTCGAGCACGACAAGGCGTTCACGAACATGCTCGCGAGCGCGGAGCGCCAGGCGCGGGCCAATGCGCGCGCGGCGCGGATCGCGACCGGCGGGATCCCGGTGCAAGCGAAGCTCTCGTACCAGCTCGCGAGCGTGGACCGCGAAGGCGACGTCAGCGACAAGATCAGCGCGCTCGCCGGGTACTGGCAGTCGTCTGCGTTCTCGCAGACCGCCGTGATGCTGGCGCGGAACTGAGCGCCACGCGTGGATCCCGAGCCGCGCAGGCTCCGCTTCGAGGAGCTACTCCACGAGCTTCGTGCCGATGCACCGCCGCCGCTCACGGTCGGGATGCTCGTCGACAAGGCGGCCGAGGGTGGGTTCGCGTTCCTCGTGGGGATGCTGACGCTGATCGCGATCCCGTTCGTCGGGCTATCGACGCCGTTCGGCCTCGCGATCGCGCTGATCGGCGCGCAGATGATGGTGGGCCTGCGCCAACCGTGGCTGCCGAAGCGGACCCGCAAGCGCGTGCTGAAGCCGGAGGTGCTCGACCGCGTCTCGAGGATCCTGGAGAAGCGCACCCGGTGGATCGCGAAGTCCACGCGGCGTCGCTACCAGTGGCTGATCCGCCCGCGGCTGATCGGCCTCGGCATCTTCTTGCTCGCGCTCGGGCTCGCCCTGCCCTTGCCCATCCCCGGATCGAACCTCGTGTTCCTGATCCCGCTGTTCATCTACTCGGTCGGCGTGCTCGAGCGCGACGGGCTGTGGATCATCGCCGGGCACATCGCGCTCCTGATCGATGCGGCGCTGATCATGGTGTTCGGGAGGACTGTGTTCGTGGTCCTCGCACGCATCTGGCACTGGGTGTTCTAGCGCTGCGACCGCAGGAGCTCGGCGATGTCCTTCTGACCCGCCGGATCCTCGAGCAGGACGGCGTTCTGCGCCGACATCGTGTCGTTCTCGAGCATCAGCTCCACGGCGCGCCGCGCTCCGATCAAGCCTGACGCGCGGCCCGGCGCCTGGATCGCGTAGTCCGTGACACCGGCCTTGGAGACGACCGAAAGGATCCACGCGAGGTCCTTCTTGAACCGCTCGTCGGAGTAGCCCTTCGCGTCGCCGCAGCCGAACCACAACAGGCGCGAGAACGGCAGGCGGCGGCCTGGCGGCAGCAGCATCGACTCGCCCTGGTCGGCGCTCGCCTTGTTGCCCTTGACCAGCTTCGAGAGCCGGCCGCACATCCGCCAGTCCGCGAGACCGGCGGCGCCGCGCAGTGGGCGATCGTCCTTGAACACGGACAGCACGAGGCAATCGCGCGGGTGCTCGTCCCAGCGCGCGAGATCGAGAGGCAGCACCGACAGCGTCATGCTCAGTCCTCGGCGTGCCGGCCCGCGGCGCCCGCGATGCGATCGAGCACGCCGTTGACGAACGCGGACGACTCGGCCGTGCCGAACCGCTTTGCCAGCTCGACGGCCTCGTTGATGACGACCTTGACCGGCACGTCCTTGAATGCGAGCAGCTCGCAGGCGCCCAGGCGCAGGATATTGCGGTCGACGCGCGACATGCGCTCGATGCGCCAGTTCTTCGAGGCGCTCGCGATCAGCTCGTCGATCTCGAGGCCGCGTTCGGTGGCGGCGGCGACCAGCTCGCGCGCGAACGTCTGCGCGCCTGGATCCACGTCGAGCTCGAACGCATCCGCCCAGGTCACGGCGTAGCCGGTGACATCGTTCGCGGGATCTCCGTCGCGGGCGTAGAGCAGCTGCAGCGCGTAGGCGCGGCCCGTGCGGCGGGTGCCTGCGGTCACTTCTTGCCCTTCTTGCCGGCGAGCGCTTTATACAGCGTGGCGACCTCGATCGCGGCGAGCGCGGCATCGAAGCCCTTGTTGCCCGCCTTGGTGCCGGCGCGCTCGAGCGCCTGCTCGATCGTATCGGTGGTGAGCACGCCGAAGCTGACGGCCACATCGGAGGTCATCGCCACC
>JBBRBG010000319.1:0-7324 GCA_038206055.1 Haliangiales bacterium
CGCCGAGGTCTATCGCGACCTGTATCGCCTGAAGTCCAGCAAGGTCCTGTCGTTCGGCGAGCGCAAGATGCTCGACAATGCGAAGCAGCTCATCGTCAAGGAGCTCGCCGTCGCGAAGAAGTGGGCCGAGGACAAGGTCGAAGCCGAGCTCGAGAAAGCCTGCGCGTAGCGGTTTCTCTCTGCTTGCGTAGCGTCGGACCCAGGTGTTATGGGACCGCGCGATGCAAGTTCACGTAGCGAAGGCAGAGATCTGGACGCTGCCGGTCGACGCGATCGTCAACCCGGCGAACTCGCTGGGAATCATGGGCGGTGGGATCGGTGGTGCGCTGCGCCGCCAGGGTGGTGACGTGATCCAGCAGGCCGCGATGGCCGCGGCTCCGATCGCCGTCGGTGCCGCGCTCGTGACCACGGCGGGTCAGCTTCCCGCGAAGAACGTCATCCACGTCCCGACAATGGAAGAGCCGGGCATGAAGATCGGCGCCGAGAACGTGCGCCGCGCCGCCCGCGCCGCGCTGATCGCCGCCGACCGCAACAGCTTCAAGGTCATCGCGATCCCCGGCATCGGCACCGACCTCGGCGACGTGCCGGTCGACGAGGCCGCGCGCGCGATCGTCGAGGAGATCCGGGCGCATCGCCGTCCGTGCCCCGAGACCATCTACCTGGTGGATACGAACGAGCTGATGATCGCTGCGCTCGAAGAGGCTCTGCGCAACGCGCAGGCGAATCTCTAAGCGACCTTCCAGCATCGAAAGCCCGAGGCGCTTTGTCGCAGGGCCAGCCACCCTAAGCGCGCGATCACCCTCTGAAAATCGCGGCTCGCGCGCGTTGACCGTGAGGGTGCGCGCCATATACTGCGCGGGCTTTGCAGCTACAGGCATACATGCCAGCGGGGCTGGCGATCGCATTTGCCCTCGGCTTTTGCGGCCTCTTCACGGTCCTCGCCGTGATGATCGGTCCAAAGGCCTCCAATCCCGACAAGCTCAAGCCGTTCGAGTGCGGCAGCGAGCCGATCGGAACGCCACGCGGCCGCTACTCCGTGAAGTTCTACCAGGTGGCGATCCTCTTCCTGGTGTTCGATATCGAGGCCGCGTTCATGTACCCGTGGGCGGTCCTCTATAACCAGCTGTCGCGCACGATGGGCCCCAACGGCCCCGTCGTCAGCGTGTTCGGCTTCGCCGAGATGCTGGTGTTCGTCGCGATCCTCGTCGTGGCGCTCGCCTACGTCTGGAGAAAGAAGGCGATCGGATGGGAGTAGAGATCACCACCACGCGGCTCGAAGACGCCGCGAAGTGGGCCAAGCAGTCGGCCCTCGAGAAGGTCACCAACTGGGGCCGCAAGTTCTCGCTGTTCAGCTACCCGTTCGTCACCGCGTGCTGCGGCATGGAGTTCATGTCCGTCGCCGGTCCGAAGTACGACCTGGCGCGGTTCGGCGCGGAGTTCCCGCGGTTCTCGCCGCGCCAGAGCGACCTCCTGATGGTCGTCGGCACGGTGACCGAGAAGCAGGGCCCCGCGCTCAAGCGCGTGTTCGACCAGATGGCCGAGCCGAAGTGGGTGATCGCATTCGGCGTCTGCGCTTCGACCGGCGGCTTCTACCAGAACTACTCCACGATGCCCGGCTGCGATCAGGTCATCCCCGTCGACGTCTATATCCCCGGCTGCCCGCCGCGTCCCGAGCAGGTGCTCGACGCGATGATCATGCTGATGGATCGAGTCCAGCGCGGCGGTGGTCACAGCCAGCTGCGCGACAAGCGCGAGCAAGTCATCGCGGCGAAGTCGCAAGACGAAGGTTAGGCCCATGTCGCAGAAAGTTCTCGACGCGCTCAAGGCCGCTCACGGTTCGGCGGTCGACCGCACCGTCACCGCTCACACCGATGACATCGCGTGGATCAAGCGCGATCAGCTGCTCGCCGTGGCGACCTGGCTGAAGACCGACCCGGCCATGGCGTTCGATGCGCCGGTGTTCTGCACGGCGATCGACTGGATCGACTGGAAGCCGCTGAACCAGCCGCCGAGCGCGGCATGGTCGGAGGACAAGCCGCGGTTCTCGGTCGCGTACCAGCTGCGCTCGAGCAAGCACCGCCACCGCGTGCGCATCGAGGTCGAGCTGCCCGAGGCCGATCCGCGCTGCGCGTCACTCTCTGGCCTGTGGCCCGCGTTCAACTGGCAGGAGCGCGAGACGTTCGACATGTACGGCATCCGCTTCGAGGGTCACCCCGATCTCCGCCGGATCTACATGTACGAGGAGTTCGTCGGCCATCCGCTGCGCAAGGACTATCCGAAGGACAAGCGCCAGCCGCTGGTCCGCCGCGATGACCTGCCGATCAATCCGATCAAGGTCGAGACGGAGTTCAAGTAATGGCGACCGACGCACACTCGCTGAAGCAGCTCGTCCTCGGCCGCAAGGACGTCCAGGATCTCTCGGATAACGAGCACGAGCTCCCGCCGGATCTCATGACCGTGAACATGGGCCCGTCGCATCCCGCGATGCACGGCACCGTGCGCATCGTCCTGACGGTCGACGGCGAGAAGGTCGTGAAGTCCGACGTGCAGCCGGGCTACCTGCATCGCTGCTTCGAGAAGGAGAGCGAGTACGCGACGTACACGCAGGTGTTCCCGTACACGGACCGCCTCAACTACGTCTCGCCGATGATCAACAACTGCGGCTGGGCGATGGCCGTCGAGAAGTTGATGGGGCTCACCCACGAGATCCCGAAGCGCGCCGAGTACATCCGCGTGATCGTCAGCGAGGTGTCGCGCATGACCGACCACCTGACGTGCGTCGGCGCGTCGGCGATGGAGCTCGGCGCGTTCGGCCCGTTCCTGTTCTTCCTGAAGGCCCGCGAGTGGCTCTACGAGCTGCTCGAGACCATCTCGGGCGCGCGGCTCACGCACTCGTACATCCGCGTCGGCGGCGTCAACAAGGACCTGCCCGAGGAGCTGCCCGCGAAGCTCAGCCACACGCTCGATCAGATCGAGAAGGTGATGGTCGAGGTCGAGGGGCTCCTCAACAACAACAAGATCTTCCGCGATCGTATGGCCGGCATCGGCGCGCTGTCGAGGGAAGACGCGATCGGACCGACGCAGCCGGTGGCGATCGCGCGCGCGTGCGGCGTCGATTACGACGTGCGCAAGGACTACCCGTACTCGGTCTATCCCGAGCTCGAGTTCGATGTCCCCGTCGGCACCACCGGTGACTGCCTCGATCGCTACCTCGTTCGCATCGAGGAGCTGAAGCAGTGCATCCGGATCCTGCGGCAGTGCCTGAAGCAGATCCCCGACGGCCCGGTCGTCGTCGCGGATCCGCGCGTCACGCTGCCGCCGAAGACCGACACGTACAACACGATCGAGTCGATGATCCGGCACTTCAAGCACATCGTCGACGGGATCAAGGTCCCGGCCGGTGAGGCATACACGTTCGTCGAGGGCGGGAACGGAGAGCTCGGCTTCTACATCGTCGCCGACGGCACGGGACGCCCGTACAAGGCGTACTGCCGGTCACCGTCGTTCGTTCATCTCTCGACGGCAGGGCAGCTGATCCACGGACACATGATCGCGGACATCGTTCCGATCTTCGGCATGATCAACATGATCGGCGGGGAGTGCGACAAGTGAGTACGACAACACCGCCACCGAGTGTCCAGACTCCCCCGATGCCGGCGCCGCCGGCGGATGTCATCACGCTGACCATCGACGGGCAGCCGGTCTCCGTGCCGAAGGGCACGAACGTGCTCGAGGCCGCGAAGCTCCTCGGCATCGACATCTCCGCGTTCTGCTATCACCCCGGCCTGCCGATCGTCGCGCAGTGCCGGCAGTGCCTGGTCTCCGTCGAGAAGAATCCGAAGCTGCAGCCGAGCTGCCAGCAGGTCTGCGGCGAGGGCATGGTGGTTCACACCGCCGACAAGCAATCCACGCTCGCGCGCCAGCAGCAGCTCGAGTTCACGCTGCTCAACCATCCGATCGATTGCCCGATCTGCGACAAGGCCGGCGAGTGCACGCTGCAGAAGCTGTACTTCGAGCACGACAACCACGACTCGCGGGTCGACGTCCCGAAGGTCCACAAGGCCAAGGTTGTCGACCTCGGACCGACGATCGTCCTCGATCAGGAGCGCTGCATCCTGTGCTCGCGCTGCATCCGCGCCTGCGATCACACCTCGGGCCAGCACCAGCTCGAGTTCGCGCAGCGCGGCGATCACGAGATCCTGACCACGGCACCGGGCGAGCAGCTCGATAACCCGTACACGCTGAACACCGTCGATGTCTGCCCGGTCGGTGCGCTAACCGCGAAGGACTTCCGGTTCACGATGCGCGCCTGGGAGCTCGATGCCACGCCGAGCGTGTGCAACGGCTGCGCGACCGGCTGCAACGTCGAGATCCACCACAAGAACGGTCGCGCCTGGCGCCTCGTGCCGCGGCACAACGCGAAGGTCAACGACTACTGGATGTGCGACGAGGGTCGGTTCACGTACCACGACCTTCGCGAGGAGCGGCTCGCCGCGGCGATCGTCGATGGCCTGCCCGCCGGCTGGGATCGCGCGATCAAGGCCGCGGCGGATCGGCTCGCCGTCGGTCGTACCGCCGGTCAGTTCGCCGTCGCGCTTTCGGCGCTCCACTGCAACGAGGACAACTTCGCGCTCGCGAAGCTCGCGCAGTCGTGGGGCATCACGCACGTGTACATCGCGGCCAAGCCGCAGGTGCCGGCGCGCGCCGATGGCCGGCTCCGCGTCGCAGATATCAACCCGAACCTGAACGGGGTCAAGGCGATCGCCCTTGCGCTCGGCCTGACCACGAAGCCGATCTACGAGCTCGACGGCAACATCCGTGGATTGCTCGCGCTCGGCGACGTGCTGCCGGGTCTCGACCCGGGCAAGCTCAAGGACCTCGAGTACGTCGCCCTCGCCGCGCACGAGCGCGGTCCGGTACCGCACGCGAAGGTCGCGCTACCGGTCTCGGACTGGGCCGAGGTCTCGGGGACCGTGACGAACAAGGACGGCTTCGTGCAGCGGATGCACGCCGCGTTCGGTCCTCCGGGCCAGGCGCTCCCCGCGTGGGAAGCAATCGTGCGGCTCGCGGGTGCAACGGGCAGCAAGCTCGCGTGGACGCATCCGCGCGAGGTGTTCAAGGACATGGTCGCCGCGGTGCCGGCGTGGAGCTCGCTGGTCTGGGCGCGTGATGCGCGTCCGCTCTCGCTGCGCTTCGCGGGGAGCCGAGGCTAGCCATGACCTGGAAGACCCTCTACGACATCCTCGACTGGCCCGGCACCAAGTGGCTGTTCATCGTGCTCGTGCTCGTCATGCCGCTCGCGTCGCTCCTGACCTGGGCCGAACGCCGCCAGAGCGCGATGATGCAGGACCGGCTCGGTCCGAACCGCGCGAACATCGGCCCGATCAAGCTGAAGGGCATCCTCCACTTCGTCGCCGACGCGCTGAAGATGATCTTCAAAGAGGACTTCATCCCGGCGAACGTCCACAAGGGACTGTTCACGCTGGCGCCGATCCTCGCGCTCGCCCCGGTGTTGATCGCGTTCGCGATCATCCCGTTCGGCCCCACGATCTATCCGCACTCGCTGACGGTGACCTTCGATACGTACGCGTTCGCGACCCAGCCCGGTAGCGAGCTGTTCGCCGACTCGATCCGGATGCAGATGTTCGCGCCGGACTTCGGCCTCATCTTCTACTTCGCGGTGCTCACGCTCGCGAACTACGGCGGCACGATCGCCGGCTGGGCCTCGTACAACAAGTGGGCACTCCTCGGCGGTCTGCGCAGCTCGTCACAGATGATGTCGTACGAGGTCGCGATGGGCCTCTCGCTCATGGGTGCGTTCCTGGTCGTCGGCACGCTCGAGCCGGGCGCGATCGCCCAGTTCGGTGCGACCACCACGATGCCGGGATCGAACCCGTTCAACTGGCTGTGGCTGTGGCAGCCCGTCGGCCTGGTGCTGTTCTTCACCGCGGCGATCGCCGAGACCAAGCGCGCGCCGTTCGATATCCCGGAAGGCGAGCCCGAGATCATCGGCTACTTCGTCGAATACTCCGGCATGCGCTGGGGCATCTTCTACCTCGCCGAGTTCATCGAGGTCGTGTTCATCAGCGCCGTGGTCGCCACCGTGTTCTTCGGTGGCTATCAGGTGCCGTTCCTCGATGCGGATGGGTTCCGGATCTTCGGCTACATCGATCCGAACGGCGTCTCGACCAGCGGCTTCGTCCTCCACCTGCCCCACTGGGCAGTGACGAGCATGCAGTTCGCGATGTTCGGCATCAAGGTCATCCTCCTGTGCTGGTTCCAGCTGCTCGTCCGCTGGACCCTGCCGCGGTTCCGCGCGGATCAGCTGATGAACCTCGGCTGGAAGCTGCTGCTACCGCTCTCACTCGCCAACATCCTGGTGACCGCATTGATCAAGCTGCTGTTCATGGGAGGTTCGTGATGTCTGCCGGCCATGACGAAGTCGTCGACGCGCCCGAAGGCCCGCTGGTCATCTCGGTCGCCGATCGCCACCCGCGCTCGCGCACGATCCAGGTCGTGCGTCCGATGCCGGAGGATGTGACGTTCCTCGCCGCGACCGTGAAGGGGCTATCCATCACGTTCAAGCACTTCGCGAGAAATCTATTCTTGCCGCTCAAGAAGCTCGCCGATCGCAACAAGCCCGGCGCGCCCGACGATCAGACGTGGCGCAGCGAGATCGAGACCGTGCAGTACCCCGAGGAGAAGGTGGAGTACCCGGAGCGATTCCGCGGCCTCCACCGGCTCACGCTGCGCGACGACGGCGCGGTGCGCTGCGTGGCGTGCATGTGCTGCCCCACGGTGTGCCCCGCGCACTGCATCACGATCATCCCCGCGGAGACCGACGACAAGGGCGTGGAGAAGCGCCCGGCGGTGTTCGAAATCGACGAGCTGCGCTGCGTGGTCTGCGGTCTGTGTGTCGAAGCCTGCCCGTGCGACGCGATTCGCATGGATACCGGCGAGCACGCGCGCCCGGTCGAGGATCGTGCGAAGGCGATCGAGACCAAGGACACGATGATGGCGCGCGGTGTTCGTTCGATCGCGAAGCAGGGCGGCATGGGACCGAACTGGCGCGCACTGCCGACGCTCGACGAGAAATAGTCTCAAGCGAAATGTGAAGTGCTCCGGAGCGATCGCGCGGATTTTTCCGATCGTGATCGTCGTCGTTTTTTCGGTTGACGATCTGGATCGCGATCGCTAGCCTAGTTCTTGAGCACTGACGGTCTGATGCGAGACCCGAGGTTAAACTGTCTCCTACATCTGCTATCCAGGGATCTGCCTCTGATCTAGGTGTGCACGCCCGCTCGTCGGGAAGCCCGAAGGATTA
>JBBRBG010000320.1:0-7322 GCA_038206055.1 Haliangiales bacterium
CTTGTCGATGATCTTGCAGACGCGGTCGACGTAGAACTGCTCGTTGAACTCGGCCTCGTCCTCGTCGATGTCCTTGACGACATCCTTGACGCGGACCTTGCCGTGGCGCAGCCGCTCGCCGATCGCGATCAGCTCCTCGACAGCGACCGTCGAGTTGAGCACCGCTTGCAGCATCTTGCGCTCGCCATCCTCGATGCGCTTCGCGATCTCGACCTCGCCCTCGCGGGTGAGCAGCGAGACCGAGCCCATCTTGCGGAGGTACATGCGGACGGGGTCCGAGGTGCGCGAGTACGCGTACTCCTCGTCCTCGTCGACCTCTTCCTTCTCGTCCTTCTCGGCGCCGATGCCGAGCGGGCCTTCCTTCGGCGGCTGATCGACCAGGTCGGGGCGGCGGTTGCCCGTGCCGTCGACGACTTCGATGCCGTGCTCGCCGAGCGCGCTCAGCCAGCCATCGATCTGATCCGTGGACACGACGTCCTCGGGCATGTGGTCGTTGACCTCGTCGTACGTGACGAAGCCCTTCGACTTGCCGAGCTCGATGAGCTTGTCGCGCATCGAGTTGCCGTCGCGGCCGCCCTCTTTCGGAGCGCGTCCGCCCTTGCCCTTGCGAGTCTCGGCGTCGAGAGCCGCGGCGTCCGCCTCGCTCGTGGCGCTCGGGCGCTTCACGGGGGGCAGCGCGATGTCGTCCTCGTCGTCACCTTCGAACGAGGCCATCGGGACCACATCGTCGTCGTCACCGAGATCGAGCTCGGGGCGTGCACCCTTTGCACCGGGGCCGGGCTTGCCGCCCTTCCCAGCAGCCCCGGGCTTGGGCGCCTTCGGGACCGCAACGAAGTCATCGTCCTCGTCGTCGTCGCTGAAATCGCCGTCCTCGTCGCGCGTGCGCCCGGGCTTGGACGGGGCCTTCGTCGTCGGCTTCGCGGCCGGTGCCTTCGCGCCCTTCGTGGCGACGCCGTTCGTCTCGCCCTTCTTGGCGTCCTTCGACTCGAGCTTCTTCGGGTCGGGCTTCTTGGCGTCCTTGGCGTCCGGCTTCTTCGCCGTCGTTGCCGTCGCCTTCGGAGCCACCTTGGTCTTCGCTGCTGGAGCTGGAGTACGAGCCATGACTAGTCGACCTGCTTTCCTTGAGTCTCGGAAGCCCTCGCTTGCACCGTCGCAAGCTCCGCTAACTTTTCCTTGATGCGCGCGACCTCGTCGTGGTCGCTCCTGCGCTCCGCCACTGCGAGCTGCGCCATCAGTCGCGCGCGATCGCGATCGCCGCCGCGCTGTGCCTCGGCGAGGCTCTTGCCGAGCTCGTCGCGACCTGTGCGGGCGGCTTGATGGGTGAGGTTGCTCGTCATCTTGATCAGCTCGGCGCGTGGGTCTTTTGTCTCGGCGTACTTGCCGGAGAGGACTTGTTCGGCCGGGGACTTGGGCAACAACACGGGGGCAAGCTCGTGGAGGGACCGACCGTCCCGAGCCGCGGAATACATGTCGCGAAGGCGCTTGTCCGTCAAGAGCCAAAAAGCCTTGTCTGCTTCATCGGTTGCGATCAGAGAGGGGTGATCTGCCAGGAGGTTGATCACCTCCAGCTCCTCGATCGGGACCTTGAGCTCGGACGGCGGCGGGTGTTCTCCACCTCCGGCACCGCCGGGAGGACCCCCAGCGTCGGTAGTGTTCGGAGACCCGTAGGTGCGCTGAGGCTGGTAGGAGGGGTTGCCGCCGCCGGACGAGGCCCGACCGATGGCATTTCGCACCACCCCGACATCCACTGCGAGTGCGGTCGCCAAGGTGTGGAGGAGTAGATCACGCTTGACCGGGTTGGCAACTTTGCCGACGACGCGGCCAGCCTCCTCGAGCGCGCGGGCACGCGCGTCCGCGTTACCCCGCGCCTTACCCCAGACCTCGTTCGCGAAGTACTCGATGCCGCCCTGGGCACGGTCGACCGACTCCCGGAGCAGCGCCGCGCCACCTGCGGCGACGATGCTGTCCGGGTCGCTCCCGTCGGCCAGCGGGCCCGCGCCCCCGGACTTGCCGTGTCCCGGCCGCCGTGCGACCTGGACCTCGACGTCTGCCTCGACGCACATCTGCAGCGCGTGCATCGTTGCCTTGTAGCCCGCGCGATCCCCGTCGTACAGGAGGACCACCCGCTCGGCCAGGCGCTTGAGCGCCGTGACCTGCTCGATGGTCAACGCGGTCCCGAGGGGCGCGATCACCTCGACGAACCCGGCCTGGTGCAGCGTGATCACGTCGAAGTTCCCCTCGACGAGCACCGCCCGCCGGTTGACGTGCATCGCCTCGCGCGCCTGGGCCAGCCCGAACAGGAGCTTTGACTTCTTGTAGACCGCGCTCTCGGGGCTGTTGATGTACTTCGGCGGCTCGCTGCCATCCGGCGCCACCTGTGGGGGGCCGACGAGCCGTGACGAGAACCCGACCACCTCGCCGCCCGGCACCATCACCGGGCACACGAGCCGCGCGCGATTGCGATCGTAGTAGCCGCCAGAGGACGGCCGCGGCGAGATCAGCCCGACTCGCACGGCGAGCTCCATGTCGACGTGCTTCGTCTTGAGGTGGTCGGCGAGCAGGCCCCAGTCGTTCGCGGCGTAGCCGAGCTGGAACTTCTCGGCGGTCTCGGCGGTGACGCCGCGCTTCTCGAGGTACGCGCGGCCGGGCTCGCCGCGCACCGGGTCGGCGAGCAGCTCGCGGTAGAACGCGGTCGCGACCCGGTTGATGTCGAGCATCGACACGCGCTCGCCGCGTGCCTTGCGCAGCTCCGGCGCCTCCTCGATCCGCGGCACCGTGATGCCGAACCGGTTCGCGAGCTGCTCCGCCGCCTCGACGAAGCTCTTACCCTCGAGCTCCATGATGAACGTGAACACGTCTCCGTGCTTCTGGCAGCCGAAGCAGTGGAAGAAGCCCTTGTCGGGGGACACGTTGAACGACGGCGTCTTCTCGCCATGGAACGGGCACAGCCCCTTCCAGTTGCGGCCCGCCTTGCGGAGCTGCACGGTCTGTCCGATCACCGCGACGATGTCCGCCGCGTCTCGAATCTGGGTGATGACGTCGTCCGGAATCATGACGGCCCGGCCTTAGTCCCCACGACGTTCACCCGAGCGGGGAACCATGACCGATCCACCTGCCAAACGCGAGCGCGGCAACGGTCACTGCGTCGCGGCGGGGGCCGCAGTCGGCGACGATGTAGGTGCCGTCGAGACCGGCGGCTTGGGCCGGCTCGCGTCGACGAGCAGGTAGACCACGAGCGCGAAGGTCAGCGCGATCCACATCCCGAGAAGCATCTGGATGGTCTTGGTCGTGCCCGCGGCCACCTTCGGGCCGTGGTCCTCGTGTCCCAGATCATGCCGATGCTTCTTGCGCGGCGTGCCTGCGATCTCGGCGTCGGCGGTCATCGAGGGCGAACCTGCCGCAACGAATGGGCCTCGTCAATGCTCGGAGCCTGTAGCTCGCAAGCGTAGCCGTCGACCATCGAGAACTCCGTCCGCGGATCATCCGCTCGTGTGCTCGTGCGCCCCGAGGTCCCGAAGGGACACGAAGCAGAGTTCTCTCCTGCAGGAGGAATCCTCCGCTTGGGGAGCTTCGGGTCTTGGGGGCGCACCTGAACCAGCGAGCTCCGTCGCGGCGTGACGCTGGTCCTACAGCTCTAACGGCTGGCGTCGCGCATCAGCCGGGCGAAGGCCGCCCCGGCCGCGACGGCGATCGACTCGGCGGTGCCGAGCTGCGCGTCGGGCTCGGTGACCATCGCGATCACGCACAGCACGTGACCGGAGATCGACACGGGGACCACGCACAGCTCGCCGGTGGCGCCGAGCGACGCGAGCAGGAGCTGATCGATCGGCCCAAGGTCGCTCATCGGTGCGCGCGTGGTCGCGTTGCGATGCGAGGCGCGCGGCACGAGGCCGGGCTGATCGAGCGGCACGGCGACATCCGCCTCGGGCGCGCCGGAGCGGCAGAACCCTCGCCAGCTCGTCGCCATGCCGCCGCGCACGACGAGCATCGTCGCCGCGTGGCACGACGGTGCGAACCGGAACAGCGCCTCGATGACGAGCGCGGCGACCTTGTCGCGATCGGTGGCGCGGCGGATCGAGCGTGTCGCCTCGCCGAGCGTGTTGCCATCGCCCGCGTCGCCGGCTTGCTTCTTGACCCGGCGGATCGCGATGCGGCCGAGCGCGCCGGCGGAAGGGATCGGGCCGGAGCCAACGGGGATGATCGGGATCGGGATCGACTGCCGCTCGACCGGAGCGTCTCCGAGGGTGCGCGCGTACTTGCGGCGCTCCTTGCCCGACGAGTTGTCGTCCTCGACGAGGGTCGGCACCGCGAGGTCATCGGCGGGCTCCGAGAGCGGCAGATCGTCGAGCGCCAGCGCCCCGGCGGGGTGAGCCTCGACGTCGGTCGGCGCGCGCTCGCGGGTCGGCTCGAGCATCAGATCGTCGTCGTCGAGCTGCTCGACGTGCTCCTCGACGGCGGGGACGGCGCCCGAGTGGCCGAGGTCGACATCGATCGAGAGATCGTCGAGCGACTCGTTGTACGGCTGGAGGTCGACGTCGCTGTCCTCGACATCGACCTCGAGCTCGTGGAACGACTGCCGGTTCTCCCCCGGCGAGCGCATGAACCGCGACGGCCGCTGGATGCCGAAGACGCGCTCGAGCTGGTAGCGTATGCGCAGCTCGGCCGCGACGGAGGCGATGATCTCGCGTGGATCCACGCACAGCTCGTCGGCGACGATCGCCAGCCCCTTCGCCGTGAGCGGCGAGCACGACGCGATCACGACCTTGCGCTCGCTGCCGACGCGCATCAGCGGCACGCACGTCAGCTTGTGCGCCACGTCGGGTGACAGCAGGAGCTGGAGCTCGCGGTCGACCTTCTCGAAATGCCGCGCGAGCGCGGCCGGCATGCTGTGCTGCTGGCCAAGCGCGGTCGAGAGCTGGTCGAGATCGATGAAGCCGAGCTCGATGAGGTTCGTGCCGAGGCGCGCGCCCCACATCACCTGGGCGCGAAGAGCCTGCTCGACCTGCTCGGTGGTGAGCAGACCACTCGCCACCAGAAGCTCCCCGAGCCGGGCCATACGCGCGTCCTTACTGTATCAACTAAGCGACGGTGACGTCCTTCGACAGGTACACGTCCTGGATCGTCTGGAGCAGCTCGACTCCGTCCTTGAACGGACGCTGGAACGCCTTGCGACCGGCGATCAGGCCCATCCCGCCGGCGCGCTTGTTGATCACCGCAGTCATCACCGCGTCGCGCAGGTCGTTGTCACCCGAGGCGCCACCCGAGTTGATCAGGCCGACGCGGCCCATGTAGCAGTTCGCCACCTGGTAGCGCGTCAGGTCGATCGGGTTGTCGCTCGTCAGGTCGGTGTAGACCTTCTTGTGGGTCTTGCCGAGGCCCTTGAGCTCGGGGTCGTTGTAGCCGCCGTTATTCTCCGGGAGCTTCTGCTTGATGATGTCGGCCTGGATCGTCACGCCGAGGTGGTTGGCCTGGCCCGTCAGATCCGCGGATAGCGACATGTCGCCGGCGGCGGTCTTGAACGCGTTGTTGCGCACGTAGCACCACAGGACGGTGAACATGCCGAGCTCGTGCGCCTGTGCGAACGCTTCGGAGATCTCGTGGAGCTGGCGACGCGACTCGGGCGCGCCCCAGTACACGGTCGCGCCGATGCCCTGCGCGCCCATGTTCCAGCACGTCTTGACGTTGCCGAACAGGGTCTGGTCGTAGGTGTTCGGGAAGCTGAGCAGCTCGTTGTGGTTGATCTTCACGATGTACGGGATCTTGTGCGCGTACTTCCGCGCCGTGATCCCGAGGACGCCGAACGTCGAGGCGACCGCCGAGCAGCCGCCCTCGATCGCCAGCTTCACGATGTTCTCGGGGTCGAACATCATCGGGTTTGGCGCGAACGAGGCGCCGGCCGAGTGCTCGATGCCCTGGTCGACCGGGAGGATCGACACGAAGCCCGTGTTGGCGAGCCGGCCGTGGCCGAACATCTGCTGCATCGCCCCGATGACGCGCGGGCTGCGGTCCGATCCGCGGGCGTAGATGTCGTCGATGTAGCTCGGGGAGGGCAGGGTCAACGAGGCCTTCGCGATGGTCTTGCACTGGTGGTCGAGCAGTGCGGCGTGTTCGCCGAGAAGGTCGCGGATCTTCGGTAGCTCCATGCCCGGCGTTGTACCAGCGATCACATTGCCCGTCCCGAGCCGCGTGGAAATGGTTGATCCCCGCCGGGATGGCCGTTACAAAGCAGCATCTTTTCCTCGGGAGTCGCCCATGCGCTTTGCCTCGATTTGCTCCGTGCTCACTGTCACGCTCCTCGCCGCCTGCGGCGATGACGGTGGCAAGACCCCTGTCGACGCGAAGGTCGAGGACATCGGCTTCAACAAGCCGACGGGCGTGCTGAAGTCCAACCACGAGGTCTCGAAGAACAACTGGGTCGAGGACGGCCCGGCGGACCTTTCCTGCCTCGGCATGCCAAGCGCCGACGTCGCGACCACCGTCGCCGTCGCGCTGACGACGAAGGTCGACGACTTCCAGAGCGGCAACGCCGTCACGATGACCCACGTGACCGTGTTCCCGAACCAGGACGCCGCGGCGCCGTTCGGCCCCGAGGTGATCTCCGACACCAACGCGATGGTGACCGTCAACATCCCGGTCGGCACGAAGCGCTTCGGCTTCAAGATGACGAACGCCGCGTCGCTCGACACGTTGCTGCTCAACCAGACCGTCGAGCCGGGCGCCGCGGCCCAGACGATCTCGCACATCCAGATCGTGTCGACGGCGACCGGCCAGACGCTGCCGGCGCTGATCGGCGTGTCTCGCACCCCGGGCACCGGCATCCTCGCCGGCGCGGTCCGCGACTGCGCGAAGAAGGAGATGTCGAACTTCATCGCCACCGTGTCGAGCACCGACGCGACCGTGACCCACCTCCCGGGCGTCGACACCTACTACTTCTCGGCATCGGTCGGGCTCCCGGTCCGCCACTCGCAGCAGGACTTCGCGTCGAAGAACGCCCTGTTCATGGCGATCGAGATGGCGCCCACGCCGACCGCGTACGTCCAGATCTGGGGCTACAAGACCCAGGCGGACCTCGACGCCGATCACCTGACGCTCGTGGCCCAGCTAAAGACCGCCGTGATCGCCGACGTCGTCATCACCGGCTCCTACGATCCGCTGCGCTCGAACTGACGCTAAGCTTCACGCGTGCCTGACCCCGTCCGGGACGCGCGCGACGCCGGCCGTCATGCGGTGATCGCTTGGGCGGTGGTGGCGGTGATGGTGACCGGCCTGGTCCGGATCAACATCACGCTTCCGGCGATCGGCCACCTCGGCTCGGCGCTGGT
>JBBRBG010000321.1:0-7290 GCA_038206055.1 Haliangiales bacterium
GATGTCCTTGCTCGCGGCGAACGCGACGACGGAGCTCGGCGTGCGGTTGCTGGTGACCGCGCGGGACCTCCCCGACGCCCAGCGGCCGCCGCTCAACCTGGGGCTCGTGCTCGACACGTCGGGCTCGATGGACGGCGAGGCGATCGGATCGCTGAGGTCAAGCGCGAGGGCGCTCGTCGACAAGCTGCGCGTGGGTGATCGGATCTCGATCGTGACGTTTCACTCGCACGCCGACGTTCTCGTGCCCAGCACGGTGATCGACAGCACGAACCGCGCCGCGATGGATCACGCGATCGACGGCATCGTGGCGAGTGGCACGACCGATCTTCAGGGCGGCCTGACCGCCGGCCTCGCGCAGGTCACCCAGCATCAGCTGCCGCTCGGGATCAACCGGATCGTGCTCTTGTCGGACGGTGTCCCCAACGCCAGCAATCAGTTGCCGGCGACGATCGCCAGCATCCATCAGTACGGCATCTCGGTCACGTCGCTCGGATTCGGCATCGACTACGACACGAGCCTGATGACGCAGATCGCTCGTGACACCGGCGGAACATTTCATTACCTCGACAAGCCCGAGGAAGTCGCAGCCGTGTTCGACGACGAGCTGACGAAGATGTCGACCGTTGTCGGACGCGGCCTCCAGCTCGTCCTCGAGCCGGGCCCGGGCGTCACGATCCTGCCGATGCCGGGGATCCAGCAGTCGAGCAACGGCACCTGGTACACCACGGTGGGCGATCTCGCGGCAGGTGAGACCCGTGACCTCATGATCCCGATCAAGGTCGCGAC
Organism: Haliangiales bacterium; assembly: GCA_038206055.1. Classification (GTDB taxonomy): domain Bacteria; phylum Myxococcota_A; class Polyangia; order Haliangiales; family Haliangiaceae; genus JABFXX01. Next base: position 787 of record JBBRBG010000321.1, read on the forward strand.
GCGCGCCGCGGGATCGACCGCGGAGCTTGTCCAGGCAACCCTCACGTTCGACGACGTGATCGGAAAGAGTGGCAGCCGTCAGCGTGGCGCGTTCGTCGGCGTCAAGACGTCGACCGACGCCTCCGCGATCAAGGCGGGGATCAAGGTCGGCCTCGAGGTGGCGCGAATCCGCGCGAGTGCGGCCGCCGCGATCCTCACGTCGATGCAGCTCGCCCGCGAAGGTCAGCTCGCTCCGGCGCGCCAGCAGCTTGCCCTCGCGATCGCGGCCGTCCGAGTGGCCGCGACGAAATACAGGGATGCCGGCCTCGACGTTCTCCTCAAGCAGCTCGACGAGGTCGCGAAGCAACTGGCGCAGATCGCCCCGCCGCCCGAGCTGGTCGACCGCGCGAAGCGGTCTTCGATCAACGACAGGCCGATGCCATCGACAGCGCCGGCGAGCGTCGAGCGAGGAATGAGGCGGACCGAGGAGAAGGCCGCGGCCACGCTGCAGGGACGCGACTGAGTCAGCGCGTCGTGACGGCGCCTTGCGTGGAGCACGTGCCCAGGTCCGGACTCAGCGTGCCCGCGATCGTCGCGCCGATGCCGCCGCGCGTGTTGATCCGGATCCGGCCCGCGCCACCGCCGCCACCCGCCCCGCCATCGCCGATCGGTCCCGGCGCGGCCTGTCCCGCGGGCATCGCGCCAGCGCCACCGTTGCCACCCGGGCGCACGCCGGTGCCGCCGAGGCTCGTCCCGGCCGCTGCCACCGAGGCCTCCATGCCGTCCGTCGCGATCGCACCGTTGTTGTAGCCCCCCGCGCCGCCGCCGCCGTTCGCGACGAGCGCCGTCGCGCTTGCGATCGTGACCACCGGCGCCTCGATCAAGATCGCGCCGCCCGCGCCACCGCCGCCGCCGCCGTCATCGATGGTCGCCGCCTTGTCGCCCTGGCCACCCGCGCCGGCGACGGAGATGCCGCTCGGCGTTGCGGCCGTCGAGCCGATCGCGACCGCGGTCGCCGACACCAGCTGGACCGCGCCGCCGCCGCCGCCACCGCGCGCGCCCGGATCGCTCGCGTACGAGGCCGGGCCACCCGCGCCGCCGCCCGAGCCGCCGCACAGCGGGACGAGCGACGCGGCCTGGAAGCCCGCGCCACCTGCGCCGCCCGGGTAGAGCGTGGCGTCGGCATCGCCTCCTTTCCCGCCGGCACCGCACGAGCCGCCGCCTCCGCCGCCGCTCTCATCGCCGGGGCCGTTGTTGCTGTAGCCCGGGCTGCCACCGCCCGTGCCGCGGCCACGCTCGGGCGCGAACGCGTCGTAGTTGCCGCCGATGAAACCTCCTGCGCCGGCGCAGCGCGGGACATCGAGACACTCCGGGCCGCTGCTCGCGTCGAGCACGCCATCGAGGTGGATCGGGCCGCCCGCGACGAGCGCGAGCGCGCGGCTGCCGATCACGCGGACTCGCGCCCCGTCGGGGATCGTGATCGCCGCGAAGCCGAACACGCCGATCCCGATCATCGCGCCGCCGCCGCAATCGACCGAGGGGACCGCGTGGAACGCGAAGCCGGTGATCCCGACGATCGTGCCCGCGTCGGTATCGATCACCGTGTCGGCGATCGGGGCGAACGCCGTCGTCCCTTCACCCACCCATGCCGGGTCGATCCCGTTCGAGGGCACGAGCTCGAGGCAACGCGTCCCGCCCGGATCGCAACCGAGCGGGCAGCTCAGCACGCACGATGGATCCACACCGCCCTCGGGCGGAGCGACGTCGTCCGCGGCCCCGCCGAGCGCCGGGACCGTGAACCCGCACCCAGCCATGACGAGCAGCGCCGCGTACCGCACTCCTTCGACGATATCAGGGCCGTGTCGAGAACAGGGCGCGAACCGCATCGTGCTGCCGGCTACTCCTGATCGCCCGAGCCTTCGATCGGCGTCGGGGCGAGACCCGGATCGAGCGGCCCCTTGCCGGCCGCAGCAAGTGCGGCGTTGACCCGCGCCAGGTCGCCGGCCTGGAACGTCGTCCACCGGGTGGTCAGCATGAGGAGCTCGCGCTCCGCCGTTGCCGCCTCGCTGACCGCGATCGCTGTCGGGACGGCATCGACATCGCTCGAGCTGTAGAGCGAGCGAAGCTTGCCGGCAAGGCCGTCGAGGGTTGGCACGGGAGCGTCGGATGGTGAGGGATCCTTGGGCCCCGAGCGCAGCCGCGCAAGCTTGGTGCCCAGCTCGGCGAGCTGCGGTTTGAGGAGCGCGGGCGGGCTCAGTGCATCGAGTTGCTCGGCCAGCGAGCGCGCCGCGCGTGCGAGCTGCGAGGCGCGGGTCAATAGATCCGCGAGCCGGAGCTCGAGCTTGCTCTGCTGCGCGAGGGCGGCGGCCGAGAGCTTGCTGCGCGGATCGGCTTTGACGATCAACGGCACGGTCAGCTGCTTGCCGTTCGCCACCAGTCGCACGGTGTAGCGGCCGGGCGCGGCGCGCGCACCTTCGGGGCGGCGTGGCGTGTCGTGCGGTACCGCGTTGATCGGATAACCGTACCCGTCGGCGAGCGGGGCCGCGCGACGCAGGTCCCACACCCAGCGATGCATCCCGGCCGCGGTCGACAGCCGGCGATGCGGCCGCACCCAGATCGCCGGGGTCAGCTGCTTGGCGAGTGCGGCGGCCGACAGCTCCGGCGGATCGGTGCTCGCGTAGCGCCGGATGGTCGTGCCGGTCGCGTCCACGATCTCGAGCGTCACTGGAGAGGAGGTCGCTGGGGACAAGTAGTAGTCGATGACCGCACCGGCCGGCGGGTTCTCGGCCCAGGGCTCGTCGGGAGGGACCGGCGTGTCGGGATACGAGCTTCGCGGGACGCGGACCGCAGGCGTCGGTTTGAACAACGTGTCGGGCATCGCGGCGGTGACCTGGCGGAGCGGCGTGAGGTCATCGAGGATCCAGAATCCACGCCCGTGCGTGGCGACGATCAGGTCCACACCGTGCACGATCACGTCGCGCACCGAGGTGTGCGGCAAGTTGAGCTGGAGGGACTGCCATCTCCCGCCGTCGTCAAACGAGACCCACACGCCGTTCTCGGTGCTCGCAAACAGCAGGCCGCGGCGCACGGGGTCGGCGCGCACGGCATCGACCGGACCCGGCGGCAAGCCGGCGACGATCGCGGTCCAGGTCTTTCCGCCGTCGGTCGTCTTGTAGATATACGGCGCGAGGTCATCGACCCGCAGCCGGCTGACCGATGCGTACAGCGTGTTGTCGTCGAACCTCGACGCGTCGAGCTGGGTGACCTTGCTCCACGGCGTGAGTGCGGGCGGCGTGATGTCGCTCCAGCGATTTCCACCATTCCGCGTCACCCAGATCTTGCCGTCGTCGGTTCCGGCCCACATCGTCGCGACTGACTTGAAGGACAGGGCGAGCGCGTAGATCGCGCCGCGATATTCCGCCGCGTGCGGATCGGTCGCCGCGGTCGTGCCGACGCTCGGTGGGATGCCCGGCTTCGGGTGCGCGAGGTCGGGGCTGATGGTCCGCCAGGTATGTCCGCGATCGCGACTCTCGAACAGCCGGTTTGCGGCGTAGTACATCCGCGACGGATCGACCGGCGAGAACGCGATCGGCTGGGTGCGCTCGACGCGATAGGCGCCGCGCACGGGGATCGGTGTGATGTCCTGGACCTGCCCGGTGGACCACCGATAACGCGTGACGCTGTTGCGACCGGCGCCGTAGACCACATCGGGATCGCGCGGATCCGGCGCGGCGTAGCCGTACTCGATGATGCCGACCGGGCGCCACTCGCGATAGCCGATCGTGCCGTCGTTACCGCGGCTCGCGATGCACACCGAACCGCTCTCCTGCTGGCCGCCGCACACGCGGTAGGGAACATCGGCGGTGACGGCGGCGTGATAGAGCTGCGCCGTCGGCTGGTTGTACCAGCTGCTCCACGTCGCCCCGCCGTTGACGCTGACCACGGTGCCTTGATCGCTCGCGAGCGCGATGGTCGTCGGGGTCTGCGGGTTGATCCACACGTTCTGGTAGTCATCGCCGCCCGGTGCGCCCTTGAGCCAAGTCCATGTCTTGCCACCGTCGCTCGACTTCATCGCGACGATGCTCGCGACGTAGACGACGTCCGGATTCTTGGGATCGACAACCGGAACCATCAGATCGCCACCGCCGATCTTCATCAGCGGGCGATCGTCGGTGGTGATCGCGGTCCACGTCGCGCCCGCATCGTCGGAGCGGAACAGACCATTGCCCTTGCCGGAGGCGTACTCGCTCTCCTCGGTCGTCGAGAGGGTGACGTAGAGGCGACTCGGGCGGCTCGGTGCGATGGCGATGTCGAACTGCACGCCGTTCGCGGGCAGGCCACCCGCGAGCTGTTTCCACGTGGTGCCGCCATCGGTCGACTTGAACAGTCCGCCGCCGGTGCCCGTGTACTGGTTGTGATCCTCCCATGGTGCGAGGCGCGCTTCCCACAGGGCCGCGTACACGACCAGCGGATTCTGCGGATCGATCTCCACGTCGGACGCGCCGATGTTGGCGCCCTTGAACAGCACGCGCTGCCAGGTCTGACCTCCGTCGAGCGATCGGTACACGCCGCGCTGTTCGCTCGTTCCGTAGGGATGACCGAGCACCGCTGCGAACACGCGATCCGGATTCTTCGGATCGACCGCGAGCTGGGGAATCTGCTGCGCGTCGACGAGTCCCACATGCTTCCATGTCGTGCCGGCATCCGTGGACCGATACACGCCGTCACCCACCGAAAGATCGGGGCGGTGAAGCCCCTCGCCGCTGCCGACATAGATGATGTCCGGGTTCGACGGCGCGACCGCGATCGCACCGATCGATTGTGTCGGTTGATCGTCGAAGATCGGGTGCCACGTACGACCGTAGTCGTCGGTCTTCCAGACGCCGCCGTTGACCTGCGCGGTGTAGAACACGCTCGGTCGTGACGGCACGCCGGCGAGCGCGCGCGTGCGGCCGCCGCGGAACGGTCCGACCATGCGCCAGCGCAGCTCGCGATAGCTATCCGTCGAGATGTCGGGCGCGGCGACCGTGACGGTGGTGAGCGCACCGACGAGGACGAGCGAGAGCATGGCAATACGCATCCGGCGCGCATTGTACGCGGCGGGCTCCGTCGCCGCTGCGACTCCAACGGAGTTGGGGTGTCGCGTAACTGTTCGCGCGCCAGCAGCCTCCAACGGGTGTTCTCGAAAGGAACTGCACATGAAGCACCTTCTCCTCGCGATGCTCATCGGGACGACTGCCTGCGGTGGCTCGCCCAAGGCCCCCGCACCGGCTGCCACCACCCAGACCGCCACGGTCGACATCGTCGACACCGCCGTCGCGGCTGGCTCCTTCAAGACGTTGGTGGCGGCGATCAAGGCCGCCGGACTCGTCGATACGCTCAAGGGACCCGGCCCGTTCACGGTGTTCGCACCGACCGACGAGGCGTTCGCAAAGCTCCCGCCGGGCACCGTGGATGCGCTGCTCGCCGACAAGGCGAAGCTCACGGCCGTGCTCACCTATCACGTCGTCGCTGGTAACGTCAGCTCGGCGGCGGTCGTCGGGATGAAGGACGCGACCACGCTACAGGGAGGAAAGGTCGCGATCGACGCGTCCTCGGGCGTGAAGATCAACAACGCGACGGTCATCAAGGCCGACATCGTTGCCACGAACGGCGTGATCCACGTGATCGACACGGTCCTGCTGCCGCCGCAGTAACGTTCCACGACCGAGGCGCACAGCCGACGATCGGTCATCGTGGGCTGGTCCCTCGTGCGCGTGCGAGAGCGGTCTTCACCTCTTCCAGCACGGCGGGACCGACCGCGCTCGCGGTCTCGATGGCAAGTGCGCGCTCGAGAATCGGGATCGCCGCGGCGCGATCACCGAGCGCGATCATTGTCTTGCCGAGCCCGACGAGCGCCGCCGCGACATCGGGATGATCGGGGCCGAGAGCAGCCTCGAGGATCGCAAGGCCACGTCGGTACGCTGCGAGCGCCTCGCGGTAGTGGTGCTCGAGGAAATCGAGATCTGCCTCGTACGTGATCGTCTGCCCGACGTCGGCATGTGCGGGGCCGAGAACGCGCTGCTGGATCGCGAGCGCGGTTTCGTATTCGGCGCGTGCGTCGTCGAGCCGGTCGAGGTCTGCGTACGCGCCCCCGAGGCTCGCGTGGAACGTCGCCACCGTTGGATGATCGGGGCCCCTCGCCGCCTCGAAGATCTTGATCGCGCGTGCGAACATCGGCGCGGCCTCCGCCGGCCGCTCGAGCGCCAGCAGCGCACTCGCCGCATTGCCGAGCGATACGGCCAGATCGGGGTGCGCACCCCCGAGCACGCGTTCGCGGATCGCGATCGCCCTGCGATGGTAGGCAAGCGATCCCGCGTAGTCCCCGGCGTACAGCGCCGCGATGCCAAGGTTGTCGAGCGTCGCCGCCGTGTGCGGGTGCTCGGCACCGAGCACGCGCTCGACGATCGCGAGGTCGCGCGCGTACAACGCACCGGCCTCGGGGTAGTGCCCCTGGGCGAGCAGCACGTTCGCGAGGTAACCGAG
>JBBRBG010000322.1:0-7261 GCA_038206055.1 Haliangiales bacterium
TCGCGGTCGCGGCCGAGCGTGGGATGCGCGTGCTGGCTCTCGATGCCCGGCGGCTCGACAAGAATCGCGAGCGCTGCCAGCGCCAGATCCGCGAGTTCGTACGCGAGTGCGTCCTCGGCGCGCGCGTGCCGTTGATCGCGAACCTTGACGCACTGATCGACGAGTCGAACGAGCGACTCGAAATCGTCGGCAAGGAGCTCGACGCGCGGATTCGCGGACCGGTCCTCGCGACGAGCAGCACGCGGACGCCCGCGCTGCGCTGGAATCGCACCGCGTACCAGGTCCCACTCGATCCGCCGACGCGCGCGAAACGCGAGGCCCAGTGGGCGGCGGTCGTCGGGCCCCGCGTCGATGCCGACGACCTCGCGCGGCGGTATCCGCTCGCGCCCGCGCTAGTTTCGCGAATAGGTGAAGGCCTCGCCGCGAACGTCGAGCTGGAGGCCCGCACGGCGCTACCGCTCGCCGTGCGGAACGTCGTCGACGAGCGCCTTCACGCTTTCGCGACGCGCGTGCGCGTGACGCAGACGTGGAGTGACCTCGTCCTCGATGAAGATCAACGGAGCGCGGTGCTGGAGCTACGCGCCCGGATTCGCGGACGTACGCGCGTCTACGAGGACTGGGGGTTCGGGCACAAGGTCGGCAAGGGGCTGGGCATCGCAGCCTTGTTCTCGGGACCACCCGGCACCGGTAAGACGATGGTGGCTGCGCTGATCGCGCAGGAGCTCGAGATCGATCTGTTCCAGGTGGATCTAGGAAAGGTCGTATCCAAGTACATCGGCGAGACGGAGAAGAACCTGGCGGCGCTGTTCGACGCGGCGGAGGCGAGCTGTTCGATCATCTTGTTCGACGAGGCCGACTCTATGTTCGGCAAGCGGACCGACGTCAAGTCGTCGAACGACCGCTATGCGAACCTCGAGACCAATTACCTCCTCCAGCGCTTGGAGTCGTACACGGGCGTTTGCCTGCTGACGTCGAACCACGAGGTAAACATCGACGCAGCGTTCATGCGGCGGCTCGCGATGCACATCCGATTTCAGATCCCCGACATCGACGAGCGCCGTCTCCTCTGGAAGGCGATGCTACCAACGCGTGCACCGGTCGCTCCAGACATCGACTTCTCCCACCTCGCGATGCGCTACGAGATGACGGGCGGCTATATCCGGAACGCCGCGCTGCGCGCCGCATTCATTGCGTACGAGACAACCGGCGAGATCACGCACGCGATACTCGACCGCGCCGCTCGCCTCGAGTACGAAGCGATGGGTAAGATCGTCGCACGATGAGGTGCCTGGCAATCAGTCTCGCTCTCGCGCTCGGAGCGTGCCGCAACGGCGATCCACCGCCCGCGCCCACGCGTACGCCACCGCCTCGTGATGCGCAACCGGCCATCGCGCGCGACGTCGCCGATGACTCGAGCGACTTCGCAGCGCTCGACGATGTGTTCGGCGGCGACGGGCTGATTAGCGGCTTCGATCCTGCGAAGGTGGTCGGGAAGTCACCTGCGAGCCTGAAGAAGGCGCTGCCGAGCTCGTTCACGATCGACTCGATCTGCGACGACACAGCCTGCTCGGCCGAGGCGCCGCTGCCGAAAGGAAGGAAGCTCAGCATCGGAGTGGTGCGTGCATGGGGCGGCAACGTCCTGGTGTCGTTCGAACTCCATGGGCCGCAGCTCCTCCACCTGTACTCGCGTCTCGAAACGGCGCTCGGCGGCAGCGAGATCGTCGACAAGAAGAAGACCTCGAGCCAGACCCGCGTGTACACGCACAACTCGCTTCGCTATGTCATGCGTGCGAACCCATCGAATTGGGGCGTGACGATAAAGATCACGAAGATCGAGGACGCGGAAAGATTCTTCGACTGAGGTTGATGCTGCAACGCACCATCACGAGATCGCAGGCGCGCCGAGTGAGCGTCAGAGTCGGGATCATCAAGTCTGGCCGCCGCTCTCCGACCGGAGCACGCCTCAATGATCCAACCAGCGTGGACGAGACCCACCTGACGACAGTCACGGCGTCCGCGCCAGGTGGGCGTTCACTCCGGACGGCCAGATGACGGATGCGGATCGCGGTCCTGACCGGAGCCAGCTCTTCGAGGTCCAAGCTCGGCGTTCTTTAACAGGGGCACGAAGGACAGCCGAACTAGTACGTCGGGTACCGGGAGAGCGGCCGATGGATCTACAAGCCGTCGCGGCAGTCGACCAAGGCGCAGGCGAAGCGGTGGGTCCAGTCGTTACCTGCAGTCCTTCCAGGCACGCGCGCGCAGCGTCCGCCGTTGTCGGCAGCACCACCACTCGTCCCGACGCCTGCGCCGCGAGCGCTGCGATCTCGGGCCACGCGGCGTCATCGGACAACAGTTCGGTGTAGCTGCGCATGTTGATCGGCGATGGACGACAACGGATGTGAGCTTGACCAGGGTCGTCCGAACTAGCGTTCGTATCGCCCTTCGAGTCTCAAGGCGTCTCCACATTGCAGAACGTCTTTCGAAAGGCCGACGACGACCAGCACCCCTGTCGTACTTGCGCGCCCGCGATTGAACGAGATCTGGAGGACGAACCCCTCCAGCAATTGATCGTTCACGACTGAAATCCGATTGGGCGACGGCGGGCCGGCCTTCCACACGATCCCGTTGACGGTGACGTCGTTCGCGACCACGACGTTCAAGGCGCCGATCGTGGCGATGAAGTCGCTGGCTCGGCGACCACAGGAAGGCACTCGGTTCCTCTCCCGTCCGACCTGTAGCCAGCCTTTTATGGCCTCGAGCCGATAACGTCCTGTCGGCGCGTCGGCCAGAGCGAAGCCACAGACGAGCATCATGACAAAGAGGCATCTCATGGCGTCGACGAAATCAGGATATCAGCCGTAGCCTTTACGGCCGAGCGGTGTGCGCGATCAAGGAGGGGTCGTCAGAGCGGAGGCAGCGAGTTGAGGTACTGCAGCGGCTTCGATGTCGTCCCCATCTCTCCGATCATCTTCGCCCACACGGCCGCGCTACCTTTGTGGGGACAGTTGGCACTATGAGCCCCTTCCTTCACGAGCACCATCTCGCCCATGGTCATGATGTTGTGGTGCCAGACATACTTGTCGCCATCGAGATTCTTGTGGACCTCGCTAGGTAACCCGGCCTTCTGGTCCGCCGCGTAGGCATCGCCGTCGCGAAAGCCGCAGAGCGGTCCGATGTTGACGGTGGCCTTGCCCGGGCCCTTCCAGAGGTCCTTGGGGAAGAAGCTGCACTCGCCTTCATTCTCGAAGTACGCCTTGCGGGTGGCCTCGTAATCCGCTTGCAATGTGGGATTGTTGATTGATGGCAATACCTTCTTCGTCAGAGGAGGGGTGGCCTGGATCTTGGGTGGCGGGACACAGCGCGAAGTCGTGTCGTACGCGGGTGGCATCGGCGATTCGCAGCTCGCCGTGTTGGGACTGGGAGCACACTTGCAACGCTTGTCGCGCGCGCCTCCGCTGGTCATGCCGTTCGCCAGCGTCTCGAACGAGTTCGTCGGGCAGATGAAGACCGCTCCCGTGCCGGTGGTGGTTTGCGAGACATTGTCCGTGTCGTGCCAGGTGCACGTGTAGCCGTTGTCGTTGTCGAAGTTGGAACCCGGGCTGATCTTGTCGAGCTTGGCGTGGGAGTTAGTCGAGGCGTTGCGCTCCTTCAGATACTGGTTACACGCGTCCTCCGGGTTGTCCTTGAGCGCGCTCTGCGGCTTGTAGACCGACTTCCACTTCCAGATTCCGAAGAAGTTCTGGCCGGGGTCCGCAGCCGACGCGTCGTGCGAACCGACGGCTGAGAGGCCGAGTGCAGCGAGGGTGAAGAAGAATAGAGATGTGCGCATACCAGCGTAACGTCGTGGACGCGCGGACCTTCCCGGCGATCTCGCTGCTTCGTCCATGTCGGCGCGAATACTTCGGGCTCACTTAGTGGGCGTTACAGATCATCGCGCTGAGGCGCGAGGCGGCGCCGCAGACCACACCGACAACCGCGCCGAGACCGAGCCATTGCACGAGGGCTCCGGGTTGCGCGCGCCAATTCATGATCGATTTGCGTTCTTCACCGTCAGGGCACGTTCGCGAGTCAGGGAAGTGAGGGCGGCGTGGCCGGCCGCGGTCGCGGCCGCGTGAGCGGCCGAGCGCACGTTTCGCAACGCGATGATGATGCGCGAGCATCTTGCGGCGCAGCTCCGATCGCCCGGCGCGACGACCGCGTTGGCGGAGCGCCTCGCGCGCGTCACCGGTAAGCCGGCCGCGGAGGCGGAAGCCTTCCTCGCCCATTTCCAAGCCGCACCGTACGAGGCGGCACTCGCGGCCACCGAGCGCCGGGCGAACGACTTACGTGCCAAGGACGATGCGCTCCGCGCGCGGCGCAAGGTCGACCCGTCGGAGCCATGGCGTGCTGCGCTCCCCGACATGGATCCGTTCACCGGCCAGCTCGCGGAACGATTCGGAGGTCTCAGCCTGGAGGAGATTGCTGCCCAGACCCGCTCGGTGACCGAGGCGCTTAACATCTGGAGCGCGGAGACGGGCGCTCACCACGGTGACGTCACCACGCTCGGCATGACCATGCATGCTGGCGAACAGCTCTTGAACGATAAAGTGAAGCCGATGGACCTGCTCAACCAGGTCGATCAGGCGGTGAGTATGGGGACGGACCGCATCGGACACGCCTTGATCCTCGGGATCGATCCGGATGTCCTGGTCCAGAAGGGAAAGCTCAAGCCCGGCGAGCGTGATGCGTTCGCCGCGCGTCAACGCGCGGTTCGAGACCGTGCGCGAGCGCGAGGCGTCGTCATCGAGACCAACATGTCGTCGAACATCGAGATCTCGAACCTGACCGACAACCAGCATCCGGCGAGTCGATTCGTCGCGGAGGACATGCGGGTCACTGTGAACACTGACGACGAAACGGTGCTCGGTACCAACATGGCGAAGGAGCTGCATCGCGTGAGCGAGGCGCGCGGCGTGACCAGGAACGACCTGGCGACGATGATCCTCGAAGGCTATCGCAGCCGCCTCGGGAATCGGGAGCTCGCGCACCGCGACCGGATCAAGCCGGCGCTGCGAACAGCGCTGCTACGCGGTGTGTCCGGTGACGAGGCGCTTGCGATGGCGAACCATCTCGCGCACTACTTCCATGTCGCGCCCGCAGCATCGCCGGCAGCGACCGTCGAGCGCGTCCTCGACGTTGCGCTGGGAATGTGACCCCATGATGATCCCCTTCAAGTCGTACGACATCGTCACCGCGAAGCGAAGGATCCGCGAGCTGGTCTCGCCGGATCGCGGACTCGGTTTCGACGCGTACAGCACGGATGCGATTCGTAGCCTCCACGGTGCGGAGAGCGCCGTGAACGCCGTTGCCGCGGTGCTGATCAATGCGCTCGCGATCCTCCCGATCGAGGATGGTGGCACTGCAACTGGCGAAGGTGCCTGGTTGCACGAGGTGAAGCCCGAGTTGCCCCTCGTCCGAGCACTGATGATCGTGCGCGGGCACCCGTGTCATCGAGGCTTCGGCCATCGCACGTTTAGGCGCCCCGGCCAGGCTCCGATTCCGGTGGACTGGCACGATGGTCCCCACGACATCGGCCCCGTGCTCGAGCGGTTCTATGCAGCAGCCCCGCAGCCCTGGAATCTAGAGAGACTCGAGGCGACCGTTTTCGAGGGCGCGTGTGCTGCCTACGGTGACGAGGAGGTCGATGCGAGCTGGCAGCTAAACCAGATCTATCCCGGGTCGCAGATCTCGGAGTACATGGGCGTACTGTACGAGACTGCGATCTACGACGCGTTCGGTGCGTTCGATCCCTCGTTCTCGCGCCGGGATGCGCTCTCGGGAGAGTGGTGGCTGCTCCAGCCGGTGAGCCCGCGGCTCGAGAACTGGGAGCTTGCCAGGCAAATGGGACTGCAGCTCGCCGGCTATCTCCCGCCGGCGTTTGTCGATGTCCCGGGCCGGGTCGTCATGGCCTGCTACGCGCGAGAGATGCTCACCGACGCGCAGCGGATGAGTCGCATCGAGGGCTCGAAGTGGCTCGCGGGTGCAAAGAAGGTGCTGTGGACGAAGGACCGGACGCCGCTCTCCGATCCGGCCTTGGAGCTCGTGCCCACACTGACCGGCGTCACCGAGACTTCCTACGGAACCTACAGGCACTCCTCCGACTTGCCACCGTTCAGCGACTCGGGAGAGCGCGGTTGATGAGCGTGTCCGCGCGACGACGGTTCGTTGGTGGCCTCCTCGGTGCGACGGCGTTGATTGGTTGCAAGGATCGAGCTGGGGTCGAACGCATGGAGCACCCAACGCCGGTCAACGTGACGGGCTCAGCGTCGAGCGTCGCGGCCGATGCGTCGCTCGACGCCGATCGCTTCGACGGCACCCTGCGTCGTTGGACCACGGAGCTCGGTCAGGAGGAGTGGGACGCATTGGGACCGATCTTCGAGCCCGGTGCGATCGAGGATCCCAAGAAGGGAGAGGCGGTTGCGTGTATCCAGCTCGGAGCGGACGGACGGATCCGCGCGGCGGAGCTGGCCGAGCCTTCGGCGGACGCGGTGTTCAATGAAGCCTTCAAGGCAAAGCTCGGCGCCGCAAAGGCGCACAGTGTGGCCGCTTGGCTCGAAGACCTCGAGGCCATCGCTGTCGCGAACCTCTGCAGGCGACCCGAGTTCTGGACGGTCCGAGAGAAGTCCAAGGGGTTTCTCGGCATGGGATCGAAGCCGACGTTACTCGAGCTGATCGCCGAGCACGCGGCGGCACGCATCCTTGACGCGACCTTTCTCCAGAAGGCCCACGAGCAGCTGAACGCACCGCTGCTCGCGGTTGCCGTCCCGTTCCGCGGAGTCATCTGGGCGCGCGGGGCGGCAGCATCCGTGCAGGACATTGCCGCGTTCGCGGAAGCCGTGCGTCACGCATTCATCGACGTCCCGCGCGGTGTGGAGCCGATCTCGCCGCACGTCTTTACCGTGCTTGACGGCAAGATCACCGGCGTGATCCAGCGCGAGAGTGACGACAAGACCGGCGATCTCGAGCCGACCAGCGGCTTCCCATGGCAGTTGCGTCCGGTTTGAGCGCCAGGCCTGAGGCGGCTGTTCAGATGCTCACGGCCACCCCATGAGTGCATCGCTCGTGCTGCCGCACGTTGCGGAGGGAACGCGGGCCGTCCTGCACAGCGAAGCTGACCGCGTTGCAGAGGTCGCTTTGGAGATCGATCGGTAAAGCCGACGGATCCCGATTCGATGACGCCCGCGGGTACGGACGAGAAGCGAGACGAGGTCGCATCTCGCCG
>JBBRBG010000323.1:0-7186 GCA_038206055.1 Haliangiales bacterium
CCGGCTGCGAACCGCAAGTCCGCTGGTTCAGGTGAGCCCCGAAGGCCTCGAAGGTCCCGAAGCAGAGTCTTCTCCTGCAGGAGAAAGCCTCTCCTTGGGGTCTTCGAGAACTTCGGGGCTCATCTTTCTGGAAGCACGGTCGCGTGGATTCGTCGCCGTCCGGCCGGGGCGCGCTAGTCGCGCTCGAGGTACGTCGACGCACGTCTCGCCCGTCACGACGTCCGTGACGACCGACAGCGCTGGCGTTCCGTCGGGGGCAGCGACGCGTGCCTGCACCGCCGTGACCTCGAGGTCCACGGCGGTGGGCGGCGCACGGCCGCGACCGCTGTAGTCGGGGACCGGCCGCTTCTTGGGGCCCGCGCCGGCAACTGCCACGAGCGCGCAGAGGATCGCCACGGGTCGAGACACGGCCGCTGATACTACTTCACCGACGAACGGCGGATCACGAGTTGACGGGCGCGAAGGCGATCACCGAATAGGCGATCGCGAGCGCCGATCCGGGGTTGTGATAGCTGTGGCGCTGGTCGCCGCGGAACGTCACCACGTCTCCCTCGGAGAGCGTGTAGCGCTCACCGCTGACGGCGAGCTCGACGGTGCCGCGCTCGCACGTGAGGTATTCGCGTGTCCCGGGTGTATGCGGAACGCCCGCCATGCGCGCCCCGGGCGGCAGGCTCATGCGCTCGAGGTCGAGGCCGGGCAAGGATTCGGGAAGGAGACGGCGCACCGAGACCTGGCCCTTCACGCGGACCGGGAGCTCCGCGGCGCGCAGGTGACGTGCGGGCTGGCGCGGTGCGGCGAGCAGCTCGTCGACGCGGATCTGCAGCGCGTTCGCGACCTTGATCAACACGGTGAGCGTCGGGTTCGCGGCGCCCGACTCGAGGTTCGTCCAGGTCGCGCGCGGGATCCCGGCGGCCTTCGCGATCTGCTGCTGCGATAGCCCGCGGGCCTCGCGGATCGCCTTGATGTTGTCGGCGAGGTGGTCGTGCTCTCCGGTCATCCGATGCCCTCCTGCCAAGGGATTAGCACGGGAGATGACACGTTGGCAGCCCGCGCCTCGTTGTCGAGTCAAGAGCTCGGCGATGTGTGCCTGATCCTGCGCGGCTGACCACGCTCCGGTAGGCTACGGCGACCGATGCGCGTGGAGGAGCCTCAGACGTGGACGCTCGCGTTTGCGGATCCAGCGCGCGAAGCGGAGTTCATGGACGCGTACTGCCGCGAGGTGCGACGGTTCTACCGGTTCGCGATGATCACGATCACGCTGCTGTGGGCCGCGTCGGTCGGCCTCGATCTCGCCGCCGCGCCGGGCCAGCGCGCGCCGTTCCTCGTGATCCGGTTCGGGATCGTGATGCCGGTCCTGCTCGCGGGCATCGCCACCGGGTTCGCGCCGCGCCCGATCTACCGGCGGTGGTGGCAGGTCATGGCGGTCGCCACGTTCGCGGTCGTGCTCGCGGGCACCGTCGGGCTCCTCGTGGTGTCCACGCCCGAGGTGTTTCGCTACACGGTCGCGGGGTTTCTCCTGACGATGCTGTTCGGAGCCGGCGTCGATCTCGTCCGTACGATCTACGTGCTCGTCATCGGTACCGTGCTCGCGATCGCGATGGCGGTCGCGCTGGCCACATCGCCGCATACGTCGACCGCCGACGTCGCCGTCAACGTGTTGTGGGTCGGGGTCGCGCTCACCGGGGCGATCATGATCAGCGGGCGCGCGGAGATCGCGCGCCGGTTCCGGTTCGTGCAGGGCGGGCTGCTCGCCCAGGAGCGGGCGCGCAGCGAAGCGCTGCTGATGAACCTCCTGCCGGCGGCGATCGCCGCGCGGCTCAAGGACGGCCCGAAGATCATCGCCGATGGTCTCGACTCGGTCACCGTCCTGTTCGGTGACCTCAAGGGCTTCACCGGGCTCGCGAAGCAACTCACGCCGGAGGAGCTGGTCGAGCGCCTCGATCACGTGTTCACCGCGTTCGATGGTCTCGCGCAGCGCCACGGCCTCGAGAAGATCAAGACGATGGGCGATGCGTACATGGCGGTCGCGGGGGCGCCGTTCCCGCGCGCCGATCACGCGCTGATCGCGGCCCGCATGGCGCTCGCCATGATCGCGACCTTGCGCGAGCTCGAGCCCACGCTCTCGCTCCGCATCGGCCTTGCCACCGGTCCGGTCGTCGCGGGCGTGATCGGACGCACGAAGCAGAGCTACGACCTGTGGGGCGAGACCGTGAACCTCGCGAGCCGCATGGAGTCCCACGGCGTACCCGGCAAGATCCAGGTCTCGCGGGCGACCTATGACCTCCTGGCACTCGCGCCGGAGATCGCGCTCGAGTCGCGGGGCCTGATCGAGCTGAAGGGGCTCGGGCCGACCGAGGCCTATCTGATCTCGGCGGCGCCCGACGACGATCCTCGGTAAGCTGTGACGATGCGCGCGTGGCTCGTCGTGGTGCTCGCGGCGTGCGGTGGTTCCGCGCCGCCGCCGCCTGTCGCGCCCGCCCCACCCCCGCCGGTCGCGAGCAATCGCGCGGAGGCCGAGCCGTGGACCCCACCGCCCGCGCGGCCCAGGGACTTCGTGGGGCGCGGTCCGCTCGGCGCCGTGCGTGACGACATCCTCGTCGAGGATCTGCGTCCGCGGCCGATCGCGAACCTCGATGTCCTCGCCGAGAAGCGCAGCGATCTGTGGCATCCGTGCGTGCGCGATGTGGTGCAGCGCCGCGAGCGCAGCGTGCGCGACCTGCTCGGTGACGCGCTCACGGCGTACCTCGTGACGTGCGACCGCGCTTCGGGAACCGTCACGTTCGGGTCGAGCGATCGTCGTACGGCGACGAAGGGCTCCTACCTCGGGATCTCCGGCGTGGTCACTGCCACCACCGCGCGGCTCGAGCTCGCGGTCGTTCGTCGCGGCGACGTGCTGCCGGAGCGGATCACCATTCTCGCCGGCGCTACGCGCTGGACCTCGATCGGCCTCGATCCCGTGTACGACGCGGCCCTCGTGCGCTCCGTTGCGATGCTGCCGTTCACGCGCGCGTTGGCCCGCGTGATCCGCATCGTTCTCGATTCCGACGAGGCGATCCTCCGGTTCGAATCGGCGGCGGGCAGCGAGGACGTCGTGATCACCGAGGACATGAAGCAAGACCTGCGCGTCGTCGCCGAGCTCTCCGACGCACTCAACCCTTGAGGCGCTGGAGCACCAGTAGCTGACCGAGCACCGCAGCCAGGGCGGCCTCGACGCGGAGGATCGGCGTGCCGATCGAGACCGGCGTGAACCCGCGCTCGACGAACGTGTCCAGCTCGCGCTGGATCCAGCCGCCCTCGGGTCCGAGCGCGAGTACGAGCGGCCAGGTCATCGGCGCCTGCTCGATCGGTGGCGCGTCGGGATGTGCGATCAGCTTCGTCGCCGGCAGCGCCGTCGGCACGGCCCACCGCGCGTCGAGTAGACCCATCAGCCGCTCGTGCAGCTCGACCGGCGGGAGGTGTGTGGTCGCGCCCTGCTCGGCGCCGAAGCGAACCGCGTAGCCGAGCGCCTCGGCGGAGAGCCGCGGCGACGATAGATATGCCTTCTCCACGCGCCACGAGTTCGTCAGATCAATGCGCTGCACCCCGAACGCGGCCGCGGTCTCGATCACGCGGGTCAGCACCTTCGGGCGCGGCACGGCGAGGACGAGGGAGACGGGCAGGGGCATCGACGCCGGGCCGGTCAGGGTCAGGCGAAGCGACATCGTCGTGCCATCGTCACCGAGGACCTCGGAGGAGCCGGTGCGCCCCGCGATCACGCCGGTCTTGACCGTCGATCCGACCGTGACGCCGACAAACTTGCGCAGGTGCTCGGCCCGGCGGTCACCGAGGAGGATCGTTCCGTCGCCACCGACCTCGCCCGGCTCGACGAGTAGCAGGTTCACGCGCCGAGATTACCGCGGTACGTTCCCGCCATGGCGTTCTTCCAGGACCCACCTCGCCTCGGTAACCAGTTCGACGACGATCCGATGCTTCCATCGTGGGTCGCCCGCCATATAGGCGGCGAGGAGGTGCCGACGGAGCTCCGTGCCCTCGGGGAGGTGGCCGTCGAGTACTACGGCAAGCAGCTCGCCGACCGCCTCAACGAGCCAACGCTCACCCAGTGGGACGCGTGGGGCAACCGGATCGACAAGATCGAGGTGTCACCGCTGTGGCACGAGGCGCAGGTGCTCGCGGCGAAGCACGGCATGGTCGCGGCCGGCTACGACGACAAGCTCGGCGCGAAGGCACGCACGCACCAGTTCGCGATCGTCCACGTGCTGAGCCCTTCGCTCGACGTGTACTCGTGCCCGCTCGCGATGACGGATGGCGCGGCGCGCACGCTGCTCGGCAGCGGTAACCAGGCGCTGATCGACAAGTACGTGCCGCTCCTGACCAGCCGCGATCCGAAGGCGATGTGGACGAGCGGCCAGTGGATGACCGAGCGCACCGGCGGCTCCGATGTCTCGCAGAGCGAGACCGTCGCGAAGCTCGATGGCGATCAGTGGCGCCTCTACGGGACGAAGTGGTTCACCTCGGCGACGACCGCGCAGATGGCGCTGACGCTCGCGCGTCCCGAAGGCAACCCGGATGGTAGCCGCGGTCTCGCGCTGTTCCTCGTCGAGCTGCGCGATGCGAACGGCCGGCTCCGCAACATCGAGGTCAACCGGCTGAAGGACAAGCTCGGCACCCGCAAGGTGCCAACCGCGGAGCTCACGCTCGCCGGCGCGCCCGCGACGCTCGTCGGCACGCAGAGCGAAGGGGTTCGCGCGATCACGCCGATGCTCAGCGTCACGCGTACGTGGAATGCGGTGTGCGCGGTCAGCGGGATGCGCCGCGCCCTCGCGCTCGCCGGTGACTATGCGCGGCGCCGCAAGGTGTTCGGCGCGATGCTCGTCGACAAGCCGCTGCACGTCGACACGCTCGCCGGGATCGAGGCCGAGTACGCGGGCGCGTTCTGCCTTGCGTTCAAGAGCGTCAGCCTGATCGGCGCGCTCGAGCACGGCGGAACCGAGCAGGATGAGAAGCTCGCGCGTGCGCTCGTGCCGATCGCCAAGCTAACCACGGCCAAGCAGGCCGTCGCGGTCGCCTCCGAGGCGATCGAAGCGTGCGGGGGCGCGGGCTACGTCGAGGATACCGGACTGCCGCGGATCCTCGCGGATGCCCAGGTGCTGCCGATCTGGGAGGGCACCACGAACGTGCTGTCGCTCGATACGCTGCGCGCGCTCGGAAAGGGCGGGGCGCTCGAGGCGATCGCGCTCGAGATCGAGACCAACGTCGCCTCGGCAAAGGATCCGGGCCTCGCGGCGCCGGGAAACGCCGCACGCGCTGCCATGAAGCACGCGGCCGCGTGGGTCACCGAGGCCATGGCACAGCCGGCGCGCCTCGAGGCCGGCGCGCGGCGGTTCGCGATGACGCTCGGTCGCAGCCTCGAGCTTGCCTTGCTCGTCGGTCACGCACAGTGGTGCCTCGACAACGGCTACGGCCCGCGGACCGCGGCGGCGGCGCGCCGGTTCATGCTGAACGGCATCGATCAGATCAACGACGCAGCACTCGAGGACTCGAAGCTCCTCGTGTAGGCGGAAATGCGAACAGCGAGAGTGCTCGCGCGCTCTCGCTGTCAGCTCGATCGGAAAGCTCGAGCGATCAGTATCCCGGAGGCGGCGGGCCACCAGCGCCCGGACCCGGACCCGGCGGCGGGCCACCCGGGCCTGCGGGCGGCGGGCCACCACCAGCGCCGTTGCACTGGTAGTGAACGCGCCACGCCGTGGCGGTGCGGGTGCTCTGCTGTCCCGTCGTGGTCGAGTCCGTGCTGGACCGGCGACCATTGCGCGACTGGGCAGAGTCCTGCGAGGTGTCCTCGCGCGTGAAGGTGTCGGTGCCAACGGCCTCCTCGCCTTCCTGGACGATCTGATAGTTGTTCGGCCCGCAGTGGGACGACATCTCGGAGTTGGCTTGCTCCATCGCCTTGCCGCGATCGCCGCTCAGCTCGATGACGCCACCATTCTGGTTGCGCTGGATGACGCGCGCGCTGCCGCACGCGCCCAAGACAATGATCAGACCCAATGAAAGCTTGCGAAGCATGTCGATTCCTTCTCCGATGACGGGCGGATGAGTAGGTTCGACACTAGTACATCCCCGGCGGCTCGGGCAATGGCTTGACAGTTCTTAGCGCCTACTCGACCCTCGCCCCGATGCCGGTGGTTTCGGTCGAGGCTCGGGTCGAGCACGTGACCGTGTACGCGAGCGGTGCGCGCGTGCGGCGGGTCACGACGATCCCGGCCCCGTTGCCAGCCCGTGTGCGGATCGTCGGGTTGCCGCTCGCCGTGATCGACGACACCGTGCGGATCGAGGTCGGCGGGCCAGCGATCGCGACGGCCGTGCGGGTCGGGGTGGATGCACCCGCAACCGACCAAGCAGCGGCGGAGGAGGCGCCCGAGGTCGCGGCCGCGCGCCGACGCGTGGCGCACGCGGACGCGACGATCGAGCGCCTCAACGCTGCGCTCGAGACGCTCGATGCTGCCTCCGTGATCGAGGTCGACCCAAGCGAGGATCCTCCCGCCGCGTTCGGCGCGGTGCTCGCCGCCCGACGCGCGCTGATCGCCCTCCACTGCGAGCGCGAGCTGGCCTTGCGCGACCAGCTCGCAACGGCGCGCCGGGAGGCCGAGGAAGCGAAGCGCGCGCTCGAGGCCGCCGCCGATCGCGATCGCCGCACGGGGAGCGCCCGGCCCGCGAAGCTGCACGAGCTGCGCAAGCACGTCGAGCTCGAGCGGACCGCGACGGCGGCGAGCGAGATCGTGGTGCACGTCGAGTACCACGTCGCCGCGGCGCGCTGGGCGCCGAGCTACGTCGCCCGGATCGACGGGGACCGCGTGCGGTTCGAGATCCGCGCCGTGGTCGCGCAGGACACCGGCGAGGACTGGGCCGCGGTGCCGCTCGTGCTCTCGACCGCCGAACCGGCGCGGTTCTCCCTGCTGCCCGAGCTCGCACCGCAGAAGATCGGCCGCCGCCAGCAGGAGCCTGCGAGAGTCGGCTTCCGCGCGCCGCCGACGGGCGCCGAGGCGTTGTACGCGGACTACGATCGGACGCTGCGGCCGAAGCGTCCGAACACCGCCGATGCGCGCCCGGGCGGTCCACCTGCGGCCGTGGCCGCGCCGATGCGGCAGAGCGCGCCCGACACGTTCGCGGCCGAGGTGTGGGACGAGGAATC
>JBBRBG010000324.1:0-7176 GCA_038206055.1 Haliangiales bacterium
GCGGTCTCGGGGTTCCACCCCAGCACGCGCTCCATGTAGTCGACGAGCGAGACCATCCCGAGCGGCCTCCAGATCTGCAGCTGCTCGGCCTCGCGCAAGAGCTCGGCCTCCTCGGCGTCGAGCTCGGCGCGCCGCCGCGCGTTGGATCGCAGCCGTTCGTGGCAGATCCGCCACGGCTCACCACGGTCGTTCGCCGTGGGCCACGTGGCCCGCGTGCCCTCGCCGGCCACCGCCCAGGCTGCCCACGTCGCAGGCACGTAGGCACGCGCGAATCTCTCGATGTTCTCAGCCGTCGCAGCCATCACCATGATCCACCTCCGTCGAGACGAGCCTCGTTCTAGCACGCGGTTTTTCGACGCTCTGATTCGCCCGCTGCAGGTACTCACACGCCCCGACCTCGTTCGAAGCCTCGACCATCGTTTCATGCGCACAGGGCGCCGCTCGTCGCGCCTCGACGAGGATCAGCGACGGGTTCGCCAGCGCCACGTTGATGGTGCGCCAGATCGCGTCAAGCACTTTTCCTTGAATCGTCGAGGAAATCCGCGCATGCCTCCGCGAAGTCGATGCTCGTCCGTCGGTCGGGCTGCCGCCAAAGGTCGAATTTGCTCGTCTCGAGGTGCACCGGCACTCGAGCTTCGTTGAAGAGCTGGAGCGGCCGCTCGTCGACTCACACGTCCTTGCGGGCACGCAAATGCGCTCCCGCGTTTGCGGCGACGCGATACGACGTGGGTCGCGTGATGCTGTTCAGCGGCACGCACGTAGCTCGCGTCGCTCGTGCAGTGGAGTCCGTAGCGGCTCGGGATCCGGGCGCCGCGTGTCATCGGATCTAACGGCTAGCGGGATCGCCTCAGGTCGCCGGGATCAGATCAGCCCGCGGTCGAGCGCGAGCTTCTTGAGCCGCTCCTTCGCCCGCTCGAACTTCTTGCGCAGGGCCGCGGCGCGGGTATCGATGTCGTCCTCGCCGCCGGTGATCCGCGCGATCTCCTTCCACGACAGCTCGCGATCGAGGCGCAGGAGCAACAGCTCGTGCTCCTCGGGGTCGAGCTGCTCGCGGAGCACGCGGAACTCGTCCTTGACCTCGGTGCGCTGGATGTCGCGGGTCGCGGTGCGCAGCACGAGCTCGACGTCGGGGGCGACGGAGAGCGGCAGGTTGCGATCGACCTTGCGGCGCGGATCGCGGCGGAGCTGGTTGAGGGCGTTGCGCGCGATGACGTACATCCACGAGCGCAAGGACGAGGTCCAGCGGAAGGCGGGGAGCGAGCGCCAGATGTCCTCGCCGAGCTCGGCGAAGGCATCGGCGGCGAGGTCGTGGTTGCCGGAGAGCGCACGCAGGAAGCCGACGAGCTCGGTGCCGTAGAGCTGGAGCGCCTTGGTGATGGCGGTCGCGTAGTCCCCGGCATCGCACGCGGTCCGGATCGGCAGCTCGAGGTCGGCACGCGGGGATTCGCGGTCGCGAGAGTCCGGCGGTTCCACGAGGTCGAGGCTAGCGCGTTTGGGCCAGCAGGCGGTCGATCTCCTGGACACGCTTGGGTAGCGCGGCGGCTTCGTAGCCGGTGCGGGCCGCGGCGAGGAGGGGCCGGGCCTCGCCGGGCCGGTGGAGGCCGATCAGGGCCTTGGCGCGTTCGAGGCGTGCCCACGCGAGGCTCTGCATCTCCTCCTGCGGCGGGAATCCGAGGGCGACGGCGGTCGCCGTCAGGGCCTTCGCGTGGTCGCCGCGTAGGTTTGAGATCTCGGCGACCAGCGCGAGGGCAAGGATGTGATGGTCGACGCCGGGGCGGATCTTCGCGTAGATGGCGGCACAGCGGTCGGCGTCGGCCTGGGCGCGCTCGAGGTCCTTCGCGTCGCGGTGAGCCGCGGCGAGGTTGTAGAGGACCTCCGCGGTCTCGATGCGCTCGGGGCCGAGGACCGCCTCGTCGGTGGCGAGGGCTTCCTCGAGCATGGCGATCGCCTTCGCGGTGTCGTGCGCATCGAGGTGGATGAGCGCGAGGTTCATGTCGACGTTCGCGACGACCGAGCTCTTCACACCCTGGTGCGCGACGTAGTGGGCGCGTGCGGTCTCGAGGAGCTGTTGGGCGGCGGCGTTGTCGTCGTTCATCAGGAGCACCGCCGCGAGGTTGACGCGAGCGCTATCGGCGAGCTGATCGTTAACGTCGGCCGACTTGTCGAGGATCGCCATGGCGCGCCGCGCGACCTCGAAGGCCTCCTTCGTGCGCTCTGCGTCGAGGAGGGACACGCTGTAGTCGGTGAGGACGGACCCGACCGCAGGATGGTTCGGCCCGAGCCGCTTGATCTCGCTCGCGATCGACCGCTCGAACGCGGCCATCCCCTCGGGCACGTGGCCGCTCCACATGAGGACGTTGCCCTCGACCATCCAGCCGCGCGACAGGATGGCC
This sequence comes from Haliangiales bacterium, assembly GCA_038206055.1. GTDB lineage: Bacteria > Myxococcota_A > Polyangia > Haliangiales > Haliangiaceae > JABFXX01. The sequence continues at coordinate 2,394 of JBBRBG010000324.1, forward strand.
TCGTCGGTGGGTGCGAGCGCGCGTGAGCGCTCGACGAAGCGAAGCGCCGCGGGTCCATCATCGTTGCGATCGGCCACGGTGGCCGCGGACAGGAACAGCCCGGCGGCGGCGGCCGGGAGCCGCGTCGCGATCCGGTCCGCGTCGGCGGTGGTGATGCGCAACCAGGTCGCGACCATCGGATCGCCCGGGGGTTTGTCGTTCGCGAACATCAGCAGGATGCTGAGCGCCATGACGAGCTGGGAATCGTCGTCCACCGCACGCGCCGCGTAGTACCCATCGCCGGCGAGCTTCTCACCGAGTGCGTTGTTGCCATGATTCCCGGCCTCGGCGCCCTGCGCGACGAGCAGCGCCGGCCTGACGAGGGGCGAATCGCGAATCGGCGACCGCTCGAGGCGATCGAGGTACGGGCGTGCGTTGGCGTGCGCCTGCACAGCGATGATCGCGAGCTCGGCCTGACTGCGTGCGTCGATCACGGCCTCGAGCGCCGCGGGATCGTCGGGAAGGGGCGAGCTCGCTGCGAGGAACGACGCCGAGGTGCAGCCGTTGAGCGAGGGTAGGCCGGTGGTCGCTCGCACCACGAGCCCGGCGACGTCCTCGGGAACAAGGTGCGGCGGCCTCAGCATATCGCGCACGGTACGCACCGCGACATCGAGGCACGCGTAGCTCTTGCTCAGGAGAGCCGGGGACCACTCGTGCCGCGCGGTCGCGACGCACGCACGCTGCGCACTGGACTGCACCGTCCGCCGGAACTGCAGGAGACCTCCCTCGATGCGGCGCGCGTCGTCGACGTTGCCGAGGGCACGGACACGTACGCCGATCTCGGTCGGCAGGCGTGCGAGCTCCGTGTCGCCCGCGGATTCGCATGACGCCTCGGCGTTGCCGCGGCCAAACACGAGATAGCCGGTGACACCGAGCGCCACCATGCCGAGCGCACCGGCGACGATATAGCGCTTGCGCCGCCGCCGCGCCGGGAGATGGAGCGCATCGAGCAACGCGCGCATCGACGGGAACCGCCCGGCGGGATCCGCTGCGAGGCCGCGTTCGAGCGCCAGCCGGATCCGCTGCGGGACCTTCGGCGTCGACGGTGGCGGGCGCCGCGTCCCGGAGGTGACCGCGCGCACGAGCTCCTCGAGATTCGCGCCCGGGTACGGCCGCTCTCCCCACAGCGCCTCCCACAACGTCACGCAGAACGCGAACTGATCCGCGCGCGAGTCGATGGTCACGCCGGAGAGCTGCTCCGGCGCCATGTACGCGGGCGTGCCGAGCACGGCGCCGGTCTGGGTCATCGGGGCGAGCAGGTTCGGCATCGAGCCCGACTGCGGCGGAGGATCCTCCTGCGAGTCGAGCTCGCGCGCGAGACCGAAGTCGCCCACGCGCGCACGCCCATCACTGCCGACGAGAACGTTCTCCGGCTTGACGTCGCGGTGGATCAGACCGGCGTCGTGCGCAGCCGCGAGGCCTTCCCCCGCGGCGCACAGCATGTCGAGGATGTCCTGGACGCTGCGCGGCTCGGCGGCGAGCCAAGCGCGCAGCGTGGTGCCGGGCACGTACTCCATGACGACGAACGGAAACCGACCGAGCTCGCCGACCTCGAACACCGTGACGACGTTTGGATGCGCGAGTCGCGCCATCGCCATCGCTTCGCGACGGAGACGGAACGCGCCGCCCGGCGTGTGGTGGAGCTTGATCGCGACATCGCGACCGAGCGTGTGATCGCGAGCGACGTAGACGGCACCCATGCCGCCCGCGCCGATCATCTTCTCGATCGTGAACCGATCGGCGAGCAACGCGCCCTGCTTCAGCTCCGGGGTCGAGTCACCGGTGACCGCGCGCCGGAGGACCTCGTCGAACGAGTCCTTGACCGAAGCCTCCGCCGGGTCGTTCGCCACGCTCCGAGGTTAGAGCTTTCCCTTGGAATACGAAACGAGCTTCGCTTCGACCTCGTTGGTCGTGCCGTGGTGCGCGTAGTGGAAACGCGAAATCCCCGTGCCGGGCTCGATCTCGAAGGTCTGCTCGTCGGGACCCGTGTAGAACGAGAGCGCGTAGCCGGTCTCGACCGACGACACGAGCCAGCAGTAGACCATCTCCGCCGACGGGCAGATCTTCTGACCATCGAGGACGGGCCAGGAGAACCAGCCCTCCGCGCCATCGAGCGTGGGCTCGGCAGTCGCGCCGAACAGGAAGCTGTTGCCCGAGCGAAGGATCGTCTTCTCGGTGGCGGTTGGCGCCGCGGAAGTGGCGTCGCCGTTGAAGTCAGCGAGGTCGGTGGGCCAGCCCTTGACGCGATACGCGACGACGCCATTCGCCTCGCGCGCATCGACGACCTCGGTGACCCACGTCAGCGTCTTCGTGGTCTCTTTATCCGCCTCGGCATCGAACCGCTTGACGGTGACGGCGTACGTCCACTTCGCGCCTTTGCGGAGCGGCAATGGATCCGCGGAGATCATCTCCTGCGTGGTGAGCGGGCGCTTCTTCGAATTACTGCTGCACGACGCCGCGCAGACTGCGAGCGCGACGAAAAATAGGCGGGACACAAAGCTCATCGGGACCAGATCATCCTACTCCCTTCCACCATGCACCCGGACCGGGGGAGGTGCACGAAATCAGCGGAGATCCAGGAGGGTTTCGGGTAGGGTCCGCCGATGGCACTCGCCGATCGGATCCGTCCGCTGACCCGCTTGCTCCCACGGCCTAGCCTCGACGGCAGTCGCAACGTGATCAAGCTCGCGTGGGACACGCTGTCGGGGATGCCGGGCGGAAAGGTCGTGTTCTCGAAGCTGGTCGGCCGGATGGCCCCCTACACCGGCACGATCAACGCCACGGTCACGGTGCTGCGCGCCGGCTACGGCGAGGTCCAGATGGCCGACAAGCGGGCGGTGCGGAACCACCTCGACTGCGTCCACGCCATCGCGCTGGCCAACCTGGCAGAGCTCGCCGGCAACGTGGCGCTGGCCTACTCGCTGCCCGACGACGCCCGGTTCATCGTCAGCGGTATGGACATCGAGTACTTGAAGAAGGCGCGCGGCACGATCACCGCCATCGGCGAGCCGCCGGTCCCGCGGACCAGCGTGCGGGCCCAGTACGAGGTGCCGGTCACACTGCGCGACACCTCGGGGGAGGAGGTCGCAAAAGTCATCCTCCACAGCCTGGTTGGGCCGAAGCCGGGCTCGGCGGCCGAAGCCCGCGCGGACGTGAACTAGCTTGGGGCCGCTATAAACGGCCAAAGAATAGCGTCGTCGGACGAGACGTCATATTCATCTTGGAGGCACTCATGCGTAGCTCGCTGGTCGCAACCGCGTTTGTTCTTGCTGCGAGCAGCTCGCTCGCGCATGCGGACGAAGCCGTCGACTTCATCGCCGATGCGAAGCTCTACTACCGCGTGGTGGCGTGCGGTAACGCGGATCCGCTGCCCGCGGGCATCGACGCTGCGATCGTCGACAAGCACTGCGCCGAGATGGCGAAGCGCTACGCCTCGTTCACCGAGAAGTACATCACCCCCGCCCGCGCCTTCTTCGCCGACAAGCGCCCGGCCACCGTACCGACCACGGTCGTGTATCCGTTCGGCGGCGGCGATCTCGCGGGCGCGCTCGTGACGTACCCCGATGCGCGCGAGGTCACCACGATCTCGCTCGAGCACGCGGGCGATCCCACGCGGCTCGCGAAGCTCGACAAGGCGAAGCTGCGCGTCGCGCTCTCGAACTACCGCAACGCGATCGAAGGCCTGCTCTCGCTCAACGACTCGACGAGCGAGAACATGCGCAAGCTCGAGGTCGGCGGCATCCCGGGGCAGCTGTCGTTCCACCTGACCGGCATGACCGCGCTCGGCTTCGAGCCGGTCTCGCTGAAGTACTTCACGCTCGATGACACCGGCGCGGTCCACTACCTGACGCGCGCGGAGATCGACGCGGTCGCGACCAAGAAGGCGAAGAAGAAGAAGGGCGGCTGGGTCGATACCGACTTCTCCGAGGCCTACACCAACATGGAGCTGTCGTTCCGCAAGGCCGGCGATCCGAAGGCGCCGCTCGTGGTGCACCGGCACTTCGCGTTCAACCTGGCGAACAACGCATTCAAGGGCAGCCCCCTCGAGAAGCACCTCCTGGCCAAGGGCAAGATCGCCGCGATGACCAAGGCGGCCAGCTACCTCATCTGGAACGACGGGTTTTCGGGGATCCGGGACTTTCTCCTGGCCAACATGGTCTGGATGTCCTCGGATTCCACCGGGATCCCGCCGCGGTTCGCGAAGAAGGCCGGCTTCACGCAGACCACCTACGGGACGTTCACGGGCGCCTTCCTCGAGGATGCTGACCCGTCGACCAGCGAGGCGTTCGTAAAATTGTGGGCCGGCCAGCCCCGGCGGAAGCTGCCGTTCCGCTATGGATATCCGGACTCCGAAAAACACGTCCATCTGATGATCACGTCACCAGCGGAGCCCAAGACGAAATGACAAAGTCGCTCGCGATCTGCCTCGTTCTCGCCTCGACCCTCCGGATCGCGCGTGCCGACGATCCGATGCCGGTCGAGGACCAGACGAGCACCGCGAGTGAACCGGTCACCGAGCCCGCTCAGGTCGTCGACGAGCCGGTGACCGCGCCGGATCCAACGCCGACCAAGCCGACGGCGCCGCGTGCACGCCTCTCGAATCCCACGCCGCGCACGGTCCGCCTGCGGGTCAATGACGATGGCGAGAGCCGGCTCGAGAAGAAGGAGGACACCGTCGCCGGTGGCCGCCACTTCCGGATCAAGACCGCGCAGGGCGCCGTGCACGTGTGGTTTCCCGAGAACT
>JBBRBG010000325.1:0-7085 GCA_038206055.1 Haliangiales bacterium
GATCATCCCGCGCGGCCGCGCCCTGGGGCTCACCCAGCAGCTCCCGCAGGAGGATCGCCTCAGCATGACCGCCGAGTTCGCGACCAACCAGATCGCGATCCTGATGGGTGGCCGCGTCGCCGAGGAGATCGTGTTCTCGCACCGGACCACTGGCGCCGGCAATGATATCGAGCGCGCCACCGAGCTGGCCCGCTCGATGGTCACCGAGTGGGGCATTAGCGAGGAGTTCGGGCCGCTCAACTTCTCTCCTGGTAAGCAGGAGGTGTTCCTCGGCCGGGACTTCTCCAGCGGCTCCACGCTGTCCCAGGACACGGCGATGCGCATCGACGCCGAGATCCGCCGGATCGTCACAACGCAGCACACCCGGGCCACCGAGATCCTCACCAAGCACCGCGCCGAGCTCGAGCTGGTCTCGGAGGCGCTGATGGAGTACGAGACGCTGGACGGCGCCGACATCGACGTCCTGCTGCGTGGCGACAAGATCGAGCGCCCGATCTCGGCCGCGGCAAAGAAGCGCCTCGAGGCGGCCACGGCCATCCCCGATGCCGACGATCGCGCCAAGCGCGCATCGATCCTGCCGCCGCTCGGCAAGAAGACTCCGACTCCCGAGCCGGCATAAGCCCGGTCCGACGTAGACTCGAGGGGTGCCACCGGCCCCCTCGAGCGGGTTGTCCAACCGCATCATCCTGGTGATGGGTGTGGTCAACGTCACACCCGACTCGTTCTCGGATGGCGGCGAGTACCTCGAGCCCGACAAGGCGATCGCCCGCGGCCTCGAGCTGGTCGCGCAGGGCGCCGACCTGATCGACGTCGGAGGCGAGGCCACCAACCCGCACGCCGAGCCGGTGCCGATCGAGGACGAGCTCGGGCGGGTCCTCCCGGTGATCCGCGGGCTGGTCGCCGGGGGCGCGAAGGTCTCCATCGATACCACCAAGGCCGCCGTCGCCCGCGCGGCGGTGGAGGCGGGCGCCACGATCGTCAACGACGTCTCGGGCGGCATGTTCGACGCCGAGATGCCCGCGACCATGGGTGCGCTCGCCGCGAGAAGCGCGGTGACCTACATCGCGGGCCACCTCCGCGGAAGGACGCTCGCAGAGGTGTTCGCGGCCGAGGGCGCCATCGGCTGGCGGCGCGTCGCGGCCGAGCTCGCCGATCGGCTCGCGGCGTTCCCACCGTCGGTGCGCGAGAACGCGTGGGTCGACCCCGGCCTCGGATTTGGTAAGGGCAGTGACCCTGAAGGGAACATGGAGTTGATCCGCCACGTCGGCGACATCGGTCGCGAGGTGGGTTGCCCCGTCGTGGTCGGGCCGAGCCGGAAGCGGTTCCTCCGGAAGCTGCTACCCGACGCGGCGAAGGCGGACCCGCTCGCGCTCGATGTCGCTTCGGTCGCGGCGTGTCTCGGAGCCGTACGCGCCGGCGCACTCGTTGTTCGTGCGCACAACGTTGCGTTGCTCCGAGCGGCTCTCGCGGTGTACACCAAATTGTAGGGCGTCGCGATCCAGGGCCACTGGGCGGCGTGCCGGTAGGCCCAGGTCATGACTTCGCTCAAGGAGTTCATCTCGACGCTGACGTTCGGCGGTGTCGCCACGACCGTGGTGGACGTCGCGCTCGTCTATTACCTGATCTACCGCCTCCTGCTCACCATCCGCGGCACGCGCGCCGCGCAGATGGTCGTCGGCATCGTGCTCGTCGGTGCGGCGTTCTTCGTCGCCGAGCGCATCGAGCTGTCCACGGTGTCGTGGATTCTCGACAACTTCATCTCGTATTTCATCATCCTCATCATCGTCGTGTTTCAGGCTGACATCCGCCGCGCGCTCGGCCGGCTCGGTCAGAGCATGATGCCGTGGGGGCGAAAGCAGGAGACCAGCCACATCGTCGACGAGGTCGTCGCCGCGGTGGCCCAGCTCGCGCGCGCTCGGATGGGAGCGATCGTGGTGTTCGAGCGCGAAGCCGCGCTCGAAGAGTTCGTGGATGACTCCACGCGCGTCGATGGCGTCCTGACCCGGCAGCTCCTGGTGGCGTTGTTCGTGCCCGTCCGCGACAACGAGCTGCACGACGGCGCGGTCGTGATCGGGAAGAACCACCGCATCGACCTCGCCCGCGCGCTGCTCCCGCTGTCGAAGGCCACCGACCTCGGCCCCGAGTTCGGCACCCGCCACCGCGCCGCGCTTGGCATCACCGAGGACACCGACGCCGTGGTCGTCGTTGTCTCCGAGGAGCGCGGCGAGATCTCGCTGTGCTTCAAGGGCTCGATCGCGCGCGACCTCGAGCCGGTCATCCTGCGCCGCGCCCTGGTCGGCCTGTTCGCCGGCGGCCACGCCACCGACGTCATGGCCGAGGAGGCCGAGGCCGCGGCCGAGGTCGGCAAGGCGATCGCGAGCATCGCCGAGCCGCGGGTCGAGCCCACGCCGGTCTCGACGCCGGTGGAGGCCGCGCGGTGAGGCAGCGCAGCCAGACCATCGGCACGCTCGGGCGTTCCCCGGCGCGCTCGGTCAACCGACCGCCGTCGATCCACCCCGAACGGCCGCCGCCTCCCGGCATCGACCGGGGCGCGATCCGCCGCTGGCTGCACGGCGCCTTCGCCGAGAACCTGGGCCTCAAGTTCCTCTCGATCGTGCTCGCGGTGACCGTGTTCCTGCTCGTCAACGACGACAAGGCGCGCGAGATCACGGTGCGCGTACCCGTCGCGTACTCACTGCCCGATGACCGGGTGCTGGTCAGCGAGCGGATCGAGGAGGTCAAGGTCACGATCAAGGGTCCGTGGCGCCGGCTCCGCAAGTTCGACGAACGGGAGCTCGGCAGGATCAGCATCGACCTGCGCGGCGCCACCAATGGCGAGATCGCGATCACGCCCGACATGCTCACCGCCCCGGCCGGCGTCACCATCGCCGATGTCTCGCCCCGATCGATGCGCGTCGCGTTCGACAAGCGCACGGAGAAGCCGGTGGAGGTCCTGCCGACCGTCTCCGGGCGGCCGCAGCACGGTTACATCGCGCTCGAGATCAAGCCCGCGCCCCCGACCATCAAGGTCCGCGGCGCCGACAAGTTGATCGCGGCGCTGACCAGCGTGCGCACGCGCGAGATCAGCCTCGAAGGGCGCACCGAGACGTTCACCTCCGCCGCCCAGCTCGTGCCGCCCGATGGCATCGAGGTCATCGGCTCCGACTCGATCTCGGTTCACGTGCAGATCGACGAGGAGCTCGTGACCCGAAAGTTCCCGGCTGTCGTCGTCGGCGTGAAGGGCGACGGCGTCGATCGGAACAAGTGGACGATCAGTCCGCGGCAGGTCGAGATCACGCTGACCGGCGCGCTGCTCGCCGTCGAGAAGTCGAAGGACGCGATGAGCCCCGTCGTCAAGGTCGTCCCGGGTGACAGGGGTCGCGAGGCCGAGGTCATCGTCGAGGGCCTGCCGCCGGGCGTCGGCGTCCGGATCTCGCCCGAGCGCGTCAAGATCGCTCCAGCGAAGTAGCTCATCTCGCCGGGGCCTCACCTCGGGACGCGCCTCGGCAGGGCCTCGCGTGCTACCAACGAGCCGATGAGCAACGGTCGATCCCTGTTCGGCACCGACGGTATGCGCGGGGTCGCGAACCTCGAGCCCATGACGAGCGCAACCGTGATGCGTCTCGGCATGGCGATCGCGGCGCGCCTCCGCCAGCCCGGCCGTCACACCCGCATCGCGATCGGCAAGGACACGCGCCTCTCGGGCTACATGTTCGAGTCCGCGCTCGCCGCGGGCATCGTCGCCATGGGTGCCGACGTCTGGCTCACCGGCCCGCTTCCCACGCCGGGCATCGCGTTCATCACGTCGTCGATGCGCTGCGACGCCGGCGTCGTGATCTCCGCCTCGCACAACCCGTTCGAGGACAACGGCATCAAGGTGTTCGCGCGCGACGGGTACAAGCTGCCCGATCACGTGGAGGCCGAGATGGAGGCGCTGATGGCCTCGCCGGAGCTCGATTCCCAGCGCGCCGCGCCGGCCGACATCGGCTACTCGCGCAAGATCGAGGACGCTCGCGGCCGCTACGTCGTCTACTGCAAGGCCACGTTCCCGAGCGAGCTCACGCTCGATGGTCTGCGCATCGTGGTCGACGGCGCGAACGGCGCCGCCTATCGCGTCGGTCCCGCGGTGTTCGAGGAGCTCGGCGCGAAGGTGGTCGCGATCCACACGAACCCGAACGGCAAGAACATCAACGCGCGCGCCGGCGCGCTGCACCCGCAGAGCATGGCGGAGACGGTGCGCCACCACGACGCGCACATCGGCATTGCGTTCGATGGCGACGCCGATCGCCTCGTGCTGTGCGACGAGCACGGCAACATCATCGATGGCGATACCGTGATGGCGCTGTGCGCCACGCGGATGATCCAGGAAAAAACCCTGGTCAAGGACACGCTCGTCACCACGGTGATGTCGAACATCGGCCTCGAGCGCGCGCTCCGCAGCGTCGGTGGCAAGCTCGTGCGCACGCAGGTCGGAGATCGCTACGTCGTCGAGGAGATGCGCAAGCACGGCTACAACCTCGGCGGCGAGCAATCGGGCCACCTCGTGTTCCTCGACCACGCCACGACCGGCGATGGCATCGTCGCGGCGCTCCGCGTGCTCGCCATCATGGCGAAGGAGGGCAAGCCGCTCTCCGAGCTCGCCCAGGTCATGACCCGCACGCCGCAGGTGCTGATCAACACCGCCGTCGAGAAGAAGGTCCCGCTCGACCAGCTCCCCGCGGTTCAGGCGATGATCAAGGCCGTCGAGAAGCAGCTCGGCGACGACGGTCGTGTCCTCGTGCGCTACTCGGGTACCGAGAGCAAGGTCCGCGTGATGATCGAGGGCATGGACCAATCGAAGATCCAGGGCTGGGCGGAGGACATCACCGCCGAGCTCCAGAAGAGCTGTCGCGCCTAGCACGATGCTTCGAGCGCTCGCGGTGATCGCCGTCGTCGCTGGCTCCGCGTCTGGCGAACCGTTGCCGGCGTTGCCGGTCGTGCGGACGCAGCCGGAGCCGCCCGCCCGCCCGACGATCTTCGAGGTGATCGGCGGCATCGCGACACGCTTTCAGGGAGGGACCCAGGCCGGATCGCTCGGCGTGCGTGGCATGCGGAGCGACTGGTCGGCAGAGCTGGGCTTCGATCTCGCGCTACCCGAGACCCGCGCGATGGTCGATGTCTCGCGAGGCGGCGCGGCGCTCGCCGTTTGCCGACACCTCGGGCCGGTCGCGTTGTGCCCGATCGCGAACGTGGGATGGATCCACGGCAGCGGGCCCGGCGTGGAGAGCTCCACCTCTCCACTTGTCTCGGTCGGAGGTCGGCTCGCGGCGGAGCTCCAGATCTCTCATCGGTTTGCGTTTCGAGCCCGGGTCGACGGCCGGGTCGTGCTGACGTCGACCGCGTTGACCTCGAGGGGTGAGGGCTGGCTCGGAATCGACGTGATCGTGCGCATCTCGCGGTAGGCTGCGCACGTGTTGCCGGTCGTCACCGCCGAGGAGATGCGCGCGCTCGATCGCGCCACGATCGAGGACGTCGGACTCCCCGCGCTGACCTTGATGGAGACCGCCGGGCGCGCGGTCGCTCAGGCTGTGCTGCGCGCGATCGGGCGGCACGGGCACGTCGCCGTGGTGTGCGGGCCCGGCAACAATGGTGGTGATGGGTTTGTCGTGGCGCGTGTGCTGCGCGACCACGGTGTGGATGCGGTTGCATACCTCGCGGCCTCCCGCGCGGTGGTCAAGGGCGATGCCGCGACCCACCTCGCGATCCTCGAGCGCGCCGGTGGCCTGGTGCGGATGATCGAGACGCCCTCGCAGCTCGACGAGGTCGCCGCGGCGATCGCCGGCAGCGAGGTCTGTGTCGATGCGCTGTTCGGCATCGGGCCAGTGCGCCCCATCGTGGGTCACCTCGCGCAGGTGGTGGCGGCGATCAACGGCGCGCGTCATCGCATCGCGGTGGACGTGCCATCGGGGATGGACAGCGACACCGGGTTCGTCGGCGGTGCCTGCGTGGAAGCGCATCGCACGGTCGCGATGGCCGCGCACAAGATCGCGCTGGTCAGCGCGCCAGGGTTCGCGCGCTGCGGCACGATCGAGATCTGCGACATCGGCATCCCGACCGGCGTGATTTCCACAGCCGCGGTGCACGCCGGCCTGGTCGAGGAAGACGATGTCCGCGCCTGGCTACCGAAACCGCGCGCGCTCGATCACAAGGGCACGCGCGGTCATGCGCTGATCATCGGCGGGGCGCCGGGAATGCGCGGGGCAGGGCGGCTGGCGGCGATCGCGGCGCTTCGTGCAGGAGCAGGGCTATCGACGCTCGCGGCGCACGGCGGCGATGACCTGACCGCGGCGGACTCCGTGATGACGAAGACGGTCAGTGGCGCGATCGGCGCGCTGATCGCGGGCAAGGCGGCGATCGTCATCGGCTGTGGCCTCGGACAGGACGCCGACGCGCGCGGCTGGCTACGCGAGGTGCTCGCCGCGGGTGTGCCCGCCGTGCTCGATGCCGATGCACTCAACATGATCGCGGTCGATCCCGCGGTCCTCGCCACCGCGGCGGGGCCGATCGTGATCACACCGCACCCCGGCGAGGCGGCGCGGCTGCTCGGCACGAGCGCGAAGGCGGTCGAGGCCGATCGGCTGGCGGCGGCGCGTGCCCTCGCGCAGAAGACGCGCGCGGTGGTGGTGCTCAAGGGCGCGCGCACGATCGTCTGCGACGGCACGCTCGGCGACGACCACTGCGCGATCAACCCGACCGGCGGCCCGGCGCTCGCCACCGGCGGCAGCGGCGACGTGCTCGCAGGGACCATCGGCGGCCTGCTCGCGCAGGGGCTGGCCGCGGCGGATGCGGCGCGCGCCGGTGTCTATGTCCACGGTCTCGCCGGGGAGCGGCTCGAGCGGGTACACGGCCGCGGCGCCGTGTCGGCAGAGCTCGCCACGGCGATAGCGTCGGTCATCGCGCAGCTGGCCTAGGAGCGCGTAGCTCATAGACCTGCGCGAGCGGCAATCCGCAGTGCCGGCTGCGAACCGCAAGTCCGCTGGTTCAGGTGAGCCCCGAAGGCCTCGAAGGTCCCGAAGCAGAGTCTTCTCCTGCAGGAGAAAGCCTCT
>JBBRBG010000326.1:0-7062 GCA_038206055.1 Haliangiales bacterium
GGCTGCGTCGACGGCGCGCGCGGCGGCAGTTGCACGCCGGTCGCCGGCGCATTGCGTGCGCGGCGCGGTGGCAACGGTGGCAGACGACGACCGCACTGCGCGCACACCGCCTGCTCGTCAGCGTTCTCCGCGCTGCAGAACGGGCAGAACCTCATTTCTTGACCCTGTCGAACACGATGTCGCCTTCGACGATCGTGTAGTCGATGCGGGTCTCGAGCAGCGTGCGATCCGCGACGAGCGGGCGATCGTAGATCGTCAGATCCGCGGCGCGCCCCACCGCGATCATGCCGCGCGTGGACTCGGCGCCCTCGGCGTACGCGGCACCGGTGGTGAACGCGGCGATCGCTTCGTCGAGCGTCAGCTTCTGCTTCGGATACCAGCCACCCGCGGGGTTGCCCTTCGCATCCTGGCGCGTGACCGCGGCGTAGATGCCGAGCAGCGGCGCCACGTCCTCGACGGGAAAGTCCGAGCCAGCGGCGAGCGGAATCCTCTGGTCCAGCATCGTGCGCCACGCGTACGCACCCGTGATCCGTACCGCGCCGATCCGCTTCTCGGCCCACGGCATGTCGCTCGTCGCGTGCGTGGGTTGCATCGATGCGATCGCGTGCGACGCGACCATGCGCGCGATATCCGCGGGCGCGATGATCTGCGTGTGCTCGACGCGCAGACGGTGATCGCCAGGGTGCGCGCGCTGGGCGGCGAGATAAGCATCGAGCACGCTGCCCACGCCGGCGTCGCCGATCGCATGGATCGCGACCTGCCAGCCGTGCGCGACGGCGGCCTCGACTCCGGCGGCGAGCGCCGCGGGCTCGGTGACCCACAGGCCGCTGTTCTTCGGCTCGTCGAGGTACGGCTCGTAGAGCCGCGCGCCGCGCGAGCCGAGCGCACCATCGGCGAAGAACTTCACGCCGCGCATCACGAACCGACCCGTCGCCGGCTTCGGCGGCGTGGTGAGCCGCTCGAGGTGAGCAGGATCTCCGGCGAGGAACGCGTACACGCGCAGCGGCAACTGGTGCGCCGCGGCGAGCTTCGCGTAGACATCGGCGGTCTGGTCCTCGATCCCCATCTCGTGCACGCCGGTGATGCCAGCCGCGATCGCCTGCTGTGCGGCCGACCGAATCCGGCGCTCGCGCACCTCCGGCGTGGCGGCCGGCATGACCGCGGCCACGAGATCATCCGCGTTGTCGACGAGCACGCCGGTCGGCTCGCCCTTCGCGTCGCGCACGATCTTGCCGCCGGCAGGATCCACGGTGGCCTTCGTGATGTTCGCCGCCGCGAGCGCCTTCGAGTTCAGCCAGCTCGCGTGGCCATCGACGCGGCGAAGCACGACGGGGCGATCGGAGACTGCGGCATCGAGGGTCGCCTTCGTCGGGAACTGCTGCCCCGGCCACAGGTTCTGATCCCAGCCACGCCCGAGCAACCACTCGCCGGCGGGACGCTGCTTCGCCGCATCGGCGACGACCTTCACGGTCTCGGCCTCGGTGACGAGCGCGCGCAGCGAGACCGCATCGTTGGCCATGCCAAGGCCGTAGAGGTGGCAATGCGCGTCGATCAACCCCGGCGTCACCGTCGCCCCGTGAACATCGACCACCCGCGCGGCCGTGCCGGCCTTCGCGGTGACAGCTTCGGTGGTGCCGATGTCCACGATCACGCCGCCCGCGATCGCGAGCGCCTGGGCGTGCGGATGCGCGGGATCCATCGTCCGGATATCGCCGCCCGTGACCACCAGATCGACCTGCGGCGCGGCCGGAATGACGCGCGGAGACGCGGGGGATCCGCAGCCGCTAATCAGTAAGGCCAATCGCCAGATAGACCTGAACGTCATTAGCTTCGAGACCATACCCGACATCGAGTCCAAGGAGGGGCAACACGATCTGCCGGAGATAGAACCGTGTGCCCACGCCGACCGAGTTGCGGAACGGTTTGAGGCCGCGCGCATCGGAGTCCGGGAGGTAGTTGCGCTCGGGGTTGCTCACCTTCAAGAACGTCGTGTACGCGGAGTCGAGGAACACCAGGCCGCGGATCGAGAGCCCGTACACGGTGATCATCGGCACCGAGTATTCGAGGTTGAGCCCCGCCTTGAAGTCGCCGCGAAACTGATCGTTCAGGTAGCCGCGCATCGACGTGCCGCCGGTCTTGAACTCCTGCTGGAACGGGAGCTTGTTGCCGTAGTTGACGCCCATCCTGACGACGAAGTTGTGGCGCGCCAGCACCTGCCACGCGCGGAACAGCGACGCGGTCGCGAGCTGGTAGTGGAAGTCCGAGCCGAGCGATGGCAGCGAGGTCTCGTAGACCGCGTTGAACTTGTACCCGCTCTGCACGCCGTACCAGTTCGCTCGATGGTCGATCGAGAGCGTCCACTCGTTCGAGATGTCCCAGCCCTCCTTGCCCGGCAGCGGCACGGCTTCATCGTCGGCGATCTCGAGCTGCGCCATACGCTCGTCGGGAGCCCCGACGTACTTGTTCGCGTCGCGCACGTAGCTGACCTTCGCGCCGCGCAGACGCGCTTCGATGCGCGCGCCGCCGAACAGCCCCATACCGAGCTTGAAGCCGCCGTTCAGGTAGTGGATCCGCGACTCGCGGACCGGCTTCGGGCTCTGGATCCACTTCGTCGGCGCGGCGTACTCGATGTTGCGCGCGCTCTTGAGGAACGTATCGAACTGCGCGGAGAACCGCGTGCCGCCGATCGAGGGAATCACCCACGCGCCGATGAAGAACGAGTCACCGGTCGCGACCTGCCCGTAGAGCAAGAGCTTCTGGTTGAGGCCGAACAGGTTGTTCTCGCCAAAGCCGACGCCGCCGCCTTTGTTCGTGGGCTGGTTGTAGAGCGCGGGCGCGATCACCCACGAGTGCTTGTCCTTCGCGAGGATGTGGACCTTGACGCCGCCCTTCACGGGCTCGGTGAACACCTCGACGTCCTTGAACAGACTGCTCGAGACCAGGTTGCGCTTGATCTCCTCGGCCATGTCGGGCGTCCACGCATCGCCGACCTCGATCTTCGAGATCAGGATCACCGTGTCCGAGGTGGTCTTCGAGTTGTCCTCGACGACGATCTCGGCGATGTCATCGGCATGGGCGACGCGCGCAGCGAGCAGTAGCGCCAGGCAGGCGTACAGATACCTCACGGCCGGAGTATGGCACGCCGCAGTTGCCGTTCGTGATAACAACGCTCACATGAATCCCGCCGAGGTTGCCACCGCGCTCTTGATCGAGCGCACCCTCCAGACCAGCCCCGCGTACCGCAAGGTCGACGACTCGCTCTACGTGATCAAGCAAGGCTCGGCCTACGTGATGATCAACGTCGTGCCGTGGGGCGACAACAAGGCGATGGTGCGCTGCACGTCACAGCTCGTGAAGGGCGTCGACGTCGATGGTCCGCTCGCGAAGCAGCTGCTCGAGCTCAACAGTCACCTCCGGTTCGGCGCGTTCGCGTGGGATCCGGCGGAGCAGACGGTGCTGTTCACGCACACGATCCTCGGCGGCACCACGCTCGATCCCGAGGAGCTCACGGCCACCCTGCGCGACGTCGCGCTGATCGCCGACGAGTACGATGACAAGCTGATGAAGAAGTACGGTGGTCAGCGGATGATCGACCTCCTCGAGGAGGCCGCCATGGAGCGGATCATGGACAAGGACCCCTCGAGCTTCAAGTTCGACGAGTAGCCATGGCGAGAGCGAAGACGAAGGCGAAGGCAAAGAAGCCTGCGCCCAAGGCGAAGCCGAAGGCCAAGGCAAAGCCGAAGGCCCCGATGATGTCGATCGGGCACGCAGCGCTCCTCCCCGTGCTCCGCTCGATCCGCTCGGTGATCTACAAGGTCGATGACCTCGCGAAGGCCAAGGCGTTCTACGCCGCGGCACTCGCGCGCCAGCCGTACTTCGACGAGCCGTTCTATGCGGGCTTCGAGATCGACGGTCAGGAGCTCGGCCTCGATCCCGACGTGTCGACCATCAAGCCCGGTCCCGGCGGCGCCATCGCATACTGGAAGGTCTCCGATCTCCACGCGGTGTGGAACCGGCTGACCACCGAGCTCGGCGGCCGACCGATCGAGCTTCCGCGCAACGTGGGCGGCGAGATCGAGACGGCGATCGTCGCCGATCCGTTCGGCAACCTCGTCGGATTGATCCAGATCGATTCCTGAACGGCGATGCGCGCGCGGCTGCCCACGCTGATCTTCGCGGCCGGGCTACTGGTGTGGATCATCAACGCCGCGATCGTCTGGCTGGCGGCGTCGCCACTCGGCCACGACGAGGCGCAGTACGTGCTGGCGGCCAAGGATCTCCTCGCCGGTGAGCCGGCGCGCTGGTTCTATGCCTCGTCGGGGATGAGCATCATCGCGCTACCAGGTGCGATGATGAGCGGCGAGATCGCGGCGCGGTTCCCGACGTTCCTGCTCGGGATCGCGTTCGTCCTCGCAGCGGCGGGGCTCGCATGGCGCGTGTACGGCGCGATGACGGCGGCGTGGGTCGTCGCGGTGCTCGCCGGTCTGCGCTCGATGATGGGCATGTCGGCAGATCTATTGTCCGATCTGCCGGCGACGGCGTTCCTCCTCGTCGCTACGCTCGTGATGGTCACCGAGGTGATCCAGCGCGCAGAGCCGCTGCGGTGGCGCGTGGTGATCGCGGCGCCGTTGCTCGCGGCCGCGCTGTACCTCCGCTACGCGAGCTGCGTGCCGATCGCGATCCTCGGCGCCGCCACGCTCGCGGTCGGCTGGCGCGCGATCGTGAGGCGCCCGCTGCCGATCCTCGCCACCGCCGGGCTGTTCCTCGTGCTGCTCGTCCCCCACCTGCGCACCGCGTATGCCGAGACCGGCTCGCCGCTCGGGATCCTCCTCGCGAGCAAGGACGTGCCCGGCAAGACCTGGTTCGCGCAGGGTCTCGTGACCTACGTGACGTCGAACCCGATCCATTACTACGGCCTGCTCGCCGCCCCCGTGCTCCTCGCCGGTCTCGCCGCGATCGTGCGGTTCCGGGATCGCGCGACGCTCTTGCTGTGGATCGTGGCCGTCGCCGACATCGCGGTCCTCGGCGTGGTCAGCCACGCGCAGGCTCGTTACATCTTCTTCGGTGTCGCGCTGCTCGTGATCCTCGGCGTCGAGACGATTCGCATCCTCATCGGCGAACGCCGCGTGCTCGGGATGGTGTGCGCGATCGCCGTCGTCGTCGCGTGGGTCACCGTCGCGACCGGCCAGGTCAAGCGCAGCGCCCACCGCGGGGACACCACCGCCGCCACCCGCGCCGCCGCCCGCGCGATCGCCGCCGACGCGGCGGGGAGCGCCTGTCAGGTCGTCGGCGACGCGTTCGCGCAGCTCGAGCACTACAGCGGGTGCAGGTCCTCGTCGTGGCCATGGGACACGCACGACCGGATCTATGTGGTGCGCACCCCGAGCTCGGCCCCCGTCGAGACGCGCGGCACACCGCGGGTGCTCCTCGATCGGCCCGACGTGACCGTCACCCGCTACGATCGGTAGCTGCCGTGGATCACCACACCGGGTGAGGGATAAGGCGATTCACGAGAACTGGGGTTCACGTTCCCGGGTGGCACGTACGTTGCGGAGGGTCACCGGATGCGCAGCATCGTCGTCCTTGCCCTTCTCCTCGCCTCGGGTACCGCGACCGCGGGCGAGATCGATCTGGGTCTCGGACTTCAGGGCACCACCACCGCCTGGCCGAGCGACAAGGGCGGCGGCGGGACGCTCGACGTCCGCTACTGGTTCCTGCCGTGGGTCGGGGCGACGTTCCTGGCGAAAGAGCAGTACGCGCAGGTCGATGACCGGTTCATGAGCTACTTCAGCCTCAACGGTGCGGTCCGTCAGTCGCTCGGCCCGCTCCGGCTCACCGGCACGCTCGGTCTCGTGCACCAGCACGAGGAGCCGCGCGCCGCGGTCACCGAGATGCCGCTCAGCTCGCTGTTCGGCGTCGGCGATGGCATCCGGCATCGCATGGGTGCGCGCACGGGCGCGCAGCTCGCGCTCCCGGTGTGGAACTACGGCCGCGGCGATCTGTTCGTCGCGCTCGACATCGACATCACGAAGTTCATGGACAGCGATCGCGGTCCGTCGTGGATGACGAGCGCCGGCGTCTCGTTCGGCGCGAGCTTTGACTTCCATGCCGGCGGTGCGCGGTGAAGTGGCTCGCGCTCGTGCTCCTGGTCGGCTGCGCGGATGCGCCGATCGAGATCGCCGACTACGCCTGCCCGGAGGGCGGGACGCAGCTCACGTTCGAGAACTTCGGCCAGCAGTTTCTGAACGCCAACTGCAACACCTGCCATGCCGCCACCGCCGGCCATCGCCACGGCGCACCCGCGAGCTACGTGTTCGATACGCTCGAGGGTGTCCACAATCATCGCGACCGCATCTTCGTGAGAGCGGCAGCGTCCAACGTCTCGATGCCGCCTGGGCCCGAGGATCCTCCGGCCGAGGAGCGAGACCGGCTCGCGGAGTGGCTGGCGTGCGGCGCGCCGTAGCGGCATCATCGACCTCATGAACCGGTTGCTGGCGTTGGCGGTGGTGCTGGTCGCGTGCGGCCCGCAGAAGCTTCCGCCAACCGGCTACTACCCGCGCCCGTACCACGCGCCACCGCCGAAGCCCGAGTACCCGGACCCGTTCGGCGGGCAAGCGTACGGCGGCTACGCGGCGGCGGACGAGCCGTATCAGCCGCCGTATCCGGGCTCGCCAACCGCAGCTCCCTACACGCCGGACACGCCGCCGCCGCAGCCGTATGCACGACCGTACGGTCCGGTGACGCAGACGATGGGGGCTCCGGTGCCGGGACCGCAGCCATACTCCCCGCCGCCGCGCATCGCAGATCCGACGGCGCACTACTCGTTCAACGGTCACGCCGCGACGCCGAACGAGCTCTTGATCGTCGCGCAGATCGAGCGGCTCTACGGCACCGCCGCGCCCGCCGGTGACTACTGGTACGACGCGGCCAGCGGCGCCGCCGGTCGCTGGGGCGGACCGACGCTGGGGTTTCTTCCGGCCGGCCTCGCGCTCGGTGGTCGCCTCCCCGCGAACGCCTCCGGTGGTGGTAACGGCCGCCTGACCGGCGTGTGGATCAACGGCC
>JBBRBG010000327.1:0-7060 GCA_038206055.1 Haliangiales bacterium
CGAGCTGGTTACTCGAGGCCCTCCATCTTTTCGGCGTCCTTGCGGAGCCAGATCGTAACGGCCAGATCTTCGAGGCCGCGAGTTTCGCGCCGACCGGCTCAACCGTCAGAACACGACGGAATCAGGCCGCCATCAACACCAAGTCGCTCGTCTACCCAGGACGCCGTTCCAAGCATCATGAGCATCCCGAACGCAACGAGGATCACCACGATGAGCACCACCGCCGCCCACAATCCGTGTGTCGTTTTCGAGATCATGTTCATGCCGCGATCCGCCAGACTGCGAGCGCGAGCAACGCGACGAGCACGATCCATGGCCACACGCGACGTGGCGCGAGGTCGACTGCCGGCTCGTCGTCACGCGTGCGTGCGATCACGACCTCGGGGATCGCGGCACGCAACGCCTTGATCGCGCCGCGGGCCGGCTCGTTCGGAGCTGCGCGCCAGGTGACCAACCGTGTGCGGTGCTGACCGTGACCACTCCACGCATCGAGGTTGAACTCGGCCCCCTTCATCCAGATGTTGCCTGCGCGCAGCCGGCATTGATCGAACACCGAGACATCTCGTCCGAGCTTCTCCGCGATCGCCCGCGCCTCGACCAGTTGCTCCCACAGCCGTTCCCACGCCGACGCCGCCAGGGCCCTGAGTCCGTCGAGCGTGTCCGTCGGAACCTGGCCAGCCTTGAACATCGCCTGAACACGGCCGGGGTACGAGTTGAACTCGGAAAGCAGCCCTTCCGCGATGGCGATGTGCTGTGCGAAATCGGAGAGCTGGCTCCGGTCGGGATCGCGATAGATCTCAGTCATCGGGTCACACCTTTCCGGACCTTCACAGGCCGATCTGCCTGAAGGCGAGCACGCTTTCGCGTCGTCCAAGCGCGGCGACGGCGCGCCGTACGATCGCGGCCTGGCGCTCTGCCTCGGGGAGATCGCCAACGATGCGTGCCAGATCGCGCCGCAGCGACGCCCCTGCGGCGCGCATCGGCGGGGCCGGGTCTGTGTCGGAGATGCCAGGCATTCCGCGAAGCGCCTCGGCGATCTCCTCGCGGCCCTTGGTGACGTGTGGGAGTACCGCGAGCAGCCGGTCGAAGCCCGGCACCAAACGCGGGAGGCTGCAGTCACGGCGCCGCAGCGTCGCAGCGATCGGCCTTCCGTCGCCGTCGCGCGATGCCGACTCGATCGCCTCGCGGAGGCTGCAGGCTTCGTTCGGTGCGGCCCACTTGGATGCCAACCACGACATGTCGACGACGTCCGTAGGCTCGTCGTTGGAGGACTCATCGACTGGCGGTGGCGCAGTTCCTGCCCGGAGTTGAATCGCGCGCTTCGCTAGCTTCGAGAGCTCGGGCGAGTGGATCGCGGCCACGGCACTCGTCGCCGCGTCGAAATCACCGCGCACCAGTAGGGTCGAGACCAGGTCCATACGCTTCGGGTCGTCCAGGTCCGATGCAGGGACGAATTGCGCGAGCCAGGAGTTTGCGTCCGGACCGACCATCAGTCGAAATTGAAACGGTTCATCGGCCCCGACCTCGTACGCTGCTTCCGGTTTGCACTCGTCGTCCAGCTGCTCGTGCTTGAGCCACGAGGAGAGGCATGCGTACATGTGCGGGACGTCCTTCCAGCGCTTCAGCACGTCGGCGAGAGCAGCTTCATAGGGACGCCCTGTCGCGATCGCGGATATGAGAATCAGCTCGACATCGTCGGTGTCGGCAGTCTTGCTGACGGCAACCACCTCGTCGTAGCGAGCGAGCGCCGCCAGCGCCACGAGCTGCACGTGGCCGTCTGCGCCGCACGCGCGGGCCGACTCCAGGGCAGCCTCATACCGACCATCGCGGAGCCGACGTTGCGCCTTGCTCGGGTATCCATCGCACGGCAGCTCGAGGAGATCATCGATCTGGTCGCGCATCTGATCTCGCCCGGGAGAGCGGTCGATCTGATGCTCGAGTGCGTATTCGATCGTGCGCAGAGCGCGCATTCGCGAACTTCCGGGCAGTGCCGCGGCGACGGCGATGTCGCCGAAGGGAGGAAATGCAGTCTCCGCTCGCGTCGAGTCTGGCGGGCGGGGATGTAGATCGAACGCATGAAGACCGAAGTAGCCACCCACCGAGGCACCAGCAATCGCGAGCGCGAGTGCCGGTCCCATCGCGCGCGCGCGGATCGCCGGGGTTCTCGACGCGATCGTGAGCGGCTCGCCCAGTGCGAGGTCAGCGCGGAGCGTCCACTGTCCTGCAGATTCACGATAGTTGCCCGTCCCGACCGCGGCGCCATGGGCAGCGATTCCACGCGCTGTGACGAGGTCACCGTCGCGTACCTCGTCGATCCGTGTCGGGCCTCCCCATGCCGAAACGTGCACCCGTGTCCCGATGAGCACGCGAATCGGACCCTCGATTTGCACATGGGTACCGTCTTCCAGTTCGATCGATGCAGGCCCGTCGCAGCGGTCCATCGCAGCGTCGCCGCCCGACAACGTCATGCACCGGGTCCCGCGAAAGACCGCGCGCAACACGACGTGCCCTTCGCGGACCTCGTTGAACCCGGCGTAACGAATCTTCAGGGCTTCAACGATCCT
Source organism: Haliangiales bacterium (assembly GCA_038206055.1). Taxonomy (GTDB): domain Bacteria; phylum Myxococcota_A; class Polyangia; order Haliangiales; family Haliangiaceae; genus JABFXX01. The sequence continues at coordinate 2,565 of JBBRBG010000327.1, forward strand.
GCGGCGTTCTCGCGCTCGCACGACCGCACGCACGATCACCACCGAACTGACGACGAACAGCCCAAGGACTAGCTTCCAAACTACGGGACCGTGAACGACCAGAAATGGCAACATGGGCTCTGGCTCCTGTCCCTACGTCTGCTCGTGCAAGAACAACAAGGCGATCACGACCTGGGGGTCCGCGAGCACCGCGACGTGCCGATCGATGATGGTCTGCCAGCGCGCAGCTTCCTCGGTGTCGCCGATCGCCCGGGACATCGCCCGCGTCCGCGCCGCCGTCTCGACGATCTCGAACGGCACATCGTTGTAGCCTGACCACAGAGACTCGCGCACGAAACGCATCGCCAGCAGGAGCTCATCGCGATGAAGCCTGACGCGCGGCAATACGGCGATGTAGTGCCAGGATCGCGCGAACGTATCGCCGCACGTCCTGATGAATCGCGCGAGCGGCGCTCCGTCGCCTTGCCAGGCATCGTGGATAGCGGAGGCATAGGAGACCGCGCAGCGGCTGTCGCCTCGATCGCGCACGTTCCCATCAGCTCGCATGTTGAACGCCTCCTGATGTTCGTTCCCCCAACCGAGCGGAGCTTCCCGCGCAAGGTAGCTCTGGTCCAACAAGGCAAGTGGCGCCTCAACCCGTCTCCACCGATTTCCCGGATCGAGCGCACGCGCACGTGCGAGCTGATCGCGCGCAGCGACCAGATCGCCACGGATCAACGCGGTGACCACGAGCTGCGCGTGCAATGTGACACGCGCAGCGAGCGATCCGGGTGGTCGCTCACGAAGGCGAATGCCAGCCAACCAGATCGCGGGCTCGGCCCTTGCCCGGTCGAGAGCATCCAGGTTCTCGAACTCTTCGGTCTTCTTGGACTCGCCACCCAGGAATCTCGCTATCTGGTCGCGGAGTTGTCGCGTGCGGTAGTCGTCCGAGGCGATCGGCATCGTCTGCAACGACGCCAGCGCCTCCGCCGGGGGCAGCGAGAGTGCACGCATGACCTGACAGGTCGCGTCGGGTTCCGAGATCGAAGAGAACGCATTCGCGTCTCCTGCAAACGTGCGGACAAGAGCGCTCACGCAAGGCAGTTCCACCTGGTCGAGGTCCACGGCGGCATCCCGCCACCGACGCTCCGCGATCGCGATCACCGCACGAAGGTACGGTCGCTGAGCGACCTGCGCGGCCTCGCTGTATCTTCCCATGAGGCTCAAGACGTACGCCTCGTCATCACGTGTCGCGCACCGCCGAGCCGCCGCGAGGGCATCATCGAGCCGCAGCCGTTTCAGCTGCTCCATGTAGGGGCACTCACCGTGCGACTCGGCGAGCTCCATGCGTAGCTGAAATGCCTCCTCCGTGCGTTCGAATCGCACCCGCAACCTCCACTCGAGGGCGTCCATCGCGTGCTCGTGCGTACCGGGCATGGCCGCCGCAACCGCGAGAGCATCGATGGAAGCGATCTCGGTATGTATCGCCGAGTCCTGCTGTGAACGCTCGAGTGCAGCGTTGCCGATTCGCGACAGGACGAGCAGCCAGATCCCGACGAAGATCACACCCCAGATCGCCAGCAGCGGATACGCGAGTGGCACCACGGGTGTTCCGTACGCATCGGAGATGATGTCGACGAAGCCATCCTTGGAGCTCGGCGGCCTCGTGATTCTCCAGCCAGCGTCGGGATCGACCGCGACCGTGCCGGTCACGAGGATCGTATCGTCGACGGCGATCCTGCGCGTGACGAAACGACGCCGCGTCGTCCCCGCAGACCGTCCAAGCACCACGCACACGTCGCCGAGCACATTCACCCGCTCGCCGTCGACTTCGATGACGAGGTCAGCGCTGCGACGCACGCTGCGGTGCGAACCATAGTCGTCGGTCTCCGCCCAACCCTCGACTACACGCCCGCGGAACGTCCCCCATCCTGGTGCGAGCGCACGGACGAGCTTGCTCGCACTCGCGAGTGTACCGCGCGCGCTGCGGCGGACGCCCCAGCGCCGGATCCGCGCGAGCCCCCAGCAACTGACAAGAATGAGGACGACGAGCAGCGCCTTCCAGACGAGAGGCCCGTGCGCGTACAAGAACGGGAGCTTCATCTCCGGGACCTCAGTGACGGCGCCGAGCTACCGGCTGAGAAATCGTTGCAGCCCGACCTCCGACTCACGCGAATCGCCAACTCCGTCTCGCGGCCCCAGCGCGGCGGCGTTCCGCGATTGGCGTCCGCTGTTGTCGTTCGATCGATCCCCGTCACGCCCATCTCGGAAAGTGATAGCCATCCTAAGCCGCTTCGTCCTCGTGAGAGGTCGGAAACGAACGCGACGTGCCACGCGCTTGCAGCGTTGTGTGTGAGCTGGCGAGCGCTGCGTGCGGCGAAGGGGTGCCGCGTCTTGCGGCAGGCCCGACGAGACGACGCTGGCGCCGTGCGTCGTGGGGCCACAGGCATGATCGACACGTTGGTAGTACGTCGCGATGACGGCACCGCCCCTTCTTCGAGATCGAATGTTCCATCGGCGACGGAAACGGCTCCGAGGGAACTAACCATGTGATTGTGCGGTTCGATACGAGGCGATAGGTTGTCGACATGGCCCATCCGGTCGACAGGTTTCTGGGAGAGAAGGTGAGAGGTCGATGGATGCCGACGACACTCGCGCTTCTCGTCGTCATGCTCGGCTGCGGATCGAAGTCGCGCGAACCCAGCACCGGCTCCGCTGGTACACCCGTTCCGCCCAGCTCGTCGCCCGCCGGAAACCTCGTCTGGCTCAAACTCGCGGCATCGCCTTACGAGCGGGGTTCGCCGCCTCCGCCTCCGTCGACGGATGGTGCGGAGGGCGACCGCTTGATGATGCTCGATGTCGCCACGAAGACGTCGAAGGATATCGGTAAAGTGGTCTACCCCCGCCTTGGTGCAGTGACACCAAGAGCCGACGCCGTCTACCTCTTCGACAAGACCTCGGTGTTCCGAGTCCGGAAGGATGGCGGCGGCTGGAAGGCCGATGCGGCCGTGCGCATGGGGGCAACAGATGAGACACTCGATGTTGTTGCGCCGGACGGCAGTTCTGCTGTGTCGTTCGACATTGACGGGTCGATCTGTCTCGCCACGCCGGGCACAACGGACTGCGGCACCAAGATCGCGTTGCCGTTCGAGTGGGACATCAACAGCGGCGCGGCCTACACGAGCCGCAACCGTCTCGTCGTGCACGTGCCGACGGGCCGTCAAGACGCGAACGCGGTGGCGATGGGAATGAAAGTCCAGCTTGCTGTTGTCGATCTCGCGACGAAGGCGGTCTCCCGTCTCCACGTTCCGGCGATCGGCTATCGCGCGACCGTGTCACCTGACGGGCGGCTGGCGTGGATCGAGCACGCCGACGGTAGGCTCGCACTCTCGGTCGCTTCGCTTGACCAGCTGGACGCGAAACAGAGGTTCGATCTAGGCCCGGCCGAAGCACAGTCGGATGCGTCTTGCAGCTTCGCGGGCGCCGAACGAATCTTGTGCGTGGTGCGCACGCACTTGGCGCTGGTCTCTCTTTCGACGCGCGACGGTTCGATCGTGACCCTCGAACCCAAGAACGTGATGCCCGACTGGCTGTACACCTCGAGCGACGGAACCTGGGTTGCGTATGCGCGTACCAGCGAGAACCTCGAGGAGATGTACTGGTTGGTGACGCCAATCGACCACGCTGCAGCTCAACCGCTGCCGCTCGACGCCGACGCGAAAGTCTTGGCGTGGCTTCGGTAACCCGACCGCCTCGATGCCGATCACCCTCACGAGTTCCTGCTCGTTGATGCGTATCGACGCACGTGGGACGATTCAGCATCGACTCGTGGTCAATTGGGCAGGAACGAGGACATCGCGCCGGGGGCGCGTTGAGTAACAGCCAGCACTTGCTGGTGGTAGCTCAGATCCGAATCTCGATGGGAAGGCCGTGGTACAGCGCAACCTGACCCGCGGTTCGGAACTCGATGTCGAGGGACGTCCTGTCCCCCAGTGCGAGGAGTGGCGATACGCCGCAGGCCGTTGCGCCCGTCTCGAAAAAATCCGCCGGTAGTCGCCGTACGCCGTCGTGATCGGGAAGGAAAACGGAGTAGCCGTCGAATCGGCGCCCGATGTCGTCGTAGCTCGGATCCGAGGTGCGAAGCAGTCGCAGCTCGGCAAGAATTTCCTCGGCTCCTCCAAGCTCGAATGTCTCCACCTCGGCGCCGACTCGCCGGATCAACCAGGTCTCCATCTCGTCCCCGGAAGACGACCAAACCGGCACCAAGAGCTTGGCTGTCAGGCCCGCCTGCACCACGGCAACCCAACGCGCCAAGCCTTCGCGCGTCGGTTCAATGACAATTCCCCAGGTCATCCCCATAAGCCGTCCTTCCTCAAGCTGAATCGGCCCGGATTTCCCGGAGGCTCCAAATGTTGAGAGGATGGAGTCATGGGACGGAGAAGCAAGTATCCCGCCGAGGTTCGCGAGCGCGCGGTGCGCCTCGTGTTCGAACAACAGGGCGCGCACGAGTCTCAGTA
>JBBRBG010000328.1:0-7044 GCA_038206055.1 Haliangiales bacterium
GGGCACGGCGATTCAAGGCATCGTGCATGTGCCGTCATAACCGTCCGGCGAAACGCCGCAGCTCGTGTGACACGTGATGCACCGCGAATCATTCTGGGTCGTCACGCCACGATCGGCCGCAACGCGCTGCCAGACCCAGCCCAGATCCTCGGGCGTCGCGAGCTTCTGCATCACGGTCCACTCGATCACAGGCCCGGCGCACGCGGTGTCGCCGAAGTCGTACTCCGCCTTGAGCACTACCGAGTCGACCGGGAACGGCGACGCGCGAGTGTTGTACGGACCGAGCGCAGCAGGATCCGCGAGCACACGGATGCGGTGGAGGTCATGGTCCGAGCTCGAGCGGCAGTCGCGTACCTGGGTGTACGTCGCCGTATAGTCCGCCGGGAACCGCGGATCCGGGTCGTCGGCGCATGCGGTCAGGAGCACCGCTACGTACAGCCAGCGCATGGCTCAGGGCAGGACGACGGAACGGATCACGGCGTTGCCGGTGTCCGAGATGTAGAGGACGCCGTTCTCGACCTCGAGGCCGTACGGACGCTTGAGGTGCGCGGCCAGCGGCGACGCGCCATCGCCGTCGTAGCCCGATTGTCCGCATACACCGGCGACGCTCCTGATGGTCTGGTCCTGTGCGATCGCGCGAACGCAGTGGTTGTACACGTCGGTGAAGTACAGCGTGCCGTCCGCTCCGAACGCGAGGTCGACCGGGTTCGACAGCTTCGCCGCGAGCGCCGGGCCTCCGTCGCCTGCATAGCCAGCCATCTGGGGCGTGCCAGCAACGCGATGGACCACGCCCGCGGTGTCGATCTTGCGGATCACCTGGTTGCCGGTATCGGCGAAGTAGAGGTTGCCCGACTTGTCGTACGCGATGCGGCCCGCGGGATCCGCCGACTGGCCGAACGGCTGCCCCATGCGCATGTCGATCGCGGGGCCTTCGTCACCCGCGTAGGCGGGCGTGCACGGTGCGCCGCACGTCGCCATCGCGCCGCACGTGAACTTGCCGGAGCCACCCGGGCACGCGACCGGATCGACGCCGGTCGCGCACGGTCCACCACCGGTCGGCGGCGGCGCATCGATGACGCACTTGCCGGCGAGCCGCGTGATCGTGCCGGTCGCATCGATCTTGCGGAGCACTTGGTTCGCCTGATCCATGACCACGAGGTCGCCGCCGGGCGATCGAGCGAGGCTCGCGGGCAGGTCGAGCGTTGCCGTGAGGGCAGGGCCGCCGTCGCCGAAGTACGCCCGGCGTCCGTCGCCGCACGAGTCCTTTACCGTGCTCGTCGCGATGTCGATCTCTCGAAGCTTGCTGTTGTGCCACGCGGCGACCGTCATCTTCGTCCCACTCGCGTCGAGAAGGATGCTGGTCGGATGGTTGAAGTCATCGTTCGCAGGATCGTCCAGCGTACCGCCGAGCTCGCCGCGCCCGGCAACGTGCCGGATCGTGCCGTCGCCGGGCAGGCTGCGGATGCGATGGTTGTTCCAGTCGAGGATATACAGCGTGCCGTCCGGTGCAAGCAGCGTGTCTTGCGGCAGCGACATCCGCGCGGCCAGCGCCGGACCGTCGTCGCCTTCGTAGCCGTTCTTGCCGGAGCCCGCGATCGTGCAGATCGTGTTCGGAATGGTGGGATCGCACGCATCCGGCGTCGCGGTACCGTCGTCGCCGCATGCCGCGAGCAGCGCGAACGGAAGCAAGAGCGACGCCTTCATCGGTAGACCTTCAGGATGCGGCTATTGATCGTATCCGCGACGTAGAGGTCACCGGCTGAGTCGAACTCGATGCCGAATGGACGTGCAAGCTTCATCGACGTGGCAGGCAGGTCATCGTTTGCATCAAGGCCGAGCTCGCCAGATCCAACGACGGTGCTGATCACGTTCGTGGTCAGGTCGACCATGCGAATCCGGTTGTTGTCGGTGTCCGCGATGTAGAGGTTCCCATCGGGCCCGATCTCGAGGTCGCGCGGGTGCGCCACCTGCGCGGCGGACGCCGGCCCGCCATCGCCGGCACCTCCCTCGGCGCCCGTCCCCGCAAAGGTCGAGATCACCATCGTCGACGTGTCGATCACCCGGATCCTGTTCGACAGCGTATCGGAGATGAAGAGCTTGCCGGTGCCGATCGCGATGCCTCCCGACGGCTCGGGGTTCGAGCCGGCCTCGAAGTTAAGCTTCGCGCTGAGCGCCGGGCCGTTATCGCCCTCGTAGCCCTGCATGCCGTTGCCAGCGATCGTCGAGATCACGCCGGTCGCCTTCTCGATCCTCCGGATCCGGAAGTTTTGCTGGTCGAGGATGTAGAGGTTGCCTTCCGCATCGGCGGACAGCGCCTTCGGCTGCTTGAACACCGCCATCGCCATCGGCATACCGTCGCCCGCGAAACCCGCGCCACCGCCCGCGAGGATGCGCACGTGTCCGGTCGTCGGATCGATCTCTCGCAGCTTGTGGTTGTGCCACGCCATCACGAGAATCTTGCCGTCGGACTCGGCGACCAGATCGGTCGGATGGTTGAGCTTCACGTCGAGACCTGGCGCGCCGTCGGCGGTCCTCTCCGCCATGCCGGGCAGGCCGTCCCCCGGGAAGATCGGATCGACCCAGCCGACGACCGTCTCGACCGTGTCGTCCGCGAGAACGTGCCGGACCAGGTGATTGTTCCAGTCGATGAACCACGCCGTGCCGTCGGGCGCGAACGTCATGTCCATCGTCCAGTACAGCTCCGTATCACGACGATCGAGACCGTCGCCGTTGAAGCCATCGACGCCACCCTTGCCGGCCCAGACACAGGCGTTGTCGCTCGCCTCCGAGCATGTATGCGGCCCCTTCTGATTGTCGCCACAGCCGACGAGGACTGCTCCCCCCAGAAGTGCAGCGCCCACGACCACCTTGGACGTTAGCATCGGGACGTAGCCTGCCACCTCGGGCAGTGGAAAGCCAAGCCTGCTACGCTGGTCGAAATGCGACGGCTTCTGATCGGGGTTTCGGTCACAGCGTGCCTCGCCAGCGTCGCAGCCGCGGACCCAACCGCCCTCGACAAGCTCCTCGCCCGCACCGACAAGGTCGCTCGCGAGGTGGCGAAGATCCGTGGGCTCCCGTTGAAAAAGCCGATCCCGAACGAGGTCGTCGACAAGGACGAGCTACGCAAGCGCCTCGTCGCGATGGCCGCCGAAGACAAGACCGCGACCGAGACCGTCGCCGAAGGGCTGTCGCTGGCGCGCTGGGGCATGATTCCGCTCGCGACCGACTACAAAGCGCTGCTGGTCGATCTTCTGACCGAGCAGATTGCCGGCTACTACGACCCGGAGACCAAGAAGCTCACGATCTCGAAGACCGCAGGCGACGACCCGGCGTGGGCCGAGATGGTGCTCGCGCACGAAATCGACCACGGACTCCAGGACCAGTCGTTCGACCTGAAGAAGTTCGAGGACCTCCCATCGAGCGAGGGGGACGCCGCAGTGGCGCGCCGTGCTCTCGTCGAGGGTGATGGCATCGCGCTCATGGTGGAGGTGATGCTCGCACGCTCGGGAAACGCAGCGCCGTGGTCGAATCCCGAGGTTGCCGCATCGATCGAGAAGGCCATGACGGTGCCTGGAAACGGCGACGGCCTCGACAAGGCACCGCTCGCGATCCGCGAGGGTCTGATCTTTCCGTACCGGGCGGGGATGTCGTTCGTCGCATCGCTCCGCCGGCGCCAGCCGTGGAGCGCCGTCGACGCAGCCTTCGCGAAGCCACCGCGATCTACGGAGCAGATCATCCACCCGGAGCGCTACCTCGCAGGAGACGAGCCAATCCCCATCGAGATCAAGAAGCCCGCATCACTGCGCGACTTCACGCCGGCGCAGTCGACGGTGTGGGGCGAGCTCGGATTCACGCTGTTCCTCCGCTCCCACGGCATCTCCGATGCCGCCGCCGCCGAGGCCGCCGCTGGCTGGGGCGGCGATCGCGCCGTCACGTTCGCGAAGGGCGATGACAAGCGTCCGCAGCGCGCGGTCGGCGTGTCGCGCAGCGAGTGGGACAGCGAAGCCGACGCGCTCGAGGCATTCGAGGCCGCCGAGAAGGCGCTCGATCACGCGGTCGCTGGTGCCACGATCGATCACGTCGGCACGCGCACGCGCTGGATGGCGCTCGACGGCACCGTCTCCTGGATCGACCGCAAGGGTCCCTCGCTGGTCATGGTGATCGGCGCGCCGGCGTGGGCCGCCGAGGCGCTCGCGACGGAGGTCTGGACGATCAGCTCGATCGCCAAGCCGGCGGTCACGAAGCCGGCGAAGAAGTCGAAGTAGGCCCGGACGGTATCGGACAGATCTCAGCGGCCGGATATCGGACGCTTTGAGGGGCGAAAATCAACCCCGGAGGGGTGCAGGGCCAAGAATCAACCCCGGAGGGTGCAGGAGGAGGGTGCAGGAGCCCAGGACTATGCGAGCAGGAACCGCTCCAGCGCGACCAGCCGGTCGACGTCATGGACGTCCTCGCGTTGCAGCGGCACCTGGACGAAAGTCGCCGTCGGCCCGCCCGCGGCGAACAGCTGCGTCACCGCCTCGCGATCAGCCGCGGCGAGGATCTCGATCTCGGCGTGGGCGGCGATTAGCTCGTGCGCCGCCATGGTGCGTGTCGTGCCCGAGAGGCCGAGCGCGACGATGGAGGCTTGGGCCGCGAGCGCTGCCTCGACCTGGGCGCGGTTGTGCGGGATGGGCAGCGACGCGTGGACCTTGTTGACGACGAACCCGACGAACGGCATGCCGGCGGATTTCAGGCGCTCGTGGAACGCGAGGGCCTCGCGCACCGCCATCGGCTCCGGGCTCGCGACGAGCAAGAACCCTACGCGCGGCTGGCGGAGGAGCGCGAAGGTCTCCTCGGCGCGCTGGCGGAACCCGCCGAGGATGTCGTTGAACTCGGTGAAGAACACGCTGAGGTCGTCGATGAACTTGCTGCCGACGAACTTCGCGAGCCGCTTGATGATGAACGAGCCGCTCTTGCCGACGATCGACCATCGCGAGCCGCCTTCGCCCTGCAGCTTGCGGAACCAATCGATCGCGGGCGAGTCGATCGCCTCGCTCAGCTTGCGCGGGGCCTCGAGGAAGTCGAGCGCGTGCGCGGTCGGCGGCGGGTCCACGATGATCAGGGCGTAGTTGCCGCCCTGATCGAAGTCGTGGAGCTTCGCCATCGTGGCGTATTCCTGCGCCCCCGCGAGCGAGCCGGAGATCTGCGCGTAGACCGGGTTCGCGAGGATCCGCTGCACGGCCGCCGGATCCTTCGCGTGCTTCGCGACGACCTCGTCGAACGCCTGCTTCTGATCGAGCATCATCGCGTGCAGCTCGCCGTTCGGGTTCGGTGCGCCCTTGCGCACCAGCGCGCGGTCGACCTCCTGCACCTGGTGGCCGAGCGAGGCGAGCCCGAGCGAGTTCGCGAGCCGGCGAGCCGGGTCGATGGTCAGCACGAGCGTGCGCTTGCCGCGCCGCGCCGCCGCGAGCGCGAGGGTCGCCGCCGTGGTGGTCTTGCCGACGCCGCCGGATCCGACGCAGACCAGAATCCGTCGCTCCAGAAGCACATCTACCAGTCGGAGAGACGGCACGGTTTCAACGCGGATAGCACGCCGGCCCGGGCGGTGGCAACGCGCGGGCGTGGTATGAAACGGCCCCTTGAAGCGCGAGCTGATCGTCACCGCAGACGGCGCAGACCGCACGGTCACCGTCGATGGGCCGTTGCCCGACGGGCGGTTCAGGATCGCCGTCGATGGCGCCGAGCACATCGTCGACGCCCGGCAGATCCGCCCCGGTACGTGGTCGCTCGTCCTCGAGGGCCAGCAGTTCGTGGTGGACCTCGATCGTCGCCGGACCGGCATTGCCGCATCGGTCGGCGCCAGCGAGGCGCTGCTGACGGTGGAGGACGCGCTGCATCGCCGGCTCGCGAGCGCCGCCGGGCCGCGCACGCAGGCGAGCGGCGAATCGATCCGTGCGCCGATCGCCGGAAAGGTCGTCAAAGTTCTGATCGCGGTCGGCGATCAGGTCGCGCCCGGCACCCCGGTCATCGTGCTCGAGGCGATGAAGATGGAGAACGAGCTGATCGCCGAACGGGGCGGTACCGTCGCCTCGATCTCGAAGATCGCCGGTCAGGCTGTCGACACCGGCGACCTGCTCGTCGAGCTCACGTAGCGCTCAGCGGTGGGGCGGCGGAAGGGCGCGCGCACTCGGGAGCCGCTTGCGTGCGCGCCTGCGCGACCAGCGAAACTCGACGATGTCGTAGAGCTCGACGCACAGGCGCCAGAGCCAGCCTCGCTTCACGGCAACGCAGCGCGCATCGGCGGAGCTGCGCCAGCCGCGCCCGGGAGACCCGGCGTGCGATCGCGCGGGATGTGGTAGCGCGTGAGGATCCGCGGGTTGGCTTTCCGGATCTCGTCGGCATCGAGGATGATGATGCCGCCGGAGGTGGTCTCGATCTCGACGACGCCGCTCGCGGCCGACAGCCGCGACACGAAGTCCTCCATGTCGCGCGGAATCTGGCCGTCGAGCTTCGCGACCGCCTCGTTGTAGAGGTGGCCGTACCCGACGTTGATCTCGTCGGCGAGAATCTGCGTGAGGATCACGACCTCGTGCTGCTCCACCGAGCGGAAGCCCAGGTAGTAGTAGTTGAGGAACTCCTTCGGCGCCTTGTTCCACCACTTGTCCCACGTGGTCAGGTAGTCGCGGGTCAGGGTCTGGAACACGAGCCCGCCGTAGACGAAGTACGCGGGCGGCTGGTCGTAGCGCGAGCGCGGCACGAGCGGTTGCCACGACTTCAGCTCGAGCTCGACCGTGCGCGCGATGCCGGCGCGCTTGATCTCGAGCTCGATCTTGTCGCCGACGTAGCGGTGGCCGAGCACCACGTCGTAGCGGGTGCGGTAGTGGTCGATGTACTGGATCGTGCCGTTGTTCGCGATCGGCAGCCCGTCGATCGCGGTGATCACGTCGCGCGGCTGCAGGATCTGGTCGGCCGAGCCACCCCAGTCGACGTGCAGCACGACCACGCCGCGCTCGCTCGTGTTGAGCCCGAGCTGGCGGCGGAGCAGGGGGTTCTCGAGGTTCT
>JBBRBG010000329.1:0-7006 GCA_038206055.1 Haliangiales bacterium
AAGCTGCGACAGATCCAGTTCGTGTGGCACTCGCCCGCGAACTTCGCGGAGGGCGACGCGGAGCTCGACATCGCGGCGAACGCGCTGTCGCAGGAAGGCCCGGGGCGCCTCTACAAGGAGCTCGTCTACAAGGGGCTCGCACAGGGAGTGAGCGCGTCCCAGCAGGGCGCCGGGTTCTCCGGGACGTTCCAGGTGTCCGTCACCCTGCGCGGCGATTCGGATCCCACCGTGATTCGCAAGGTCGTACTCGCCGAGGTCGATCGACTGACCAAGGAGCTGCTACCCGCGAAGGACATCGCGCGTGTCGTCGCTGCGAACGAGGCGGGCACGATCCGCCGGCTCGAGACGGCGTTCGGTCGTGCGGAGACGCTGCAGTCCCACAACCACTTCACCGGCGATCCGAACCGCATCACGTGGGACCTCGATCGCTATCGCAAGGCAAACCCCGAGGCGATTCGTCGAATCGCCGCGAACTATCTGGGCGCCGATCGCGTCGTCATCGTGACGACGAATCCGGCCGGAGGTGGCAAGTGATTCGCGGAGCCTGGATCTTGATCCTCGTCGCCGCGTGTGGCGGCGGATCCCCGAAGCCCATCACCGCACCCGCGCCTTCCCCGATTCCGCCGCCGGAGCCGGTCGCCGTTGACACCAAGCCGGAGCCGAAGCCGATGACGACACCCGACCAACCAGCGATCGCGATCAAGTCCGTGCAGACCGCAACGCCGCAGGAGCTGACGTTCCCCGAGGAGGACTTCCGCGCCACGCAGCCGAAGGCAGGTCCGCCGCGCCCGTTCAAGCTGCCGAAGGTGAAGCCGTTCACGCTGGCGAGTGGCATCAAGGTGTTTCTCGTCGAGCAGCATACGTTGCCGCTGGTCTCGATGGACCTCAACTTCGATGGCGGCTCGATGGTCGATCCGCCGGGCAAGGAAGGGCTCGCCGGGGTGTGCATGTCGATGCTCAGCGAGGGCACCGACAAGCTCGACAAGCTGCAGTTCGCCGAGGCGCTCGCGGATGTCGCGTCGAGCGTCAATAGCTATGCAGCCGATGACTCGATCGGCGTCACGCTCGGCAGCCTCACCCGTCACCTCGAGACGACGTTCGCGCTGTTCGCCGATACGCTGCGCAAGCCTGGCTTTCGCGCCAGTGACTTCGAGCGGATGATCAAGCGCCGGATCGAGAGCGTGAAGCAATCGAAGGGCAACCCGGGCTCGATCGCGGGTCGCGTCAGTGGCGCGGTCCTGTACGGCCGGGCGCATCCGTTCGGGACCGTCGTCACCGAGGCGTCGCTCAATGCGATCACACTCGACGACTGCAAGGCATACGCGGAGACCTGGTTGAAGCCGCAAAACGCGCGGCTGTTCGTCGTCGGCGATCTCACCGAGGCGCAGATCCGCAGCCACTTCGCCGGCACCCAGCTGTCGGGATGGAAGGGCGCTGGCCCGAAGCCCCCGGCGCTGCCGGCGCCGAAGGGTCCGGATGGGCGGATCTTCTTCGTGCACGTGCCAGGTGCGGCGCAGTCGCAGGTGTCACTGATGCACTTCGGCCCGCTGCGGACTGCGGAGGACTACTTCGCGAACTCGATGATGGCGGCGGTATTCGGTGGCGGCTTCTCCAGCCGCATCAACATGAACCTCCGCGAGGACAAGGGGTACTCGTACGGCGCGCGCGGCGGCTTCGGTTACACGAAGACGTACGGCGCGTTCAATGCGAGCGCATCGGTCCGTACGGATGCGACGTATCAGACTTTGCTGGAGATCGATCGCGACCTCTCGGACCTCGCGAAGGGCACGAAGGTCGTCACCAAGGACGAGCTCGAGCGCGAGAAGCAGGGCGCGATCCTCGGCCTGCCGGGGCGGTTCCAGACGGCGCAGGCCGCGCTCGGTCAGTACCGTGGCCTCGTCTACTTCGGCCTGCCACTCGACTACTACAACGCGTACGTGGCGAGCGTGGCCAAGGTGAACGAGGCGCAGGTGCAGGCCGCGGCGACGAAGCACCTGAAGCCCGGGCAGGGCGTGTACCTCGTGGTCGGCGACGGCAACGCGAAGGTGATCTCGCGCGTGAACGGGGAGGACGTTCCCTACATGAAGGATGGGAAGCAGCTCACGCTGCGCGAGGCGCTCGCAGACCTCGCAGCACGCGGAGATGTAGGCCAGGGTGCTTTGGTCGAGCTAGATCCCGACGCGACGCCGATCCACTGACCTTTACCTCCGCGCGATCAGGTCGACCCATGATGCGTGGCTACCCGAGTGCACCCGCATCGAGGACCCCGGACGTACCCAGACGTCACACGGGTTCGCTCCTATGGTTGCGGCTTGCAGTTGTACCCCGAGCTGGGATCGTCGCGCGTCGCAACTCGGAAGCGCAACCCACAGCGAGGTAACTCGCTCGTGCTCGCGCTCGTCATCCTGAGCGCGCTCGGCACGCTGGGCATGCTCACCGTTGGCGGTATGAGCGCCGGGATCAAGACCACCGGCAACGATCGCTTCCACTCGATCGCGCTGTATGCGGCCGAGAGCGGCGGTGCCGCGGCGATGGATTACCTGCGCGGCGTGGTGGATCCGGCCACGGGCTTCACCGCAATTCTCCAGTCGGGTCAGACGAGCCCCGCGGGCATCACCGGCAACAACACGCTGCCCGGTGACAGCGGGAACCCGTTCAGCGCCGACATGCATGCCTACTATCGGGTCGAGATCGCGAACAACCGCAGCGACTCCGGCTTCGCGGCGAACATCGACAACGACAAGCGCGTGGTGCTCCGCGCGACCGGCTACGGGCCCGACGGCGCCGTCGCGATCATCGAGTGGGACATCGCCTCCGCCGGCGGCCGGGTCACGCGCCCATGCCCGGTCTACGCCCAGAAGGGGCAGGGCGAGGACAACGCCGGGCGCAACGACTGCCTCGGCGCCATCGACACGTCCCAGTCCTCGTCGTTCGCACCCTGAGGCCCCATGATCCGCCCCTCGCACCTCCTCGTCTGCCTCCTCCTGGTTGCCACCCGCGCACACGCACAGAGCCTCGCGTGCCCGGCGGTCTCGGCCGACACGACGTTCGCCGGGGCCACCGCGAGCACGGAATGCACGGCCAGCGTCAAAGAGGGCTGCACCACCAAGAGCGGCATCGACTACGACGGCGCGACCAGCCTGCTCAAGCTCCCCGGCGCCGCCGGTAACTTCCAGCCGCCACCGGGCGCCGCGGTGGCACAGAACGTCTACTACGGGACCCCGGGCGACTTCGATCACGACGGCTGGGACGACTTCGTCGCCGCCGACAACACCGATCGCATCTATCTGATGCGCAACCAGACGATCACGTGCGGGACCGGCGGGTGCAGCGGCTCCACGACCGTCGCCCCCACGGTGCAGACGATCCCGAGCGTGTGGTGGCAGACGCTGACCAACACCCGGCAGTCCGCGTTCCGCCTGCAGACATCGAGCACCGGGCTCAAGCCCTCGCTGGGGACGGGCAACCTGGAAGCGCCGATGGCGGCGGGCGACTTCGACGGTGACGGCTGGGCCGACGTATTCGTGATCCACGCGACCCACAACGCGGCCTCGAACCCGCGCTGGCCCACCGCCGCGCGGCTGTTCATGAACACGAAGAACTGCCACGACGCCACCTACAAACCCTGCGGCGTCGGCACGCTGTGCACCGGTCAGGCGGCGAATGGTGCGTGCAGCGGTGGTGCGGCGATCACCGGCAGCGGCACCGCGTACACGGAGAGCCAGCTCTCGTGCACCGCCACGAATTCGTGCACGACGTACTTCGCGACGTTCGCGACCTACGACCCGCGCACCGGCGCCGCGGTGACCGGCAACGGCACCACGACGTCGACGCCGCAGACCTCGTTTCCCGGCGACTTCGGCCCGATCGGCCACTCCGCGCAGAACATGTTCACCATCGATATTGACGGCGACGGGGACCTGGACCTCCTGATCGGTCACAGCACCGGCACGTGCCCCGGCACGCTGTGCACCATCGCGAGCCGGGTGTTCTACGCCGGCATCGACATCTGGCGTAACGACTGCGCCCAGTCCGCCCAGTGGAACGCGACCACCCGTTCGTGTGCCGGCCACATCCCGACGTTCAGCCACAGCACCACCGGAACGTGCAATGCCACGAGCTGCAACAACGTCGATGTCCTGATCCCGAGCACCGCGCACAACGCAACCACGATCGCTCCGAGCACGAACCTCGGCATCGACACCGCGGTGAGGGAGAACCTCGGCTTCGCGTACGTCGACATCGACCAGGACGGCGACTACGACCTGGTCATCGGATCCCCGGGCTGCTGCTCGAGCAGCGCGAACGCCGCGAAGCGCCTCCAGATCTTCCGCGGTACCTCGAACAGCCTGACCACGCATACGCTCGATACGGCGAACCCGATCAGCCTGTCGACGAGCAACGCCACCTATCCCGGCTTCGAAGGCAGCCTCACCGGCGTGTTCGTGAGCGACTTCTCGGGCGACGGCTACCCCGACATCGTGACGGGGAGCGACGGTGTGGCGTACTCGGCCGCGCTCGGCGGTCGCACGCGCTACTGGAAGAACACCGGCAATGCGGCCACGCCATTTGGCAAGAGCTGGCCCACGTGCAGCTCCACGCCGGCGACGTGCGCTGGGTGCTCGGCGACATGCAACCCGAGTCCGACGACGAAGATGTCGGAGAGCTGCGGCAACGCGAACTGCGCGAACCAGTTCGCGACCCCGCCGACGTTCGGCGACTTCGACATCGGCTTCATGCTCGACTACGACCACGATCCCGACAGGACGCAGGACATGGTGTTGACGAACGGCAACAACACGAGCGAGTTCTACGTGTTCGCGAATCGCTCGAGCCCGACGACGTTCGCGCCGTGCGGCAACGTTGTCTCGGGCACGTTGCCCACGCCGGCGAGCGAGCTCACGGTGAGCGGTGCATGCATCACGCCGACCGCAACGGTTCCGGCGAACACGTCGATCACCTACTACCTCAACAACGAATCACCGGCGAACTACCAGCTCGCGTGCACGCAAACGTCGTCGGGGTTCACGCCCGCGTTGACGAACGGCCAGTGCTGCGCGTCGTTCGCGAGCTCGACGGGACGCACGCTGACGTGGAAGGCGACGCTCGATTCCAACACCACGGACGGCGTGAACGTGTGTACCGCCATCGGCACGACGTCTCCGACGGTGAGCTCGGTGGTCGCAAACTACACGTATACGGCCGTCGGCCAGCGGTACAAGGCGGGCGTCGTGATCAACGATGGTGTCTCGTACATCGGATCGTTCACGCAGCCCGGCAACCGCGGCCACATGTACGCGCTCGCCTCCGGTGCTGGCACCAAGTACTTCGACGTCGGGACCAAGCTCGATGCGCAATCGGCGCGCAATGTCTACACCTCGGACCTCGCCGGCACGGGCCTGACGCGGATCGACTTCGCGCCGACCTCGCCGAGCGGGGCGCTCCAGAGCCGCGTCGGTGCCGCGAGCGCCAGCGAGGCGACGAGCGTGATCAACTGGGCGCTGAGCCCGCGGTTCGGCGTGGGCAATGCGAGCTACGCCCCGACCAAGCTTGGCGCCGTGCAGGGCTCGACGCCGGCGGTGCTCGCGCGTCCGTACCGCCCGAACTGGTACGCGTTCCTCTCGCTCGCGGAGAAGTCGGTCTACGACGCGTTCGCCACCGCGAAGTCGACACGCCTCCCGCTCGTGTTGTTCGCCTCGATGGACGGGATGATCCACGCGGTGATCTCGAACGCGGCGAACATGCTGGAGAGTCACAACGGTCAGGAAGCCTGGGCGTTCGTCCCGCCGTACGTCGCGGCGAACATGAAGTCGGACTGGCAGGCCTCGACCACCACGGGCACGCTGACGGTGACGAGGTATCCCGATGGCTCGCCGGCGCTCCTCGATTACCGGAAGGCGAACGGTGCTATCGCCACGGCGACGGTGGTCGCCGGTGGCGCCGGGGCGACCTCGGTCACGGCGCTCGACGTCACCGACACGATCGACCCGAGCACGTTCAGCGTCACGAACAAGGGCCCGATCCCGCTGTGGTCGCAGCAGCCCGGCGATGCGTCGGCCGGCCTCGCGACCTCGAAGCCGGGCATCGCGCGCGTCAAGATCGGCACCGCCGAGCGCTACGTGGTGGTCGCAGGCACCGGCGTGTATTCGACCGATGCTTCGAAGGGGAAGATCGTCGCTGGCTACAACCTCGAGACCGGTGCGTTGCTGTGGAAGTACGAGATGGACTGCGCGCTGACCAGCGACATCACGGTGTTCGAAACCGATGACGCCTCGACCTACGAGCCGGGCTCCCCGCTGATCGACGGCTTCACCGACCGCGCCGTGTTCGCCGACGCGTGCGGCAACGTCTACAAGGTCAACCCGGCGCAGGACCTCTCCGGTGGGTTCATGGCGAACTCCGACATGGGCCCGCTGGTCCTGGCGCAGAAGAACGGCAAAGCCCGCTCGGCGCTGTTCAGCACCACGAGCACCGCGAACACACTCGGCGCGGCGCGGCCGATCGTCGGCACGATTGGTGCCCGCACCGATGCGTCCACCGACATGGTGCTGTTCTTCGGCACCGGCGGACTCGAGGCGCAGAGCCCCACGCTCGCCAACGACTTCTACGCGGTCTACGCGAAGAACGGCGTGGTACGCAACAAGCTGACCGGAGCGTGCGTGGCGGGCCGCTGCGAGAAGTTCTACAACGGCGTGCTGGTCACGCCGACCGCTGTGATCGTGCAGCGCAGCATCGATCCCGTGATCGGTGGCGGCTCGTGCGACTTCGGCTCGAGCAAAGTTCAGTCGTACGGCCTCAACGACCCGTTCGCGCAGCAGTTCGATCTGAGCTCGTCGGGCGGAGTGCCGTACCGCGCCGTCACCGGCCCGATCTACGGCGACGCGGGCGCACTCTACTTCGCCACGGTCGCCGGAACGATCGAGCGGGTGGGTGTGCCGCGCTCCGCAGCCGCCGGCGGAGACACCACGACCGGAGCCATTCACGCGAACGGCAGCTCCGAGACCAC
>JBBRBG010000330.1:0-6990 GCA_038206055.1 Haliangiales bacterium
CAGATGGGCATCGCTCGGCTTGTGGGCCCACGCCGGCGCGGCGGTGGCTGCGAGCACGGCGAGGATCAGGAATGGCTTCATCGCGCATCCTCCAGCTGGCGCAGCCAGCGATCGAGCTGTGCATCGTGGACACCGGTTGCCGCCGCCCAGGCGATCACCGGCGCAGCGGCGTCTGCATCGCGCGCCGCCACGGCGGTCTGTGCGAGCAGCCGGGCATCGGCGAGCTCCTTCTGCACGCTCCAGTTGTCACGGGCGGTCCGCACCGCCTTCGTGGCGTCTGCATCGACCTCGAGTGCGAAGCGGGCCTCTTCACGCAGGTGGATCCGATCGCCGCGTTCGGCAGCCGCCGCGATCCGATCGCGCATCATCTGCACCACGCGCGCCTCGTCGGGGCCATGGCTGACGTGCTCGGCGATCGCCCGCCGCACGAGAGCGCTATCGATCTGCTCGTGCCCGGCGAGCAGCGCCGAGGCCTCCGCCGCGCGCCCGGTCGCCATCAGCACGTCGGCGAGCGCCGCACGGCCATACGCATCATTCTGATCGCGCGCCACGATCGCCTGGAGATGTGCGAGCGCGGAATCCGTATCGCCGCGCTGGATCGCCAGCTCGGCGAGCGCGGTCTCCGCCCAGCCGCGCAGCTCGGCACCGGCGCGTGTCCCGGCGAGCACCTTCGCCAGTCGCGCGTACGCCTCGTCGGCGCGCCCGGCGAGGCCATCGAGCGGCGCGACGCAGGTGGCCGCGATCACCGCATTGGACAGCGTGGCCACGGCGGCGCAGCTCGCCCGCGCCGCCGCGTAATCGCCGGTCACCGTCGCCACCACGGCGCGGGTCAGGTGAGCCTGCGCGTCGTCGGGGCGTACGGCGATCAAGCGATCCAGGTCCGCCCGGGCGGCGGGAAAGTCGTGCAGCGACTGGAGGATCGTCGCGCGCAGCAGCAGCACATCCGCCGGCGCGTCCGTGACGTTCCACCACGGTGCGAGGGTGGCCTGCGCGCGCCCCAGGTACCGCGGATCCGAGGTCGACCGTGCCCGCTGGATCTCCGCGTGCGCCAGCGAAACGGCGATCTCGAGCGCATCCGGCGAGGTCGCCAGGGCCCGCCGCGCGGCGAGCTCGTCCGGATCGCGCGGCGGCACGGTCGCGATCACTTCATCTAGATCGGAAGGAATTCGCGACCGCGTGCTCGCGTGCGCGTGATCCGGCGCGGCGAACGCGGCGAGGGTCAGTGCACCTGCGAGCCCCATGGCGCCGATCGCGAGAACAGTCAGTTTTCGTCGCCCCACTGCACACCTACGAGTGTGGGGGCCCTGCGGATCATGTGAGGCGATCGAAGTGCCGATGATCCGTTTGCGCAGATCAACCGTAGGAGGAACACACAGCCTTAGGGAGGGCAAATGAGGAAACGCTTGTTGATGGCACTCGCGGCGCCGGCGGCGCTGGTCGGGTGCTCATCGGAATCACAGGACAACTTGCCGAGCGCGCCACCGAGCTCGGTGACGATGGTCGCGTCGGGAGGCTTCACGTCTCCGGGCGATGCCGTCGCTAGCCCGGATGGGAAGACGTTCTACTTCACCGCCATCGATGACCTGCGCGAACCAGCGCTGTTCTCGGTGGCGTCGGAGCCGGGCAGTCAGGCGATCGCGCTCGCATCGGGCGCGCCGCTCGATATGCCGATCGGCCTCGTCCTGTCCTGCGACGGCGAGACACTCTATGTCGCCGACGTCGGAGGTGATGACGGCGCGGTCCTCTCGATTCCAGCCGGCGGCGGTGCACTCACCGCATTGCCCACGGCGGGACTGACCCGGCCGGGCGGCCTCGCCATGTCGGCCGACTGCAAGACCATCATGGTCACCGGTCGCACCACCACGTCAGTGCCGGCGCTGTTCGCGCTGGCGACCGAAGGTGCCGATCCGCGCCTCGTGTTCAGCGGCGAGCCGCTGGTCTCGCCGACCGGCGTGCACATCGACAAGGACGGCGTGTCGTGGGTGATGGATCACCTCGCGCACGGCATGACCGGCGAAGGCGTGCTGTTCGCCATCCCGGCGGATGGCAGTGGCGCGACCGAGATCGTCAGCAACCTGCGCATGGGCACGCCCGGTGGCGTGTCACTGACTGCAGGTGGCGGCACGGCCGTGATGCCCACGCGTGATGCCGATGGGCACGCGCAGCTCACGTCCGTCGTCATCGCAACCGGCGAGATGCAGCAGCTCGCTACCCCTGAAATCTCCGATCCCGCCGGACTCCGCACTGCACGTGGTGCAGCGGTGTTCGCGGTGGTCGATTCCGAAGGTGGCGCGATCGATCGCGCCGAATAACGAGGAGCAACAGTCATGAACAAGAAGCTCACTGCATCGATCTGTGGCCTCGCCCTCGCGGCGGGTGGCCTCGCTCTGGTCCCCGCCGTGATGGCCTCGAGCCACCGCGAAGCGCCGATGATCGCCGAGGACCAGCTCGTCGATAACACCGACGTCTACTCCTTCATCAGCCCGACCAACCCGGATCGCCTCGTCATCGTGGCGGACTATGTCCCGCTGCTCCTGCCGCAGTCGGGCCCGAACTTCTACCGGTTCGCCGATGACGCGCGCTACGAGGTTCACATCGACAACGATGGCGACGCGAAGGCCGACTGGACGTACCGCTGGACGTTCGAGAACGAGGTCAAGAACGGCAACACGTTCCTCTACAACACCGGCCCGGTCGACTCGCTGACCAGCGCGAACCTCAACGTCACCCAGTGGTACAAGCTCGAGCGCATCAACGAGAAGACCGGTCAGAAGACCCGGCTTCTCACCCACGCGCCGGTCGCACCGTGGAACGTCGGCAAGCGCTCGTTCGCGAATTACGAGCAGGTCGCGCTCCAGGCGATCCAGACCTCGGCGAACACCACGTCGTTCGCCGGCCCACGCGATGAACCGTTCTTCGTCGATCTCCACGTGTTCGATCTCCTCGGTGTCGGCGGCGCGAAGACCACCGATGGCGTCAACGTGCTGTCGCTCGTCCTCGAGGTTCCGATCACCGACATCGCCTCGGGCGGCGTGCGCCCCACCACGGCGACTGGCAAGAAGTCCGTCGTCGGCATCTACGCCTCCGCGAGCCGCCCGCAGGTCCGCATCCTCCGCCGCCACCGCGATTCGGATGACTTCGGTCAGTTCATCCAGGTCTCGCGGCTCGGCTGGCCGCTGGTCAACGAGGTCATCATCCCGCTGAAGGACAAGGACAACTACAATCACACCGATCCGAAGGACGATGTCTCGAACTACGGCGGCTACATCCTCGATCCCGAGGTTCCGAAGCTGCTCAACCTCGTGCTCGGTGCAGGCTGCGCTCCGACGCCGAACGGTGGCCGCATGGACATCGTCGGTCTGCTCTCGCCGAACGGCACCGCCGCCGCGGATCTCCTGCGCATCAACATCGCGACCGGCCAGACCAACGCGCAGTCGCACTTTCCGAATGGCCGCGCGCTCACCGACGACGTCACCGACACGCTCCTCACGGTTGCGTGCAACAACGGCTCGGCGATCGGCGACGGCGTGAACGCGAACGACAAGCCGTTCTCGAACGTGATGCCGTACCTCGCGTCGCCCGCCTCCGGTAACCCCTGAACCGATAGGACCCAGCCATGACCCTCCACCGTCTCGTTCCCATCGTGCTCGTGATCGCAGCGTGCAGCAGCAAGGACCGGCGTCCTCCGCCGCCTCCTCCGCCTGGCGCGCCGCAACTCGCCCACGGCACGCAGGCAGACCTCGCGCGCGAGCTCGACGACGCCGCGCACCGTGGCACCTGGCAAGAGGTTCGCCATCGGTGGCAGGGACAGCGGCTGCGCTGGAGCGTCACGCGCCATGCGGCGCTGTGCAGCACGGCGGAGCGATGCAACGTTGCAGCGTTTCCCGTGCTGCGTCCCGCGCAGAATGGCTGGATGCCGCTTCTCGAGTTCGCCCCCGGCCAGTGGGATGCGCTCGTCGCATCGTGCGGTGACCGCGCCGACTGCGACGTGACCATCGAAGGCACGCTCGTCGAGCTCGATGCCTCGGGCGAGCGCGCGACGAAGCTGCGCTTCGGCGACGTTTCGATCGCCAGCGGGAAGCTCGCCAGCCGCTGAACGCATCGGGTTACTCGGTGCGGATCTGTACGAAGTACTGGATCCGCACCGCGGCGTTTTCGGCGTACAGCGAGACGTACTCGGGGATGATCGCGGGCGTCGCGCCACCCGTGACGAGGCTCTCCCCGTTCCAGTTCGCAGCGCATCGCACGTTGGTCGTGTCGCGCTCGAGCTGCAGCCGACCTTCGTGTTGCCCGAGGCGCTGCCCGGCCGGCTGCACACCCGGGTGGTTGAAGTTCGAGTCGTCGAACGTGTACGTGAACTGGAGCGCGTTCGAACCGTTGTCGTACAGCTCGCAGAAGTAGCTTCCCGAGGCAATCGTATCCATCGAGAGGAGGACGATCGCCTGCGGGGACCCGGCCGTGCCGACGGATAGGCCGATCTCGAACAGGTCATCCATCGCCGTGTACGGGCGGTAGATCAAGCGCGACGTTCCGAGCGCTTCGAGCACGGCGTCGTCTCCGTTCGACGCTTCGTTCGACGATCTGGTCCATGCCGCGAGATCGACGAACGAATCGAACGTCACGATCCGTTGCCGCGCGATCGTCGGCTCCGGGTCACAGATATCGCCGACGAGGTCGCCATCGCCATCGCCCTGATCAGGGTTCGCCATGTGCGGACAGACGTCGCACGCATCGTCCACGCCATCGCCGTCCTCGTCGTGCCCGACGGGGGTGCATGGCTTTGCATCGGGCCTGTCACCCGTCCCACCGTCGCCGGTGACCCCATCGAAGCCCCACCGGCCGCAGCCGGCGAGCACGACGAGCGCTGTTACCGCTCGGGACAACCGTCCTCGTCCTTGACGCCGTCCTTGTCCTCGGCGTCGTTCGGGCACAGATCATCGACGTCGCGGATCCCGTCCCCATCGTTGTCAGGATCGGGACAGCCATCGGCATCCTGAAAGCCGTCGAAGTCCTCTGGATCGTCGGGGCACTTGTCGACGTTGTTGACGATGCCGTCGCCATCGCGGTCGTTTCCCCCGTCGCCCCCGAGCACCTTGATCTCGCTCTGCTTCTGCGGGCAGCCGTTCGGCGTCCCCGGCCCCGGGTCGTACGCGCACTTGTCGTCGATATCGCGCACGCCGTCGCCGTCGGTGTCCTTCTGGCTGCCCTGCAACCCCTGCGACTGCGGGCCTCCGCAGGCCGCCACCAGGATCGCGATCAGCACCTGTCTCATCGCGATAGCATGCACCATGCGGCTATCCTGCGCGTGTGATCGATGACCTCCTCGGGCGCCGCGCCCGCCTGCGTTTCCGCGGACTCGATGATGAAGGCGCCTGGCTCGCCGTCGCCGACGATGGCGACCCCGATGGCCCTGCGATCCTGTTACCCGCTCGAGATCTCCCGGCGGGCACCGCCGAAGGCGCGTTCGTCGACGTGTTCGTCTACCTCGATTCGAACGATCGTCCCGCCGCCACCGCGCGTTCGCCGATGCTCTCGCTCGGTGAGGTGCGCTTCCTCGATATCTCCGCCGTCACCGACATCGGCGCGTTCGCCGACTGGGGTCTCGGCAAGGAGCTGCTGATCCCGTTCGCGCAGCAATCCAAGGAGCTGTTTGTCGGCGAGCGCCAGCCGATCGGCCTGTACCTCGACAACACGGGCCGTCTGGCCGGCACCATGTTCGTCAACGACATGCTCGCCGGTGATCGCCGCCGGGTCGTGATCGACGAGTGGATCGAGGGCGAGGCCTGGCGCAACGAGCCCGACATCGGCCTGTTCGCGATCCTCGAGCGCACGTTCGTCGGCCTCGTGCCGGCGAGCGAGCCGCATCGGCTGCGGCGTGGTGACGCCGTGAAGTTCCGGGTCACCAACGTCCTCCCCGACGGCAAGCTCGTGCTGTCGCTCCGCCAGCATGCGTACAAGGAGCTCGAAGCCGATGCGGCGACGATCCTCGCCGTGCTGTCGCGCACGGGCGCGCCACGCGTGGGCGACCGCTCGAGCCCCGAGACCATCCGCGAGTTGTTCGGCCTGTCGAAGAAGGCGTTCAAGCGCGCGGTCGGTCGCCTGCTCAAAGAGCGCTCGGTCGTGATCGACGATCGCGGCGATGTCGTCGTGCCGCCGCCCTGATCAGCGCTGTTCCGTGCGCCCCGAAGGGACGACCTGGGTACGCATGTGTCACAAGGACCGCATGGAAGAAGACGCGGTCCCGTGCCCGAAGTGTGCCCAGCTGAACGTCTACCCGGACGGCGACAACCTGGTATGCGCCGACTGCGCGCACGAGTGGCCTGCAATCGCTGCCGCCGACGACGAACCGCGGGAGATCGCCGACGATGGGGTGATCCGTGACGTCAATGGCGTGGAGCTCAAGCATGGAGACTCCGTGGTGCTGATCAAGAGCCTCAAGCTGAAGGGCTCGTCGACCATGCTGAAGATGGGGACCAAGATCACCAACATCCGCATCGTCGATGGAGATCACGAGGTCGACTGCCGCGTCGGCCTCATGAACGTGATGCTCAAGGCGCAGTATCTGAAGAAGTGTTAGCGTCGAGCCGTAGCTCGTCACGCGCGGTGGCTTTTCGATCGAGCTCGCCGAGTGGCGTCGTCGGTGGCTCGTCGAATAGATACTCGCGATGGATGCGGTGATAGTTCGCGGTTCCCGCCAGTTGCCCCAGGATCGAGAACACCCCCCATTGGATCCTGTTCACGAAGACGAAGTGCCCCGGCATGTTGAGCTGCTTCGACATGCCCTCGAACTCGCCATCGGGTGCGAACACCTGGCGGAAGGTCGACGAGATGTACTCGCGCGTGAAGTGGAACTCGCGGTCGAAGCGGAACGGCTCGTAGAACAGCTGGAAGTAGTTGTAGAGGCGTTCGGCATCGAGCTTGGAGTCAGTCTTGAGGAACTCGAGGGCGACGAGGCCCTCGCGGAACCTCTCGCGGTTGCCCTCGAAGTGC
>JBBRBG010000331.1:0-6953 GCA_038206055.1 Haliangiales bacterium
CGGATACGCCACGGTGTACGCGCTGCTGTTGCGGGCCGGGATCGCGGCGGTCGCGCCGAGTGCTTCCCGTGAAGACGCGATCGTGCCGCTCCGCGCGGCGATCGCCGTCGCCGCACAGCACGACATGGCGCTCCACCTCGCCGCCGCCCGTGATCGACTGGCAGGCCTGCTCGGCGGCGACGAAGGGGCGGCACTGCGCGCCACGGCCGCCGCGTACGCTTCCACCGAGGGCGTCGTCGCGCCTGGCCGCATGTTCGAGGTCCAGGCGCCTGGGATCGCCTGGCGCTGAACCGAGGCGCCCACGCGGTGCGCTGCATGCCCTTGGTCAACCGTTTCTGTTCTTGCGACGAACACGGTGAACTGCTTGTCGCCGCTCGCGATGGGCTGGACGAGCACGCCGGTGGCATCGGTCGCGATACAGAACGCGTGAGCGAGCGCGTCGGCGCGCATGGCAGCGACCACCGTCGAGCCGAGGGATATATCCCAAGATCCTCGAGCCAACGCGACATCGACCCGCGATCGATGCGTACGCCGAGCCGAGCGAACCGATCCTCCTGACGGTGCAGCGGCAGGCTGTCGCACAGCTTGTCGCTCGGCAACGCGTGCGCCCATGGACGTCCATTCGATCACGATCGGCGAACGTGAACTCAGCCCATCTTCGGGATGATGCCGAGCTGCTGGAACCAGGAGAAGATGTCGACGTCGACCCAGTGCTCGACGATCTTGGCGTTCTCGATCCGGAAGAACTGGATCTCGGTCCAGGTCGCGGACTTCCCGGTCGCGGGGATGTTGAGGAACGTGCCCTTGTGCGTACCCGACTCCGTGCCCCGATAGGACACCCACTCCGAGGTCGCCACGAGCTGATCGATCGTGATCTTGTCGTCCGGGAAGCCGGTGAACAGGTGGCCGAGGAAGTTCTGATATCCGGTCAGGCTCTTGCCGAACGAGGCGACCGTCTCGTTGTGCTCCACGTAGTCGGCGGCGAAGAACTCGCCGAGCCTCTCCAGCTTGCGCTCGTTCTTCACGATGGCGACGAACTTGCGGACGAGGTCTTCATTCTGCTTCGCGGTGGTGTCGTTCATGCCCTCAGGTCGAACGGCCCCTGGCCGGATCGACAGGTACTGTTCGAATTCTTCAAGACCTCGATTCTCTGGTCGATTGCCCGGGTTCCGGCCGCGGTCCCGGCAGCCGTGGATCTCGGGTCTCCAGCGCGACTCCCTGATCGACGCCCTCGAGACGATCGCCGACGAGACGGACCTGGTACCGGCGGAGCGGGTGATCCGTGAGCGCGCGATGCTGCGTCGCGAGGATCCAGTCCCCGGTCGGATCGACAATCCACGCAATCGAATCGACACCATCGCCATTCGTGAGCGGCGCGATCACGGTGTCGGAGTTACAGGTCAGGTGCGTCGCCACGGTCCCGGCGTCGGGCGTGACGTCGAACTCGAGTCGACCGCAGCCGGCCTGCGCAAACGTACTCACGAGCGCAGCACCGACGAAGGTCTGGAGCCCCATGGGCGCACCGCGATCCCGCGGCGGGCGCTGCGACGATCCATCGATGTCATCGGACCGATCATTTCGGGATGGGCTGATCACAACAGTACGATGATCCCATACCGCGAGGTGCCTCACTCGTCGTGTGGGTCGTCGCGCGCCGTCGTCAGGACGCGGGCAAGCCGTAGCGCCATGCCGCGCTTCCGGATCACGCCAGCGCACGGCCCGGCGTGCCTGCAGCGTCGCGATGACCAGCGCGGGCTGCTCGCCGCGCTTGAAATTAGTAGCCGTCGAACACGTAGCCGGCGGACGTACCGCTCGCGATGTCTTCCGGCAGCTCGTCCCCACGGGCAAGCATCGAGGTCACCCTCGCGAAGACATCCGCGTCGGAGGCTCGCTGCGCCGGGGTTCGACGCGCTTCGGACCGCACGGAGAGCGTCATGCGGTCGACGCGCGCGAGGGCTTCGCGGTGACGTCCGAGATAAGCCCAGTAGAGCGACGTCAGCGGGCACGTCTTCTTTGGATTGAAACGGCAGCCTTTGCAGAAGTTGCTCATCTTGTGGATGTAGGCCGAGCCCGCAATGTATGGCTTGGTCGTAAGCACTTCACCCACGCCGAACGTCCCCATGCCGTGCACGTTGGGCTCGACCACCCAATCGTACGCGTCGATGTAGGCCACCCAGAACCAGTCGGTGAGATCTCGTGGCGATACGTCCAGGAGCATCGCGATGTTCGCGAGGACCATGAGCCGCGTGATGTGGTGGCTGTATCCCTCCTCCCAGACTGACTCGACCACCTCGTCGAGGCAGCGAAGACCGGAGCGCTTCCCCCAGTAGGCGGGAGGAACCGGGCGCGCCGCGCCTAGGATCGATGTCCGCGAGCCGCCGTCCCCGCCGGTCGCCGCGGGCGCCCAGGCCGAGCCGGCCCATCGGCCGTACCCGCCGTCGCCGGGCGATTGCGCGACCGGCTGGGCCACTCCAGCGATCACCCGGAAGCCGTCCGTGGCCTCGTGGACATGACGGACGTATTCCCGCCAACCCAGGATCTGCCGCACGAAACCCTCCTTGCTCGCGAAGGGAATATCGAGAGCGACGGTGTCGTCGACGATCGTGCGAGCGGAGAGCCGCTGGAGGTTCAGCAGCGGAGAGATTCGCGTGTGGAAGAGCGTCCGCGAGTCGGTCGACATCGCGTCCTCGAATGGACCGAAGTGGGCGAGGCACTGCGTCTTCGCCCAAGCCCAGGTCCGGTCCGCGTCGGCGCGCGTCGCCGGGATACCGCCGGGGTCGAGCTTGCCAGGGTGCCTCGCCATGCGTGTCGAGACGAGGTCGCAGACCTCCGCCGTGATCGCGTCGACCTTGTAGCGGGGAAGGGCGGGCGCCTTCGGCGCACCGTGCCACGCCTCACGGTTCTCTGCATCGAAGCTGAAGCGGCCGCCCATGGGCTTGCCCTTCACCATGAGGATGTCGAGCCGCCTCCGGACCTGACGGTAGAACGCATCCATACGCCACGGAGGATTTGCGCCCGCGGCGGCGAAGTCCTCCTGTGTCGTGAGCCAGCCTTCGTGAGGCACCTCTTCGAGCTCGCCGCTCTCGAACAATGGGGCGAGCTCGGCGCGGAGCTCTCGCTCGGCGGGCCGCATCACGCGGAGCGCACCCAGCTTCGGAGCGACACGCTCGATGGCTTCTCGGTACGAGGGCGCAACCACATGCTGGACCGCGACGCCGCGCGCGGCCTGTTCGATCGCAAAGTGGCGAAGGTTCGTCAGAACAAGCGCCAGCTTCTGCTTGTGGTACGGCCGCCGCGCCGCCTTGTCCGGGCACTCCACGACGACGATCCCGAGCTCCTTCGCCGGCTCGCGCGCCAGCGGGCCGATGGAGCTCGTGAGCTGGTCGTAGGGCACGAACAGCCAGCGCCGCTTCGCGGCGGAGGTCTTGAGCGCGGCAAGAGCGGCGTGGAATGCGCTCATGGCAACGACCTCAACCGCGACCACGCGCCGAGTCGACCACCAGAAAGGTGTTGAGGAGCATCAGCAGCAGCGCCGGAAGCATCAGATGGAACGGATCTCGCAGCCTCAACCTCGTGATCAGCCCGCACAGCATCAGGAGTGCCAGCCCGCCTGACGAAATCAAGGACGCTGTCGGCCACCACAGCCCCACGATCAGTCCGAGGCCGCCCAGAAGCTGCAACCAGCCGGTGAACACACGTAGGTTACCAAGCCCGTAGCGAACGAACTCACGTTCCATGGTGGCCGAGGTCAAGCAGTGGGTCCCGTAGAGAATGAACGCCAGGCTCGAGACGAGGGCGAGGACCGTTCGAGGGCACACCTAGCTCACCACTCCCATCCGGAACGCGGCGACAAACAGCGACAGCAGCAGCAGCACCAGCGAGGGAACGAACTTGAGCAGCGCATGTCGCACGCTGAAGTGAGACCACTGCGCACCGGCCATGAGCAGCGCCATCAGCAGCGCAGGGACGAGCACGAGCGGCGGATACCAGATGCCAATGATGAGCAGGGTCGAGAGCACGATCTTCGTGGCCCCGATGAAGCTGCGGAAGGTGACCGACAACCGGTACTCCCTGAACTCCCGCTCGATATTCTCGAACCGGAAGATCCACACGAAGAGCACGGAAGCCGCGATGAAGATCTGGGCGACGAGCGACAGTTTGAGCATACAAGTTCCGTCTGGGCCTGACCCGCGGCGGTGATCGCCCGGCGAGACCGCTGGAGAGGTATTGGTCCCTTCGAGTGCGACCGAGCTGCACAAGTTGCACATTGATTCATGTCGCGCAGACTGGGTTCGAGCACCGAGTGATCCGACGCGAGCGCGGGACCCACCTCGTCGACGCAGATCAGGCAATGGTCGGACCAGCCTGGGTGCTAGCGGCGTCGCATCGGATCGTCGCAATACAGCGCAGCTGTCAGCCGCGAAGAGCCACGCGTCGTAGCTTTGTAGCGCGAACAGCCCCACCCCGGCGCGGTCTCAGCGGAGCGACGTCTCGAGCACCTGGAGTTGCTCGTCCGTCCCGATCGCGAGCAGGTGGTCGCCGTCGACGAGCTCGAGCTCGTCGGTCGCGAGCGCGACCACGCCGTCCGGGCTGCGTAGCACCGCGACGATCGTCGCGCCGGTGCTCCGCATGCGGAGCGACACGAGCGGTTCGCCGATCGCCTTCGAGCCGGCGAGCACCTGGATCTCGCTGATCGACAGCGTCTTGCTGCCGCGATGGAGCGCGGTCTCGAAGAAGTCGACGATGCGCGGCCTGAGGATCAGGTGAGCCATGCGCCGGCCTCCGATCGCGTACGGACTGATCGCGCGGTTCGCGCCGGCGCGCTCCAGCTTGGGCACGGCGTTACTGTCGACGGCACGCGACACGATGAACAGACCGGGTGCGAGCAGCCGTGCCGACATCACGATGTAGAGGTTCGCCGCGTCGTTCGCGGTGGTCACGAGCAGCCCGACGGCGCGGTCGATGCCAGCAGAGCGGAGCACCTCGTCGTCGGTCGCGTCTCCCTTGATGTGGAGCCACCCGAGCTCGGCGGCCGCCGCGATATTGGCCTCGGAGGTGTCGATCACCACGACCTGCTTGTTGCTCGCCTGCAGCTCGCGCGACGCCTCGCGGCCGACGCGCCCGAACCCTGCGAGGATGTAGTGGTTCGAGAGCTTGTCGATCTGTGCCATCATCTTGCGTCTCCTGCGGGGGGCCTGGACTGCGCCACTCGACAGCCAGTCGAGTGTGACCGTGAACGAATAGAACAGGCTCCCGATGCCTCCGGCGGCGACCAGCATCGTCAGCGCGCGGCCAGCGCCGTCGAGCGGCTTGACCTCACCAAACCCGATCGTCGCCACGGTCGTGAACGTCATGAACAACGCATCGCTCAGCGTTCCGCCCTGGTCTCGCCAGAGTAGCCAGTACCCGATCGTGCCGATCACGTGCGTGACCATCAGGGCGAGCAACGGGATCGCGAGCCGGTTGCGCAGCAGCGCCCAGGCCGAGGGCTCCCCCGAGATCATAGCTGCAGCCTACCGCCAGAGCCCAGCGAGGTGGTCTCGGCGTGCAAACCGAAGGGTTTTCGCCGTGGTGTTCGTCATCGTCACCAACCCAACCGACGTCACGCCCGGCACCCGGTCGATCGATCTGCTGAACGTCGCGGCCCTCATGACGTTCTACGATCCCATGACCGACACGAGCCGTGGCGGCGGCCTTATCCTGCCTGGCTCGCTGACGCTGACCTCGGCCGGCACGACCGCCGGGGCTCCCATCGTC
Organism: Haliangiales bacterium; assembly: GCA_038206055.1. Classification (GTDB taxonomy): domain Bacteria; phylum Myxococcota_A; class Polyangia; order Haliangiales; family Haliangiaceae; genus JABFXX01. Next base: position 5,758 of record JBBRBG010000331.1, read on the forward strand.
GGATCCCTCACCGGCACGGTGATCGAGCTGTAGTCTCGTCCACGGATCGGCACGCCGGTTGCTGTAACTCCCGTCGAGGCACCGAGCCATGACGAACGCACGTATCGCGCTGATGTTCGACCAGATCGCCGCGCGGCTGGAGCACCGCGGTGAATCGCCGCACCGTGTCCGCGCGTGGCGCGATGGTGCGCTGGCTGTTCGCGAGTATCCCCGCGACCTGACGGATGTGTTCCGTGACCACGGACGCGCGGGTCTCCAGGCGATCCCGAGGATCGGGCCGCACCTGACGAATGCGATCATCGAGATGTTGCGCACGGGCGGCTCGCGCGTCCTCGATCGGCTCCGCGAGGATGGCACCGAGACGCTCGAGCGCGTCCCCGGGATCGGGCCGCGACTCGCCGAGCGGATCCACACGCAGCTCGGGATCGAATCACTCGAGGATCTCGAAGCCGCCGCCGCGGACGGCAGGCTCGCTCGGCTCGCGGGCTTCGGTCCGCGCCGGGTGGAGGCGCTCCGCGACGTGCTCGCCACCCGGCTCGCGCGCCAGCGCAGCGTCGTCGACGAGGCGGTGCGCCCGTCGACGACCGCGCTCCTCGCAATCGACGCGGAGTATCGCCGCGCGGCCGCTGCGGGTGACCTTCGTACGATCGCGCCGCGCCGGTTCAACCCGGCGCGCGAGGCGTGGCTGCCGGTGATGCACGGCGAGCGCGACGGCTGGCTGTACACCGCGATGTTCTCGAACACCGCGCTCGCACACCAGCTCGGCCATACGCGCGACTGGGTGATCATCTACTATCACCTGCCACACGAGCCCGAGCGCCAGGCGACCATCGTCACCGAGTATCGCGGCCCCCAGCGCGGCCAGCGCGTCGTCCGTGGTCGGGAGACCGAGAGCCTCGAGCGCCTCAGGGACGCAGCGTGACGCGGCGGACGCGATTGAACCGACTCGAGCACCTGGTTGAGAAACGAGCCTGCGAGCCCCCGTCGCTGGTGTTGGACATCGCAGCGGTGCGAATCAGGTGCGGCACATACAGTAGACGAACTGCTGCCGACTTCCGCTCGGAGTGCTGTGCTCTTCGACCTCATGTTCGACAAGCTCGAATCGTGGGCCGAACTCGTCGTGCAAGGAATCAGCGTCGTAGCGCGCGACGTCGAGGCCACTGCATTGCTGTGGTCCTTCCGGACCGAACGTCGCA
>JBBRBG010000332.1:0-6793 GCA_038206055.1 Haliangiales bacterium
CGCGCGGCCGAGTCGGGCGCCCTTCGTCGCGTCGTGGTCGTCCTCGGGTGCGCTACGGTGGGTGACCTCCGGGCGCGGGACCGGAGGGTCCATGTCGAAGGGCGTCGCCACCGATGGCGATCGCGTCGTGCTGGGGGCGCAGGTCACCGGCGTCGGTTGGCTCGCCGACCGCGAGATCGTGGCGGGTGGCTGTGTCGTCGCCGGCCTCGATCGTGACCGCGGAGCGGTCATCTGGTTGCGCGAGCTCCGGATCCCCGGCTGCGATCTACAGGGTGTCGCGATCCATGGCGATCGAGTCGCGGCCTACGGCCGGATCCGCCGGCGCGGCATGTTTGTCGTGGAGCTGTCGGCCGCGGACGGAAGCGACCGCTGGAGCGCACGGTTTGGGAGCTACGACGGCGAGTATGTCCGCGGCGCGACGTACGGCGACGACGGCACGCTGACGATCGTCGGCCGCATCTCTGAACCAACCGCCACGATCGGGTCGTTCACCTTGCGGGGACACGGTGCCACCGACGCATTCATCGCGAGCTTCGGTCCGTCGGGAAAGGTCCTCGGCGCGATCGCGATCGGCGGCGCGAGCGACGACCACCTCCGTTGGATCGCGGGCACGCACGACCGCCATTTCCTCGTCGCCGGTCACTTCGGCGGTGGCATCCTTCTTGGCACGCGCGAATTCCAGTCTAGCGGCGACGCGGACGGCATGTTGCTCGAGCTGGCGTTACCCTGGTTCTGACGGCCCCGGCGTCGCTGTAGGAGTAGCGCCCCGTTCCAGCCTGGCGCACGCCTGTTCGAGAGCTGCACAGCGGGAGCGTCGGAATCGCCGTCAGGCTCGTTTCCTCGCCGGGCATGACCAGTGCAACAATCGCCGGCGTGAAAACCCTCGCGATCACGCTCGTGTTCCTCGCCGCGTGCGGCGGAAGTAGCCAGATCGACGACTACATCGGCGCGACGTGCGGCCGCGATTCGGATTGCGCCGATCGCTGCTACACGGGCGGCGCGTTCCCCGAAGGGTTCTGCAGCGTCCCCTGCGCATCGGACCGCGATTGTCCGAGCGACGCGGTGTGCATCGACAAGGAAGGCGGCGTCTGCATGTTCCTGTGCAGCGAGCTCGACTGCGGCCGGCTCGGGCCGCGCTGGCAGTGCAAGGAGAAGGACAACCGTGGCGGAGGAAAGGATCTGATCTGTACCGGCGACTGACGGTTCGCGCTCAGGCGACGCGGACGAGGTAGTAGTCCTTCTTGCCGCTGCGGACCACGAGCATGGTCTCGGTCGCGAGGTGCGCGAGGCTGACCTTGTGCTCGAGCTCGGTGATCTTGCCGTTGTTGATGTACGCGCCGCCCTGCTGCACGAGCTGACGCGTCTTGCTCTTCGACTCGCCGGTGACACGAGCGAGGAGATCGACGATCGGGATGCCGGCGTCGAGCTCGCCGCGCGGAATATCGACCGTCTTGACCGTGGCCGCGAGCTGACGAAGCACATCATCGGTGACGCCCTCGAGCGAACCGCCGAACATCACGCGCGCGGCGGCCTCGATCGGCGCGAGCGATGCCTCGCCGTGGACCCAGCCGGTGAGGCTGCGGGCGAGGGCGCGCTGCCCGATGCGCTTGCCTCGGTCGAGATCGTGCTCCGCGAGGATCGCGTCGATCGCGGGAAGCGGGTCGAGCGAGAACTGCTTGAGAAGGCGCGGGACCTCGGTGTCGGGGCGGTTGAACCAGTACTGGTAGAACGCGTAGGGCGAGGTCAGCGCCGGATCGAGCCAGATCCGCTCGCCGGTCGAGGTCTTGCCCAACTTCTGGCCGGTCGAGTCGAGGAGCAGCGGGGCCGTGAGCCCGAACAGCTGCGGACCGCCCTGCTTGCGGGAGAGCTCGCAGCCGGCGGTGATGTTGCCGTACTGATCATTGCCGCCGACCTGGAGCCGACACCCGTGGGACTTCGCGAGCTGCACGAAGTCGAACGCCTGCAGCAGCATGTACGAGAACTCGGTGTAGCTGATGCCGCTCTCGCCCTCGAGGCGGCTCTTCACCGAGTCCTTCGCCATCATGTAGTTGACGGTCAGGTACTTGCCGGTGTCGCGGAGGAACTCGAGGAACCCGACGCCGCGCGTCCAGTCCATGTTGTTCGTCATCGCGGCGCCGGTCTTCGCGTCCTCGAAGTCCATCAGCTTTGCGAGCTGCTCGCGGATGCCGGCGAGGTTGGCGGCGAGCGTGGTGTCGTCGAGGAGGTTGCGCTCGTCGCTCTTGCCCGATGGATCGCCGATCATGCCGGTCGCGCCACCGACGAGCACGATCGGGCGATGCCCGGCGAGCTGGAACCGCTTGAGCATGATCGTCGGCACGAGGCTGCCGACGTGGAGACTGGCGGCGGTGGGATCGTAGCCCGCGTACACCGGCACGATCTCCGACGACAGGAGCTTGGCGAGCCCCTCCTCGTCGGTGACGTTCGCGAGCAGGTTGCGCTGCCGAAGCTCCTCGATGAATGCCGATCCGTCCATGACGGGCGACCCTACCAGGATTGGTCGTCGTCGTCGCGACGGCCGTGGGGAGGGACCTCGACGAGCGTCGTACCGTGTCGATCGATATCGAGGACGGTCGCGCCGCGCGTGCACTCCCATACGGTGACGTTCGCGTAGAGCGTGGGGCCGAGCTGCCACGCGCCGCCATCCTGGTGGATGTGGCCGAACATGTGGACGCGCGGGGCCACCTCGGCGACGCGCACGCGCAGATCCTCGCAGCCGGCGCGCTCGGGCCCGTAGCCGCCGCGATCGCCGATGCCCGCCGGCGGGCCGTGCGTGATCAGCACGTCGACGCCGCGGGGAATCTTGGACCAAACGCGCGCGATCTCGGGACCACGCGGGAGGTTGAAGGCCCAGTGGTTGAACTCGGGCTGCCAAGGGCTGCCGTAGAACCGGAGGCCATCGATCACTACCTCGTCGTCCTGGAGATAGAACGCGTCGGCGAACAACGTACGCGCCAGTGGCGGATTCTCGACGAACAGCCAGTCGTGGTTGCCGGCGACGATCACCTTGTGGCGGTGCGGCAGCGAATGGATCCACGCGGCAGCCTCGTTCAGCTCGTCGAAGTCGCCGCGCCGACACATGTCGCCCGCGTGGACGAACACGTCGCCATCCGGGACCTGCATTGCGTCGGTGAACAGATGCGTGTCGGCGACCGCGACGATCCTCATCTGACGCCGGCATCCTTCGCGAGCGTGGCGAGCAGCATGCGGCAGTCGGCGTAGACGCCGGGGAACTCTCGCGGCTCGTCGAGGGTGTCGACGAGCCAAGTAGCGTCGAGCAGGCGTGCGGTGAGCAGCCAGCCGTCGGGCAACGTGCCATCGGCTTCGTGATAACCGCGCTCGAACGCGGCGCGAAACTCCCGATCGAACCGCGACGGGTAGCGGAACAGGCTGCCAATATCGATCAGCGGCGAGCCGGTCGAGGTGGCCTCCCAGTCGATCACGCCGCTGATCCGCCAGCGGTCGGGGGCGGCGCGCTGCACGATCACGTTGCGCTCTCCGAGGTCGCCGTGGACGAGGCACACCGTGCCCCATGCGAGCTGCGGCTCGGCGGCTTCGATCGCCTGGCGGATCGCATCCGCGAGCGGAGCACCGAGGCGGTGACGCGCGCGTCCATCGACGAGCTGTCGGTACGCCTTCTCGAGGATCGGCGCGAGCTCGTACGGCTCGGTGGCATCCGTGCGCGCGAGCCACGCCATCAGCCGGCCGAGTGGCTCGGCGAGCGAGGCGGCCGAGGCGCCTTCCGCCTTTCGGCAATTGTCGAGCGTGATGCCATCGATCCAGCGATAGACGATGACGTGCTGCTCGGCATTGGCGTGGACGACATCGGGGACGGGCAGGGTGCCGTGCAGCAGGGTGAGCGTGACGAGCTCGGCCTCGAACGCGTCCTTGCCACCGGCGTAGTGCTTGACCGCGAGGACGTCGCCGGTCTCGAGCGTGACCTTGTGGATCGTGTTCGTCAGACCGCCATCGACGCGCGCGACCGCCCGGATCGGCGCGCCGACCAGCGTCGCGAGCTCGTCGCGGCTGACTTCGATCAGCGGGAACACACGCCCGTCGCTCATCGGTGCGGACCAGTATGCCCCAAGGTCGCAGGGAAGCGGGAATCGATCAGCGCGCGTAGTCGGAGGCGCGGGTCTCGCGAACCACCACGACGCGGACCTGGCCGGGATACGTGGCCTCGGTCTCGATCGCGCGGGCGATCTCCTTCGACATGATCATCGCGCGCGCGTCGTCGATCTGATCGTTCATGACCATGACGCGGATCTCGCGGCCGGCCATCACGGCGAACGCTCGCTCGACGCCGTCGAAGCGCTTGCAGATCGCCTCGAGATCGTCGAGGCGCTTGATGTACGAGGCGAGCTGCTCGCGGCGCGCACCGGGCCGCGCGGCCGACAGCGAGTTCGCCGCGGCGACGATGTGATCGAGCAGCGCCATCGGCTGCGGGCCGTTGCCCTCGTCGCCATGGTGCGAGGCGATCGCCTGCGCGACCTTCGGCGATTCACCGTGGCGCTTACAGAACGCGGCGCCGACCTCGGCGTGCGGGCCCTCTTGCTCGTGATCGAGCGCCTTGCCGATATCGTGGAGCAGGCCAGCGCGCCGCGCGAGCTTGACGTTCGCGCCGAGCTCGGCGGCGATCAGGCCCGCGAGGTAGCCGACCTCGACGGAGTGCAGCAGCACGTTCTGCGCGTACGACTGGCGAAATTTGAGCTTGCCGAGCGCCTTCACGAGCTCGGGATGCACGCGATGCAACCCGAGATCGAACACGGCTTGTTCGCCGGCTTCCTTGCAGACCTTGTCGACTTCCTTCTCGGCCTTGCGCACCACCTCCTCGATCTTCGTCGGGTGGATGCGGCCATCGGCGACCAGCGCAGAGATCGCGAGGCGCGCGACCTCGCGGCGGACCGGGTTGAAGCACGAGATCGTGATCGACTCGGCGGTGTCGTCGATGATGACGTCGATGCCGGTCGCGGCCTCGATCGCGCGGATGTTCCGGCCCTCGCGGCCGATCAGCCGACCCTTCATGTCGTCGGACGGCAGCGGCACCACGGCGACGGTGCGCTCGTGCACGAACTCGCTCGCGAACCGCTGGATCGCCGTTGCGACGATCGTCTTGGCGCGCGAGGTGGCTTCCTTGTGCGCGTCATCCTCGATGCGCTTGATCTCGACGGCGGCCGACGCATAGGCCTGCGACTTGACCTCGTCCTCGAGCTTCTTGCGCGCCTGCTCCTCGGTGAGCGATGCGATGGCCTCGAGCTTCTTGCGCGCCTCGGCCTGCGCCGCCTCGGCCTTCTCGACCGCGACATCCGCCTGCTTGATCTTGCCGTCGACGCTCTTCTCCTTCTTCTCGAGCTCGCCCGACCGGCGGTCGGCGTCACGCTTGACCTTGTCGATCTCTCGCTCCTTCGCCTGGAGCCCTTCTTCGCGCTTCGCGAGCTCGGTACGCCGGCCGCGGAGCTCCTCGTCGAGATCCGCCTTGTGCTTGCGCGCGGCTTCCTTGCCCTCGACCTCGCCCTGCTTCTTGATCGCCTCGATCTCGGCCTTCGCAGCCGTGCGGATCTTGCCGGCCTCGTCCTCGGCCGCCTTCGTTGCTGCGGAGCCATCGCCCTTCGCCCGGCCGAGCCGCGTGCCGAGCATCAGCCCGGCGACGAGCCCGAGCGCGACGCCCGCGAGAATGTAGATCGCGTCCATGGCCTACGCGACCACGTGGGTCGCGACCTCCGTGATGATGATGTTCATCGATACGTCGTGCGGATCGCGCGGGACGTGGTCGACGAGCTGGCAATCGAACGCAATGCCGATGCGCAAGGCGCCTGGCGTCTGCGCGAGCGTGACGTCGTAGTAGCCGCGGCCCCAGCCGACGCGGCCGCCATTCCGATCGAACGCGAGCCCGGGCACCACGAACGCGGCGATCCGCTCGAGCGCGATCGGTGTGACGCCGGCTCGCGGCTCGCGGATCCCGTAGTGGGCGACGACCAGCTCGGCCGCCAGCACCTCGTGAAACGTCAGCTCGCGCGCGCCATCGACGACACGCGGATAGGCGAGGGCGATCCCGCGGCGCGCGGCGTGCTCGGCGATCGCCACGGTTTCGACCTCGGAGCCCTTGGGGGCATAGATCGCGAGCACCTGGTTGGCGACCAGCCGCTCGTCGAGGACCGCGTTGACCGCCGCGGCGATCCGCGCGCTCGCTGCCGCCCGCTCGTCCGCACCGAGCGCTTCGCGTCGGGCGCGGAGCGTCTGCCGGGTAGCACGCTTGCTACGCGGTCCGGGAGGCGGCTGATCAGACACGGTCGGGAGCAAGGTAATCGCGCCGGCATCATAACGGCGCCGCCTTGCCGATCAAGCCCGCAAGGCATCGAATCGCCTGGGAAAACGCGCCTCTAGTGTGATCCGGTCTGGTGCTGCTTCATGATGAAGTTCGCCAGCGGCCGGCTCGGCTGCTCGACGAACTTGAACGCCATGCCGCCGTCGTCGACGCGAACCACGTGAGCCGCGAGGTGCAGCGGTGCCTCGCCCGGGACCTCGAGGTCGATCTCGGCGGACGAGCCCTCTTCGAGCGACAGATCCGCCTTGAGAAACAGACCGCTCTTGGACAGGTCCTCGACGGTGCCGTCGATCACGATGCCGTCGTCGCAGCGACAACGCGCGGTCACCCGAACCGGGACCCGAACTGCTTCCCGCTTGTCCATGTCGTGAAATCTACGTTACCGACCCACGTTCACGGATGCAACTCCAGCGTTCGCCTCGCGTTGCCGCAGTGCGGCATCTGCCGTCC
>JBBRBG010000333.1:0-6711 GCA_038206055.1 Haliangiales bacterium
CTGGGCCTGGACGACCTCGATCGGATACTTGGCCTGCGCGGCGACGAACTTGCGCGCTAGATCGAGGTGGAGCTCCTCGCTCTTCACGGTGCTCTCGGCGACGGTGATGAGCCGAGCGCGCGCGATCGCGGTGAGAAAAGCGATCGAGACCGAGCTGCGGATATCGAGGTTCGTCGTGAGGATCGACGACGCGGTGGCGTCGGCGCTGGCCTCGGCGGCACGGATGGCGGCAGAGGTCTGACCGAAGTCGTAGATCCGCCAGCTCGCGCTCGCCGAGAAGCCGGTCGACAGTGTGGGATGGAAGAAGCCGCCGCTCGTGTCACCAGTGGTGACGTCGGTGGTCTGGCGGGACGAGCTCTCCGCGAGGGAGGCCTGCAGCGAGACCGTGGGCTTCAGCGCGACCCTTGCGGACTGCACCCGCGCATTCGCCTGCTCGATCTGCGCCTTCGTGATGCGAACGTTCGGCTGCTGCTGCAACGCGATCTCGATCGCGCGCTGGAGGGTGAGATTCTCGTGGCGAGGCTGGGCCGCGGCGGGGACCGCCATGGCGGCAACGAGAACGAGCGCGAGTACGCGTGAGAACTTCATGACTCGTACCTCAGAGCGGTGATCGGATCGAGCTGCGACGCCCGGATGGCCGGATACAGACCAAACCCGACGCCAACACCACCTGCGACGCCGAAGGCGATGCCGGCGGTCTCCGCGGGAAAGAAGAACTTCCAGCCGAAGTAGCCGGCCATGTACTGCGCGGCGCCATAGCCGAGCGCGAGGCCGAGCAGGCCGCCGAAGATCGCCAGGACGAGCGACTCGACGAGGACCTGGGTCATCACATCGATTGGCTTCGCACCGACGGCCATGCGGATCCCGATCTCTCGGGTTCGCTCGATCACCGACACCAGCATGATGTTCATCACGCCGATGCCGCCGATCAGCAGCGACACGGCCGCGACGATCGCGAGCAGCGTCGCGATCCGCTCGGTGGAGTCCTTTTGCGCCTGCGCATACTCCGCGGGGTTGCGAATGCGGAAGTCATCCTCCTCGGCTCCGTCGAGCTTGTGCTTCTCGCGCAAGAGCGCGCTGACCTTTGCGATCGTCGAGTCCGCCTGGCCGTCCTCGGCCATCGCGATCAGCACCTCGCCCTTGAGATACTTCGCGAGCCCTTTGTCCAGCTTCTGCTGATAGGTCTTCAGCGGGATGATGATCAGATCGTCGTTGTCGCCGCGCGGACCCTGGCCCTTCGTTGCCAGCACGCCGACCACCTCGAACGGCTGACCGTTGAGGCGGATCGGCTGGCCGATCGGGTTCGCCTGGGGGAACAGCGCCGTTGCGACGGTCTGGCCGATGACCGCGATCTTCGCGTTGCTGTTGCCCGTGTCTTCATCGAACACGGCGCCCTGGGTTGCTTCCCAGTTGCGGATGGTGAACCAGATCGCGGTGGTGCCCAGGATCGACGTGTTCCAGTTCGCCTCCTCCGACGCGACCTGCGACCTCGTGCTCATCGTGGGCGCGACGTACTTGATGCTCGCGATCTCGCCGGTCTGCAGCGCCGCGACGTCCTCCCAGGTCAGCGACTGACGGGAGCCCGCACCACCCGAGGCTCCGCTGGTGCGCTGGGCGCTGCCGCTCAGCACGAGCGTGTTCGTGCCGAGGCTGTCGAACACCTCCTTGACCGAGGCCTGCGCACCCTGACCACCAGCGACCATCGCGATCACCGCGCCGATGCCGAACACGATGCCGAGCATCGTCAGCATGGTGCGGACCTTGTTGCGCCACAGCGCACGGAGCGCGAGCTTGAAGGTGGTGAAGATGTTCATGACGCCTGCGCCTTCAGCTTCGCCGCGAGTTCTCGGTCGGCGGTTTCCTTCTCGGCGGTGACGCGCGCAAGGGCCGCGGCGGCATCGATCGGGGTCTGTTGCTTGTCTTCGATGATCAGGCCATCGCGGAGTACGATCACGCGCGACGCGTACGCGGCGATATCCGACTCGTGCGTGACGAGGATCAGCGTCTTGCCCTGCGAGACGAGGCCCTGGAGGATGCTCATCACCTCGAACGAGGTCTTGCTGTCGAGTGCGCCGGTGGGTTCGTCGGCCATGATGATCGGGGCGTTGCAGACGAGCGCGCGCGCGATCGCAACGCGCTGCTGCTGACCACCGGAGAGCTGGCTCGAGTGGTGGTCCTCGCGACCTGTGAGACCGACGGCGGCGAGTGCCGCCATTGCACGCTTGTGTCGCTCCGACGAGCCGACGCCCTGATAAAGCAGAGGCATCTCCACGTTCTCGAGCGCCGATGTTCGCGACAGGAGATTGAAGCTCTGGAACACGAAGCCGATCATCTTGCCGCGGATGTCGGCAAGCTGCGCCTTCGACATCACGCCGACGTTCTTGCCGTTGATCTTGTACGTGCCCTTCGTCGGCTGATCGAGGCAGCCAATGATGTTCATCATGGTCGACTTGCCCGAGCCCGAGGTGCCCATGATCGCGATCGAGGAACCTTTTTCGATCGTGAGATCGACTCCGCGCAACGCGTGGACGAGGTTGTCGCCCATCACGTACGTGCGCTGGATGCCGGTCATTTCGATCAGCGGTGCCATCAGAAAGCTCCGGTCTTCCTCGGCGGCACCGTGACGCCCTGGACCTCGGTGACGAGGAGGTCGCCGGGCTGCAGATCGCCTTCGACCATCTCGGTCACCGAGCCATCGGTGAGCCCCGGCTTGACCAGCACGAGCTTCGGCTGACCGTCGACGAGCTTGTAGACCGGCTTCTTGTCGCCGTAGTCGCGACCGGGGCGCCCACCGCTGCCGCTGGTCGCGTCGCTGCCGCGTCCGCCCGATCCATCCGAGCCGCGGCCCTGCCAGCCGCCGGAGCCGGAGCCACGGCGCCCCGAGCCACCGCTTCCGCTCTCGCCGCGCATTGCCTGCATCTGCTCGCGCGTCGGCTTGAAGCGGAGTGCGGCGTTCGGGATCTTGATCGCATCGGCGACCTGCTGCAGCACGAACGTGACGTTCGCGGTCATGCCGGGGCGCAGAGACTTCTCCGGGTTGTCGACGTCGATCACGGCGTCATACGTGACCACGCCGCTCGTGGTGGTCGGCGCGTTGCGGACCTGGCGCACGATGCCTTCGAACAGCTTGCCGGGGAACGCATCGACGGTGAACTGCGCGTTCATGCCCTCGGTCAGCCGGCCGACATCGGCCTCGGCGACCGCGGTGTCGATCTGCATGCGGCCGAGGTCCTCGGCGATCGTGAACAACGTCGGCGCCGAGAGCGATGCGGCGACCGTCTGACCGACGTCGACCGCGCGCGACAGCACCACGCCGTCGACGGGCGAGTAGATCGTGGCGTACGAGAGGCTGAGCTTTGCCTGCGCGAGGTTCGCCTGTGCCTGCGCGGATGACGCCTTCGCGGCGAGGAGTGCCGCGCGCGACGTGTCGTAGGCGACCTCAGCGCTCTCGACCGTGGCCCCGGCGACGAGCTGCTGCTCCTGCAGGGTCTTCTGGCGCTTGAGCTGGCGGTCGGCGTCCGCGACGGCAACCTGCGCCTTGTTCACGTTCGCGGATGCAAGCGCGACGCTCGCCAGCGACTGATTGACCTGCGCCTGCAACACCTGTGGATCGAGCTTCGCGATGATCTCGCCCTTCGTGACCTTGTCGTTGAAGTCCGCATGCAGCTCGACCACACGGCCGGAGACCTGCGCGCCGACCAGCACGGTGCCGCGGGCCGAAAGCGTGCCGTTCGCAGTGACCTGTGCGGCAATGCTGCCCTTGCCGACCGTCACGGTGCTGTACGTGATCGGCGTGGCGCCCTTCGCCCACGGCTTCTTGATCAACAGGAAGGCAACGCCGCCAGCGACGAGCGCGAGCGCCACGATGCGCGGGATCCAGCGTTTGATGTTCACAGTTGCCAAGGTGATACCTCGCTACGAACGTGCCGTTGCTCGCGCATTGCAGATTGTTTCCGCGCGATTCCAAACGCTTAGACGGCCTGATCGCGTAACGAAACCTCTAACCGAGCGGTCGTGCCGCGGCCGGGCACAGAGGTCAATGTCACCTCACCACCGTGCGCGCGTGCGATACGCCTGGCGAGAGCGAGGCCGAGGCCCACGCCGCCGGTCTTGCGGGTGCGACTCCCGTCCGCGCGCCAGAACGGCGTTCCGGCCCGCTCCAGGTCCTCGACCGACATCCCGATTCCCGTGTCGACGATCTCGAACGCCACCCGGGTGCCATTCGGAATCATTGCGAGCTTCACGGGAGTGCCCGAGTCCGAGTACTTCGCGGCGTTGTCGAGCAGGTTGTCGATCGCACGGCGAAGCAATACCGCATCGCACTCGATCGCGCGGTCGGCGCCCTCGAGCGTGCGCTCGAGCTTGCGCGAGGGATGTCGCGTCTCGAACCGATCGATCGCGCGCTCCGCGAGGTCGCCGAGGTTCATCGGCTGCCGCGTGATCTTCGCCGCCTCACCATCGAGGCGCGCGGTCGTCAGGATGTCGCCGATCAGCTGATCGATCTCGTCGAGGTCCTGGCCAACGTCCGAGAGCACATCGCTCGCTGCCACCGGATCTTCCGCCGCGAGCTCGAGCGCCACGCGGATGCGAGCGAGCGGTGTGCGCAGCTCGTGCGAGACATCGCCCATCAACTGTCGCTGCGACTGCATGACCGCGGAGGTGCGCACCGCCATCTCGTCGAACGCCTTGCCCACATCGCCCAGCTCGTCCTCGCGCGCAAGCGCCGCGCGGGCGGTGAGGTCGCCTTCGCCGAACCTGCGCGCGGCGCTCGCGAGCTGATCGAGTGGTTGGGCGAGCCGGCGCGAGAACCACACCGACGCGGCGCCGACCACGACCAGGATCAGCGCGCCGAGCGGCAGCACGTATCCCCACGGGAAGCCAGGGCGGTTCGGCGAGTACACGGCGAGCAGCGAGCCATCGTCGCTACGCACCACGATTCGGCCCGATTCGAGCGCCCACTTCTCGGTCTGCAGCACTTCGCGTTCGTCGGCGGTCGGCGGGTCGAGCGGCGGATCGACGTTCGTGCGCACGAGCGTGCCCCTGGCATCGAACAGCGTGAGCCGTCCGCGGATCCGGGCTTCGAACCGGTTCATGATCTCGCCGAACTGCTTCGGATTCTTGAGCGACGTCCGCTCGATGATGTACTGCACGACCGCCGCATGAGCCTCGAGGTACTTCGGGGACCGCGTGTACCTCGGCAGCACGAGCAGCGCGACCATGATCGCGACCGATAGCATCGCGGCGAATGCGTACACGCGGAGCGCGAGGCGCCTTCGCCGCCTGGGACTCACGTCTCTGCACCCGCGAGCAAATAGCCGACGCCGCGCACGGTCTTGAGGATCTTCGGGCTGCGGCTGTCGTCGCCGAGCTTCGCGCGCAGCCGCGAGACATGCACGTCGATCGAGCGATCGAACGAGAGCTCCGCAGATCCCTTCGCGAGATCCAGTAGCTGCTCGCGCGAGAGCACGCGCCCGGGCCGCTGGGCGAGTGCGCGCAGGATCGAGAACTCGTAGGCGGTGACCTCGATCGCCTTGCCGTCGAGCGTGACGGTCATGCGCTGTGGATCGAGCACGAGACCGCCGACCTGGACCGTCTGCTGCGCGGGACCGGCCTGGCCTCGCACCCGGCGCACCGTGGCGCGGATACGCGCGAGCAGCTCGCGCGGTGAGAACGGCTTCGTGACGTAGTCATCCGCGCCGACTTCGAGCCCGAGCACGCGGTCCGCTTCCTCGCCGCGCGCCGTGACCATCACGATCGGCACGTCCGTGCGCGCACGCAGCTCGCGCGTCACCTCGATGCCGTCGCGCCCGGGGAGCATCAGATCCAGCACCAGACAATCGTACTGCCGGCGCAGCGCCTCCGCCTGGCCTTCGATGCCGTCGCGCGCCACCGTGACCACCACCCCGTGGCTCTCCAGGTACCGCGCCGTGAGCTGGGCAAGTCGTTCGTCGTCCTCCACGAGGAGGACCTTGATCGTCGGCAGCGCGGCTTCGGTCACGCACCACCTTATCCCTGCCGGGGCCCGGGAGCCGGGTCCTACATACTTCGCAAAGGTTCGGTGGCCTCGCGCCACAGCAGCGGGATGCCGTCCATGCCCGTGCCGCATGCGACGATGCCACCGACGATGGCCCCGATGGTGTCGCGGTCGAGCGCGAACAGGGAGAACGCGTTGGCGCTCAGATCGAGCCCGGGCTGCGCGGTGGCGGTCCACAGCGCGTCCTCGTAGGAGCTCACGTGGCGTGCGGCGACCCAGACGGCGAATGGCACCGTGTCCTGGCTGGTGACGTTCGAGCCCGTCCCGAGCTCCTCGCCGGCCGCCACGACGTCGAACGCGAGACCGAGCTCGTCGGCGCGGCGCAGGCGATCGCAGGTCATGCTCGGCGGCGTCCACCGCACCACCTCCGCGATCGTCAGCTCCTGGCGCTGCGCGAGCGCGGCGGCGATCGCGACCGCCACGGCACCGGCGGCACCATCAGGATGCGCGTGCGTCGGCTCGGCGGAGCGCAGCGCCTCCACACGAACGCGCTCGAGATCGGATGCGAAGTACGCGCCGATCGGTGCCGCGCGCATCGCCGCGCCGTTGCCGTACGAGCCCTTGCCGCGGAACATCCCGGCGACTTCCGTGCGCCAGTCCGCGCCCAGGTTGACGCGCGCGAGCAGGCCATACGCGCCTGCGCCATAACCGCGTTCGGGCTCGAGCGCGAAGCGGAG
>JBBRBG010000334.1:0-6618 GCA_038206055.1 Haliangiales bacterium
ATCTCCTTGACGAGGTGACCCTTCGCGACGCCGCCGATCGCCGGGTTGCACGACATCTGCGCCACCATCTCGAGGCTGCCCGTCAGCACGAGCACCCTCGCGCCGAGCCTCGCCGCCGCGAGCGATGCCTCGCAGCCGGCATGGCCCGCGCCGACGACGATCACGTCGTAGGCGTCTGGATAGTCGTACGGCGTCACGGGGCCGGCGTTGTAGCATCCGGCGCGGGTTCCGGCTCGCCGGTCTCCTCGCCGCCCGGCCCCTTCCGGCCACCGCCCGCGCCGCAGCTGCCGTCGCCGTGCTGCTTCCATGGCGCGAACTTGTAGATATCGAGCGTGGCCTCGACGACGAGCTCGCTCGGGTGCGTGCCATCCGGCGCCTTGCCGTGATCCCAGGCGATATTCTTGACCCGGGTGGAGCCACAGGTGTCGTGCAGCCCGCGCTTGACCTGGGCGTACGTTGCTTTCAGCGCATCGAGCTCCTCGAACGAGCACACGCCGGGATTGCCGCACTCGAAGCGGAACGTGTCGTAGACGCTCTTCGTCTTGGTCCCGATCTCGTGCACGTCGACCTGCGCCGACACGCCATCCTTGTTCGACGCGCGCAGCGTCATCTTGTGCTCGCCGGGCGCGAGGTCGACGTAGAAGCAGACCTCCGGCTTCTCGACGGTCTTGTACAGCACCGTGTCACCCGGCAACGACAGCCAGAGCTGCTGCGCGGACGACAAGCGGAACTCGAACCGCTTCCGCGTTCCATCCGGTACGCCCGCCTCGTGCTGCGCGTCGGCGCACGTGCAGTGGTCGTACTCGCAGAGCGGGCCGGCGAGCGTGCCCGTGGTGCGCGCGGCCGGCACCGGGCCGATCGCGACCTGATGACCACCACCGGAGCACGCGGCGAGAACGGAGACAGCGAGGAGCCTGCGCATGCCTTTGTATCTCACGGCCCGGGCAACCTAGTGGCTGGCGCGCAAGTCCAAGCAATGTTAAGGATCCGCACGGGCCTAAAACTCAAATGATCTCGAAGAACTTCCTCCACGCGACCCTTGTCTGCGTCGCGCTCGTTTTCGGTGCTGCGGCGTGCGGCGGCAAGAACGGCGGCGGCGCGGTCGAGTACTCGGTCTCCGCGCAGAAGAACTACGACAAAGGTCTGAAGGAGCTCGACGCGAAGGACTGGATCGCCGCGTCGAAGTACTTCGGCTTCATCAAGAGCCGGTTCCCGTACTCGAAGTACGCCGTGCTCGCGGAGCTCCGGCTCGCGGACGCCGAGTTCGGTGCCGATCAGTACCTCGAGGCGATCGATAGCTATCGCCTGTTCATCAAGTTTCACCCGACCCACGAGATGGTCGCGAACGGGTACGCCACGTTCCGCATCGGCGAGGCGTACTTCAAGCAGCTCCCCGACGACTTCTGGCTGTTCCCGCCTTCGTTCGAGAAGGACCAGTCGTCCACCGAGGACGCCGCGAACGAGCTGAAGACCTTCCTCGACAAGTATCCGGACTCGCCGTTCCGCGCGAAGGCGAAGGAGATCCTCGTCAAGGTCGGCAAGCGGCTCGCCGATCACGAGTGGTACGTCGCGCGCTACTACTGGGACCGCGGCAAGCCGATGGGCACCGTGATCCGGTTGCGCCGCCTGCTCGAGCGCTACCGCGGCGTCGGTTACGACGAGGAGGCCCTCTGGCTGCTCGGCCGCGCCTACGTCGCCGTGTCGATGAACGACCGCGCGCGCGGAGCGTGGTCCGAGCTGGTCGAGAAGTTCCCGAAGAGCGACCGCGCGGGCGATGCCAAGTCCGCCCTCGGTGGCCTCGCACCTGCCACGAAGCAGTAGTCCCGGTGTACGCTGGGGCATGACCGCTGACCGCGTGGAGCAGCTGATCGCGCTCGGTCGCGAGCACTACAACGCGAGCGAATACGAGCAAGCGGAGCCGTTCCTCGCCGAGGCCGCCGCCGCGCGTCCCTCGTTCCCGGACCTCTACAACATGCTCGGCGTCGTCTATCACGCGCAGGGACGGTTCCAGGACGCAGAGGAAGCGTTCGAGAACGCGCTGCGCCTCAACCCGCGCTACACCGAGACCGCGCTCAACCTCTCCGTCACCTACAACGACCGCGGCAAGTACGACCGCGCGCGCGAGGTCTACACCAAGGCCGTGTCGGCCTCCGTCGGCCAGCCCAACGCGCTCGACCGGTTCGCGCGCGGCAAGCTCGCCAACATGCACGCCGACCTCGGACGCGCCTACGCCGGACTCGCGATGTTCGACGAGTCCGTGCGCGAGTACGTCAAGGCCCTCGACCTGTGCCCCGAGTTCGCCGACCTGCGCGTCCAGCTCGGCAACGTCTACCGCGACATGGGCGTCTATCACGCGGCCGTCGCCGAGTTCGAGCACGCGAAGCGCCTGCGCCCCGACTTCATCCCGGCGCGCATCCACCTCGGCGTCACCCTGTTCTCGCTCGGGCGCAGAAACGATGCCCTCGCCGAGTGGGAGCACGTCCTCAAGATCGATCCGGACAACAAGAGCGCGAAGCTCTACATCCGCATGGTCAACGACGAGAACGGCCCGCGCCCCGGCTCCGCCTTGCCTCGCGGCTAGCCCGTGCTGAAGTCGACGAAGCCCCACGGCCCGCGCCGCATCGGTACGATCGCCATCAGATCGCGCAGCGAAGCGCCGCCGAGGTAGCCGTGCACGACCGTCGCAGCGTCGGCCACGCTCTCCAGGATCGCAATCTGTCGCTCCTCGGGCTCAGCTTCGATCGCGGCGCGACGCGCTGGTTGCGAGCCGTCCCACCACCACGGATACGCACCCTCGAGGAGCGGCCCGGCGGACATCCGGATCTGGTCCAGGTATCTACCCACCGCTGCGAACCGCGTGAATGCGGTGAACACCGCAACAGGATCCGCATACAAGACCCTGGGGTGGCAAGGACTCGGCATCGGCGCCCAGCAGAAGTCACCGAACACTGCCGACGTTTCGACCGCCGCGGTGACGACAAGCGTGCGCCTCGCGAGCTCCCACTGCAGCTCGTCGACGAACCGTGCGACGGGCCTCCGGATCTCCATGGCCTCGCGGCGAATCTCGATGATCCTCATCGCTACTTCTCGGCGGCCTCTTCCTCGGCCTTCATCTTCGCCTTCATGTCCTCGGGGACGACGAGCACGAAGGCGTAGTCGTTCATTGGCTGCGCGAGGACCTCGGACGCGTCGGTGTCGAGCACGGGCCGGACCGAGACGACCTGCGCGATGCCGCGGCGCTTGATGCGATTGACGATCGCGGAGTCGTGGCAGTGGCCGTTACCGGCGAGGATGATCACGTGGCCGGTTGGATTTGCGGTCAGCCACTTCGTGGCACCGTCGGCCATCGACTCGTCCCAGATCACCTGAACCGAGTAGATCTGCTCGGCGGTCGGCATTGGCGGCGGCGCCTCGTGCGGTGAATCGGTGGGAGCCTCGGGCTCGGGCTTCTTCGAATGTGCGGCGGTGCCACCCATCGATTCCATCAGCGCGTCGAACCAGGCGCGGTGCTTCGCATCCTTCAGATCGAGCTCGGGGAGCTGCGCCCGATCCTCCGCGCTGAGCGACTCGAGGCCGTTGTGCGAGACCTTCTTCGTCAGCTCGCGCGCGGCGTTGAGCGCGAGGAGCTGCGCACCGGCCGCGATCGCCGCGTCGAGGGTGGGACCGTAGAAGCCGTAGTCGTAGCCCCAGCGCTCGTCCCAGCCGACGCGGGAACGGAGTGCGGCCGCGTCGATGCGCTGGGCAGCGAAATCATCGAGCACGCCCTGGAACGGACGCTGCACCATTTCGAGGCCGAGCGCGAGGCGCTGGTTCGAGGGCTTCTTCGTTGCGATCTGCTTCACGATCTCGAGCTGCGCCCAGTGGTGGTGCGGGTTCGAGTGATCCTCGCCGATGCAGACGGCGCGGGCCTGGCCGAGCTGGACCCAGAACTGCGCGGTGTCGATCTGCCGGCCGGTGCGCGCGTCGAGAATCTGGTACGGCAGCGCCGCTCCCTCGATGCCGCCCCTTGGAGGCTTGGCCTTCTCGAGTGGTTTGCCGCCGTAGCGCCCGGCGCAGCCGGCGAGCACGACCGCGAGGGCACACAGCACGCGATGCGTGGGCATGGGTAGACTCTACCGGAGGATCGCCGGATAACGTACGCACACGTGACCGAGCTGCCGTACCTCACCGCGGATCTACCGGGCACCGGCGGCGTGCTGCGCGCGCGCGACGAGGACTTCTTCGTCGACGAGGAGCCGGCGTACCTGCCGAGCGGCACCGGCGATCACGTCTACGTTCGCATCGAGAAGCGCGGGATGACCACGCGCCATGCGGTGCAGCTGATCTCCCGCGCGCTCGGTGTTCCCGAGCGCGACATCGGCGTGGCGGGCATGAAGGATCGCCACGCGGTGACGCGCCAGTGGTTGAGCTTGCCACCCCCGACGACGGTGGAGGCCGCCCAGGCGATCAGCGTGGAGGGCATCGACGTGCTCGAGGTCAGCCGCCACGGCAACAAGCTGCGGACTGGCCACGTGCGCGCGAATCGCTTCGTGCTGCGCGTGACAGGGGCGGAAGCCGGCGCTGTGGAGCGCGCGCGGGCGATCCTCGCGCGCCTCGCCGAGGCGCCCGGCGCGCCGAACTGGTACGGCGAGCAGCGGTTTGGCCGCGACGGCGACAACGCGACGAAGGGGCGTGAGCTGGTAAGTGGCGCGCGGAGGTTCGGGCGCGACCGAAAGCTCGATCGGCTGTTTGTCTCGGCGCTACAGTCGGAGCTGTTCAACCAGTGGTTGATCGTGCGCATGGCCGATGGGCTGTACCGGCGCGTGCTCGCGGGCGACGTGCTGAAGAAGCGCGCGGGCGGCATGTTCGTGTGCGAGGACGCGGCGACCGACGAGGCGCGGCTCACGGGTGGCGAGCTCGTGCTGACCGGACCGATGTTCGGCGACAAGATGCGGCGGCCAACGGAGGGCTCGCCGGCGGCGGAGCGCGAGGCGGCGATCCTCGCGGCGAGCGGCCTCGCCGACGGCGCGTTCGGAACCGTGCGGGCGCTCGCGGAGGGCACACGCCGCGAGGCGACGATCGAGGTCGCGGACGCGGTGGTCACGGCGACTGCCGACGGTGGGACCTTCGAGGTCGCGTTTGCGTTGCCTGGAGGTGCCTACGCGACGGCGGTGATGCGGGAAGTGATGAAGACCGTGCCCCAGCGAGTCGACGCCACCCCCGAAGGTGCGTAACACTTCCCGGCGATGGATCTGGCGAGCGCGTTTGTCGATTTCGCTCAGCTCGGCGCGAACTGGGTGCTCTGGCTCCTGATCGGGCTGTCGATAATCTCCGTGGGCGTAATGATCGATCGCGGGCTGTGGTTCCGCGGCCGGGATACCGACACCGAGGTGTTCAACCGCGAGCTGCGCGGCGCCTTCGAGCGCGACGAGATCGAACGGCTACAGACGAAATACAAGGGCGATCCGTCGATCGCGATCCAGGTGGCGCTGCGCGGGCTCGCGGAGCGCGGGCGCGGACCGGAGTCGATGGCCGAGGCGATGCACTCGGAGCGCGCGCGGTGGCGCCGCGGCGCAGACAAGAATCTGATGATCCTCGGCACGCTCGGCAACAACGTTCCGTTCATCGGCCTGTTCGGCACGGTGCTCGGCGTGATCAGCGCGTTCCAGAACCTGACGCAGAAGACGACCGAGGCGGAAGCGCAGACCCTACGCGCGATCGCCGAGGCGCTCGTCGCCACGGCCGTCGGCCTGATGGTCGCGATCCCCGCGGTCATCGCGTTCAACTACTTCACGCGCAAGCTCAAGGTCGTGATGGGCGGCGCTGATGAGGTCGCGCACTCGGTGCTCTCCCTCGTGCACGGCGAGGAGCATGGCGACCTGTCGCCGGTGAAGGAGAAGGAGAAGGCCAAGCCGAAGGCGAAGGAAGCCGCGGAAGCGCCGGCGGCAAAGGACGACTGATGGCGGGCAGCCTCTATCAGGACGGCGAGGACGAGGGCATCACGAACATCAACGTGACGCCGTTCGTGGACGTGGTGCTCGTGATCCTCGTCGTGTTCATCGTGACGGCGAAGCTGATCGTCGCGCGCGGTGTCGAGATCGACAAACCGAAGGCCGCGACCGGCGGCGAGGTCCAGAGCACGCTGCGCGTCTCGGTGACCGACAAGGGTGACCTCTATGTCAACGGCGACAAGTTCGCCGACGATGCCGCGGCCGTGGTGCGCATCAAGCAGATCGCAGCGGCCACCTCGAAGCCGAAGGCAATCATCGCGGGGAGCCGAAAGGGCGCGTACGGGAACGTGATGCACGCCATCGATCTCGTGCAGCAGGCGGGAATCAGCGCGATCGCCCTCGAGAACGAACGACCTTGATCCTGGGCGGCAACGTTGGGTCCCGCCTGCGGTCAGGTCACAGCCAACCGAGAATGATCTGCTAGGCTACTCGCGGTGGCTGTGCGTTGGGACTCGCCGTTCGTGCTCGCCACCGCTGGAACGCTGGCCGTTCATCTGCTGCTGATCACGGCTGGCGACGCCTTCGTCGTCTACAACCCGCCGCGGCACGTGACGCCCGCGCCGCACATCGAGATGGTCGAGGTCGAGGTGCCGCCGATGGTGACGCCGCCGCCGCCGCCGGTGCTCAA
>JBBRBG010000335.1:0-6614 GCA_038206055.1 Haliangiales bacterium
CTCGCGTACGCGGTTATGGGTCGCGTCGGTGCCCAGCACGAGCTGCGGTCGTTGCGATCGGGGCTTGGTATCCGTGGCGGGAGTTGCACCCGCGTACCTGGTTAGAGAGACCAGAGTCCTGGCTGCTGGACGACACGGACATGAAGAGAAGCGCGGAAGAAGACGGACAAGGATCGGAGTCGAAGATGGTTCCTTCGCACCCTTTCGGGAGCTGAGAACCAGTCGCTCTTACCGCGCCCCTTGCGGGGTTTACGGCAGTGGGCACGCAATGAGCTCTGGCCGAAGCGTTGCTCGCCGATTGCTCGACGAGAGAGCCTGCTGCTTCGCTACCTCCGTCGCCGGAGTTCGCTACCTTAGGACCGTTATAGTTACGGATAATCGACGCCTTTCGGCCCGTTGAAACACTACTCGCGGGATCGGTTGGAATTGAACCAACCACCGTCCGATTAACAATCGGCCGCTAGCACCAGCTCAGCTTCGATCCCAAATACCGGTGGTTGCCCACCGGCAGCGGTCGCAAGGCCGCGCCTTCGCTCAGCTACGACAGGATCGGGTTGGATCCTGCCGAGCGCGCGAAGTCGGCGATCACCGGCGGGGTGGACGTGTCGAAGCCGACAACGTCCATCATGCCGGCGTCGTTCGGATCAGCAATGCTGAAACCGTTCGACGTCATTCCGACCACGACCAGCTTGGCCGGAATTCCCCGTGCATCTCGGTACGAGCGCAGTGCCTGGGACGGGTGCACGTTTCCCGCCCAGGTCTCGTTGTCGGTGTAGACACAAAACGTGTCGACCTCGATTCCGTTCTTCTGCGCCCAGATCATCGGTAGCGCACAGTCCGTGCCGCCCATCGGCAGCGCTGCGACCGCCTTCACCACGTCATCGAGTCGCTGACGCGGCGAGATCGCGAGGCTCGTTACCCCGGACTGTCCTCCGCCCCACTTTCCACCGTAGCCACCGCTCGCAGCGGTGAATGCGATGAAGTTGTGAGCCGGCTCGGTCGCTGCAGTCACGAGCGCCATTGCGGCGCTCGCGATCTGCGGCGTCAGGCCCACGACGCCACCGACGGCGCCGGTGGTCATCGAACCCGAGACATCGAGGGCGAGCAGCATGCGCTTACCCGCCGGCTCGATGAGGCCGAAGCTCGCATAGAACGCGGCATCCAGCGCGTCCACGACCGATGCGACCGGCTGCCACACTCCAGAGCCCCGCACGCCTCGCCCCGACTTGTAGGTCATGAGCGCGGCGAGAATCGCGATCGGATGCACGCGCGCCTTCGCGAGGCGCTGCGGGTCACGCAGCCGGTTCGCGACCTTCGCGGCCGCTGCCGAGCCCGGAGCGATCAGTCCCACGCGCGTCATCGTCGCGAGGTTCCGGATCATCGCCGTCATCGGCATCGCCTCGAGCAGTGCCTCCCAGACCTCGGGCTTCGTCAGCCACTGGGTCGGGATGCACTCGCGCGGGATGCGGCGCTCGCGGATCAGGGTCTGCACCTTGCCCACGTCCTCGAGGGACTTGAGCTCGGTCATTGCCACGATCAACGCGCACGCCGGATCTGACTCGGCGCCCACGGGCAGCTCGCCCTTGACCGCCCACGCGAACAGTCGATCGTGCGACGGCGACGCCGCGCGCGGGTGCGCGAGGCGAAGCAAGTCACGATTCGACCAGCCATCACGGGCCTGGTACTTCGCGAGCTGGAACGCGAGGTCCTCGGCCGGCTTGGTGTTGAACCAGCTACCGACCGCCTTGCGCATGCCGCGTCCCCAGCCGCCGAAGCCCTGCGCGTACTCCGCGAAGTGCATCAGGTGGGTGCCCGTGCGGCAGACCTTCGGTAGCGCGGCATATGCCGCACGACGCGTGGTCTCGTCGCCGAGCTTCGCGGCCATCGCGAGGGAAAAGATCGCCGGATCGTTCTTGGGCGCGCGTCCCGAGTAAGAGATGTCAACGATCCGAGCGAGGGTACGAAGTCCGTCCGCCGCTAGACAGCGCTGGACGATGGAAGCGTTCTCGATGGTCAGCTCGCGCTCACCGATGTAGTAGGTACCGCCCTCGCTACCGAGGACCAGGAAGCGGTCGAGCCGCGCCCAGTCATCGAGCTGCCACGCGTAGCCGCCGGCCGAGTTCGGGATCTGGTTGGTTCCGGGGATCGGCTGATCCTGCGGCGTCTGGACGGTCGAGAAGAACTTGGTGAACTTGAACATGAGATTTCCTCCGGCCCAGAAGCCTGGGCGGCGTTTGGTGAGTGCGACCGCGGGGTGGCGGTCAGCCACGCGGTGCGCGGCTCGTCGCCGGGTGGCGACGGTAAATGGATGCGGACGAGTGATCGCGCGTGCGTGTTCGGTGGTGGGTGAGAACACACGCGCTTCGGCCCGCAAAGCGATGGTGGAGCCCCCCGACGGATTTGAACCGACGACCGACTGTTTACGAAACAGTTGCTACTGCCAGCTGAGCTAGAGGGGCGAGAGAGAAGCGAGAACGTGCGGACCACGGGAATCGAACCCGTCTTGTCGGGGTGGAAGCCCGTCGCCTAACCGATCGGCCAAGCCCGCAGAGAAAAGTGCGTCGCTCGCGTCGTGTTCCCGGGGAACCTGAGACGCACAGCCCGGCCCGCGAAACGCGGACACAAAGTGAAGTCGACGCGGTCAGAGCAGGTGCGGGGAGTTGAACCCGCGGATTCCGGTGTGGCGCACCGGTGTGTCACCGCAACACTTCACCTGCTTGGCGGTCTCGACGTTCGAGACCTGGTTGTCGAACCAACGTGGGCGCCTGAGGCGACGCGTCCGCTGATCCTTCGTGGGTCGGGTGGGGATCGAACCCACGTCTCTCGGTTTAAGAAACCGGTGCATAACCATTTTGCTACCAACCCGAGTCCTGGCTCGCGCGCGCCCCGTCTCTGCGGAGGGCCCGGGGGAAGCGGCGGACCGCGCCGGGTCGCTAGGACCGGCACGAGACGCGCGCGAGCATTGCCTCTGTCGTCCCACCCTCTGGAATCGAACCAGAACCTCTCGGGCTTCAGCCGAGCGCGCAGACCAACTACGCAAGAGTGGGATGTGCGCTGCGCGATCTTGTGATCGCGCAGCGCGGTTTCCGGTGCCCCTGCCGGGGCACCCATCATTCGCTCTTCAATTGTCAGAGATGTCCCGCGGCGCGTTGTGGGCGCACCTCGGGCCTCGATGCATCCGCGGACTCCGCGAGCGCACCTGTCGCGATTCGAGATCTGGAGTTGGTGACTCCACATCTCGACTCGCAAAGCTGGTTGTTTGGTGGCGCCGGACGAGAAGGCCCGAAAACGCCGAAGGGCCGCTGGGGAGGTGTTTCCCCTGGGCGGCCCTTCACGGACTAGTCGCAGTTCATACTGAGACTAGCGGTGGGGGGCCCCCGCGGTGTTACCCGTATCCACGCTACCGACGCCATACGGCGCCTGGAGCGAGCAAATGGACACGAACGAGGCTCGGCGCCACGAGGCGACGAACGTCCTTTCGGTCAATTTGAGGTTATGTGGGTGTAGTTGCCGCACTTGGGGTTCCTGGTTGGTCGTCGGCTCGGAAAACGAACCGTCGATGGTTGATACGGATAACAGCGCCACTTCGGTCTGTCAAACTCATTTTTAAAGAAGATATTTAGTCGAGATCGCGAGTCGCCGATTTCCGAGGCGTTTCGCGGGGTAGCTACCACGATCCGTCACAACGGAAGTTTGGCCAGTGAAACGAGGGTGACGGGAGCGCTCAGGCCGAGCTCGATCCGACTGCGGCGGCCGAGCAACTCGCCTCCGGCCTCGACGGCGGTCTCGCGATCGAGCTCGATCGCCACGCGATCACACAGGAAGTCGGCAACGTGGTCGGAGAAGTACTCGCCGCGAAACGCCGCCGGAACGTTGCGCAAGATCTCGAATAGACCGGGCTCGCCGCAGCGAAGATGGAACGTCCCGGACTGCGTATTCGAGAACGCGAACATCTTCAGGCCGAAGCCGAAGAACGGGATCGTGGCGCCTGCGACGAGCGTGCACGCGCCCGACCATATCGGTCGGCCGGTATCGATGGTCTCCCCGGTGGCGCCTTCGCGCTTCATCACGATCGCCGGCGATCCGAGGTTCGTCACCACCACGTTCGGCCGCGCGATCGTCGCGAACCGCGGAATCGATCGCAGCGCAACCGACAGCGCATAGCGCGCAACGCCGCCGACAAATCGCTGCCCACCCGGCACTCGATCGACGACGCGACCCACGGCTGCCTGATCCTCGAGAACCTGCGCATCGAGACCAATGCCGACAAATGGCGCACGCACGCCGAGCACGTCGAGCATCGGAACCTTCGTCCACGTCCCGCCGCCACGCGCGAGGATCTGGAGATCCGAATCGGGGTCATCACTCGCACCGACGGTGTCCGCGATCGCGTTGCCCGAGCCGAGACGAAGCACACCGACCGCTGGCTCCGGGCGCCCCATGCCGCGGCACGCTTCCCCGATCAGCGTCAGCCCCATGACGAAGGTGCCATCGCCGCCCCCGAGGAGCACGAGATCCACACCGCGCGCGATCTCCGCGCGGATCGTGGTCCGTGCGTGATCCAGCGACTCGGTGAACCGCACGCCGCCGGGCAATGCCGTGGCGAGCCGCTTCCGTGTCCGGCCGCGCACCCGCCGCGCGTTGCCGTTGACGATCGCGACCGCTCTCACGGCGGCCACGATACCGCAGCGTCGCGCACATCGCGAAACCGCAGCGTATGCTTCGCCGATGGTCGTGCCCGCACCCAGGCCGCCGCGCCGCTGGCGGCGGATCCTGCTGCGGATCGCCGAGGTCGGAACACTCTTGGTCGCCACCGGCGCCCTCGCGCTGTGGTGCTCGGTCCCGAACACCGGACCGCTGGCGACGGAGAACCCGACCTCCACCGCGTTCATCGATCTGCGCCGTGTGCAGGCGGAGGAAGCGGGGATGAAGTTCGATCTCCACTGGGAGTGGCGGCCGCTCGGCAAGATCTCGCGGTACCTGCGCGCCGCCGTGATCTACTCCGAGGACTACCGCTTCTATCACCACGATGGCGTCGACTGGGATGCGATCGAGAAGGCGGTCGACGCGAACCTCGATCGCGGCTCGCTCGCGGTCGGTGGCAGCACGATCACGCAACAGGTCGCGAAG
This sequence comes from Haliangiales bacterium, assembly GCA_038206055.1. Classification (GTDB taxonomy): domain Bacteria; phylum Myxococcota_A; class Polyangia; order Haliangiales; family Haliangiaceae; genus JABFXX01. Next base: position 5,131 of record JBBRBG010000335.1, read on the forward strand.
AACCTCTACCTGTCCCCGAGCCGCAGCTTCCTCCGCAAGCTGCGCGAGATGCTGATCGCGTTCTCACTCGAGGACCACCTGACGAAGCAGCGGATCCTCGAGCTCTACCTGAACATCGCTGAGTGGGGCGATGGCGTGTTCGGTGCCGAGGCGGCGGCGAAGAAGTGGTTCGGGCACTCCGCGCAGACCCTGACGCCCGCGGAGGCCGCGCGGCTTGCGATCGCCCTGCCCAACCCGTTCACGCGCGCGCCGAACGTCCACACCCCCGAGCTCACCAAGAAGGCCGTGCGGCTGATCCGCCTGTTCCGCCTGCAGGGTCTGATCGACGAGACCCAGGAACGCAGCGCGCTCGACGCGGTCGGCGCGCAGAACATCCAGGTCATGCCGCGCAACTACCTGCCGGAGAAGCTGCCGATCGATCCGGATCCCACGCCGCAGGTGCCTGTCACCCAGCCGAACGAGCCCGCACCCACGCCGAGCAAGCCATCCGCGCCGAGCGAGGTCGACGCCGGCGAATCACCAACGCCCCCGGAAGGCACGTCCGTGACGACGCCCCCGCTCTGAGCCTGTCCGACAACGGTGTCCGACAATGGGGTCCGACCCCATTACCGGACACACTTTCAACCGGTTACCCCCATCGATCTTTTCTTCCGTCGTTAGTCGATCGCCGTTCGCCAGGTTCGTCGCCCTCGTGAAAGGACAACCAATCATGCGCAACATCATCCTCCTCGCCCACATCTCTCTCGACGGCTACATGGCCGACCCCGACGGCGACTTGCGTTTCGTCACCATCGACGACGAGATCATCGAGCACATCTATCCGCAGATCGAGCCGATCGACACGGCGGTCTATGGCCGCGTCACCTACGAGCTGATGGAGAGCTACTGGCCCACGATGCTCGACCAGCCCGACGCGGGTGCCCGCGAACGCTCGCACGCGCGCTGGTATGCCGGGGTGAACAAGGTCGTCGCGTCGCGGACCCTGCCCGCCCCGAGTGATCCGAAGGTGCGGGTCATCATGGACGACGTGGTCGCCGAGCTCGCCGCACTCAAGCACCGGCCCGGCAGCGACATCATGATCTTCGCGAGCCCGACGCTCGTGCATTCACTGCTTCCGCACGACCTGATCGACGACTGGCGGCTCCCCATCCAGCCGGTGACGCTCGGCGGCGGCCTGCCCCTGTTCGCACCTGTCCCGCGCCGCACGCAGCTCGAGCTGCGCTCGTCGAAGACGTTCTCCTCCGGCGTGATCGCCGCCCACTACGTCACGAAGCGCTCGTAGGATGCTCGGTCCCGGAGGTGTCGCATGAGAATGATGATGACGTTGCAGGGCGACGACCCAGTCGCCCCGATCGATGCTTACCTCGCCACGCTCGGCGAAACGGTCGTGGTGATCGGTGCCGAGCGCCTCGATGCAGAGGACGCGGCCACGCTGTCGTCGCAGGGGGATGCTCCGGCCGTTATCGAGCGCGCAGGCTCGGCGC
>JBBRBG010000336.1:0-6598 GCA_038206055.1 Haliangiales bacterium
AAGTCCGCTGGTTCAGGTGAGCCCCGAAGGCCTCGAAGGTCCCGAAGCAGAGTCTTCTCCTGCAGGAGAAAGCCTCTCCTTGGGGTCTTCGAGAACTTCGGGGCCCATCTTTCTGGAAGCACGGTCGCGTGGATTCGTCGCGGTCCGTCCGGCCGGGGCGCGCTAGGTCCACCAGGCGAGCGCGACGACGATCGCGTTGTGACACGCGTGGGCCATCACGCCCGGCCACAGGCTGCCGGAGCGATGGCGCAGCCAGCCGAAGTAGAGGCCGAGCGGCAGGTGCGTGAGCAGCGCGGGGAATGACAGGTGGATCATCGCGAACGCGAAGGACGACACGATCAGGCTCTCGCCGACGCTGAGGCTCTGCCGCAGGCCGCCGTAGATCACGCCACGAAATGCCAGCTCCTCGGTGAGCGGCGGCACGATCACGATCAGCAGGATCGACCACGGCCACGGGTGTTTCTGGAGCTCGGCGAGCTCGTTCGGTGCATGGATGTCAAACAGCGACGACAGGCCGTGCACGTAGCCGATCACGAGCGCGGCGATCACCACGGAGCCACCGAGGATCCCGAACACCCACGGCCATGCCAGGCCGAACGAGTTGCTCGCGCTCGCGAGCTGCGCGCGCATCGGCAGGTAGAACGCGACCGCGACCGCGGCCCACAGCAGCGTGCCTCCGACCTCGGCGGTGAACGTGTCGTCGGTGACACGCGTGTAGATCATGAGGACGAGCTGCACCGCGAGCAGCCCGACGTACAACCAGATCGCGCGGAACAGCGTGCCGCGCTCCGCCGGCGGCGACGCGACTACGGCACGTCCGCACGCAGCGCAGAACGCCGCGCTCGGCTTGAGCGGGCCGCCGCAGCCCGTGCACCCCTCCGCGGCGGTCACGTCGTGGGTGCGCGGAAGTGACGCTCTTCGTTCGCCGCCGTGATGGCGCGGACGAGCGCGAGCGTGAACAGGATCTTGACGAGGATGCCCTGATAGATCGATTCGGGTTGCATCACCGCGTTGATCACGTGCGTGGTGATGAACAGGAGCAGCGCGATCACGGCAGCGGGGAGCGGTTTCCGCTTCGCCCACCACCACAGCGCCATGTAGATCGCACCGAGCGCGATGTTGATCGCGAGCAACATGTTGACCATGCCGCGGTCGTGATCGATCGCCTCCTGGAACGTCATGCCGACGGCGGCCTTGAACCGCGCATCGAGCTCCTCGGGCGGGATCCCCGCGACCTGTGCGCGCGCGTCGGTGATCTGCTTCTCGACCTCGCTCTTCTGCATCAGGTAGAACACGAATCCGACGACGATCGTGAGGATCGCGATGGCGAGCAGCCACTTCCGCGCCCGGCCGATCTTCGCGAGGTTCTCGTAGCTCTGCGGCGCGGGCGGAAGGTCCTGCACCACCGCACCGCCGCCGATCGCCGCACCGCATGCGGAGCAGAACTTCTCGCTCGGCTCGACCTGCGCCTTGCAACTCGGGCACGTCGCCATCTCCGGACCCGCCACCTCGCTGGACTCCATCGGGAGACGATACCTCAGCTCGCGCCGCGGCTCACTCGTCGTCGAGCTGCGACTGCAGATCCTCGACGATAGATCGCGCCTTCGCGACCGCGTCCTTCGCGTCGGCGAGCCGAGCGCGCAACTGTTCAGCCGCGGCCTCCTTCGCGGTCAGCTCGGCCTTCGCGACGCGGAGCTGGCCCTCGAGCGCCTTGCGATCCGCAAGAACCTCGGCGACCGGCGGCGGTACCGTCGGCGCACGCCGGATCGGAATGATCTGCGCCTCGACGATCTTCTCGGCGATCTTCTCGACCTTCACCTCGGCCTGGGAGGCTTGCGCCTCCACGACGAGGGCCTCCTCGGCGAGCTCGGCCTCGAGCTTCTCTCGCGCCTTGACCGCTGCTGCCGCGACCTCGGCGGCCTTGCGCTTCGTCTTCTCGGTCAGCGCGACGACGCGTTGCGCCGCCTCTGCCTGCTCGCCTCGGGCGGTCGGCGCGAGCATGGCCACGTCGAAGCCCGGTGGATCGCGATCTGCGGTCAGCGTGCCGGGGATCTCGGGCTCCCAGCTCCCAGTCGCGGCGATGGCGGCGATGGTCTGGTGAACGCGCCGCAGCGTGGACTCGGTCGCGCCGTGACCCGCATCTCCGAGCATCGCTGCGGCTCTCGTGCGCAGCTTGGTCAGCGATTCGCGGTGCTCGGCATTCGCGCCGAGATCACCATCGCGCAGGCGCGCCGCGCTCGCGAGCAGCGACTCGAATGCGTCGCGCGCGTGCCACCACAGCTGATTGACGACCCAGGCCGAGATCGCCGGCCTCGCACGCTTCGCGAGCGTCGCCGCCGCGGTCTTGTCGCCGGTCGCCTTGAGCTCGGCCGCGAGGCGCTTGCGCTCGTCGACGAACGAGCCGTGCGGAGCCTGGTAGAGCTCCTCGAGTGCGGCATCGTAGTCGGCCATCTCGGCCGAGCCTAACAGGGCGTTGCGCGCTCGCGCACGCCGGGCGTCACGTCACGCGCGGAGGCGGCGGAACGCGACCGCGCCGGCGAGCGCGACCGCACCACCGAGCGCCATACCGATCCTGCGAATCCACGACGGTGGCGCTGGCGACCGCAGCTGTGCACTCGGCGCGCGGTTCGTGGCGTCGAACATGACCCAGTCCCGCATGGTCAGCACGGGTGGGGGCGGGGCGGTGCGCATGCGATTCACGCCACCGCAGGGGTGGTGTGGAGCCGGTGAATTCCCCATGCGGCGAGCAAGATCGCCCCGAGGCCCGCGAGAGCGACGCTCGCAACCTGGATGAGCGCGACCGGAACGCTGCTCTTCCGCTCGATGCGCTGCGTGGTATCGGCGGAATCGTCCCACTCGATCACGAGCGCGACATAATCCGGCCCGACGAGCGCCGGGTTGTCGTCGGGGATCCACGGAATGGTTTCGTTCTGCATGCATCGAGTTAGAGCAACGACCGTGCCGCGATGTCATGCTCGGTGAATGTCGGAGGTGTCACCGCGGCTGCCGATCATCGCGATCGGCCTCGCGGTGACGGCCGTGGTGCTCGCGATCGTCGCGACCATTGTCGTGGTCAAGCGCCGCGTCCCCGCGCACGAGGGCGTCGTTGCGGTCGCGCCGGCGCCGTCGGCAGCGGCGGAGTCGCGCACGGTGATGGCCCTCGATGTGGCGGAGCTCGAGCACGAAAGTGTCGAGCCGGTGAGCGAGCAAGGCCAGGTGATCGGTGTGAAGGTCACCGATCCGAGCGTGCGCAATCTGCTCGGCCTCGCGCCGAACGATGTGATCACTGGAATCTCGGGGCGGCCGATCCGGCGGCAGTTCGACATCTATGACGCGCTGGTCGGCGCGAGCATGATGAATGCGACGGCGCTGTTCGTGGAGCTCGTGCACGACGGCGCGCCAATGCTCGTGCGCTGGGAGCTCGACGGCGATCTCCGTCAGGCGCGTCGCGGTCGCCCATCTCGGCCCACGCTCGCGGCGCCATCGCTACGGCCCGTTCGCGATCCGCTGCTCGATACGATCAAGCAGCTCGACGACCGTCATCTCAGTGTGCCCCGCGCGACGATCGAGCAGATGGCAGCGAACGCGACCGTGTTCGCGCAGGGCGCGCGGATGATCGCGACGGTCAGGCCCGACGGGATCCGGTTGTTCCTCGTCCGCCCGAGCTCGGCGCTGTGGGCGCTCGGCCTGCGCAGCGGCGACATCGTGCAGGCGATCAACGGCATCGCCTTTGTCGACCCGACGCGCGTCCGAGAGGTCTACGACCAGACCAAGGACGCGACGCTCATCCGGATTGCATTGATGAGGCTTGGCGCGCCGGAAGTCATCGAGATCACGCAGACCCCGTGACGCTGTCAGGGCGACCTGGTACTGAACATGTGTTCCGTGAGCGATGATCTTCGAAAGTTCCTGGCGAACGCACGCGGCAGCGCCGCCTCTGCGCGTGTCCTCCGGCTCGACGACCTGGTCGTTCGTCTCGGGCAGCTCGGCGGCTCCGAGGTGGACGCCGATGCATCGCCGTGGGGACTGGCGGCGATGCGCGGCCGGCTGGTCGAGCTCTCGGCGCGCGGCGCCTCCGCCACGCTGACCACCGCCGCCGAGCTGGTGCTCGAGGCGCAACGCGCGGCCGAGCCGGTCGCGTGGGTGGTGCCGTGGTCGGTCGATACGAAAACAGCCACGTTCTATCCACCCGATGTCGCCGATTCGGGGATCGATCTCGCGGCGCTCGTGGTGGTGCGTGCACCATCGACGATCGCGGCCGCCCGGGCGGCAGAGCGGCTCTTGCGGTCGGGGGCTTTCGGGCTGGTCGTCCTCGATTTCGCGGCCTCGTGTTCGGGCGATCTCGAAGCCAACCGTGCGCAGCGCCTGCCGGATCAAGTGCTCGGGCGCCTGGTCTCGCTCGCGCAGTCGCACGATGCAGCGGTGGTCTGCCTCACCGAGAAGACGTCCGAGGCGGGATCGCTTGGCTCGCTGGTGTCGATGCGCGCCGAGGCGATGCGGCTGCGATCCTCGTCGGGCGGCTTCGAAGTGACGATCCGCGCACTCAAGGACAAGCGCCGCGGTCCGGGCTGGTCGAAGCGTCTAAAACTGCGTGGTCCGGCCGGTATGGGGTAGTGCAGACAGCGAAAGCTCGAGGAGCCACCCCGGAAACGACTGTCCCTGAGTACGACAGTCTCCACGTCCTGTCAGAACTGCTCATTCCCGTTCATTTCCGTCTCGGTCTCGACAAGCAACGCACGTGGCACGACGGCTGCTCATGTAGTCGAGCATGATGAAGCCATCCGTCACCAAGACCGCTCTCGTGATCGCCGTGCTCGCGACTCCGGCCCTTGCCGGCGGAAGCAAGCTCCACCTCAAGCCCGCGCCCATCGCGAAGCTCGACAAGGCCGTAGCGCCGAAGCTCGCAGTCGTCGTCGTGTCGACCGACGCCCCCGTCGAGCTCGTGCCCGCCGCGAAGAAGCTCGTCGAGAGTTACGACCTCGGCAATGCCGCACTCGGCGAGACCTACGACGTGCTCAAGCCCGGTCGTCGCACCGCGCTGCCGGGTGAAGCGGAGCTGGTGATCGTTCCGCGCAGCCTCACGCAGATCCAGGTCGGCGAGGTCGTGAAGGAGAGGCGAGCCGAGCTCGACTACTGCTGGCAGCGCCTCGGCATTCTCGATCGCGTGCCGAGCACCGCGGTGCTCAAGCTCAAGATCGACGTCAGCGGCAACGTGACCTCGCTCGCCATCGGCGGCGACGCCCCCGCCGTCGTCAACGCCTGCCTCAAAGAGACCGTTCCGCACTGGGCGTTCCCCGAGGCGGAGACCAAGAGCGACGTCGCGTACCCGGTGGCGTTCCGCTCGCTGTAGCGCGACTCGGGCGCAACGAAGGCGAGTCCCGCCTTCGCCGCTGTCGCCTTGAATTCGGCCGCCTTCTCGCCGCGCGCGAAGTGACGTGAGCCCGCAGCCATCGGTGAGCTCGCGCCGCCTTGAATTCGGCAACCTTCACGCCGGTGATCGTGGATGACGTCGGGTCGAGGCGCGGCGGCAGGTTCGAGTTGCCGCGATCGATCGCGCAGGTCGTCACGCCGCCCATCCGCGGCGGTGAGCAGGACCGGCTGTCGTGCCCAGCGCGCGCGACTTGAATTCGGCAACCTTGAAGCCGGTGATCATGGATGCCGTCGGGTCGTGCGGAGCGGCAGGTTCGAGTTGCCGCGATCGATCGCGCAGTCATCGCGCCAATCATCCGCGGCGGTGAGCCGGACCGGCTGTCGTGCCGCGCGCGCGACTTGAATCCGGCAGCCTTCATGCCGGTGATCTTGGATGACGTCGGGCGGCGCAGGCTCGAGTTGTTGCGATCGATCGCGTAGGTCATCGCGTCGCACCATCCGCGGCGGTGAGCAGACCGGCTGTCGTGCCCAGCGCGCGCGACTTGAATTCGGCAACCTTCAAGCCGCTGATGGATGACGTCGGGTCGTGGGCGGCGGCACGTTCGAGTTGCCGCGATCGATCGCGCCGGTCGACACGCCGCCGCACCATCCGCGGCCGTGATGAGGAGCCGGCTGCTCACCACGATCGGTGCGCCGCGCGCGCGACTTGAATTCGGCAGACTCATCGCCGTGGCATCCTGGCCGGCGCGGGGCTGTGGGTGGCGGCCGGAGGCGTGTGAGCTGCGCGAACCACCTGGCTCGACGAAGATCTGACGCGCAGGTCATCACGACGACCCGCCATCCACAGCCGTTACGCGATCGCGACGACGTTCGTTCCGGATCCGGGTCTTCTCCCGAATCGAAAAGATTCGAAGCGCGGCATCCTGGCCGGCGCGGGGCTGTGGGTGGCGGCCGGAGGCGTGTGAGCTGCGCGAGCCACCTGGCTCGACGATGACCTGACGCGCAGGTCATCACGCCGACCCGCCATCCACAGCCGTCACGCGATCGCGACGACGTTCGTTCCGGATCCGGGCTTTCCCCGAATCGAAAGATTCGAAGGGCGGCATCCTGGCCGGCGCGGGGCTGTGGGTGGCGGCAGGAGGCGTGTGAGCTGCGCGAACTACCTGGCTCGACGAAGATCTGACGCGCCGGTCATCACGACGACCCGCCATCAACAGCCGTCACGCGA
>JBBRBG010000337.1:0-6594 GCA_038206055.1 Haliangiales bacterium
TTCGAGGGCGGCATCCGGCCGATCCACGTTTACGGCAAGACGCTCGTGACGGCCGCCGCGCGCAGCCTCGCAGGCGACGATTTCGTGATGGCGTGCACCGATGCAGGCCGCGCGAAGTGGGTGGAGTCGCTGGCGAATGACCTCGGCGTCGCCGCGGCGTTTGTCTACAAGCGGCGCGCCTCGGGCAGCGAGACGCACGTCACCGGCGTATCGGCCGACGTCGCCGGCAAGAAGGTCGTGATCTACGACGACATGATCCGCACGGGCGGGTCGCTGCTCGCCGCGGCAGACGCGTACAAGAAGGCCGGCGCCATCTCGATCGACGCGATCGCCACCCACGGCCTTCTGCCGGGCGATTCGCTCGCCAAGATCCGTGCGAGTGGTCTACTGGGCCGGATCGTGGTCACCGATAGCCATCCGCGCGCGGTCGCTCTCGCGAACGACTATCTGCAGGTCGTCAGCATCGCAACGCTGTTGACCGAGCATCTGATCTCCAACCGGTAGGTCGTCATGAGACTCGTCAAGGTCGCCGTCGCCTGTGTCAACCAGACTCCGTTCGCGTGGGACGAGAACTTCGTGCACCTCAAGCTCGCGATCGAGCACGCGCGCGCGGAGGGAGCCACCATGCTCTGCCTGCCCGAGCTCGCCGTGACCGGCTACGGCTGCGAGGACGCGTTCTTCATGGACGGCCTTCAGGACACCGCGTTCTCCCAGCTCGAGATGCTGGCCACGCTGACCCACGACATGGTCGTTGCCGTCGGGATTCCCGTCTATCACGAGAAGGCGCTCTATAACTGCGCGGCGCTGCTGGTCGACGGCAAGATCGTCGGCTTCGTCGGGAAGCAGTTCCTCGCCGGCGACGGCATCCACTACGAGCCGCGCTGGTTCAAGGCGTGGCCCGCGGGCGAGATCGATACGCTCGAGCGCACGGCCGCCGACGGGTCGATCAAGAAGTTTCCGATCGGCGACATCCTGTTCGACGTCGGCGATATCCGCATCGGTTTCGAGATCTGCGAGGACGCGTGGGTCGCGAACCGCCCGGGGACGGATCTCTCGCTCCGCGGTGCGGACATCATGTGCAACCCGTCGGCGAGTCACTTCGCGTTCAACAAGTTCGCGGTGCGTCAGCGGTTCGTGATCGAAGGCTCGCGCGCGTTCGGCGTGGCGTACCTGTACGCGAACCTCCTCGGGAACGAGGCCGGTCGCATCATCTATGACGGCGGCGGCATGATCGCGTCGGGTGGCGAGTTGCTCGCGCGCGGCAAGCGGTTCTCGTTCCAGGACATCGAGCTATCGACCGCCGTGGTCGACGTCGATGGCAACCGTCGCGAGCAGGCGCGCCGCGGCAGCCATCGCCCGCGCCACGATGCGGAGAACCTCGTCGTCGAGTGCCCGTTCCAGTGGCCGATGCTGAAGCCGGTGAAGGCCGCGCGGCCTGCGCCGTCGTGGGAGGACCGCGCCACGGTGCGCGAGGAGGAGTTCGCCCGGGCGTGCGCGCTCGGCCTGTGGGACTACCTGCGGAAGAGCCGCGCGCAGGGCTACGTCATCTCGCTCTCCGGCGGCGCGGACTCGGCGGCGTGCGCGATCCTCGTCGCGCTCGCCGTGCAGATGGCGTTCGGCGAGCTCGGCCCGGGCGGCGTGCGGCAACACCTGCCGACCTGCCGGCGGTTGCACGAGGTCCTCGAGCACGGCGGTGGCGCCACGGCAGCGGTGGGCGCACTCCTCGCGTGCGCGTATCAGCCGACGGAGAACTCCGGCAACGTCACGCGGCATGCGGCGGAGATGATCGCGAAGTCGCTCGGCGCGGAGTTCCACATCATCGATGTCGACGTGCAGTACAAGGCTTACATCCACTCGCTCGAGCAGGCGATCGGCCGCAAGCTGACGTGGGAGCAGGACGACCTGACGCTGCAGAACATCCAGGCCCGCGTGCGCGCGCCCTCGATCTGGATGCTCGCGAACTTGCGCGGGGCCGTGCTGCTGACCACCTCGAATCGCTCCGAGGCCGCGGTCGGATACGCCACGATGGATGGTGACACCGCCGGTGGGCTCGCGCCGCTCGGCGGCATCGACAAGTCGTACCTCCGGCAGTGGCTCGTGTGGATGGAGACCAAGGGTCCGGTCGGCCACGATCCGATGGCGACGTTGCGTCTGATCAACCAGCAGCAGCCCACCGCCGAGCTGCGACCCGCCACGAAGGGCGGCGTGGCCCAGACCGACGAGGCAGATCTCATGCCCTACGAATTCCTCGAGGCCGTCGAGGACTCCGCGATCCGCGACAAGCACACGCCGGTCGAGGTGCTGCAGGAGCTGATGCCGCGGTACCCGGATCAGACACCGGTACAGCTCGCGATGTGGATCGAGCGGTTCTTCCGGCTGTGGTGCAAGAACCAGTGGAAGCGCGAGCGCATGGCCCCTTCGTTCCACCTCGACGATCGCAACGTGGATCCGCGCTCGTGGTGCCGGTTCCCGATCGTATCGGGTGGCTTCGAGCGCGAGCTCGCGGAGCTGCGCAGCTTCGTCGCCTCGGGAGCCGCCGACCGATGAGCTTCACGTACGAGTATCCGCGCGCCGCTGTGGCGGTGGACTGCGTGGTGTTCGGCCTCGACGAGGCCGATCTCAAGGTCCTGTTGATCCAGCGCAAGCTGACGCCGTTCCAGCACGCATGGGCGCTCCCCGGCGGGTTCGTCCGGATGGACGAGACGATCGACGAGGCAGCGCGTCGCGAGCTCGAGGAGGAGGCCGGAGTCTCCGACGTCTACCTCGAACAGCTTTACACGTTCGGCACGCTGGATCGCGATCCGCGCGAGCGCGTGGTCACGATCGCGCACTACGCGCTCGCGAAGCTCAGCTACCACCGGATTCGCGCGGCGACGGATGCGATGGGCGTCGGCTGGTTTGCCCTCGACGATCTGCCCAAGCTCGCGTTCGATCACGAGGAGATCGTGACGCGCGCGCACGAGCGCCTGCGCGGCAAGGTCCGCTACGCGCCGATCGGCTTCGAGCTGTTGCCGCCGCGGTTCTCTCTGACGCAGTTGCAGCGGCTCTACGAGATCATCCTCGGCACCGATCTGGACAAGCGTAACTTCCGCAAGAAGATCCTGTCCCTCGACCTGATCGTCGAGACCGACGAGGTCGAGCAGGGGGTGCGGCACCGCGCGGCACGCCTGTATCGCTTCGATCGACGCAAGTACGACCGCCTCGCCAAGCAAGGCTTCGAGCTCTCGATCTAAGATGTGGCATGCGCGCTCTGATCCTCGTCGATCTACAGTACGACTTTTGCCCCGGGGGAGCACTCCCCGTCGCTCGTGGTGACGAGACGATCGCGATCGCGAACAAGGTGATGCCGCACTTCGCGACGATCGTGGCGACGCAGGACTGGCACCCGGCCACCCATCGCAGCTTCGCGGTCAACAACCCGGGCTCGAAGGAAGGCGACGTGATCGACCTCGGCACCGTGCGCCAGGTGATGTGGCCCGCGCACTGCGTGCAGAACACGCCCGGCGCCGAGCTGCATCACGAGCTCGAGCGCGCGAAGCTCACGCACATCATCCAGAAGGGCACGGACGCATCGATCGACAGCTACTCCGGCTTCTTCGATAACGGCCACACCAAGGCGACCGGGCTTGGTGCGTGGCTCAACGAGCGCTGGGTGAAGCAGGTCTACATTCTCGGCCTCGCGACCGACTACTGCGTGAAGTACACGGCGCTCGATGCGCGCCAGCTCGGGTTCGATGTGTGGCTGATCGAGGATGGCTGCCGTGCCGTCGAGACGCGCCCCGGCGACGGGGAGCGGGCTATCGCCGAGATGAAGGGCGCCGGCGTCGCGATCGTCGAGAGCGGCGCGATCGGGGCGTGATCGTTGGCGGATCGCCGTTGTTAACGCTCGGCCGTCTGTATCGTCTTCGTAAGGGGTTCCCGCGGCCGGTAGCCCTTCACCGTCGACGTCCGTTGCACGGCCATGCTGACCCAGCTCGTCTTCACGATCGCCGCCTACATCGCTCCGGTGCAGGCGCTGCCTGCCGTGGTGATCGCGGCGCGCCGGGGCGATCGCCTGGCGTTCGCGGAGCTCTATCGCCGGTTCAACCGCGCGGTCCACGGCGTGGTCCTCGCGCGCGTGCGCTATGTCGAGGCGGCAGACATCGTGCAGGACGTATTCGCGATCGCGCTCGAGCGGCTGCCGCAGCTCGCCGAGGCGGCGGCGTTTCCGGGCTGGTTACTCGCGATCGCGCGCAACCGCGCCGTCGATCACGTGCGCGGTCAGAAGCCGACCGACGAGCTGCCGGATGTCCCGATCGAGGCGCCGCGTTCGGCGGAGGTCGCGCAGGTACTCGTGGCGTTGCGCGCGCTGCCCGACGCCTACCAGGAGACGCTGATCCTGCGCCTCGTCGAGGGCATGACCGGTCCGGAGATCGCCGAGCAGACGGGCCTGTCTCCCGGATCGGTGCGCGTCAACCTGCACCGTGGCATGAAGTTGCTGCGCGAAAAGCTCGGCATCGCGAGCGAGGAGGCGGATGAGCAAGCCGGATGACTATCTGTGGGACCGCTCTGGCCCCGCTGATCCGGACGTCCAGCGCCTCGAGCAGTTGCTCGCGCCGCTCGCGCACGATCGTCCACTCGACGAGCTCGCGCTGCGCCGCAAGCGCAACCGTGCGCCGTGGATCATCAGCGGCGCCGTGCTGATCGCGGCGGCAGCCGGCCTCGTGCTCTACCTGCGCGCGTCACATGGTCCGTGCGATGGCGACGCGGGCTTCGCATTCACCGCGAAGGGCGGCACGGTCGGATGCGCGAACGAGCAGGTCGCGCGCGGCGTACTCCCGATTGGTGGTGTGCTCGATACCGGTACGGCGACCGCGGAGCTCGCGATCGCCGACATCGGTATCGCCGAGCTCGCGGCGAACACGCGCGTGCGGCTGGATCGCAACGAGGCCAATCAGCGGCAGCAGATCCATCTCGAGCGCGGTCGCATGCACGCGAAGGTCAACGCACCCCCACGGATCTTCGCGGTCACCACGCCGAGCACGGGCGTCACGGATCTCGGCTGCGAGTACACGATCGAGATCGACGCCAAGGGGAAAGGTTGGATCGAGGTGCAATCGGGCAAGGTCGAGCTCGAGACCACGGCGCACGCGGTGATCGTCGCGCCGGCGGGGACGTCTGCGCGCTTGCGCGAGAACCGTGCGCCGAGTGTGCCCGTGGTGATCGGAGCGAGTCCGGCGCTGCGATCTGCCGTGACGGATTGGGAACAAGGAACTTCCGATGCGTTGCCGAAGCTGCTTGCCGCCGCCGGGATCGGTGATGCGATCACGCTCGCGAACCTCGCCGTGCTCGTGCCGGGAGATACCTCGACACAGATCTCGTGCTCGGCGCCGTGTACCGATCGAGATCTCGTGCTGAACCGCCTCGCCACTCTGAGCCCACCGCCCGAAGGCGTCACGATCCATGGTGCGCTCACCGATCCCGCGCTGCTCGAGCGCTGGCGCGAGACCATCGTCGCCGAGCAGATCGTGCGCAACATCGAGGACGGCGCCGCACCGAAGAAGTAGCGAGGGCGCGCCCAGTGGGCGCTCGCGCTCACGTCGAGGGCGGAGAATGCCCGTTGACGCGGCTCCGTGTGGTGGCACGCCGGATGCTCATGTCTCCTGCCATGAAGCCGCAAGACAAAGAGCCGAACCAGGGTGAAGGCGACAAGGTCTCCGCCCGCCACTACAACCGGCAGGCCGAGTCGTTCGTCGCCGATGGCAAGGTCGAAGACGCCGCGCGCGACGCCGCGAGCTTTGTCGAAGCCGAGCCCGAGGAGGCTGCGCGCGCCGAGCGCAAGGCCAAGCGCGGACCCAGTTCCACGAAGCTCTCGGTGGACGACCTCATTGCGAAAGGCCGCACGGCGATCGATCGCGTGCGTCCGATCGTCGACCGGGTCGTTGACCGTGTGAAGTCTCGTTTCAGCAAGTAACCCCCACCCCAGATTCTCGAACCAAGGAACCTCGCCATGCAGATCATCATGACTCTGATCGTCGGTCTCGTCGTCGGTGCCCTCGCCAAGCTGGTCATGCCGGGCAAGGATCCGGGCGGCGTGATCATCACCATGCTGCTCGGCGTCGCGGGCGCGTTCATCGCCGGCTTCCTCGGGCACTCGCTGGGTTGGTACAACGTCGGTGAGGGCCCGGGCATCATCGCCTCGATCGTCGGTGCTGTGATCCTCCTCGGTGTCTACCGCATGGTCCAGGGTCGCAAGGTCGCTGCGTAGGTCCCGTCATGGCCGCGCTAACCCAACCCGACGTGGGGCACGAGCCCCACAACCCGGTCCGCGACGATCGCAAGCTCGCGCCGACCGAGGACCTCGACCGCGAGCCCGATGGCGTTCCGCATTCGGTGGTCGGGCTCACCGCAGCCTTCTCGGTGATGCTCGCCCTGCTGGTCGCCTTCATGTTCATCGCGGGCGGCGGGATGGTGAAAGTTGCGGCCGTCGTACTGGCCCTGATCGCGATCCCGGTCCTCGTCGGGATGCTGCGCAAGAAAGCGCAGCGCGACCGCGACCACGTGCACCCGTCGCGCTAACCAACGCGGCCGTGGGGCACGCCGGTGTGGTCATGT
>JBBRBG010000338.1:0-6504 GCA_038206055.1 Haliangiales bacterium
ACGCAGCGCTCCTTCGCCTCCTTGCTCATCTTCTTCGACTTGATCTTCTGCTCGAGCTCGTTGAGCTCGTTCTTGAACTCGTCGCGTTCCCCACCGAGCTCCTTCTGGATCGCCTGCATCTGCTCGTTGAGATAGAACTCCTTCTGCTGCTTCTCCATCTGCTTCTTGACGCGAGAGCGCAGCTTCTTCTCGACCTGGCGGATCTCGATCTCGCCCTGCATCAGCTCTCCGAGCCGCTCGAGCCGACGCGACGGTGAGGCGGTCTCCAGCAGATCCTGCTTGTCCTTCAGCTTGAGCGCGACGTGCGCGACGATCGTATCGGCGAGGCGTCCTGCTTCCTCGATCGTGCGAACGCTGACGAGCATCTCGGGGGGGATGCGCGTGTTGAGCTTCACGTAGTCCTCGAACACGTCCTGCACCGAGCGCATCAGCGCGGCGACTTCACCGGCATCCTCCTCGGGCTCCTCGACGTCCTCGACATCGGCGATCAGGAACGGCTCGGTCTGCGTGAAGTTCTTGATCCGCGCGCGCGCGCGACCTTCGACAAGGACCTTCACCGGTCCCTTCGGAAATCGCAGCAGCTGGATGATGTGACCGACGGTGCCGATCTCGAAGATGTCGTCGTCGTTCGGATCGTCCGTCTTCGCGCGGCGCTGCGCGGCGAGGAGCAATTGCTTGTCTCCCGCCATCGCTTCTTCGAGCGCCGAGAGCGACTTGTCTCGGCCCACGAACAGCGGCACCACCATGTGCGGAAACACGATGATGTCGCGCAGCGGAAGTAGCGGAAGACGGTAGCCAGCCCCAGGCTTGGTCATGGACTGATACTTTAGTTGGCACGGGCACTTGGGCAAGAAATCTGGGCAGATCGTGGTATTTGCACCACACAGCCCAGGGCAAACTTGCCCTACTCCCGCAGATCCGCACCCTTCTGCGGCACTGAACGATCACTCCTCGATCCCGTTCCGAGCGTAAGCGCGGTTGCGCTCCGAGGGGGTGGCATCTCGGCTGCTCCTCGTATGCGCGCACGTCATGTCCTTGTCTCTGCTCGAAGCGTTCCTCGTGATCGACCAGCCTCGCCAGCGGCTCAGCCACTGGTGTACGGCGCTGTCGCCTCTCGACGATCCGAGCGCGCCGCCGTTCGCCACGGTGATGGCCTACTACGATCCGACGGCGGACGAAGCGCTCCTCGGTCTGCGCTACGACACGATCGCGGTCGGTGACAACGGGCTCGCGTTCCTCATGGAGATCGCGCTGCTCGCCGAGATCGGGATGATCCAGCCCCACGAGCTCTCCGAGGGTGATCGCCGGCGGTTCGTCGGAGAGCGCCTCGCGCGCTGCACGATCCAGGTCGGTGAGCAGCGGCACGTCTCGAGCGCGTTGACCGAGCTCGTGCGTCGCGTGCGCGAGCAGAAGGCCGGCGCGATCTCGAGGGTCACGCCGCCGCCGATCTCGAGCGGCATCCATCCGTACGCACGCGGCGACACGGCGGATCCGTATCTGCTGGTCAAGGCGAAGGGCACGCGCGACGGTCTGCCTCAGCATCTCCCGCGCTCGACACGCACCGACGTGATGGGCAAACGTGCTCCGTCGGAGCCGCCGGCCGCGGTCAAGCGCGTGAGCCGCAGCGACAAGCTCCCGCCCGTCACCGAGGCCACCGCGCGTGCGGTCTCGCCGAACGTGATCTCGCGGTCCAGCGGGCTTCACCGGGCGGCCACCGTCGAGATGTCGGCCGACGACGCGTTCCGCGAGGCCGGCGAGCAACGCATCCCGCGCACGCCGACCAGCGTCGTAACGGAGGAGATCGAGGTGATCGAGCCCGTCGAGGACACGCCGCCACCGCTGACGGCCTCGCCATCGATCATCTACGCGCGTTATCTGCGGAGTGGTCGCTGGGTGCCGATCCGGATCGGCGCGCTGAGCCTCAAGGGGGCCGCGCTGATGGCGGGTGCACTGCCGCGGATCAACGACCACGTCGACATCGCGCTGTCGTTCGGTGCGCAGCGCGCGCTCGTGCGCGGCAGCGTCGGAAAGGTCTCGACGGTCGAGGAGGTCGCGGTCAGTGGCGCGGCGACGTTCTCTGTCGACTTCCGGCTCGATGACGCCGCCCGCCGCCAGCTGACCTCGCTGCTCACCGCCGCGCGCGCCGCGAAGATCACGATCAAACCGCCGCCGCCGCGCACCGCACGCCGGTTTCCCGTCGAGTGGCCCGTGGGGCTCGGTACGCAGCGCGGTGTGGTTCGCGCCGAGGCGCTCGACGTGTCGAAGGAGGGCATGTTCGTGCGGCCGCTCCACGCGCTCGTGATGCACACCGTCGTCTCCTTCTCCGCCGTGCTCGACGATGGCGAGGCGCCCGTCGCCGGTCGCGGCCGCGTGGTCCGTCACATCACCGACGCCGAGGCGCGCGCGTGCGGATTGGCTTCTGGCTACGGCCTCAACGTCACCGAGATGGGCGATGCCGATCGCACGCGCTGGCTCGCGTTCCTCGCGCGGATCGAGAAGCGCGCGAATCGCCGCATCCTGATCGGTGCGTCGCCGTCTCGGCTCGCGGAGCTACAGGGCTGTCTCGCCGCTGCGGGCTACGCGGTCACCGGCGGAACCGATCCTGGTGCGCTCGTGCAGCTCGCGAGCGCTGAGGCCCGCCCCGTCGACGCCGCGCTGATCGATGCCGGTTGGCTCGCACCGAATGTTTCGGGCGAGTGGGTGGAGTCACTGTTCTCCGCGCGCAACGTTCCGTACATCACACTGCACGGCGATGCGAAGCGCGCTCGCCATGCGGTCGACAAGCTGCTCTCCGTGTCGTGATCCTCGTTGCACCATGAACAACGGTCTACATCGTGCGTGGGAGCCACAGTCGCGGGCAGGTCGGACCACGTAACTCCCTGCATTCAGGTGCCCTCCGGGAGTTCGCGCCCTGGCCCCAGACTTGCGAGACTTGCCGCCCATGAAGCCTACCAAGCTGCTCCTCGTCCTGGCCGCACTGCTGCTCGTTCCGTCGGTGGCCTCGGCGCAGCGCTATCGTCGCGGCGGCGGTTACTACGGCGGTGGTCCGGCGCCGGCGTCGCAGTTGCCGGGCGGCTTTCACAACCGGCAGGGTCGCCTGATGTTCGGGGCGAGTGTCGGCCTCGGTGCGATGTCGGATCGCGGCGGCTCCATCGAGTGCGCGGGTTGCACCTACTCGACGATCTCCGGCGAGGGTGATCTCCACCTCGGCGGGTTCCTCGGCCCGCGGTTTGCGCTGATGGGCGAGGTCCAGGTCAACGCGCAGACCCTGTCCTCGAGTCGCTTCACCGGCCAGACCTCGACGCTCGTGCAGTCGGCGCTGATGCTCGCTGGTCAGTTCTGGATCACGCCGCAGCTGTGGATCAAGGGCGGCATCGGGTTCGCGAACATCCAGGTCGACACGTCGTACTACGGCGACGGCGTCACCGACGCGACCACGCAACCCGAGAACGGCGTCGCGATCATGGGCGCCGTTGGCTACGAGGTGTTGTCAGCGCCGTACTTCTCGATCGACGTGATGGGCCGCTTGATCAACGCGTCGTACAAGGGCATCGACAACAACGTCACGGGCGCGACGATCGGCATCGGCATCAGCTGGTACTGAGCGACCGAAACGTACAAACCCGCCGGCGCAGCCCGGCGGGTTTCTCTATTGCGGACCTAGGTCACGGGAACGACAGCGGGCAGGCGTCGAAGCTTCCGCCGCTGGTCGGATCCGTCGGGACTGCGAACTCCGGCGTGCTCGCATCGATCGAGAGCAAGAAGGCGACGAGGTCGTCGAGCTTGCCCTGGTTCTGCAGCGTCACGCTCATGTTCGCGTTGCCGGCGTTGGTGTGGAAGCCCCACTTGGTGTCGGTCATCAGCTCCGGGAGCGTCGCCGCCTGGCCATGGTGGAGGTACGGCGCGCCCGCCGCGAGACCGTAGAGCGACGGCACGTTGTAGCCGGCGCGACCCTGCGAGCGCGTCACCGCGCCGGCCGCGATGCGGGTCTCGAGGAGGTCGGTCGTCGCGGGATCCGTGAGGATGCCGAACGTGCCGACGTTGCGGGTCGAGCACGCCGTCTGCGCGATCGGTACGGGCGCCGGTTCCGCGCCGCCCGTCGCGTCCGAAGATGGGATCGCCGGCTGCGCGGAGACCAGCGTGCGGGCCGCGCCGCCGTTGTCGTACATCCACGTCGTCGGGAAGAACGCCGGGCGGTTGAACAGCGACGGCGCGTTCGCCCCGTTCGCGAGCAGCGTATTCGTCGCCGTGGTCGGCGTGTAGTACCGACGCGACACCGTCCAGCCCGCGCCGCCGTGGCACTTCTGGCAGCCACCGTCGCTGAACACCTGGCGACCGCGCGCGACTTGCTCGGTGCTCGGCGTCTTGATCGCCTTCGGCGGCGCGATGGTCCTCACGTAGTTGTCGATGTCGTCCCAGTCCTTGTGACCGCACGTCGCGACGGTCGCGTCGTCAGCGAGATCCTTGAGCGGCTTCGCGAGGCCGGCGATGCCCGCGAGCGACACCTGGGTCTCCTTGTCGAGCTGGTTGCACTCGGCGAGCGTCGGCGCGGTGGTGATCGCACCGAGACCACCGGAGACGTCGCGCGTGTTGCGCTCGAAGTCGTGATGCTCGTCGAAGATGCCGGTCCAGTTGAGCATGCGCATCTTCTGTGGGCCGGCGCCGTGCGAGAACGTGCCGTCCTGCGACGTCGTCTGGCGCGGGCCGGAGGCGAAGCTCCACGTGATGTTGTCGGAGAGACCATCGGGGTGGCACGAACCGCACGACGACCAGCCTTCGCCGCCCTTCGCGCCGTTCGCGACGTTCGCGCTCCACCTGCCGCGGCCGGTGAAGTAGAAACGGCGACCGCGCGCAACGCTCACGTCGGCCGCGATCGTCGGTGCCGGCGCCGATTCGAACGTCTGCGTCATCGACTGCGCCGCCAGGTCCACCACCGCGAGGCGGCGCGTGATCCAGCAGTTGACGTACGCGCGCTGGCCTTCGCTATCGACCACGATCCCGGTCGGACCCTGGCACTTGCCGACGGCGTCCGAGCCCGCGAGATCGATCAGCTTGTTCTGCGTCGACCCGATGTCGACGACGGAGTCGAACGTGATGCGGACCATCACGTCGCCCGCACGACCGACCGCGTAGGCGACCTTCGAGTCGGCGACGAAGTCGAGGTCGGCGAGCTCGCCCGGGATGAAGCGGGGGCTGGTCGCCGATGGGCTCGGGATCGCGTCGTAGATCTTGCGCGCGAGGTTGACCGTGCCGCTGGCGTCGGTGATCTCCGTCGCCGACGGGAGGCTAGCCACGTGGATCACGGGGAACAGGTTGTTGTCGAACCGGGTCGGACCTTCCGGCGACGCTTCGGTCGCCGTGATGTAGACGCGATCGTTCGCGACCGCGATGGAGGTCAGCTGGTTCGGCGATGCCTTGACGGTCGGGTTGCCCGCGACACCGCCCTTGGGGAAGCCGCTATCGATCGGCGACAGCGCGATCGCCTTGTACGTCGTGAGATCGGCGAGCGAGTAGAGGCGGACCTTGCCGGTGCGTCCATCGTCCTTCGATTCGCGCCCGGCAACCGGGACGCCGTAGAACTGCGTGACGATCAGCGTCTCGTCGTCGTCGTTGGTGTCGAGGTTGTTCGTCACGTAGAGCGCGCGCGGGCGATCCACAATGAACGTCGTCTCGATCTCCATCGTCGCCGTATCGATCACGCTGACGCGGCTCTCCGCGAACTCCGCGACGAACAGCCGCTTGCCGGTCGGCGACAGCGCGAGGCCAACGGGCTCCGCGCCGACCGAGACGGTCTTGTCGATCACGGGCGTGCCGCCCTCGATCCCGGTGATCCGCACGACCGTGCCGTCCGCGCGATTCGCGACGAACGCGGTCTTGCTGTCGGCGGCGATCACCACGCTCGACGGATTGCCGCCCGTCGCGACCTTCGCGGTCCGCGCGTGATCGGAGGTCTGGAACACGCTGAGCGTTCCATCCTCGGGGTTGACCATCGCGAGGTGCGCGCGATCGTCCGCCAGTGCGATCGTGCTCGAGCGCGAGGCGCTCAGCCGTACGGTGACATCGGGCGGTTGGTCGTCGCCCTTGTTGCCGTCGTCGCCGCAACCGTTCGCACCGATTGCCAGCGCGCCGGCTACACAGGCCACTAGTCTCTTGTAGGTCTCGTCGTTAGTCATCCATGCCCTCCTGGATAGACAGAGGAGGGCTCTCGGAGCATGTCGCAGCGATCGCGTATCCGGGCGCGTCCCTTGGGGAACTTAGCCGCCGGATTCAGCCGCGGACTTCGCGTCCTTGGCGTACGAGATCAGCGCGGTGCCGTGACGCTCGATCACGTCCTCGTTGATCATCACCTCGGACACCGACTGCCCGGGCGTGTCGTACATGATGTCGAGCAGCGCGTTCTCGAGGATCGCGCGCAGGCCGCGGGCGCCGCTCTTCTGATCGGCCGCCATCTGCGCGACCTTGACCAGGGCGCCCTTGCCGAACTTCAGCTTCACGCCGTCCATC
>JBBRBG010000339.1:0-6482 GCA_038206055.1 Haliangiales bacterium
AGCGCGGTCCTGCGTGCGTGATCGGGGTGGGAGCGATCGTTCCACCACGCGTCACTCGCATAGCGGGCGAGGTCGCCCTTTCGATCGACGAGGAGCGCCGAGACACCGCGCTCGAGGAGCTGCTCGATCACGTGCAACGCCGCGGTGGTCTTGCCGCTACCCGTTCCGCCGACGAACGTGACGTGCGACTTCACCTGCTCGAGCGGCAGTGACTGCGGCTCCGCCCGCAGCGATGTGGTCACGCCGAGCCGAACGGTCAGAGGATCGAACGCGACCATCGGTGCGCTGATGCGCTGCACGGGTGGCGGCGGAACGACCGGAAGCGGCGCCGGAGCGGCGGGAGCGGTTGGCACGTGAATCGGCGCGAGGTCGAGATCGAGGATGGTGCGCACGAATGCGAGCTGCGCGATCGGCTGCGCTGTCCTGCGCCATGCATCGAGCGCCGGGGCATTCGTGCTGGTGAGGTTACGCAGAGCAAAGGCGGCGCGAAGCTCAGCTTCCTCGAGAGCGACCGTGCGACCGCCAGCCTGGACGAACTCGCCGATCTGTTGTGCCGTGGTGGTCTTGGGCTTGAACTGGAAGTCTCCATTTCGCAGCGCGAACGGAGCGCCCCCGCTCGCGGCGAGCTTCTTGAGAGCATCGAGTTGTTTGCCGAGGTGTCCACCCTGCGGCAGCCGGTTGCACACGGCCACGATGCGCTTGCCGAGTGATCCGCCTTCGATGTGGAGCCTGCCTGCGGCCCGGTCGAGACGAAAGACGAGCTGCAGCCCGACCTCGTGGGCTCCGGCGCGGAGCGCTTGCTCGACGAGGGCGAGCACGCCCTCATCGTCATCGGGGAGTGCGACCGATGCCGTGCGGAGGTCGTTCCACATCCGATCGAGCTCGGAGTGAACGACCGGCGGAGCCGCGGGCGGCGGCTCGGGGATCATCAGCGGAGGGACGATACCGGCGTTCGAAACCATCGGTGGCGCCGCCTGCTGGGCCTGGCCCACCAGCGTTCCGGCCTTGATGCACGCGGCGTGGTAATCGCGGAACTTCGCGAGGACGTCGCGCGCGCGGAACTTGCTGACCGCCTCCACCTGCGCGGTCGTGAACGGATAGAGCGGATCGTCGTCCCGCCATGGAACGTCGAACTCCGAATAGAGGTGCTCGAGCCGTCGCAGCAGCATCTGCTCGATCTCGTCGAGCTGCCGCTGGCCGGTCAGCCGAACCGGGCCCGGATCGCTCTCGAGCCGATCGACCAGCGACCGCGACAGCTTCGGCCGCACGGTGGTGTAGACGTCATCGAGGCAGGAGATGACCACCACGGCCGAAGGGACCGCGTCCGCGATGGCGCGCAGGCTGTCGAACGCTTGCTGGAGGCGCGTGACGGTCTGGCCGTCGGGGATCGTCTCCTCGATCTGGTCCACGACGATGACCATCGCGGCCATCTGGAGCTCGTACATGATCGCGGCGAGCTGCTTGATCGTCCGGAGCGGATCCTCGGGCTGGTCACGCGAGGCGAGCCCTCCGAGCAACTTGCGGTCGTGGCCGGTGAGGGACTCGCACCGCAGGTACTTGATCACTCTCCGTTGCAGCGCGGGATCCCGGCGCTGGAGAAGCAGCAGCGCGTGGAGCACGTCGACCTCGAGGGTCTCGAGACCTTCGGTCCGGACGACGCGATCGATGATCCCACCGATCGCCGAGTCGAGCTCGCTCTCGGACAGCTCGGCGGTGCGCAGCTGCTCGAGCTCGTCGGGCGGGATGGGCACGCGACCCTCGGCGAGCCCATCCGACAGATACATCAACGCCGACTCGTGGAGAGCGGGCGCGTCGTAGGGTCGCTCCATCGAATCGACGAGGCTTCGCAGCACGTACCGCGAGTAGTCACCGACCTCCGACGTCATCTGGAGGTAGCCGACGTAGCCCATGCGCGACGAATGCACCTGGGCGCGAAGCGCACGCAGGAGATGCGTCTTGCCCGCACCTGACTCGCCGAGGACGAGCAACGTGCGGCCGTGGCCACGCTGGACCTGTTCGGGGGTACTGGCGCGAACCACCTGGCGATGGAAGACCTCGCGGACCTCCGCATGGATCGATTCGACGTCAAAGGGATCGCGCGTATGGATCTGCGATCCGTGCGCCACCGATGCGAACACCTCGGGACCGTCAGGACGACAGAACGCGATGGCCCGTGGGTCGAGGCCCAGGACCGTCTGCCGTTCGAACATCGCACGCAGATCGCGGCGTGCCTTGCGCTCGACGTCGGTGGTCCGGCCCGCGAAGACCTCGTCCATGATCCGCGCGAGCATCCGCTCGTGGTCGCGCAGCGGCGAGGCGTTTCGCGTGTGCTTCTCGACCTGCCGCACCAGGTTGAGGCCGCTCCACTCGTGGAGCGAACGGAACCCGAACGGGCCCGCGTCGTGGCGGTGCGTGCGGAGAAAGCGCTCGATGTCACCCGGCGTCGGGGTGCCGTCCGCGAACGCCTCGTAGTGAGGAAGCGCCGCGAAGTACTTGCCGGCCGCCACGCGCACGAGGTCGGCGACGCGGGCCAGCTCCTCGGCATCGATCCGTCCGTCGGCCTCGATCGCTTGATGAGCGACGCGCAGGCAATCGTCGAGGAGCGCGAGCTGGATCAGCACCGGGAGCGCGGCGCGGGTGCCATCGAGCCCGGTCTGCAGCGCGGTCGCGGCACTCGTGCGGATGGGCTCGCGCAAGCTGCGATCGATCGTCTGCGTCACACGGGTGAGCCAGGAGGTGACCTCGGCGGCATCGAGCGTGGTCGTCACGGACATCAGGCTTCCTCCCGAACGATGAAGTGAAAGCTCGCTCCGTCGGCGAGCGTCTCGGAATCGGCAACGAGGCGCGGATCCATCGCCGCGACCAGATCGGCGCGGGCGAGCTCGAGACTCCCGGCTCGCTGCGCGTCGAGGAGCCGGCGCTTGAAGTCCGGAATCGATAGCGTGGACCATCGCCCGGTGCGCCGTAGCTCGTCCCACACCGCAGAGATGAAGACCTTGCGCCCGCCGAACACGCCGTGCTGCGCGGACCGCGTCGCGTGGCGAACGTCGTCGGTGAAACTCGATCCGAGCTGCTTTCCGAGGAGCCAGTTGCGGACGAGCGCGTCGCGGAGCACGCGTAGCTCGGGTCGCGCTGCCTCGAGTTCGCGCGCGACGAACAGGCGGAGCAGGCGATCGGGCGGACCAGGGTCGGTCTGGAGCTCGCGCTGGATGAACAACGCGCGCACTTCCGGAGGACACCGCTTCGCGCGGCCAGGAAGCCCCAGGCTTCGCCAGGCATAGGCATCGCAGACGACGGAGAGCGTTGGTGCGGGGCCCGAGGTCCAGAGGCCGAGCGCGCGCCCGGCGATCGCGGCGGTCCATTCGTCGCGGCCGGTGAGGCGAGCGATCGCCTTCTCGTCAGAGAGGCCGAGGCCCAGCGCAGGGAAGACGCGCTCGGCGAGCTGCTTCCACGGGCGCTTCGCGCCGAGGCGCCGGATGACCTCGGCGGTCGCGTCGAGGTGCTTCGTGCGTTCCACGGCGTCGGCGACGGCGCGAGTCCAGTCGCCGTCGCCGACGGTTGCCGGCGCGAACCGCCGCAGCGAGCTCGCGATCGAAGAGCGATCGGCGCTCGTCGCGATGCGTGCGAGCACGAGGAGATCCAGACGGTCCGCGATCATGGGGTACCTCGTCGGTGAGCGAGCGCCTGGCAGACGGCAGTCACGGCGTCCCGCGGGTCTGCGAGCACGTCCTCGGCGAGCACCCGGATCACGATCAGTCCTTGGGTCTGCATGAGAAGGTCTTTTCGCCGGTCCCGGCGGTAGCACGATGGATCGGCGAAGTGATGAACGCCGTCGATCTCGATGGCGATGCCGTCCTCGCGCGAGAGCAGATCGACCTCGCACGCGACGCCGCCGAACCGGACCGAGAGGTATTCGTTCAGCTTGAAGCGGCCCGCGGTGGCAAGCGTTACCTCGAGCGCCTCGAACATCGCGGCCTCGGCGGCGCTGCGGGCATCGAGCGGGAGGTCCGAGCCGCGCGACGTGGCGGTGGGGCGATCTGCGATGTCGACGAGGCCCTCGTCGACCATGGCGGCGAGCCGATCGGTTCGCCCGGTGCGCCACGCGAGGAGATGCGGACGCGTGGTGCAGACGGCGACGGCGTCGTTCGGATGGGCGCTGGCGTGCGCGCACGCGTCGCGGATGGAACGATCGAGATCGTCACCGTCGTGGAGCTTGGCCTGGATGTCTCCCAGGGCGAGCCAGGCCAGGTAGATCGTGCGTGCGTGCGCGCCGACGAGCACGGTGACGCGCGGGGTGCCGTGCAGCCGGACCCATTGATCGCGTGCCAGGCGCCGCATCAGTTCGTTCACGCCGAAACCCTGATCATCGAGAGGGCCAGCGTATCGCAACGTGCGACAACTGCGGCGCCGCCCGCCGGAGCGATCCCGGCACTCCCGCCCGATTCACATCTGTGAAGGCCGCAGCAAAGTGATGCACCACGGCAAGGTATCGAGCGTCAGCCGGGATACTTCCGCGCGAAGTCGGCGTCGTTCATCCCGAACAACATCAGCGCTTCGATGAACGCGATCAGCGATGGGATCAGAGTCCAGCAGAACAGAATGTAGAGAACGCCAGCGGCGACGCGGCCAAGGTAGAACTTGTGAACTCCGATGCCGCCGAAAAGGAGGGCGAACAACCCGGCCGTCGTTCTGCTTCGCGTGGACGGTGGAACGATCACCGCGGGCGCCGTCGCTGTCAGTACGCCGGCGAGCGCGGGCTGGCGAACGCCGCACCTCGGGCAGAGCTCGGCCCGAACGTCCAGGATCGCGGCGCACGCGTGACAGTGCTTCTTGTTCGGGCCAACGGTCGGAGCCTCTCCCTCGAGTCGATACGTCATGGCAACACCCTCCACACATCACGCTACGGAATGACCGCTTCGGCCTGTGCAGCGGTCGGTGGTGGGGGGCGTGTCGCAAACCGCTGCACCGTGCGATGCGGTCTCAGGCAAGCATCGACTTGCCAGGCGTTCGCGCTCTGCGCGACGATTCATCCAAGTGTGTGCACGCAAGACGAGTAGCTCCGAGCGTCGGCCCGATTCGTTGCAGTTGATCCGTCAATGGACGATCTTGCGACTGCTCTCGGACTCGCCGAGGTCGTGGGCCATCAAGGAGCTCGCCGACCAGCTGCAGGTGAGCAAGGCCACGATCGAACGCGACATCGCGACCCTCGAGCGAGACTTCGCGGTCGTCGAGGAAAGCGTCGGCAAGCAGAAGAAGACCTAGCTCGGCTAGTTCGGCAAAGGTAATGGCGAAGCGGGATTCCGGTGCTTGGCCTGGTGGCGCCCTCGAGGAACGCCACGTTGCTCGCGCGCGGAGGCCGGTGACCACGCGGTCGAGGAACCACCGATCTTGCGACACGATGAGCGCGCACCCGGGGAACGCGATCAGGGTGCGCGATGAGCGCAACAAGTCGCTCGGCCTGATAACGATCCGTCGGCATCTGGCGGCGAGGCACGTTATGTTCCAGCGATGCGGGAATGGCCTGACAACCCCGCCTATGTAGACGCGATGGCGCGCTACAGCGCCGGCGAATACGATGCGGCCCTCGTGTCGATTTCGACCGCGCTCGCCGCACAGCCAGGTCGGTCGCGGATTCATAGCAACCAGGCGATGATCTTGATGGCGCTCAAACGGTTCGAGGAGGCGCACACCGCTGCCGACCGCGGGCGCCAGCTCTCCGATGCCGACGATCACTACCCGCTGTGGACCATTGCAAAGCTTCGCGATGGCACCGGCGACAGCCATGGCGCGGTGCTGGCCGCAACGCAGGCGCTCGAGGTCGCAGCTGCGGCGGATCGCGTCAGTGTGCTCGTTACGCGTGCATGGGCGCTGATGCGGCTCGGGCGCGAGCGCCAAGCAATTCGCGACGCCCGCGATGCCCTCCAGATCGATCCCGGCAGGATCGATGCGCGTCAGATCCTCGCGCGTAGCCTCGCGGCCGCCGATTGCTGGGGCGAGGGCATGCGGATCATCGAGGCCGTGCTCGCCGATGCGCCCGACGACGACGAGGCAGTCGAGCTACGCGACACGCTCGCGCGCGGGCTCGCGATCGCCTCGGATGCAGTGACAACGGCGCGTCGCGAGTGCAAGAAGCACCCAAAGGATCACGAGGCCTGGCTCGCGTTGGGCATGGCACTAACGATGACCGGGAAGCTGGTCGAGGCGGCAGAGGCCTTCGATCGCGCGCACGAGAACAACCCCGATCCCGCCGATCGCTGGCCCGAGGAGCCATACATGTTGTCCACGTGGGAAGTCGATTGCCGGATCGCCCTGAGCGTGGAGGGAACGAATGTCGGGGTGCCAGCTGAAACGCCGACGCGCAAGCGCGTTCCAAAGCGCGGCAAACCCAAGCCACGATCGCGTCGACGTGCGGAGAAGTAGTGCAGGGAGTCCGCGATTGCGTTCGACTCGTCGAGTCTGCAGCGATTCGATACATACCCGAC
>JBBRBG010000340.1:0-6433 GCA_038206055.1 Haliangiales bacterium
CCGAACCGCGCCATCGTCTCGGCCATGCGCTTGCCGGTGACGCCGTTCATGTTCGCCGAGACGATCGGATGCGAGCCTCCGGGGAAGTCCGGCGGCGTGAGGTCGGTCTCGAGGCGCGATTCGCCCGCGAAGTACCCGGGATTGAGGAACACGTCGTCGGTCGAGAGCTCGAGCTCTTCGTCGTGGGCGGGATGAAGGTAACGCACGTCGGCCACCGTAGCTCAGCTGGTCAGAACCACGTCGTCGCACCGAGCATGATCATCAGATAGTGCGACTTGAACACGCCCTGGTTGACTGGCGACTGGAGCTGCTGGTCCGGGACGACGAGCGGATTGATCGGATCGGGACCTTGCCGGTCCCCGAGGGAAGCCTGAACGCCATCGCGGTTGCAGCCCAGGTCCGAGGGTTGCGACGAGATCGGGTTGCAGTCGCCGGGATTGTCGTTCGAGCCCTCGAGCACCACGCCGAAGCCGGCGTCGATCTGGAACCGCTTCGTCCGATAGCCCCCGCCCGCGGCGATGGTCGTGCGCGCCGCCCCGTCGACATCGGCGCGCTGCCAGCCCGGCTTGGCGGCCGCGCTGTCATAGCCGATGCCGCCGCGCGCGATCAGCGTGTTCGCGCCGACCGGAAAGCGCCAGCTGCCGCCGAGCCGTGCGTTGAACACGTCCTGGAAGCCGTGGCGCACCGTATTCTGCTTGATCGAGAGCCCGCCGCCGCCGGCCGTCACGATCTCCGAATCAATCTTCACGCGGTAGTCCGTCGACGCCGGGTTGCCCCAGTTCTCCCAGCCGACGTTCAGCTCGAGATCACCGCGCTCTTGCTCGCCCGGGCCGAGGAACTTGTAGCGACCGCCCACGGTGGCGGTCCGCGGGAGCTCGGCGGTGAGGCAAGCCTTGAGCGCGCCCACCTTCCCTCCCGGTGCGCACTCCGCGAACTCGTCCGGAAGCGGCACGACGGTCACCGCGATCCCCGACGCGCCCGACCGCGGACCGAGCGTGGTCCTGGCGGTGCCCTTCCCGCCGATGTGGATCTCCGAGCTGTAGTTGCCGGCGACCTCGATCGCCGGGGTTGGCCGGTAGGTGAATCCCGCACCGTACGACGGCACGAAGTTGTCCTTGCCGGTCACCTCCAGCAGGCCATCGCCGCCGACATCCTCGACGACATTGCCCGGGGACGACCACACGTGAACCGTCGACGTGACATCGGAGAATCCCCACCCGAACCGGGCTCCAACGTCGAGGTTCGGCAAGATGCGATAGCTCGCCGCGATCGTCGGCATCAACAGCAGGGCCTTGCGCGAGACGACGTCGTAGCGGGCCGGGCTGGGGAGCTCGTTCGGGTCGCCGTTGATCTCGTCCTTCTTGCAGCCACCGCCCGGCTGGTGCGTGCACAAGTCGCGAAACGGATACGAGTTCGGCGCGTACAAGCCCGCGGCGAGTCTCAGGTTCGGCACGAGGCCACCGAGGTCCGTCGTCACCGCGATCACCGGAATCGGCTGAAATCCGCCGATGCCGAGCGGGGCCTTCGACGCGTCTTCGACGAGCGGGTACGGTTGCCCCTCGTATGACAGGTCGACACTGGGGATCGCGTCGTACGTCCCGCGCCGCTGGAACGACATCGCGTAGTCGATGATCGCCATCGAGAGCGTGATCGTCGTCCCGGTGGTCTTCGCGATCCCCGCCGGATTGAGACCGATCGCCTCGCCGTTATCCGTCGACGCGACCGCTGCGCCGGCGCGTGATGTCGAGACCGCTCCCGAGCCCGGCAGATACATCCCACCCGCATGTGCGGCACCACGAGCGCCGACGATCGCGACGAAGAGCAACACTCCCCCTCTCACCATCGGGCGAGGTTACCGCTGTCGCTACAGTCCGAACCGGGTCGCCAGCCACAATCCGCCGAGCAGCGCCGCCGCGATGACCGCGATCAGCGGCGCACTTGGAACGACGTACGGGAACGCGATCAGCACCAACCCGACGACGACGTGTGGAATGCGCTGGAGGCGCTTGCCGTAGCCGAGGACCACGAGGCCGATCGAGCTGACGACCAGCGACGCGAGGAGCGAGCTCCCTTCGAAGTCCATACGCAAGGCTAGCAGACCCGCTGCGGGGTGGTGGCCGACAACACGGGGCGCAGGTGTAGGTAGGCTCTCCGGCCTGGTCATCTCGGCGTGTGGCAGACTCGCCGCCCATGCCCCGTCACCTCCTCCCCGAAGATCGAATCGACACCTCCATCCACGAGACGATCGCGGCGAGCCACCGCGAGATCGTCGACGAAGTCGAAGCCGCGGTCGCCGCGCACCCGCTCGTCGTCGTCGGGATGCGCCAGAACCCGTTTCCGCGCAAAGCGAAGAAGGCACTCCGCACCGCGAACATCGACTTCCACTACCTCGAGTACGGCAGCTACCTCGGTGAGTGGCGACGACGCACCGCACTCAAGATGTGGACCGGCTGGCCGACCTTCCCGATGGTGTTCGTGCGCGGTGTGCTGATCGGCGGCGCGGCCGAAGTACAGCGCATGATCGAGAGCGGCGAGCTCGCAAAACGCCTCGCCTGAACGTCAGAGCCGCTCGAGATACGCGGACAGCGGCACCTGGATTCCGGCGGAGAAGCCCCAGCGCACCTGCGTCCCGACACCGTTGTCTGGCGGGTACAGCATCACCATCCCTGGCGACACGTACGCTTCGATGAGATCGCCGATGTCCACCGCGAAGAAGATCGGATGCACCATGATCGCGTTCGACTCCGCGGAGTCGAGCGTCGCGCGATAGAGCAGGCCCGATGCGGCGAGGCCGACCTTGAAGGTGAGCCGGTCGCCGAAGAACGTGGGACTGGCGAGCCCGACACCGATCTGCTCGCTGATCAGCGGCACGGTCCGCCGATCGTCGGTCGTGTCGCCGAGTGGATCGCTGTACAACGCACCGACGCCGACGGTGAGGTGGAGGTAGCCGCGCCACCGATGATGTCGCCGAAAGTCATCGCCGTGCTGCGCGAGGCGCTGCGCGAACTTGCCACCGTCGATGCGGAGCCCACCGGTGGCATCCTGTTCGACGGACTCCTGGAGCGCGTGCACGAGGCGCGTGGTCCAGCAATCGACGGACCCTTCGCTCTTCTTGCACGGGTCGCCGTCGCCCTGGAGCGCGGTGATCAGCGTATCGAGCCGGACGTGCGCGATCACCGCATAGAGCATCTCGAGGTTCATGGCCTCGTGGGTCTTGATCGAATCGATCACGGGCTCGAGCACGTCGTAGAGCGGGGCGTCGAACACGCCGAGCTGGAACGTGCCGAGCATCCGCAGCGCCGCGATCACATCGCCCGTCTTCTGCGTCAGGCGCGACGACCGGGCGACGCGCTCCATGAGATCGAGAAACCCGACGAGGCGCACCGTCGCGGAGCGTGCGAACCGGACCTGCGCGTTGACCTCACCGGGGAACAGCGAACGGAGCCCATCGTCGAGAGCGACGAGCGCTTTCGATGCAGTGCGCAGCTCGCGCGCGAGGTCTGGCGTCTCGTACAGCGGCAGGTTGCCGACATCGAGCGACGCCGTGCCATCGCTCGACGGGAACCGAGCGAACAGGCTCGCGATATCCGCGACCGATGCCTCGAGACGGTCGACCGTGGGGTACACGGCCTCGACCTTCGCGTTGATCTGATCGATCCGCTTCCCGAGCTCGCCCATGTCGCGCGTCGCCCAGCCCGCGAGGACGATGGTGGCGTCGGAGCGCAGCTTCGCGAGGATGAGCGCGTCGGCATCGATCGCGTCTCCGATCGGGCCCTCGGTCTCCGGCTTCGCGACCTTCTTGCCCTTCGGTGTCGGCACCGAAGGTAGTTTCGGCGCGGTCCGCACGGTGGGACCGATCACGTCGTCCGCGCCCTGCCCTTCCCCGTCGTCGACCTCCGCATCACGCGAGGCGCGGTCGATCATCGCCACGAGCCGCATCAACTGGAGCGAATTCTCGGCGCCGATCAGGAGGCGCACCGCCGGCGAGCTCAATGCCTCGCGCGCGTTGCGGGCACGTGCACCGAGCGTCGCGAGGTCGAGACCGTTGTCGGCGAACGCGCCCGGGCGCACCAGGGTGCGGATATCGACGAGGCCGGTGCGGACACCGTCGAGACGGCGACGCGTCCCATCGACGAGTCTCGTGTGCCATTGCTCGAGGGTGAGACCAGCGGTCGACCCGAAGTCGGCGATCGTTCGTGACCGGCTCGATGCCTCGATGAGGCGGCGAAGATCATCGAACCCGCCGTCGCGCAGCGCCTTGCACAGCCGCAGGCCATCGAGCACCTTGTCGACGCCGATCACGCGCTCGGCGGTCGCACGCTCGGCGAGCTGGGTGCACAGGAGCGCGCCCTGCCCCGACGGCCACGGGCACTCGAGCGAACGCGCGGCGTCTCCGCCGGGGCGCCCGAACAGCCGGGTCTCGCCGAGCCAGTAGTACGCGACGTCGACGAGGTAGCCATGGAGCTTCCCGGGGAGTGGGCCCTTCGCCACGATTTCGAGCTCCTTCTGCCCACGCGCGACGGTGGCGCCGATCTGCGGAGAGGCCATCAGCGCACCGCCGTTCGGATACAGCCCGTCGATCAGGTTCGCCGCGACGAACGCGCGGACGACGATCATCCCGAGGTCCTGGAACTTCTCGCGCCGCAGTGTCGATGGCTGGGCGAGCAGACCCGCGCCCTGCTCGAGCAGGTCGCGCAGATAGCGATACCGCGCCTTCTTCTCCGCGCTGAGAAGCTGATTGACGACGAGCTGGATCGCGGCCTGGCGGAGGCGATCGAGGACGACATTGACGACGAGGTCGGCGTCGAGCTTGCCGCGCTGGATCGAGGTCGGCGCCGCTGCGACGATCGAGCCGACGGTGACCGGCGCCGGAGCGTTCGGCGAGGTCGTGGGATGATTGGGATCGATCAGGTCCGCGTCGCCGCCCGCGCCGAGCTGGTACTCCGCCTCGTAGAACAGGTCGCTATGAATGAGCGCCTGCTGGCACAGCGCCGCGGGCAGCGATGGATTCGTGACGCACAGCTCGTCGAGTGCGACGCACGCGCCACGCTCGGCCGCGTCGCAGCCGCGGCGAAGGTAGTCGGCCGCGCGCTCGATCGACCGGGTGACACCGCGCCCGTGCGTGAAGCGCTCCGCGGCCCGTTCGCACGCGCCGGCGCCTCCCGTGAAGCACTGCTCGTGATCCCCGTACGCGATGCGGCGCTGGCAACTCGGCAGCGTGGGATCCGCCTTGCACTCGCGGCACGTGCGATCCGGACGCGTCAGCGAGCAAGCGCGATCGGCGAACCCGCGCGCCTTGATCGGATCACGCGGCACCGCCGTGGTGACGGGCGCGGCCGGCGTTGCGGGTGCAGCCGCGGAGCCTTTGCCCGCCACCGGCGGTAGCGCCGGCGCGGGAGCCGCAGGGACGGGCGTCGTCGTGACCGGAGGCTCACCGAGGACGGTCGCGGCGAGCCGACACCCATCGACGTCGCCGAGATCGCAGCGCTGGGTCGCGAGCGCGAGCCCGGCGACCAGCTCGACCTGGATCCCGAGGCGCTTCGCCTTCTCGGGGAGGATGAGCGCCTCGGCGACGCTCGAGCATAGCGGGTGCCCGTCGCCGGGGCACAGCGAGATCAAGACCTTCGTCGCGGCGAGGACCTTGTCGGGCTCGCGGCGGTGCTTGAAGATGATCTCCATCTGCAGCGTCGCGCACGCGAGCTTGTCGTTCTCCCTGCACCGCTTCTCGATCACATTGCGCACCGCCACCCGCTGCGCACCATCGAGCCGACCTTCGACCTTCGTGCACGCGGTGACGTCCTCGTCGGTGGTGCACGCGGCGGCCATGCCGGCGTACGCCACGCTGCGCAGTCGCGCGGCTTCGGACTTGAACGACTCGATCGCATCGAGCGACCACGAAGTCTCGATGAGGTGCTGACAAGCATCGAGCGAGCGTCCCTTCGTGCAGCCGCGCTCGGCGAGTGCGATGCGGCCCAGCACGTCCGCCTTGGCCGGCGGCAGCTTCTTGTCGCGCCCGAGGATCGCCTTCGCCGCGGCGACGCAGCCACTGGTGTCGGAGTCGGTGCATCGGGTGCGACCGATCGCGATCGTGCGGTCGAGCACCACCGCCGCCTTCTCGGGCGCGCGCTCCACCTCGAACAGCCAGCCGCGGTCGAGCAGCTCCCACATCGCGAGGCAGCCGGCGGCGACGGCGGGTCGATCGCGTTCCGGCCTGAGCTGCTCGTCGAGCGCACACGCCGCCCGATATGCACGCAACGCACGCCCGGCGTCGGGCTCGATCTTGCGACCGGCGAGCGCGAGGTCTCCAAGCCGAACGCACGACTCGAGCGACCCCGCGCCGTCCTTGCACGCCACGTCGCAGGTAGCGACCTCGGTGCAGGTGACCGGGACGACTACCGGCTTCGCGACGGGCGGTGTCGGCGTGGGAGCCGTC
>JBBRBG010000341.1:0-6430 GCA_038206055.1 Haliangiales bacterium
TTCATCACCGGATGGAGGCTCTGTGACCACCGTGCGTGCTCGTCGGGGTGGCACTCGCCGCACGCGGCCGGTCCGATGTAGTCGGCGGCGGTCACCGTGGAGATCGGGCCCTTCGGCGGTACGCGCACCGCCGGTGGTGGCGGTGTCGGCGGCGGGTCCTCCGCCTTGTGCGAGGAGCACGCCGCGACGACGAGGCTTACGACCAGGAGACGCCGCACAGCCGCTCGCTCAGCTCCCACAGCCGGCGTGCACTCGCATCGTCGCGCGCGCGCCCCGACGGCTGCTTGACCTTGCCCTTCGCGAAGTACTCGCCGGTCACGCCCTCCACCTCGGGCGAGCTCGCGAGATAGACCGAAGTGCGCGCCCCCTCGGCCGCCGTGAGCAGAAACGGCCGCACGATCCGCGTGCCGTACTTGAATAGCCACGAGCCCGACTGGCCGAAGCTCGTCGCGACCGGCCCCGGATGCAGGGAATTCGAGGTGACGCCCTTCGCCGCGAACCGGCGCGAGGCCTCGCGCGCGAACCAGATGTTGCACAACTTCGATGCTCCGTAGACGCCGATCTCTCCTTTCCACGTGCGCATGGTGGCGAGGTCGTCCCAGTCGAACCGCGCGTAAGCGTGGCCGGCCGATGACACGGTGACCACGCGGCCGCACAGCGCATCGCGCAGCTCGTACGTCAGGAGAAACGCCGCGAGGTGATTGAGCGCGAACGTCTTCTCGAAGCCATCGACCGTGAGCTCGCGCGCGCGATGGATCAGGCCGGCGTTGTTGATCAGCACGTCGATCTTCGGATGCTTCGCGCGCAGCTCGGCCGCCGCCGTGCGGACCGCCGCAAGCGAATACAGATCCGCAAGCACGAGCTCGATCTGCGCATCCGGCACGCCGGTCCGGATGTTCGCGATCGCCGCCTCGCCGCGCTCCTGACTGCGCACGACCATGGCAACCGTCGCGCCTTTCGCCGCGATGGCGCGAGCGGTCTCGAGGCCGATCCCCGAGCTCGCTCCGGTGATCACGACGGTCTTCCCGCGCATCGTCCGAACTTGCCACGAAAGTCGTTGAACGGCGCCGGCACGCGGTTACCATCGAGGCATGGGGAAGACGCTGCTCGCCATGGCCACGCTTGCGTTCTGTGCCTGCCAGCCGATGTACGGCGCCAAGGCGCCGAAGCCGAAGGACCCGCAGGCGATCCACCACATCGATGTTCCCCCGCCGCCCCCGGCGCCGAAGACGTACATCGACGAGTGCCAGTACAAGGTCGTCGCGGTGGCGAAGACGGTCAAGCGCGATACCCCGCGCTCCGATGAGGCCGTGCGCCGTGGCGACACCGCGGTCGGCACGTTCGAGAAGGCGTCGGACGTGAAGAGCAAGACCGACATGCTGATCGACAGCATCCAGCAGTACGGCAACGCCCTCGAGAACGATCCGTTCAGCGCGGAAGCCACGCTCAAGCTCGCGCGCGCGTACGACCTCGCGCAGCGCAAGGGCTGTGCACTCCGCCTGCTCGGCAGGCTCGCGAAGCTCGCCGACAACCCGACGTACGAGAAGAAGGCGAACCAGCAACTCGACGAGATCCAGGAGCACAAGGCGTGGTTCGAGGACTATCGCAAGGACGCGCTCTCGGCCGCTGGTCGCTAGGGCGCGGCATAGCCGCAATAGTCGAAGCGAGGCGATGACGGAGGCACGGCCGATCGGTCGCAGATACTCCGCACGCGACGACGGAGTTCGCTGGTTCAGTTGCGCCCCAACGACCCGAAGCTCCCAAAGAAGAGGCTCTCTCCCCAGGAGACGACTCTGATTCGGGTCCCTTCGGGACTTCGGGGCGCCCGAGCACACGAGCGCATGATCCGCCGCCGCGGTTCTCGATCGTCGATGCCCACGCCTACGCTACGAGCTTCACCTCCTAGTTGCACTCCGGCGTCGTCGCGATCGGCTTCGCCGGATCCTGCAAATTCTTCGTCCCGAACATCGCGACGGTCTGGCGGCGGCTATCGACCGAGCCGCCGGCGCGATCGATCGACTCGACGGCGCGCACGCCCGACCGCGTGTTCATGATCATCGGGACGTAGCTGACGCCGTTGACGACGACACCGGTCGTCGTGCGCGTGAGACCCACGTAGAGGAGGATCGTCGAGCGACGCGCGAGCTGGGCCTGGCCGGAGACGAAGTTGCCGAGCGAGTAGATCGCGAACGTCTCGCGACCGTCGGCGGTCTTGTACTTCTCCCACGGCTCGAGCACGTGCGGGTGGCTGCCGAGGACGAGCGTGGCGCCGGCATCGAGGAAGCGGTGACCGAGGTCGCGCTGCGCGCGCGAGGGGTTCGCGGTGTACTCCTCGCCCCAGTGCGGGGTGACGATCACGGCATCGATCCCGGGCGTCGCGCGGAGCTTCTTGATCTCCGCGACCACGGTCGCCTCGTCCTCCCAGCAGCCGAGTACCTGGCTCGCCGCGTCAGGGATGCCGTTCGTCGAAAACGAGCACGCGAGCCACGCGAGCTTGAAGCCGCGCGCGCTGGTGGTCGTGGACCATGGCGTTGCGGACTCGTTGCGGTGGTGGGTGCCGGTAAACGGCAGGCCCGCATCGCGGAGTCGCTCGATCGTGCGATCGGCGCCGAGCGCGCGGCGATCCATCGCGTGGTTGTTCGCGGTCGACACCACGTCGAAGCCGGTGGCGACGAGGTCATCCTCGAGCGAGCCGTGATAGTTGAACTGCGGGTAGCTGCCGTAGACGTTGTTGTCGAACCGGAAGCCGGGATCCGCGACATCGCGGCCAGTCGAATTCACGCCGTGCGCCGTCGGCCCTTCGAGGTTCGCGTACTGCGTGTCGGCGGCAGCGAGTAGATCCTTCACGGGCGACCACAGCGTGGTGAACCGGCCGCTGCTCGCCTTCGCGATCGCCTGCTGCTGGAGCGGCGAGTGGAGCAGGACGTCGCCGACCGCGCCGATCGTGATCCGCGCGCCCGGCGTGCAGGCGGCGGTGAAGCTGACCGGGCCACCGAGCCCCGTCGAGCCATCGGCCTTGCCATCGAACGGCGCGTAGCCCTCGCCATCCTCGCCATCGTCGGACGGGTCGCCGTCATCACGCTCGGTGGACGCGCACGCGACGAGCGGGATCAGCGCGACCGACAGCAACCAGGAGCGGGACAGCATCCACCCGCGAATTGCAGCGGGCGTGCCGCGCTAACCCCGCGCGGACACCGGATTCGCGACGCCGCGCAACCCGAGTTGCCGGCGGCCGGGAACAACTGACCCTACGTACTCACGGCCCGCTCTACGGTTCAGAACAAACGGCCCTGCGCGCCACCCTGGCCGCCAGAAGGCGCCTTGGTCGGTGCGACGAGTCCCATGTGCTGGTAACCGGCGGCAGTCGCTACCCGACCGCGTGGGGTGCGCGCGATGAAGCCGACCTGTAAGAGGAACGGCTCGACCACCTCTTCGAGCGTGCCGCGCTCCTCGGAGAGCGACGCGGCGACGGCCTCGATACCGACGGGTCCACCGTCGAAGCGCTCGCAGATCACGCTCAGGTACGCACGGTCGAGCGTATCGAGCCCGGCGTGATCCACGGCGAGACGATCGAGCGAAGACGCGGCGATATCGCCATCGATCGTTCCATCGCGTTCGACCACGGCGAAGTCGCGCACGCGTCGGAGGAGGCGGTTCGCGATCCGCGGCGTCCCGCGAGCGCGGCGCGCGATCTCCGTCGCGCCGTGAGCATCGATGGTGACGCCGATGAGCTGTGCGGAGCGCCGCACGATCGCTTCCATGTCGGTCTGCTCGTAGTAGCGGAGCTGCCAGTGGAAGCCGAAGCGATCGAGGAGGGGCGCGGAGAGCAGCCCCATGCGCGTGGTCGCGCCGAGCAGCGTGAACCGCGGCAACTGCATCGTGACGGCCTTCGCGTGCGGGCCATCGCCGATGAACAGATCGAAGCGGAAGTCCTCCATCGCGGGATAGAGGTTCTCCTCGACCACCGGGGCGAGCCGGTGGATCTCGTCGATGAACAGCGCGTCGCCCTCGCCGAGCGAGGTCAACAGCGACGCGAGCATGCCCTTGTGATCGATCGCGGGACCGCTCGACACGTGGAGGTTGACGCCGAGCTCGTTCGCGATGACGTGCGCGAGCGTGGTCTTGCCGAGGCCCGGGGGCCCCGCGAACAGGAAGTGATCGAGCGGCCAGCCGTTCTGCTTGGCGGCGAGCACGCTGACCTTGAGGTTATCGATCAGATCGCGCTGGCCGATGTACTCGTCGAACGTGCGCGGGCGCAGCGCCGCTTGCCACTGCTTCTCGCCTCCCTGCGCCGCAGGAGCGACCTCGCGCGCAGACTCGGTCTCGACGCCATCGCTGCCGTCCGTGTGCTTCTTGCGTGTCATCAGCGCGGCATGCTCCGCAGCGCCTGGCGCAGCAGCACCTCGAGCGTGGACGTCTCATCGATCGGCAGCTCGGCGACCACGGCCTCCGCCTCGATCGATCGCCAGCCCATGTTGATCAGCGCGGCCATCACGTCGCCGAGCAATGGATGCCGCGTGGACTTTGCCGTGCGCACCGTGCCCGAGGGCGCCGCGCCCGGCTTGGTGCCGCCCAGGTTCCACGACAGCACGAGCAGCTCGCACTTCTCTCGGAGCTCGACCACGAGCAGCTCGGCCGTCTTCTTGCCGATGCCCTTCACCTTCGTCAGTCCCGCCACGTCCTCGCGTGCGATCAGCGCGGCGATATCGCGCGGCCCCGCACCCGAGAGGATCGCGATCGCCGTGGATGGCCCGACGTTCTTCACCGTGATCAAGAGATCGAACAGCTCGCGCTCGTGGGCCTCGTAGAACCCGAACAGCGCGATCGCCGTCTCGCGCATCTGCGTGTGCACGCGCAGCATCACGCGCTCGCCGTGGCTCGGCAGCGCCGCCACCGTGTACGCCGAGCACGTCACCTCGTAGCCGACCCCGTTGCAGTCGACGATCACGCGATCTCCATCGCGGTGCAGCACGCCTTCGAGCCGCGCGATCATGTCGCTCTCGCTCTTACCACGGCGGGAACGATGCGCACCGAGGTGGGCCGCACCATGCGGCCGTGGGTGATCGCCACCGCGAGCGCATCGGTGGCATCGGCGCGCGGCAGCGTGGTGAGCCCGATCAGCGCCTGCACCATGCGCGCGATCTGCGCCTTCTCCGCCTTGCCCGATCCGGACACCGCCTTCTTCACGGTCGCCGGCGGATAGCTCGCGACGCTCAGGCCGGCGAGCCCGATCACGGCGAGCGCCATCCCCCGCGCCTGCGCGAGCGCGAGCGCGCTGCGCGGGTTGTGCTGCACGAACACGTCCTCGACCGCGCACACCGCGGGCCGCAGCTCCTCGATCACCTCTTTGAGCCCGCGGGCGATCTCGCCGAGCCGCTGCTCCATCGGCTGACCTTCGGGTGCCGTCAGCAGGCCGCACTCGATGTACCGGAGCTCGCCGCCGACCTCGTCGATGACTCCGTAGCCACAGACGCGGCTACCGGGGTCCAGGCCGAGGATGCGCATCCCGCAGACGCTACACGAGGGGTCGGACAGGGGCGAAAAACCAGCGGTTCTCGATCACTTGCACCACGGCCACGCCATCGGCCAGTTGGTCAGCGTGAACGTATCCGCGTGGGTCTGACCGGCGAAGCTGAGGTTGACCTGGAACGTGCACGCGCTCTCGGTCCCCGTCACGCCGATCGCACCGGCGGTCGCGACCGCGGTGCCGAGGAGCTTGCCCTGCTGGTCGTACTTGCGGAAGTACGCGCAGGCATCGGGCACGAACATGTTGAAGCTGCCCATGCTCGGGATCTCGCAGCCGTTGCGAATCGCGTACGTCCCGACCGGGCAGTTCTGAAAGTTGCCGTCGGAGAACGCGAGGATGATCTGGCTGCCCGAGGTGCCGAGGCCGGCGGACTGATCGGTGGACAGGCCGCACGCGATCGGGCCGATCAGGTCGGTGGTCGAGATCTGATACCTCTCCTGCTTGTTGAGGCTGCGCGTACGTGCCGTGAAGCCCTGATACGGAATCGTCTGCCCACCACCCGGCGCATCGGGAATCACGACGTCGTCGCCGCTGCCGGTGCCGCCGCCACCGCACGCCGCCGTGACCACCACCATTCCGAGGACCAGGTGCTTCATGGTGCGGAACCTCCCAAAGAAGCGCAGCGGGCACAACCGCAAACCTAGCGAGCGCCGAAGATCGCTGTACCGACGCGCACGTGGGTCGCGCCGCAGGCGATCGCCACCTCGAAGTCGCCCGACATCCCCATCGACAGCACGGGCAGCGGCCCGCCAAGATCCTGCGCGAGCCGATCACGCAGCTCGGCGAGCGCCATGAACGCGGGGCGCGAGGCCTCGGGATCATCGGCGTACGGCGGCATCGTCATCAGACCGTCGAGCCGGATGCCCGGCACGGCGGCGACCGCCCGCGCGAGATCCGATGCGG
>JBBRBG010000342.1:0-6423 GCA_038206055.1 Haliangiales bacterium
CTCGTCGGGGAGCGTCTTGGTTTTGGGACCGGTGGCGACCTTCGGCTTGGTCATGCCTCTATACAAGCCACCTTGTTTCGTCGCTCCGCAAGTACTGACGTAAACGCGACATCACTTCGCGAAAAAGTACGTCACGTGTAGCGATCCGCTCGCGTCGTGTTCGCTACTTAGCCGCGGTGCTGACGTACTTTTTCGAAATCTGCAGGGCGCTTTACGTCAACCCCTTCTCAGTTGCGCTCGATTCGTGTTTGTTGGTGTCGTGGCGTCTTCTTACTCGGTTCTCGCTCTCGATGCGGCGGGGCAGCTCGACTTCGAGCTCGCCGCGGCTGTCGGTCATCTGGACTCGCTCCGCGAGCGGTTTCGTGACGACGCACGCATGGGGCCGTTGCTTCACTCGATCCGGACGGTCGCCGCCGCGGCTCTCACCGTGCGTCAGCTACGCAAACACCTCGCGCACGCTACGAGCGATGAAGCCCACGCCCCGATCGAGATCTACGAGCGTGCCCTCCGGGCGCGTTGGAGCGTCGTCTTTCGAGCAGTCCACGCCATTTCCCACGCCGAGCAGGACGCGCCGCGTGCTGCGTTCATCGGCCGCTTCCTGTCGGTTCGAGACGTGGTCGCGCATCTCGTCGATCAGCTCGCCGAGATTCACGTGCGTTGGAACCAGCAGCGGCGCATGCACCTGCGGCACGATGTCGTGACACGTCACGCGCTCGCCTATGCCGCGCTGGATGAGGCCGAGATCGCGTTCGAACGTCTCGGTCGCGACTTCGCGCTTCGCCACTTCTTGCGCGTGAGCATACGCAGCTCCTCGCCGTCCATTCGGATGGGGTGCCGGGAGATCGCGGCAACGCTTGGACTGAGCCCGCACTTCGATCAACACGAAGTAGACGACGTCGAACCAGATGAGAGTGCTCCGCGACTCATCGAAGGCCATGGACGATGATCGAATACGAGACGATCTGGGTGCGGACCGTTGTTCTCGTCGCGCGAGCCTCTATGCTAGATGCGCCCCACCATCTCGTGCCCGGCCGTGGGCCGCTCGGCGCATTCGAGACTGTCAGCGCGCTCCACAGGCATGTGCTGATCCACGTCAGGGACATTGTCCGCGGACTTCGCCGCGAGCTTGACGATGCCGACACCGTGGTATCGGAACCCGCGCGCGCCACGCTTCAACGCGTCGCGCTTGGAAAGGCGGCATGCGGACTGGCTGTGCTCGAAGCGGAGCCCGGCCTCGCCGAGACGAGTGGATCGCGCGTGCCGTTCCTATGTTTCTCGAGCGCGTGTAAGGCGCTAACACTTGCTCTATGCGCGTCGCCGGTAGGTGCGGTCGATGT
The DNA here is from genome assembly GCA_038206055.1 of Haliangiales bacterium. Taxonomy (GTDB): domain Bacteria; phylum Myxococcota_A; class Polyangia; order Haliangiales; family Haliangiaceae; genus JABFXX01. The sequence continues at coordinate 1,338 of JBBRBG010000342.1, forward strand.
CCCTGACCTGCCAAATCTCGCACGTCGCCAGCTAGGGCACCCGCGCGTTGGCTTGCACCTGCATCCACCAGGACCACCATTCGCGCTTCGTAGACTCACGACGAATTCGGCATCCGCTTCGCGTGAGGCGCCAGATCCGATGGCCGACATGCAAGGTGGAGCCAAATGATGCAGGTCAGACGCGCTGCCGGCGGCGGGAAGACGACCACTTGCGGGGCACCTCGCACCGCGACGGTGCCGCGTTTTGCTGCACCTCCTCACGCGGCGCGATGTGTGGTGGGGTCATGGGATGGTCGGCGACTGGCGAGTGCATCGGCCCACGGTGAGACAGGCGTGACCACCCCCGCACCAACGCCTCGATGCGGGAGGACAAGGACACCTCGTGTCGGAGTTTGACCACGGCGACCGCAAGGCCGGGCCGCAGTACACGAGCACGTTGAACGGAGGCTCCGAGCCTGCGGCCACCGAGCGGACATCGTTCGGATCGATGGACGATGCGATCGTTCCACAGAAAGCAGCGGCGGCGCAGGCCGATCCACACGTAGCCGCGTGGCGGCCGGTCGCGCGCGAGTCCGAGCTGATCGCGATCGTGACGAACGCAGAGCAGATGAAGGAGCTGGGCGCCAAGACCGGATGGGAGCACCGGATCGCTGCGATCAAGAGCGTCGCCGATGGGTTGTCCGCCGCTGACAATCTGCAGCTGCTCCAGCGGATCAAGCGGCAGGCTCCCGGCGACACGTTGGCGCTCGCGCTCACGCCGGGCGTACGCATGAATGTCACGACCGCGGCAAACCTGTTCGAGTTCCTGCAGAACGCACGGCGACGCGACGCGCAGAGAGCGGAGAGCCAGATCCGCGCGAGGCAGGCGCAGGCCACAGCGCCTGCGACCGCGGCGCTACCGAACCTGGCGGTGGCCGAGGCAGCGTCGGCGCCGAGCGCTGCGGCGATGGACGCATCCCCGGCGCCCGCTGCGACGGCCGCCACGAACGTGACCAACGCCGCAGCTGCCGTGGAGAAGGCCGCCACCGCGACTGCGCATGCGGCCGACGGCAAGCCCGTCGAGCGGCCCGTCGAGGCGTACCTCAAGCACAACAACGACGTCGCGTGGACGCACGTCGAGCGATATCTGGAAAACAGCAAGTTCTCCAGCCTGGGGTCGGGGCTGCGGTGGCGTGATCCGCGTGGCTTCGCGCGCGCCGTGGTCGCGTTCCTCCGCACGATGCGGCTGTTCGACCGCCACGCCGCGCTGCTCGATGTCGCCTACCCGCTCGATCCGTACCACGCGATCCTCCCGCTGCTGCCCTCGACCGATGAGTGGAACCCGGCGATCGGCGACGCCCTCGGCCAGACGTTCGAGCAAGTGATCGACACATCGCTGCACCGGCTCGGACCGCGCTGGAAGCAGCAGGCACGCAGCAGACCCGAGCCGGCCGGCATCGCCGACGAGGCCGAGTCGCTGGTGGCGGCGGCCTCGTTGATCGCATCGGCGCCGATCGATCTCGCGGTGCGCGAGGGCCTCACGCACGGCGCGATGATCGAGCTCGCCGAGGCGTTGCCGCTCCCCGGCAAGGGCGGCAAGGCGCCGCGCGGTGTGCGCCACGTGGACATCGAGTGGCTCGCCTCGAAGGACGCGAAGCTGTGGTTCTGCGTTCGCGCGAGCCTGGCGGATGCCACCCTCGAGGAGGTCTCGGCCGCGCTCGATCGCGAGAAGCACGGTCTCGCCGAGGGCGGCTCCACGCTCGATGCGTTCCGGATCGTCCAGATGGGCGACGTGTTCGCGCTGCCTCCGACCTGGGCCAGGACGTTCGCCAAGGTCAAGGGCATCGCGCCGCCGCATGACGAGCACACCGATCCTCGCGCCGCCATCGCGGCGAGCGCTGTCGCCGACCAGGCGGTGCTCGCCGACGCCACGCAGGCCGAGCCCGCTGCGCATGCGACCCATGCGGCCTCCAAGGGCAATCACACGATCGCGACCAGCGCGTCGGTGATCGACGTAGTCACCGAGTCCCAGATCCAGCTCGCATACATCGCCAAGGACCTCGGCCCGTATCACCTCGCCGGCGAGGCCATGGCGGGCTCGGTCTGGCTCGCGCACAAACAGGTGGAGCTGGCGACAGCAACGCCGGATCTACGCGCAGAGTGGGCGCCGATCCTCACGAAGCAGGCCAAGCGCCTCCACGAGATCGGACGCGGCGTCAAGGATGCCGTCGGAGCCACCGCCGGATCGCAGGCGACCGGGCAGCTGCGCAAGGTGCTGCTGAAGTACGCGCGCGCCGCCGCGATCTCGCAGTTCGCCGAGGCGAGCGATCGCCTCGTGCACGACGCCGAGGCCGAGGCGTCGCTCGTGACGCTCACCGCGCTCCGCGGCAGCAGCAACGACCTCAGCATGATGGTCGGCGAGGGCGCCGGCATCCACGAGCAAGATCGCGCGCGCGCGGACGATCTGAAGATCGAGTCCCGCTCGCTGCAGGGCAAGCTCGTCCGCGGCGAGAAGGTCTCGTCCGCCGATGTCGAGCAGAACCTCCTGAACATGCAGGAGCTGGCGCTCCGGCTCCGGATCGATGCGCTCGGCGGGCAACTGCGGATGCTCGATCGCCAGGTCCAGAGCGCGGGTGACGGGCTGATGTCCATGCTCGTGACCCAGTTCGACGGCAAGTTTAGCAACCTCGACGAGGTCATTACGGCGTTTCGCGGCCACCTGCACTGGTTCGAGGGCGACTGGGAGAACGACCGAGGTGTCGTCGAGGCCGGCGCGCTCCGCAGCCCCGACGAGCACGACACCGCGATGACCACCGCGCGGCAACTGCGCCTCAAGACGGGACAGGCGCGGTTCGCCGAGATCCGCAACGACAAGGACCTCGTCGAAGCACTCCAGCACGGCGCGGCGATCATCGCGCGGCACGAGAAGGCGACCCGGATCGCCAAGACCTGCGCCGAGCTGCTCGCGATGATCGGAATCGGCATGGTCGCCTCGGCCGCGGGCGCCGCCGTGACCCGGTCCCTCGGAGCCCTGGGTGCGGGCAGCGAGGCGATCGAGGGCGCCACCGCGATGGCGCGGATCGCCCGCGGCGCACGGGCGGTCGGCAGCCGGCTCGTCGGTGCCGAGGTCGAGGGAACGATCAACGCCGTCGGGCAGGTCGCGCTCCACGGTGGCTCGGTCAAGGAGGCGATGGCCGAGAACGTGCTGATGTCGATCGGCAGCGGCGTGATCCTGTCGCAGCTCGGCAAGCACCTCGAGTTCGCGGAAGGCGTCGCGAAGAAGACCGACTCGCTGTGGGGACGCGTCAGATCCGGCGGCGCGCTCGTGCTCGCCAAGGGCCTCACCATCTCGAGCCACGTGATCATCAACGCGGCTGTGTCCTACGCCGCGCATCAGATCATGGCGCGCGGCCACGCCGAGCCCACCTCCACGGAGCTGAACGAGTGGCTCTTGCAGGGCGCCGCGGTCGCCATCGGCCGCTACGTGCACGGCCAGCTCGATGCGCGCAGCGCGCTCCGCCAGAAGCTCGCGCTCGCGCACGGCTTCGAGCAAGCCCAGCGCCTCCTCGCCGACTACGATCGCCTTCTCCGGCTCGCCGCGTCCGCGGAGAAGGCCCCCACCGACAGCAAGGCGCTGGAGCTGCTCGGCGAGCACCAGGCCATGGCCCAGGAGGAGCTCGCGCTCCTCGAAGGAGCGTTGACCGATCCGGCCAAGGCTCGCGCACTAGACCTCGCCGACCCCGTGCTGAAAGCGCTCCACGCGCAATACGGCGCCGAGCTGGCCGCGCTGAAGTCCGCGGGCCTCGCCAAGCTCCCGCTCTATCATGCAGGGCTCGCGGATGTCGCGAACGGCGACGCATGGCGCGGCACGCAGCGGCAGATCGACGATGCGATCAGTCACGCGCGGCGCGCCGGGATGCGCGTCGAGGTCACCACCGATCCGAAGAGCGGAATGCAGCGCGCGACCATCGACGGCGAGGCGTTCGATCTGATCGTCGTCTCCGAGAAGGCCACGGGATCGCAGACGCCCGCGGCCACCGAGGAGGCCGCGAGCGCGCCGAAATCGCGGACCACCAAGACGCCCCACGCGGATCCCGAGCAGATTCCAGCGACCGACGAGGAGATGAAGGGGATCGAGCAGCTTCGCTCGATCCTGCACGAGCTCCAGGACCTCAAGCGTCCGATCGATGGCGCAGATCCGGATCCGAAGGCGATTGCCGACCTGAACGATCACATCACCGAGGTGCTCGACTCGCTGCACGTGCGCGGCGTCGACACCTGGCGCCTAGATGGCTTGGTTCTCACGCGATTGAATTCGCGGCAAGTCGAGAACCTCAGCGATCGGTTTCGCGATCCCCCAGCAGCGCGAAAGCACGTCGTCGCAGACGCAAACAGAGACGGCGTCAGCGACGGCGCGCGGGTCGGGGTTCCTGCGATGGAGATTCCGGAGAACATCCCGCGCCTGCGCAACCTGCCGGCAGATCAAGCCGCAGCGGAAGAGCGCTTCGCGCGCCGATACGAGAGAGCAGGCGGACGTGATTCGATGGCGGATGAATATCTAGAGAGTGTTCTCCGCGAGGCTGATGACACCGGCAAGCAGCGAAGCAACGAGGAGCGCAAGACCTTCGCTACTGACGACGCGAAGACCCTGTCAAACGACTACAACCCAACGGTCGCCGTCCCCGCCGATCTGAACGCAGCAAAGGCGAGAATGAATCTAGCGGTCCATCAGACCGCGAACGCGGTGGCGAAACTCGCCTTCACGATGCGGCTTGATCAGATCGCGTTCACTGACCCCGGCGCTCTGGTCATGGTCACCGCGGGCGGCGTGGCAGCGGGGAAGAGCCATGCGATCAGGAACAACGCCGACGCGAAGACGATGGTAGACCGCGCTGCCGTGATCTGGGACTCGGCCGGTGAGCAGAACTCCACCGAGCTGCCTTGGGTCATCGCTGAAGCTCGGAAGCGCGGCCTCGCTGTCGAAATTCTGTACGTACATCAGGATCCCGCGCAGTCGTGGCCTCGGGTTGTGAGCCGCGCCCAGAAGGAAGGCCGGATGGTCGACGCGCGCCTGCACGCGGAGAGCTATGCCGAAGGCGCACGCAAC
>JBBRBG010000343.1:0-6384 GCA_038206055.1 Haliangiales bacterium
GTGCAAGCGCGGCGAGCGCTGTCTGTTCCTGTCGTACGAGGAGTCCTCCGGGCAGCTCATTCAGAACATGAGCTCGATCGGCATTCGCTTCGGACCGATGATCAAGAAGGGCCTCCTGAAGATCGTGTCTACCAGGCCGTCTTACTTCGGCCTGGAGATGCACTTGCTCGATCTCTACAAGATCATCGCTGAGTTCAAACCAACCTCGGTCGTCATCGACCCTCTGACGAGCCTGATTGGCGAGGGGAACCAACGAGAAATTCAATCGATGGTCACCCGCATGATCGACCTGATGAAATCCCGGGGCATCACGGGGTTCTTCACGAGCCTGGTTTCGTCGACGGCCCAGAACTACACGAGTGGCGAGGTCGGCGTATCATCGCTGATCGACACCTGGATCGTTGTGAGAGAGCTCGAGGAAGATGCGGGCAAACGGCGCATCCGCGGGCTCTACATCGTAAAGTCTCGTGGCATGGGTCACTCCAGTGACGTTCACCGATTGATCTTGAGTGACGACGGCATCGATCTGGCCCCCATCGACGCTGCCTCCAGTCAGAAACCACTCGTTGGCAAGGACAACTCCGGGAACAAGAAGAAGCTCGCCGTCAGAGCCAGGCAGAAGTCGAACGAGCTGATGTGAGCCATGGGAATCTCGCGTCCTAACTTCATCGTGGGCATCGGCGGCTCGGCTGGTGGCATGAACGCCTATCGTGAGTTCTTGTCCGCCGTGGCCTGCGATACCGGAATGGCCTTTGTCGTCATCTCGCACATCATTCCCACTGCGAACAGCCAGCTGGCCGAGATCCTCGCGCGCTGCACCAAGATGGCCGTCCGGATCGCATTGGAGGCAATGCCGATCCGTCCCAATCACGTTTACGTGTGTCCTCCCGACACGGATCTCCTGATCGAGAAGGATGCCTTCAAGGTCATCTCGCCACGCGCGAGGAGGAACGAGCAAGTGGATGTGTTCTTCGCCTCACTTGCCGAGGCCATGGGACCCCGTGCGATCGGGATCATCATGTCTGGCTACGATGGCGACGGTACCGAGGGCTGCAAGAAGCTAAAGGCACGCGGTGGAACGACGTTCGCTCAAGACACGTCGGCCGAAGTCGACGGCATGCCGCTCAGCGCTCGAGCCTCCGGCTGTATCGATTTCGTTCTGCCGCCCGACAAGATGCCGGCAGCGCTAGCGAGGCTGCTTGGCACGCTCGACAAGCAAGCTTGAGATGCTTCGCCGCCGTAGCGCGCGATCGTGCGGCGAGCGCGGTCGAGGCTCCTCAGTTCTGCTCGAACGGATTCACCACGACGAGGCCGCCGGTCAGGTTGAGATACTCGGCGGCCAGCCAGCCGTCGCTGCGGGCGACGGACTCGATGCGCGCTTCGTCGAGGACGACTGGGGTAGTCGATGTAGGGATGGGTCAGGAGCAGCGTCGGCACCCGGCTTGTGGCTGCTGATCTCGGTATCCCGATCCAGCGCTCGCGGGTCCCTGAGGACGATCGTCAGCGATCCAGTGATCATCGACTCAGGCGCTCGGGTCTGACAGCCATCGAGCAGCTTCGGTTGTGCATCGTGGTCGAGTAAAGTTCGCACATGTGGACAGTGCTCCTCGTCATAGCTGCCACGTGCGCGGTTGCTGTCTCTGGTCTCGAGTACGCGGCACGGCGCGATGTCAAACGTCAGCAGCAGCAACTGGCCGATTTGAGCTGCCTTGCCTGCGGCACTCCTTACGGCCGCGGTGTCGCCGAGCAGGCACACCAACGTCATCGCGCCCAGTGTCGCGAGATGATGCAACAGCGACCAGACCTCAGAATCAATTTCGCGCGTCGATGGTTGGTTCGCTGTTCGAGCTGCGGTGGAGAAGCCGAATTCGGATACGAGAACGGGCAGCTCGGCCCTCCGGGATCCAACCCTGATTTCGGTTGATTTGAGAAGGGTGGTTGCTCCTCCGTCGCATCGTTGCAGGCTACGTCACGCTGTGACGTTGTCGTTTTCTATCCGAGCTGCGCACGACGATGCACCGGCGGGGACGGATAACGAGCACCGAACAGCGAACTACACGCCGCAGAGTTGTTGGGCGAGAATCCCGAGCTAGGAGTCGTCGCTCGCGCTCGTCGTGGGGAAGCTACGGGACGCATGTCACCACCGCCGGGACCACGACGGTGCGACCTCTTCCGCGTCGAGTTGCGGGCCGGTTGGGTGATCACAGCGACTGCCGAGCTCGCCGATGTGCCCGTGATCGACGTCGTGCTGGGAACCGATACCGACGACGCGCTGGTCGCGACTCCTCGCGGCGTGTACCTGGCGACTCGGTTCGCGCTCCGCGAGATGCTCGAGGTTGGGAGTGACGAGAGCGTCACCGGCATGGCGCTCGGGACGACTTCGTGCGTGTTCGTGCGAGGCTCTCACCATTCGCGGCTAGTGATAGGGCAGCAGGAGGCGACCGTGCAGTTGCAGAGTCCCGGGTATGCGCCGGTGATTCGGTAGGAGATGCGAGTGCGCTTCGACGTTTGGCAGTCCGCGCAGAACGGTGCGGTGCTGTGACAGAAGGTTGCCAGCGCGGCTACAGCTGCGAGCCTCGTGAAGCCGCGTTATTCACCGCGACGACGGCGCTCGTCTAGCGTCGCGAGTAGCAACGGGAGGGCGAGCTTGTCTTTGGGGCGTGCGGCTCGTGTCTTGACCTCGATCAAGGTGGGAAGATCGAGCACACGAAGCGAGAGCTCTCCGTCCGTGACGACGACCGTTCGCGGCAGCAGCTCCTCGTAGCCGAGTTCGTCGAGTTGGCCGAGGAGGTCGAGCGGGCCGTGTTTGGTTTGCAGGTTCTGTTGTCCGGGTCCAGCGAGCGCCTCAGCGGTTGGAGTCAGCTTTCGGCTCGCGAGGTCGTGGCGGTAGTACGCCCCGATGTTCGCGAGCAAGCCGATCAATCGTTCGATGTTGTCCGAGGTCCGACGATGGACGATATCGAGATCCAGGGTCGTCGCGGGGACGCCGAGGAACACCGCCGCAGACATTCCGACCACGATGAATTCGATATTCCTCTCGACCAGGAATCGAACCAGCGTGGCGGTATCAGACACCCGAGGGTTCGACACGCTTGAAGCTCAGCAGGGTCTCGAGCATCTGCTGCGCGAAACGCACGCGTTCGAGCGGCGAACGCTCGAGCGCGAGCGCGATCAGGGTCCGATCGACATCTCCCTCGGCGGCGAGCACCTCGGGATCGAGGGCTTCCACCATCGCGCGAAGCTCGTCCAGGGTACGCGCTTGAGTCGCCACAGGGCTAGCGTACCGTGACTTGCAGTTTTCAGAGCGGATCGATCGCAATGACCTGACAGGTATCGGAGTAGCCAGGGCCTCCAGCTCGAACAGCTTTGCCGGGTGGTCATCGTCGACGAGCCAGTTCCGCACGCCGCACAACCATACGGATGCGTTGAGAGAATTCGCGGAACGGATGCGTCCGGAATCTGCACATGTATCGTCATCTGGTGACTGCACTCAGAGCCCATGTCGTTAGGTGAAGTTCGACGCGCTCGAGCTGAAGGGAGAAGCCACCGCTGCCCGCGGGAAGAAGTACCCAAGGGGGCCGGCACGCTCTCCGGTACCTTCACGGCAAAGGTCAGCAAGTAGTCAGGAAGCGGTCACCAGCACCACGCAAGGGTGCACACTGGCCGAGCATGAATAACGCATGGGTGGTGGTGTTGATGGTTGGATGCGCAGTTCCCGCGACGGAGCAGACGTCGACGCAATCCGTCACGGAGCCGGGCGCGGCGACGTATCGCTTCTCGGGATCGTTGCCAGCTGAGGGCGCGACCTGCCGCCACACGCCGCACTATCGAAACAGCCTGTGCGGCAGAAGCTTTCATGGCTACCTGACGATCCCGAACACGCCGAATCCAGCCTACGTCAACTCTCACTACGAAGCGCCCTATGACGAGCAGGGCCGCGTGGGTGGACCCTATGGCTTGGTGTTCAACGTCAGTGAGCTACCACCGCGCAACTTCGAGTACGCGCTCGTCGAGATCGCGAACGACGTCATCGATCCATTCGTCGAAAGTCCGACGCAGATCGATACCTTCGCGATTTCGGCGTCCGCCGCTTATTCCAATGACGGCTTCGGCGCGTCGTTCAGGGATCCGACAAGCGCCGCGATCGACAACGAAGCGCTGATGCCCAACCCATCTCGCTTCTCGCAGGTGTGTACGTCCGACCTGATCGGCTGTGCGATGGTCGTCGGGGACGCGGCGTCTGACATTCGCGCGATCGATCTCGAGCTCTCGCGCTCGCCGGTCGTCGTCTCGGTGCCGAAGGAAGAACGCTACCCTCCTTACTTCTACGTCACGTCGGTCGACTGGTCTGATGCCAACCACACGATCGCCACGATATCGGTCGAGATCTTGGACGACTACACGTTCGCCACGCCCACCTGTGATCTGTGGGTGGAGCTCCGCGAATCAGAGAGCGCGCCATTGCATGGTGTCGCGACGAAGGCGCATCACGACGGGCGCAACGGTCGACTTGCCGTGCTTTCGATCGGGAGCGGAGCTCCGAACCCGGCCCGCCAGCTGAGCGCCGCGAATGTCACCTGCAAGTTTGGTCTTCCGGGCGAGGGCCCCGTCGAGAGCACTTCGATCTACTACTGAGGTCGAAGCTGGCATGCGACGCTCGATAGCTTCGCTTCGCACTCGCCGGCGAGAGTGCTGGCGCAGTCGACGCGGTCAGCTCGCCTTCATCAGATCCAGCAGGATCGCGAGCTCGGCGCCGATCGCCGCTTTGAGCGTGGGCTCGCGCTCCGGTGCAAACTGCGACGAGTGGACGCCGGGGACCGGGACACCTGACTTGCGCGCGGCCTCCAGCTTCGCCGCATCGATGGCGCCGATGTGCAGGAGCACCGCCTGGACGCCCGCGAGCCCGAACTGCGAGAAGTCCTCGCCGCCCATCTGCGCGGGCATCTCGACAACCTTGTCCACGCCGAGCGACGCGCGTGCGGCCGCGACCATCCGCTGGGTCAGCGCGACATCGTTGTACACGGCGTCGGTGGCAGCCTTCGTCTCTATCAACGGCTCCTTCGGTGCGTTCGCCGCCAGCGCCTCGCCCTTTGCCTCCCGCGCGATCCCGGCGAGGAGTCGCTTGTGGACCTCCGGGTCGAGCGAGCGAACGGTCAGCTGGAGCTTCACTTCGTCTGGAATGATGTTCGGGGCGCTCCCGCCGTGGATGCTACCGACCGTGATCACCGCCGGATCGAGCGGATTGTTCTCGCGCGACACGACGGTCTGCACACCGAGCACGACGCGCGCCGCGATCACGACGGGATCGATAGAGCGGTGCGGGTACGCGCCGTGGCCACCCTTGCCATACACAGTGATGTCGAGGCTAGTCGAGGCAGCGCGGAAGAACCCGGGATGGAAGCCGACCACGCCAGCGGCGAGTGCGTGGTCGACGTGCATGCCGAGCGCGTAGGTCGGCTTCGGGAACCGCGTGAACAAGCCGTCGCGGATCATCGCGCTCGCGCCGGAGATGATCTCCTCTGCCGGCTGCGCGACCAGCATCAGGGTGCCATGCCAGAGCTTGCGGTTCTTCACCATGAGCTCGGCGGTGCCTGCCCAGGCTGCCATGTGCAGATCATGGCCGCACATGTGAGACACGAAGGTGTCACCGGCGTCGGTCTTCGTCTTGGCCTTGCTCGCGAACGGAAGGTTGGTCTTCTCCTCGATTGGCAGCGCGTCGAGCTCGGTGCGCAGCATGACGACCGGGCCGGGCCCGTTCTTCAAGATCGCGACGATGCCCGTGCCGCCCACGCCGCTGGTCACCTGGTAGCCGAGTGCCTTGAGTCGTGCGCCGAGCGTCGCTGCCGTGCGCTTCTCCTGGAAGGCCAGCTCCGGATTCTGATGCAGGTCAATGTAGAGCTTCTCGACACCGGGATAGATCGCGTTGATCTGCGATGGATCGATCCTGGGTGCGGGGTCACCGGTCGCGGCCGCCGGAGCGGCGAACAGCACGGCGACCACCAGCAGAGGAGAGCGCAGGCACTTCATGTAGAGGAGGGTCGCCTGGACAACCAGGCCGAGAAACAAAACCGGCCCGTATTGCTGCGGACCGTGTTCGTTTCCTGGTGGAGCCTAGGGGGAGTATCAAACGACTGGCGAGACCTCTAGAGTGCGATTATGGAGGCGCTCAACGATCACACGATGTTGCAGCGCCGTCTGTTCCTCACATCGCGCAACCACACGTATGAATTGAGAGAATCTGGGGAACGAATGGCCGGACGATCGTCCCTTCGGCAGCCAGTCATCGCTTGATGAGCTCGACGAGGATGCGGCGCTCGGCGGGCCTGACCTCGAAGTTGAAGTGCCGTAGGAAGTTCATTCCAACCAATCCGTCGATGTTCTGAT
>JBBRBG010000344.1:0-6178 GCA_038206055.1 Haliangiales bacterium
ACCAGTGCGTTCGAGTGCAGCGAGCGCTTCGAGCGAGAACGGCTCGACCACGGTCGTTCCACGCACGACCGCATACTCACGATGCGCGGCGAACGGCGCGGCGGTGAACCTCGCCTCGATCGCCCGGGTGCTCCGGAGGGCGAGGGGCGAGGTGTCGGGAGCATCCCGCTCGCCGGGTCGAGTGCGCCACACGAGGAGCGCTACTGCAGCAGCGGCGACGAGGCCGAACACGGCGACCATGGCGGTCGTGCGCGAACGCCGGGCGGGGCGGATCGGAACGACGTCGGCGAGCGGCGCGGGACCGGCGAGTGCTGCGGCGAGTCCCATCGCATCGCCGAGCTCGCTCTGACAGATCGCACAGTCCGCGAGGTGCGCGAGCACGTCGTCGTGCTGTTCGGCGGCCAGCTCGCCGTCGAAGTACGCCAGGACCTTGGCCGTGATCTCGTCGTGATCCGTCATCTCTGACCCGGTAGTTCGAGGAGAAGCTGCTTGAGCCGGCGTCGAGCGCGCAGGATCCGCGTTCCGACGGTTGCCTTGGGGATCGCGAGTACATCTGAGATCGTTTGATACGATTCACCACGCAGCGCGAATCGATCGAACGTTTCGCGTAGCTCGTCGGGGAGCTTGGCGACCGCCGCACGGACGTCGCCGCTGTCGAGCGTCATCCACCAGATCGACTCCCCCTCGGGAGGAGCCACCCCGATCTCGAGCGCATCGACCTTGTCGCGGGTCTTCTTGCGGCGCAGGCGATCGACGAACAGGTTCTTCATCACCTGCGTCATCCACGCCCGGTGGTTGACCGCCGCCGGCAGCGTCACGAAATGGCTGACCGTCTTCACGAGGACGTCCTGGACCAGATCTTCGGCGTCGAAGTTGCCGCGGGTGAGCTTGCGCGCCAGTGCGAGGAGGAAGACATGGTGATCCTGCGCCAAGGTGGCGAGTGTCGGGGGCGAGGGCCCCGTAGCCTGATCGACGGCCTGCTGCCGCGGATCTTCCCCTGTGACATTGGATTTCGACATACTCCCGCGCGCTCGGGCCCGATTTATCAGGAACGAGCGGAAGGTTTCGGATGCGGCGCGTCTATTAGGAAAGTCTAGTCGAAGGAGACTCGGATGAAGAACTTGCTAGGGATCTTGATCGTGATCGGAGCTGCTGCATGCCAGGTGGCCGATAGCCCCCCTCCGGTCGAGAGCTCGACGACCTCGGAGCTGTCCAACGGAGACATCTGCTCAGGGGAGCCTCACTACTGCAAGGCGGTGATGCCGGCAGCACAGTGGTGGACGACGATGCCGCAAAGCACGGTCAACACCGTCGGGTTCATCGACTCGAAGACCTCACCAGGCTACTGGTGGGTGTACGGGGCCGATCCTGTTCTCGGAAAGGTCCTGTGGGTTCGCCTGGCGGTGCCGACGCAGCAAGCCGGTAGTGTCGCCAACGGACTCGCAACACTGCCCGGAGGCTTCCTGGACTACACGCGGCCCCCACCCTGCAGCATTTGCCCGGGCGGCGATGGCTGGCTTGGCTCGCACCTCCTGGAGAGCGCCCGGATCAAGGCGGGGCTCAGCGGCCAAGCCATGATCTCCACGTCGGCCTGCTACCCCTAGTCCCCCCACGAGCATGGCACCATGCGGCCATGGGTGAGGCGCGCCCCCAGGGCTGAATGGCGGATCCCCTCGCGCCCACCGAGCCGGTAACGCCGCGCGACGACAACGAGCCGGGCACCGAGCATCCGAGCGTGCTCGTCCGCGCTGCGCCGACCGGCGACGCCCTCGACAAGGCGATGGCGAAGGCGCGCACCGAGGCCGCGCTGTTCGGCGAGGCGCCCGTCGTCAAGGTCGGCCGCTACACCATCCTCGAGCGCGCGGGCGCGGGTGGCATGGCCGTGGTGTGGTCCGCGTGGGACCCCGAGCTCAACCGCGGCGTCGCGCTCAAGCTCGCCTCCTCCGGCGATGCCGCTGCGCGTGCCCGCGCCCGCGACGAAGGCCGCGCGCTCGCGAAGCTGTCGCACCCGAACGTCGTGCCGATCTACGACGTGCTCGAGGCTCCCGAGGGCGTGTTCCTCGTCATGGAGCTCGTCGCCGGGAAGACCCTCCGGCGGTTCGCCGACGACGCCACGGTGCAAAGCCTGGTCCAGGCGTACCGCCAGGCCGGCGATGGCCTCGCCGCCGCTCACCGCGCGGGCCTCGTGCATCGCGACTTCAAGCCGGAGAACGCGATCGTCGGCGCCGATGGGCGCGTGCGCGTGCTCGACTTCGGCCTCGCCCACGAGGACGGCGCCTCGCCGATGGTCGCGGGGACGCCGCGCTACATGGCGCCCGAGCAACGCGCGACGGGCGCGCTGACCGCCGCCGTGGATCAATACGCGCTCTGCGTGTCGCTGCGCGAGGCCGTCGCCGAGCGCGGTGGCGTTCCGCGCTGGCTCGAGCCAGTGCTCGCGCACGGCGCTGCCGAGCGTGCCGAGGATCGCTATCCGTCGATGGACGAGCTGCTCCGCGCGCTCGCGCTCGATCCGCGGACCCGGTGGCGCCGGCGCGCGCTCGTCGGTGGTGGCGTGCTGTCACTCGGCGCCGTCGCGATCGCGTTTACCGTCGGCCGCGCGCGGCAGGAGGAGGAGCCGTGCGAAGGCGGCGCGGAGATCATCGCGGCGAGTTGGGGCGGGCCGAAGAAGGCGGCCGCGGAGACTCACCTCCGATCGCTGACGTCGGCCTACGCGCGCGATGCTGTGCCGCGCGTTGGCTCCAGCCTCGACGCGTATGCGACCAGCTGGGTCGATCTGCATCGCAACGCGTGTCGCGCACACCAGCGCGGCGAAATCTCGCCGGTCCTGTTCGACCGGAGGTCCGCATGCCTCGCGATCCGCAGTTCGGCGCTAGCGACCGTCGGCGAGGTAGCCTCCAGCGTGACCGACGCCGCGCTCGCGGACTTGATCATGGCGGTTGGTGGTCTTCCTGATCTCCGCGGTTGCGAGAACGACGATGCGCTGCTCTCTCCCGTTGCGCCACCCACGGCGATCCAGGCACCCGAGGCAGGTGCAATCACCGAGCTGATCGCACGCGTGGACGTCGAACGCGATGCGGCCCACATCGAAGACGCCACACGCGATGCCGATAACGCCGTCAAGCGAGCAAAGGCACTTGGATATTCGCCCCTTGTCGCCCGTGCACTCCTTGCGCGCGGGCGGATCGACCTGGCGGTGCGGCGTGGCGATCAGGGTGCGAGCGCCTTCACATCGGCGACCCTCCTCGCGCTCACCGCCGGAGACGAGCCGCTCGCCGTTGAGACGTACGCGCGAGGCGCCTGGGCGCTCGGTACGAGTGATGACAAGCGCGCCGAGGAAGCGACAGAAGGACTGCCCCTCATCGAGGCCGTCACTGCACGCATCGGGGATCGAACGCCGTTCCCTCGCGCACTACTGCACAACAACCTGGGGAGCCTCGCGCTCGCGCGAGGAGATAGGTCTGCGGCGCGCAGCGCTTTCGAGCAAGCTCGCCGCGATGCGGTCGGGCTCACGGGCAGCGGAGAGCTCGAGATGAGTGCGACGCTGTTCAACCTGCTGCTCGTCACAGATGACGCTCGCGCTCAGGAGACCATCGGTGCCGAGCTGGTCGCAACGCGCACGCGTCTTCTAGGCCCTACGCATCCCCGCACATTGATCGTCCAAGTCACGGTGGCGGAACTTCTCGACGACGACGTTCGGCTCCGAGCAGAGCTGACCCCACCTTGCATTCAGCTCGCCGAGCTCCATCCGTCGCAGGGAGAGCTGATCGGCTCCTGCACGTTCGAACTAGCGTGGCTCGCGATGGTCGCGAAGGAACCAGCGGTGGCGCGAAAGCTGTTCGATCGGGCAGTCAAGGCCCTCGCGCCCGACGACGAAACCCATACGATCGCTGAAGCGTACGCGATGCTTCTTGATGGCAAGAGAGTCGAGGCACTCGCAAAACTCGCCCCGGTCGAGATCGCCGAGAGCAATGCACAGTGGTGGCGCGTGATGGCCGCCGTAGATGCCGCTCTGGCGTCGTCGCTCGCGCGGAGCGCCGCAGGCGACGCATCGGGGGCGCAACGAGAGCTCGCGACCGCGGAGCAATTACTCGCAAAGAGCGCGGCTGCGATGGCGCCCGCCGTGTTGCACCGCCGTCAGCGTGCGATCGCCGAGCTGCGACGCCACTGATCTACTGCGGACTTAAGGTCATCAAATACTGACCGTAGGCCGCGTAGTTCTTGAAGTCGCGAAAGTCACTGCACAGTTTCAGGCCGCACTCCGCGCGGATCGCAGCGCCGAACGCCGCATAGTCGGGATTCTGCGAGTTAGCTAGTCGGTGCGTCTCGAGGCACATCGCGCCAGTCTCGCTCCACATCGACTCGAACGCGGTGTCGTTGCCGAGTCCGCTGTTGTAGCCGGTCGAGCTGTTCCAGTGGATCTTCGTTCCCATCACCGTGTACACGTTGCCGTGCCCGCAGAAGTCGCCGGCATACATCTTGAGCATCGCCTGACGCTGGTTAACTGTCGTCTGGAAGCTCGTCACCGTACCCGCCTGGGTATGGCGGTTGAGATGAAGCTTGGCCGGAGCACTACCCGCGCACGCGATGTTCATCCAGCCGTTGGTCGGGGTGCCCGTGAAGACCGAGTAGGTATCCGGATCGTACCGATCGCCGGAGAAGACGATCGAGTTGAATCGATTCTTCCAGGTCCGCCCTTCACCATCCGCGGCCTCGTCGCGAACACCGTTGCTCGGAAGCGGAGACTTGCACGCCGGCACAGGGTCCGACACGGTGCCCGCGCCGTCGTAGCGGAACTCGTATGTCTCGACCTGGGCCGCCGGCGGCTGCCAGAAGGTTTGGCCGGCGACGTCGACGCTCTGGATCCAGAGCCGCACGTACCCAAACGGCATGCCGTTGACTGGAGGATGACTGAGCTGCAACCAGCCGCCTGCGAGCGCGTTGTGCTCGAGCATCACTGTGTGGTTCGTCGTCCAGTCCATTGCCTGGATCCGGTCGCCGAGGACCTTGACGTGATACTTGGTCGTGCCCTTCTGGAAGTACAGCAGCACGACGCCATCACGGTTCGCCACGTTCTCCTTCAGCTCGTTGATGTTGAACGGGCCGGTGACCGGCGAGTTCTCTCCGCAGCCGAAGTTCGGGCACTTCAGGCCCTGCTCCGTCGTGCTGGTCGCCTCATCGCCGACCCCGGCGACACACCCACCGACCACCAGGACAAGACCAACCACCACAGATGAACGCATCATGTTCAAGCCACCTCTTACGCAGATAGGTGCAATCTACCCCACAACGTGACGAACTATCTCGCAAGTTCTCGCAGCTAAAGCGGTTTTCCTACGGCCGGAACGTTTCCAGGCTGCCGTCATCGCCCTTGAGGGCGTCCCGGAGCGAGGCCCGGGCCCGGCTGAGGCGCTGCCGGATGGTCTGCGTTTCGGCCTCGAACACCTCGCCCAGGGCGGCGGCGTCCATGCCCTCCCAGTAGTGGAGCTCGAGCAGCGTCTGCTCCTCGACCGACAGGGACTGCAGCGCATCGCACAGCTTGCGGTGCTCCTCGTCGCGCGCGAGTCGCGAGCGAACGGAGGTCGCGAAGTCGCGGATCGAGGACAGGGCGGGATCGAACTCGCGCTCGCGGACCAGCGTGCGGAGGCGCGTATAGAGGACGTTGCGCGCGATCGTGAAGACGTAGGTGCGGAAGCTCGAGCGGCCTTCGAACTGGTCGGCCGATTTCACGAGCGCGAGCATGGTGGACTGCACCATCTCGTCGGGCTCGGAGCTCTTGTTCGAGAAGAACCGATAGAGCTGGTCGAAGTAGCGCGAGAACAGATCGCGGCCCGCGGCTTGGTCACCCGCGCGCCAGCGCGAGAGCATCTCCAGATCGGCATCGCCGGCCACGTCCCAAGCAGGATATCACGGGGCGATCAGGGCCTGCCGACCATGCTCGCCAACACCACCGCGACAACGATCGGCGCCAGGCCCCACATGAAGGGTCCGATGATCGCCGCGAGGACGCCGATCACCGCCAGGCCACCGAGGCCGACGTAGACCCGCTCCGCGTTGGTCAGGTTGAGCAGCACCCCGCGCTTCTTCAGCACGAGATCGAGGGGACCCTGCTGCGCCTCCTCGCGCATCTGGATCTCCGCGATCCGCTGGCGTTCGGCATCGATCGCCGCCTGCGCCTTCA
>JBBRBG010000345.1:0-6124 GCA_038206055.1 Haliangiales bacterium
GATGACCCGACCCGCTTCATCGTCGAGAAGCTCGTCGCGGCGCTGCCGAACGGCAGCATCAAGAACACCCACAATGGCTCGATCCCGTTCGTCGCCGGCTACCTCAACGACCGCCTCCTGCAGGTCGCGCCGCACTTCGTCACCACCATCGTCGACGTCGGCGACGCCTTCGGTCAGGTCGCGCGCAACTTCGGCACGATCGAGGTCCTCGACGTGACGGCGAGCGGCGCTGCGACCAAGACGGTCCAGGGCCTCCACTTCAAGGTCGACAACATCGACCTCGACTACAACTTCGCCGACTACAACATGCAGAACATCAAGGTCGAGGGACTCCAAGTGACCCTCGAGCCCTCCGGCAAGCTCGCCATCAGCAAGCACACGGTCGGCCTCAAGTACGGCTCGGTCCTCAAGCTCGCGCTCGACAAGGCGATCATCCCGCTCATCGACCCGAGCGCGCAGAACCTCGGCGACCTCTTGAAGAACCTCGTCAACTGCCAGGCTGTCGGCACGTACGTGTACCAGGCGGTCGGCATCGGCTCGGCCTCGACGTTCGAGAGCGCGTGCAACGCGGGTCTCGCGGCGGCGGGCCCGGCGCTCTACACGCAGCTCGACAACATCGACGCCACGGCGCTCCAGTTCGAGCTCACCGGCACCGCGCGCGGCATCGACAAGAACAAGGACGGCAAGATGGACGACATCGCCACCGGCCTGTGGACGGGCGACCTCAAGTACGCCAACACTCCCGCCCCGCTGACGACCGCGAAGTTCTTCGGCACGAAGATGTAAGTCGCGAACGACCCCTTTCGAGGCTTCATCGAGGTCTCGGAACGCCGCCCCGCTCATCACGGCCGCGGCGTTTTTTATTTTCGGAGCCTCAGTACATCGAGCGGTCGGGTTGAGCCGCGCCGTCGTGGCGCTCGAGCTCGGCGTTGACGAAGCCGCCGATCACGAGCGCGATCACCGACAGATAGAACCAGAGCAGTACGACGATGACGCTGCCGAACGCGCCGTAGACCATGTCGTAGTGGGCGACCCGCTCGACGTACTGCGAGAGGCCGATCGACACGGCGACGAGCACGACCGTGCCGACCAGGGCACCCGGCCACAGGTGGCGCTCGGTGCCGAGCGTGCGCGGTGACGGTGCGAAGCGATACAGCACGAGCAGGCCGAGGAACACGACGGCCATCAGCACCGGCCAGCGCAGGATCGAGACGAGCCCGTAACCCTTGAGGTCGAGAAGCGAGATCAACGCCGGGAGCCCGACCGTCACGACGAGCACGACGATCAACCCGATCAGCGCTGCACCAGCCATCGCGAGCGAGAGCCCGAATCGGTACAGCGGCTTTCGGCGCTCGCGCACGCGATACGCGCGGTTGAGCGTGTCCACCATGGCCCGCGCGGCACCGCGCGCCGAAAAGATCGCGAGGACGGTCGAGAACGCCAGCGCGATCCCGACGCCGGTGCTCGAGCGCTTCGCCTGCTGGACGAGTTGATCCTGGAGAAAGTCGAGCACGCCCGGGGGCAGCACGGTTTGCAGCGACCTGAGGTGCCCCTGGATCTGTGACGGGTCTGCCACGAGGCCATAGATCGAGAACACCGCGGCGAGCAGCGGGAGCATCGAGATGATCGCGAACAGCGCCGTACCGGCCGCGAGCACCGGCATCTCGCCGAGCAGGGCCTCCTTCGCCGCGCGCAGCCAGTGGGCGACGATCATGTCGCTCGTGTTGACCCACGAGGCCCACCGGCCGAGGAACTTCACGAGGCCGATCCTACGCTACGATCCGATCGCGTGATCGACACCCATTGCCACCTCGACCTGGAAGCGTTTGACGACGACCGCGATCAAGTGGTCGCGCGCGCCATTGCCGCCGGGGTCACGGGGATGCTCGTCCCGGCGGTGCGTCCGCGGACCTGGACGTCGCTCGTCGCGCTCGCGGCGCGCCACCATGCGAACGGGATGCGGTGCGCACTCGGCATTCACCCGCAAATCGTTCCCGAGCTGGACGTGGACGAGCTCGCCGGTGACCTCGCGGATCGGATCGCGCGCGCGGTGACCGACGCCGGCGCGATCGCCGTCGGCGAATGCGGGCTCGACGGCGGCACCGCGGATGCCCACGCACAGGAGGCGATCTTTCGGGCGCACCTCCGCGCCGCGCGGGCACTGAACCTGCCGGTCGTGATCCATGTGCTGCGCGCGCACGATGCGGCGCCGCGGATCCTGCGCGAGGAAGGCCCGGTCACCGGCGTGCTGCACAGCTACTCGGGCGGCGCGGGTCTGGTCCCCGTGTATCGCGACCTCGGGCTCGCGTTCTCGTTCGCAGGGCCGATCAGCTATGCGAACGCGCGCCGCCCCGGTGAAGCCGCGCGCGCGATTCCGCCGGCGCTGCTCCTCGTGGAGACCGATGCGCCCGATCAGGCGCCGGAAGGTCACCGCGGCGGGCGCAGCGAGCCAGCGTTTCTCCCGGCGGTGATCGCCGGACTCGCAGCGGCGCGTGCAACATCACCTGCAGAGATCGCAACGCTCACCGCCGCAAATGCACGACGCGTGTTTGCAGGTTGGTGAGAGTTGCGTGAGCACGCACCGCTACACGCGAACGGTGCCGTGTGCGGTGATCGCCTCGGAGATCAGGTCGTCGAGACACACATCGAGAAGCAGCTGCTCCTTGGGGCCGATGGCCTCCGCGGCGAGATGCGCGATCACCTGGCAGATGCAGACGTAGCCGCAAACAACCTGAGAGATCGTGAAGCGTTCCACGAGGTCCTTCGCTCCTACGGTGACCTGTTCGGGGCGAGGCCGGCGCGCGACCAAGGGCACCAGGACGGTCTCGATCAGATGTTCGACGAACAGCGGGACACCCTCTTCGATCTCGATCTCCGTCGGGAATGGAACCGCCCGCTCGCGAGTCCTGGTCCGAGATAGCGCGACGATGCGCTCGCGGTTGCTGGTTGCGAACACCTCGAGCGGGTGATTGACAGCGGCAGCCGTGGTCATATCAGTAGAGTCGGTGATGCTAGGCGGTCGCGCCAGCTGGCACGGCCCCGTTGAGGTCCGGAAACTCTGGGATTGCGACCTCGGCAGCGCACTTCCCGATTGACACAGGACGGTTTCCGTCAATGATCGCCCGATGACCACGCACCGGCGGTTCGACCGCACTGCGCGCCTGCTCGGTGACGCGGGGATCGAGCGTCTTGCGGCGTCCACCGTCACGGTGTTCGGCGTCGGCGGCGTCGGATCGACCGCGGCCGAGGCGCTCGTCCGCAGCGGCGTGGGTCGCGTGATCATCGTCGACTACGATCGGATCTGCGTCACGAACGTGAACCGCCAGGTCCACGCGATGAAGGGCACGCTCGGCAAGTCCAAGGTCGAGGTCATGGCGGAGCGCCTGCGGTTGATCAACCCCGATGCCGTGATCGATGCCCGGCACGAGTTCTACAGCGCCGAGACCTCGGCGCGCCTCCTCGTCCCCGAGCCCGATGTGGTGATCGATGCGATCGACAACATCGCGGCGAAGATGCACCTGATCGCCACCTGCGTGAAGGACAAGCTCCGCTGCGTGTCCTCGATGGGCGCCGCGGCGCGCCTCGATCCCACGATGGTGCGGATCTGCGATCTCTCGGAGACCCGGGTCGACCCGTTCGCACGTGAGATCCGGCGCAACCTCCGCACGAAGCACGGCCTCGATTGCACGCAACCGACGGGCGTGTGGGCCGTGTACTCCGAAGAGACGCCGATCCCACCGCAGCACCTCGCGTACGACGACGGCGCGTTCCGCTGCGTGTGTCCGGGCGGCGAGAACGGCATGAACGACTGCGAGCATCGCAACCGCGTCGAGGGCTCGGTCTCGTTCGTGCCCTCCGTGTTCGGCGCGACGGCGGCCTCGGTCGCCGTCAAGATGCTGTGCGGGATCCCGCTACCGAAGCCGCTCGTCGATCCCGATGCGCCGCGCCCCGTGCGGCCGAATCGCCACGCGACACTTCCGCCCAGCTGATGCGGCCTGCGCTCGTGGCGCTGCTCGCGATCGTGGCGTGCCATCGCGAGGCACCGGCGCCCGCGAAGCTCGACGCGTACCTGTCGACGCTCGCTGGCGCCGACGAGACGACCCGCCGCGATGCGGTGACGAGCTGGAAGATCGACGAGGCG
Organism: Haliangiales bacterium; assembly: GCA_038206055.1. Taxonomy (GTDB): domain Bacteria; phylum Myxococcota_A; class Polyangia; order Haliangiales; family Haliangiaceae; genus JABFXX01. The sequence continues at coordinate 4,142 of JBBRBG010000345.1, forward strand.
GCGTGGCAACACCTGACCACCGATCCGTATCGCGGTGCCTACGCGGACTACGCGCGGCAGTTCGCGCTCGCGGCACCCGCGCTGACCGCCCGCCTCGCGCACGCCGGGACGGTGACGACGCGGCCGCACTTCGCCGGTGATCCGCGGCTGACGGCCGGCCAGGCGCGCGCGCGCTGGGCGCAGCCGGTCCAGGCTCCGAGCGAGGTCGCCGAGCTCGATGGGGCGCCGATCGATGCGGTGTTCGTTCGCGACGGCGCGGCGTGGCGCGTGATCGTGGGCATCGATGCGATCGTGCGCGAGCGCGCGGCCGCGATCGAGCCGGCGTGTGCCGCGTTGTTCGCTGCGCTCACTCCCGGACCGTGCGCCGACGCGGCGTGGGTTGTCGCCGAGGCAGCGCTGCGCTCCGATCGACCGCGGTTCGTGCGCGCGTGCGCGCAGGCGTCCAACCTCTGTCACTGAGCGATTCCGTGCTACGCCTCCGCTCATGATCAACGCAGGCGACAAGATCCCGTCCGTCACCATCAAGCAAGCGACCCCCGAGGGCGGCGCCGACGTCGATCCGTCGGTGCTGTTCGCCGGCAAGAAGGTCGTGATGTTCTCGCTGCCCGGCGCGTTCACGCCGACCTGCTCGGCGAAGCACCTGCCCGGCTACATCGCGAAGCTCCCCGAGCTCAAGGCGCAGGGCGTGGATATCGTCGCCTGCCTCTCGGTCAACGATGCGTGGGTGATGAAGGCGTGGGCAGAGCAGCACGATGCGCTCGGCAAGATCGTGATGCTCGCCGATGGCAGCGGCCACTTCACGAAGGCGCTCGGCATCGAGCTCGATCTCGACAAGGCCCAGATGGGCCCGCGCTGCCAGCGCGGTGTGTTCACGTTCGAGAACGGCGAGCTGAAGACGATCGCGATGGAGGCGCCCGGTAAGTTCGACGTGTCGAGCGCCGAGGCGTGCCTCCTCGATCTCAAGAAATAGTGCTAGCGTCCGCGGCGTGGCGCCGCCGTTGTTCCATCGCATCCTGATCGCCAACCGCGGCGAGGTCGCTGTGCGGGTCGCGCGCGCATGTGACTCGCTCGGGATCGTGCCGGTGTTCGCCGTCAGCGAGGCCGACCGCGAGGCGCCGTACACCCGCGGTCGCGAGGTCGTCGTGCTCGGTCCCGGCCGCGCCGCACAGAGCTACCTCGATGTCGAGCGCGTGGTGCAGGCCGCCGTGCAGGCGAGCTGCTCGGCGCTGCATCCCGGCTGGGGCTTCCTCTCGGAGAATCCGCTGCTCGCCACCCTGTGCGCGCAGCACGGCGTGACGTTCATCGGCCCGCCGCCGCACGTCACGGCGCTGATGGGCAGCAAGACCCGCGAGAAGGCCGCGATGCGCGCGGCCGGCATGAGCGTGATCCCGGGCTCGCTCGGAGTCCTCACGGGCGTGGAGGACGCGAAACGCGTCGCCGCCGAGGTCGGGTTCCCCGTCCTGTTCAAGGCGGAGAACGGCGGCGGCGGTCGTGGCATGCGGATCGCGCGCGAAGCCGATCAGGTCGAGACCGCGTACGCCGAGGCGCAGGTGGAGGCCCGCGCTGCGTTCGGCGGCGATCGCGTGTTCCTCGAGAGGCTGATCGAGGACGGGCGCCACATCGAGATCCAGATCTTCGCCGACAAGTACGGCCACGCCGTGCACCTCGGCGAGCGCGACTGCACCGTGCAGCGCAACCATCAGAAGCTGATCGAGGAGAGCCCGTCGCCCGCGATCGATAACGATCTGCGCGCCGCCACCTGCGCTGCGGCCGCCCGCGCGGCTGCGAGGGTCGGCTACGTCGGGGCCGGTACGATGGAGCTCCTCCTGGATCCGGATCCCTCCGGCAGCGTGCTGCGGTTCATGGAGCTCAACTGCCGGCTGCAGGTCGAGCACACCGTCAGCGAGGAGCGCACCGGCAAGGATCTCGTGGTCGCGCAGATCGAGGTCGCCGCCGGCCGGCCGCTCGCGTGGACCCAGGATG
>JBBRBG010000346.1:0-6124 GCA_038206055.1 Haliangiales bacterium
CTGCCCGATCGCGCGATCGCGGCGGTGATCGCGCACACCCGGGCCCAGTTCGAGACCACCACGGAGAAGGCGAACCGCGGCGTCGATGCCGGGCGCTTGGTCGCACTCGATGGTCGCTCGCTCGATGCGGGCACGCCCGCCGAGGATGCGCACACGATCGACCCCGAGGACGTTCCGGTGCTGTTCGAGCTCGTGCGCCGCGGCGCGCTGCCTCCGGTGAAGCTCCCGCTCTACGATCACATCGTGATCGACGAGGCGCAGCTCCGCGCGCCGATGGAGCTTGCCGCGATCGGCGATGCGCTCGCCGAGGCCGGCACTGTCACGCTCGCCGGCGATCACCGGCAGGCCACCGACGAGAGCGCGTGGTTCACCAGCTGGGCCACCGCCCGCGCCGAGCTGACGCGCGCGCACTGGGAAGAGGTAACGCTCGACGTCACCTATCGCTCGGTGCCCGCGATCAGCGACTTCGGTCGCGCGATCACCACCGGGGCCGCCACCGTCCCCGCCGAGCCACCAGCGGATCCGGCCGTGTGGGCAAGTCCCTGCGGCTCCGCGCTCGCACAGACTGCGGCGCTGTGCTGGCATCTCGACGCACTGATCACGCGCGACCCGTGGCGTCAGATCGCCGTGATCGCGCGCAACACGGATCACGCTCGCCGCCTCCACGCCGAGCTGTCGCGCGGCCTCGATCCCACGCTCATCCTCGACGGCGACTTCCGGTTCGAGCCCGGCCTGCTCGTCACCACCGCGGCCGCCGTCTCCGGCCTCGAGTTCGACTGCGTCGTGATCCCGGACCTGTCGCCCGGCTTCTATCCCGTCGGCCCCGAGCTCGCGCGGTCGCTGTACGTCGCCGCGACCCGTGCGCGCGACTGGCTGTGGCTGCTGACGCCCGAGGCATGGTCGCCGCTCGTACGGAGAAGCGGCGGCTGAGCGAGAGGCGCCGGTCCACGGGACGCGCGCTGCGAACACGGCCGTTGATCGCGTCGGTTCGGCAGACGGAGAGCCCCGAAGGTCCCCAAGATCCCGAAGCAGAGACTTCTCTCGAAGAGAAATCTCTTCTTGCGGCCTTCGGGAACTTCGGGGCCCACGATCTTGGAGACGCACCTCGGGTTCGGTCCCGCGTCGCGACCCTTCTCAACTCAACGCCGAGCGGATAGCGAGCGCCAGGCCCGCCACCAGGAGCAGCGTCCACACCACGCGCTCGAACCGCGCACCGTCGAGGGCATCGTGGAGGCGCTGGCCGATCCACAGGCCGGGGAGCAGCGCGAGGCCGACCACGCCGCCGAGCTCGGCGGTGTAGCGCGTGTAGAGGCCGAGCGAGAGGAAGTTCACGAGCAGCGCGATGTTGAGCGCGAACCACAGCACGGCGAGCGTGGCGCGGAAGGCGCGCTTGTCGGCGAGCTCGCGGCGCGTGACATACACGATCATCGGGCCGCCCGTGCCGAACAGGCCGTGGGCGACGCCACCGGCAACGAGGAACACGCGCTGCCAGATCAGCGGCAGCGGGCGCGACGCCGGGCGCACGAGCTGGACGATCGCGAGCAGCGCGACGAAGCCGCCGAAGATCGCGGCGAGCAGCGTCTTCGCGGGAACGTGGAACAGGGCCAGACCGATGGCAGCACCGATCGCCACGGGCACGGCGATCGTGCGGAGCAACACGCGCCACGCGATCGCATCGCGACCGGTGGTCAGGAGCCACGCGGACATCGCAAGGTTGAGCGGCACGAACGCGGGGAGCAGCTCGTCGAGCGGGATCAGCTGCGCTCCGAGGCACGCGGCGATGACGGTGCCGCCGAAGCCGATCGCGCCTTCGGTACCGAACGCGACCAGCGCGATCAGCGCGATCAGCGCGAACGTCATGCGTGCGCGGCGGCGCCGGCGGAGGCGCTGGGCGGCGGCGGCGGCACGGCGGTGAGGCCGCGGCGCTGGCGGTCGCGGTCGTGCCAGTCGGCGATCTGGTCGCGCGGGTGCATCGGGCCGTCGAACTTCAGCTCGAACGCCGCATCGAAGTCGGTGGTTCCCTTGGTCCGCACGAAGATCGACTTGCGATTGTAGGGCAGGAAGAACATCAGGAACGGGAAGAAGTTCTTCACCATCACGACATCAGCCTTCCACGGGGACAGACCGACCTCGGTGTAGAACGACGGCCGCATCACCATCGCCGGCCCCTCGACGATCACGATCTTCAATTTGCCGATCGCGAACACCACGGTGCGCCCGAAGCCATGGCGGTCGTGCTTGCTGACGACCTCGCCGGTGACCGCGAGAGGCTCGCAACGCGATGGATCGAGGGTGGCGCCGATCGAGAGCGACACGGTGTCTCCTGCCGCGTGCGACCACAGGATCTCGATCGCCTGTGGATCACGCACGGCTGCGAGCGCGCGCAGATCCTGTCCTTCGTTCACGAGCGCGCGGAGCAAATGCGTGGAATCGCCGGGCGCGCCGGCGGTGACCACATCCGACGCATCCGCCAGCATCACGCATCCGAGCTTGCGGCGCACGGTGGCGGCGCGCGCCTGCTTGATCGCGTCGCTCGCGCCAGGAAACTCGGGCGGCTGCTCGTGGCGGCGCTCCCAGCACATCTCGGCGAGCTCCTCGGCGACCCGCTCCGCGGTGGCGTGGTCGTTGTTCGTCACGGCGACCGTGGACCAACCGATGTTCGGATGATCGATCCACGGGTGGACCATGAACGTGGAGGCGGCGAGCACGTCACCGGACTTCTCCAGCTTGTGCATCCGGCGGAACACGGCGCGCATCGGAGCGAGGAAGTCGATGGTCTTGCCGCCGCCGAGGATCATCGGCAGCGTGCGCCACGCCATGGTCGGCTTGATCTCGCCGAGCACGGTGCCGATCGTGATCGCGCCGGCTTTCTTGCCGATCCTCGCGTGATCGCGGTGCGGGTTGGTCTGGTACGCGACGATCGCGTCGGCGGTCTCCATGCGCGCGCGCGTCATGTTGCCGTGCAGGTCATGCGACGTGACGAGCGGGACGTTGCCCAGGACCTCGCGCATGGTGCGCAGCAGCCGGTGCTCGGGATCGAGCACGCCCTGCGCACCCATCGCGCCGTGCAGGCACAGGTACATGCCATCGATCCGTCCGGCCGCGCGCAGTAGCTCGACCAGGCGTGCCTCGAGGGTCTCGAAGCAGTCCTTGGATAGCGGGCCGCCCGATGACGCCCACGCCGAGAGTAGCGGGACCGGCTCGATCTCCGCCTTTCGATCGGCGATCGCCTGCATGAAGCCACCGAGCTCGGCGCGCTTGAAGTAGCCGGCGACCTCCGGGCCCTTCGTCGCCACCTCGAGCAGCTTGTCGCCCTCGAAGTAGTGCGCGCTGTGGAAGTCACCGAGCGCCGTTGGCACCGGCGACAGTGCGTTGGTTTCCTGCGCGATCCGTGCGAAGGCGATGCGCTTCACGTGGGCGTTCCTGGACGCGAGTACATCTCTGCCATCACCTTGCGCACCTGACGCGCGACGAATCCCCGGATCGGCATCTTCGCGGCCATGCCGTACATCGGCGCGCTGCCGCTCTTCGCGAGCGACGGGTCGCTCCGCACCTCGGCGACGCACGCACGCAGATCGGCGAGGTACTCGTCGACGACCGGACCGTGGTTCGCCGTGACGGTGAGGTGGATCGACGCTGGCTTGTGCTGGCGGTCGATCGTCCAGCCGCGCAGCTCCATGCGATCGGCGATCGCATAGGCATTCATGCCGATCGCGGAGTACGTGACGATCGTCGCGTCGCCCTTGCCGAGGAGCGCGAGACCGGGGATCGATTCGATGCCGCGGCGAAACCGGTCGGCCGCGTCGAGCGCCTGCTTCGCGAGCTCGATGTAGCCCTGCTCGCCGAACGAGTTGAGGGCGGCCCACGCCGCGGCGATCGGCCCTCCCGGGCGCGTGCCGATCAGGGTCGGCGACGCGTAGATGCCACCCGGGAAGTCCGTGGCGACGAAGATCTGGTGCTTCATCTGATCCATCGAGCGCCAGATCAGGACGCTCGCGCCCTTCGCGGCGTAGCCGAACTTGTGGAGGTCGGCGCTGATCGAGGTCACGCCGGGCACCCGGAAGTCCCAGCGTGGAATGCGGCGGCCGAGCCTCTCGATCCACGGCAGCACGAATCCACCGACGCACGCGTCGACGTGCAGCGGCAGCTTGTGCTTCATCGCGATCTCGCCGAGCTCCGCGATCGGATCGATCACGCCGTGCGGATACTGCGGCGCCGAGCCGACAAGTCCGATCGTCCGCCACGAGATCGCCTTCTCCATCTTGCGCACGTTCGCGCGCAGGTCGTCGCCGACCGCGATCTTCTTGAGCTTGATGCCGAAGTAGTGCGCCGCCTTGTCGAACGCGGGATGCACCGTCATCGGCACGATCAGCTCGGGGAACAGGATCCACGGCCGTTCGCGGCGAGCGCGATCGCGATATGCGGCGACCGCGCACAGGATCGACTCGGTGCCACCCGACGTCACGGTGCCGACCGCACCGGCGCAGTTGAACAGCTTGCCCGTCATCTCGATGATGTCGGACTCCATCTGCTTGAGGCTTCCGAACGCCATCGGGTTCAAGAGATTCGTGCTCGCGTACAGGGCGTGCGCGCGCTGCATCAGCTTCTCGTGCGCTTCGCCGGCGGCGCCGGGCACGTGATAGACGAGCGAGAACACGCGGCCCTCGCGCCACTTCGTGTCCTTCGTCTTGCGCTGCTCTAGCTCGGCGAGGATGTCATCGGCCGAACGACCGATGCGGGGGATGGAGCTCATAGCTTTGCCTCGACGGAGAGCGTGAAGATGTTGTTCGACCCGTTGCCCTTGAAGTTCGACGGCGGCGACGTCGTCGAGTTCGTCACGGTGGGGATCAGATAGAAGTAGTGGACGTAGCTGAGGCCGAGCCGGTACCGGCCAAGCGTGTAGCGCAGCCCGCTGTGCAGGGCCGGGTGCGAGAAGCTCGGTTGATCGAGCGTGACCGTCTGCGACGGCGCGGGCGAGCGATCGAACTGCGCGCCAAGCATGAGGTCGAGCTTCGGCGCCTGCGGTAGGTCGTGGACGCGGACGCCGCCGGAGACCTCCCACGAGTCGTGATAGTTCTTCTTCGTCTCGAGCTTGTCGACGATCGCGATGCCGCTGACATCGGTGAGCTGCGTCTTGTACTGGCGGTACAACCAGTAGCGGAACTCGGTCCCGATCTCGACATTCGGGTGGACGTCGAAGCACAGCCCGCTCATGAACGACCACGGGATCAGCTGGTTCGTCTTCTGCCGACCGATCAGCATGTCGCCCGGCACCTGCGCGTCGTCGGAGAACGTGATCTGGACCGGGCCCTCGAGCGTGGCGTCGACGCGGCCGTTGATCGTGGCGCCGTACGTCATCTTCGGGTGCGGGCGACCGAACGCGGAGACCTGCCAGGTCGGCGCCCAGGCCTCGCCGTCGAGGACGAGCTCGGGCTTCGTGCCCGCGTAGTTCGAGAGGTCGCTGCCGTTGATGATCGGATACACGTACCGCTTGCCGTGGATCCGCATGTTGATCACGCCGGCTGAGCCACCGACGCTGAGCGCCTCGTTGATCTTGTACGACGCGGCGAGCACCGCCTGCGGCGCGATCACGTAGCCATCGATCAGGTGGTAGTGCGTGACGGCGTTCTCGTCGAACGCAGCGCCCTGGGCGTTGCCGACGAACATGCCGAGGCCGAGCACGAGCTTGTCGGGGATGATCTCGCCGGTCAGCGCGATCATCGGGATCACCCCCATCGCGCGGCTCGGCCTGATCGCCTTGTAGTAGCCGTCGCTCTCCGGCATCTGCTGCAAGAACTCGTCGCTCCGATCCCACGGCGCGAGCTGGAACTCGGTGCTGATCAGCGCGAGCCCGGCGGACGCGTAGAGGTTCCAGCCGTGCTGGAGAATGAGACCCGCGGGGTTGTGATAGATGGCCGACGGGTCATCGGGACGACCGATGATCGAGCCCATCGCGGTGCGCCGCACGCCGATCTCCGGGATGCCGAAACCGCCCGCTTGCGCCGTCGTCGCGGCTGCCACGACGAGACCGAGTGCGATGCGGAACGACATGCCTCGCAATCTGCAGGAATGCGCCTCAGCACGCCAGCACGATCCGAGAGGTGGCAGAAACTATCCCCCCGGG
>JBBRBG010000347.1:0-6117 GCA_038206055.1 Haliangiales bacterium
GAGCTCGAGTACGCAGTGCGCGAGCTCGGATTCAAGACCGCGGTGTTCGCAGGTCACGCGCGACGCGCGATCGGCGGCGACGCGTACCGGCTCGACACGTTCGGTGTCGACAGTGCGTTCGACTACGACCCGCTCTGGGCGAAGTGCGTCGAACTCGGGATTGCACCCGTGTTCCACAGCTCGTTGCAAGGGCACCGCGTCACCCGATCGGCCACGAGCTACGTCTACAACCACGTGGGCGGACTCGCCGCGAGCCACGAATCGCTCTGCAAGTCGTTGTTCCTCTCCGGTGTCACCCGCCGCTTCCCCACCTTGCGGTTCGGATTCCTCGAAGGCGGCGTCGCGTGGGCGTGCAGCCTGCTCGGCGACCTGGTCGGGCACTGGGAGAAGCGGAACGCGAACGCGATCACCGCGCTCGACCCCGACCGACTCGATGTCGACGCGCTGCTCGCGCTCTTCGAGCGCTACGGCGACGCGCGCGTCCACGCCGGGATCGACGAACTGCGCGTGTACTTCTCGCGGCCGAGTGCGCGCCCCGCTCAGCTCGACGAGTTCGCGGCCGCCGCGCTCGAATCGGTCGCCGACCTCTGCGGCCGCTTCGTGCCCAACTTCTACTTCGGCTGTGAGGCCGACGATCGTCTCGTCACGTGGGCGTTCGCCGAGAACGTGAACGCGGGCGGTTCCTGGCTCCGGCCTATCTTCGGCTCCGACATCTCCCACTGGGACGTGCCCGACATGACCGAACCGGTGGCGGAGGCGTACGAGCTCGTGGAGCACGGCCTGATCGGCGAGCCCGAGTTCCGTGAGCTGATGTTCCTGAACCCCGTGCGCCTGCATGCGGGGATGAATCCCGACTTCTTCCGCGGCACGGTGTGCGAAGCGGCCGCCGCGAACGCCCGGCTCGAATAACTCCGGTCTGCCCTTGGTACGCTGCCCGCTGCTCGCGGGCGTAGTTCAGCGGCCGAACATCCGCTTCCCACGCTGAGAACGCGGGTTCGATTCCCGTCGCCCGCTCTCTAGGAATGCGCAGGTCAAGCCAAGGATCAGCGGGTCTGCGCCGAGTTCCGGAGCGACTCCATCGACGTCCATCGCGCGTTCATCGCGCGGGCGTGCCTCATCGCGCGGACTCGATGTCCACCGCGTCAACGACCCCCGCCGGCTTCACGTCGGCAACGAGGTCGCCGAGCGCGTCCGCGAGCGCCCTGTCGCGGTCGTGAGTCGCGTGCTGGTAGCGGAGCGCCGCTTGGGACGATACGTGACCCATGCGGTGCATCAGTTCCTTCGTGGAGGCTCCTGCCGCCGCCGTGAGCGTGTTGGCGGTATGCCTCAGGTCGTGGAACCGGAAGCCGGCCGGAAGCTCCACCGCGCGAATCGCGTTGTGCCATTCCTTGCCGAGGACATGGCGCCGCAGCGCGCCGCCTCGCTCGCCGGGAAAGACCCTGTCGCCAAATCCGGGTCCGCAGAAACGGGCAAGGTGCTGCTCAAGCTCCTTCACGAGGAACGGCGGCAGTGCCAGGGTTCGCACACCGGCTTCGGTCTTCGGTGGCCCGATTACGAGCTCGCCGTTGGCCAGTTGCTGTTCCTGTTGCTCGACGGTGACCGTACCGTGCAGCAGGTTGACGTGCCGCCTCTCGAGCCCGAGCACCTCGCCGAGGCGAAGCCCGACGAATCCGGCGATGAGCACGAGGCATCGGTAACGGTCGCCGATTCCGAGAGCGATCGCCCATACCTGCTCTGCCGTTGCGACGGGACGCTCCGCCGTTCGTTCGACGCCGGCGCCGTGTACGACGCACGGATTCCGAGCGAGCAGCTCGTCGGCCACGGCGGTCGAGAGAATCGAACGCAACAGCCGGTAGCACTTTGCGGCCGTGTTGGCGCCAAGGCCCGACGAGCGCGTGAGGTCCGCGTGCCACTCGCGCACGATCTTCGGCGAGAGCTTGGCGAGCTCGATCGCTCCGAGCGCCGGGTACGTGTGCGACCGCAGCTGTTGTTCGTAGAGCTCACGAGTACGCACCCGCAGGTTGGGCCGGTGCGCGAGCCACTCGTTGCCGTACTGCTCGAGCGTTTCGCGACCGGCTCGCGGATCGACCCAATGACCCCGGAGCACATCGGCCTCGACCGTGTTCGCGAACCGCTCGGCGTCGCGCCGTATTCGGAAGGTCTTGCCTCGAACGGCCCCGGTCGGCGTGCGGTAGCGCACGTCGTAGCGCGGGCCATTGGTCGTGCTGCGCTTCTTCACGCTCGCCACGGTCGTGCCTCCTCGGGGGAGCCACACGCGCCGCGACGGCAGTCGGGTTGATTCGCGCTCATGACGTCGGCCCCTGCTGTTTCAGGCGGTCGGCTGGCCCGGGTCAAGTTCGCGCTTGGCCCGGGCCGCACTTTTTGGTGCGCGAAAGGTAGCCCGCCCGTGCCGTCGTCGCTCGACGAACTCCTCGACGGCGGCGACGGGCACCCGGGCGCTGCGCCCGATGTGAACCGCCTCGATCTCGCCGCTGGCGACGAGCTCGTACATCGTGGTGCGACCGATTGACAGGACGCTCGCGGCCTCCGTCATCGTTAGCAAGAGCACCTCGAGTGCCTGCTCGTTCGTCTCGCCTCGTCCGTAACCCTTGACGTTTCGTTTTCTCATACTGATGAATGGCGCGCCCGGGTCCCTAAAAGCGACAACAAACCTCGCGATTTCTCGTTCGTTGTCTGCCCAGGTGACTGACCTACACCCGGTATCAGCGCGTTTCGGCACCAGAGTGGCGCCACGACAGTCGCGTCGTTGTGTTACGCGCTGACGCGTCGCCGGCTCGGGATCCTCGCGACCGCTTTCTTCGGCGCCGCCTTCTTGGTCGGCGGCTTTCGCACGGGGACGCCATAGCGCTGGTGAGCCGCCTGCGCGGATATGCCGAGCGACCGACCGATCATCGCCCAGCTCCGTCCGTTCTTCCGAGCGTTGGCGACCGCGGCTGCGACGTCTTTCTCAGCGATCGCGACGCGTTCACCGGCCGAGGCAACTGCGCGGAGATCCTCGATGCGGTCGGCGGGAGTGGTTTTGGGGTCGAGCGAGTCGAGCCACGCTTCGGCCTCAGCTGCGGCTTTTTCGAGTTGTGCGCGGGTTCGGGGCATCGTCATCACCTCAGAGGTAGTCGAGGAACTTGGGTCTGATTGGCATGGCGTGGATCGCGACGTCGTCTCCGTCGAGGACGACGACTTCGAGGAGTCGCGCGGCGCGGTCGGGACCGAGGTACAGCACCCGATCGGGATCGTCGTCATCTGGCACGATCCGGATCGCGTGGCGCACGGCATGGCGGATGTCAGCGGGGTCGATGTCGTGCTTGCGCGCGCTCGACGCGATCTTCACTCCGTCAATATACCTTGACGGTTAGCGGTGTCAAGTTACATTGACAGTCACACCGATCAGTCCCAGCGATCGAGTCCGCAAAAATGCGCCACGAACGATCGCCTCTGACCATCGTGCGGCGACATGGGTCGTTCCGTGCTTGCGTCGCCTCGACTGCACAGTCGGATTTCGACCCGAAAGTTGGCGCACACCGATGCATCGGCGATGCGGGACACCGCGCGGCTGGCTCGTTGACGCGGCAACTCATTCAGCCGCACCCGTCTGCACGCAACCTCTGCACGGTATGTCTGCACGCAACCTCTGCACCGTGCGGTGTTCAGCAGAAATTCCGTGTCCGCGCGAGCCGTGTCCGAGGAAGTCGACGCGAGATCTCGGCCGTCGTCGTGGTATTCCGTGCCGCACCGTCCGACGTGAGACGCGTCACGACAGTGCGGAACTCCGCAAGAGCCTGCGCCAGATGTCTGTGCGGTACGCCCCGAAGCGCCGATCGACTCGCAGAACCCCGTACGGCTCGCTCACGGCATTCCTGTGCGGCCGGCAGCCAAGTAGGCGCCACGAGGCGGCGCACGGCCCGAAGGGGCCGACAGAGGTCATCGTGGTTGCGCTCCGTGCGAGCGGCGCGACAACGCGACGGTTAGGTCGGCACTCGCCACCTGGTACTCAAGTTCATCGACGACGTCGCGATGCGCAGCCCGACACCAAGACACGACGAGTGCAAATATCGACACCAGCACCGCCGTTTTGCACAGTGCGCGAGAACGATGTCACCGAGACCAGTAGTCGTCTCGCGTGATCGTGTCGTTTCGACCTCTGAAACGGCTTTTACGATCGCTACAGACTTGCCCTCGGTCCGCTAAGCAGCGGACCGAGCCGAGATTTACGACCCGTCCCGAGACGGCGTCAACGTTGTCCGTGCTTCTGAACCAAGCGAACTCCACGGACGATCACCAAACGCTCTAACGACGTCCGGACGATGGCCAACAGACCTCGCGAAAAGGCGTCACGAACTTGCATTGGCAATGCCGAGCGCGCACACACGCCGCATCTGCTCGAAGCAGCGATCGCCGTTGGCGAAGACCGCACTCGGGTGCACTGCGCTATCCGCGCCGAGGCCTTTTTAGGAGCCCTCGCTCGGGGGCTTGGATGGCTGTCGCTTTTCGCGTGGTTGTCGGAGTTGGGGTGCTGCAAGGTGCCGGGTGATGAGTGCTCCTGCTAGGGCGCCGAGGAGGGCCGCTGCGAACAGTGCTGTCCACAGTGGTGCCGTCACGATCGGTATGAGGAAGCGGATGTTGGTCCTCCTAGTGTTCTCGATGCAGAACACGAGGATGATCACCACCAAGAGCGCGCCGAGGATGAGGCGGGTTTGAAGGCGGGATTCGCGGTCAGGCTCGGACATGAACCCAGCTTCGCGCGCCTGCTCGCGTGCATCCAGAGTGCGCCCGTCCCTACGGCATATTGGACGGTGTCTTTGGGCTCTATCGAACGAGGGCCTTCGGCCGTAGGTTCGTCGCAGAGGGACGGGCGAAGGTGTGCCCGCAAGTGGCGGCGCGAACCGCGCGTCGGCGATAGACCACCCGGAGGAGTGCATCATGACGAAGGACACTGGGCCCGAGGCTGGCGTCAAGGGCGTGGTCGAGGGCGTGAAAGGCAAGGTCAAAGAAGTCATCGGCGCGGTGACGGGCAAGGAGGAGTTGCGTCGCGAGGGTGAGGCCCAGGGCGAGAAGGCTGGTGCGCTCCGTGAGGTCGCGGTCAAGGAAGCGGAAGCCGACAAGGCTCGCGTCGAAGCGAAGGCGCACGAGGCCGAGCAGCGCACACACCAAGACTGAACTAGTCGAGGAGGAACGGTCATGTACATCGGCGCCGGGACGCTCGTCGTCATTCTTTTGATCGTCTTGATCGTCTACTTCCTTCGGCGCGCATAGAGCGCACTCGCCGCGAAAAGACTCGTCGAGCACTCGGTCCATCTCAGGGGAGAGCGCAGCCGGGTGCGATCCGTGCGGTCCCCCGACATCGCGCTTTCTGACATCAGAGTCGCAAGAGTGGCTCCCAGACGCGCTTTCCGACATCAAAGCGCTCGAAGAATCGATCATCGGCCGTCTCGCCTGGAGACATTTGCGAGCACTGGGGTGGTTTCGGCGCTATCTCCCCGACTCGTTAGAACGGTCGACTACTTGGCCATGGGACGCCGCAGCCGGCGCATGTACGCCTTTGGCCTCCTAGACTCTCAGCGCTTGGAGCCTGAAGAAGTAGACCGAGACACGCTGCGATTAGGCGCCGGCGCTTACGTGGCCGTATGCGTTCTGGTCCTGGCCTGGGCGATCTCACTGGTATTCCTGCCGTGGTACTCACTTATTACAACCGCAGGCTTCATCGTCTTTGCGCTCGTCCGGGTATTGACACGCCAGGCGATATCGATCACCTTCGAGCCGACCGGGATAAGACTCGGACTTCCCTTTCGCGAGAAGGTCATTCGGACCCCCGTCGCGGAGTTCAACGGATCTAGATTCCGTCGCGTGACGGTTTGTGACCTTAGAACCGCGAAGACCTACGACCTCACGGGCCCCCTTGGCACACGTCGGCTGAGCGAGGTCGCCGAGCGACACGGATATCCAATCGTTCGGCGTACGAAGCCCGCGTTCGGGTAGCAACAGCTGTCGATGTGGGCGGCGTGAAGTGCCAGCCCTCAGCGTGTGTTTGCGGCTGTCATGACGCGTGGTGTGGCGACTAACACCCGTGTCATCGCGCGTTCATCGCGCGGATGCCGTCAT
>JBBRBG010000348.1:0-6104 GCA_038206055.1 Haliangiales bacterium
CCGCGCCTCCCCCGGTGCCACCGCCTTTTTGCCCCAGCGCCGGACCGAGCGACGGTTCGCGCAGCGCGAGGCACACCGACTCGCCGATCCGGGCGAGCGCATCGGCGAGTCCGATGCTCGTCGTGGTCTTGCCCTCGCCCATCGGCGTCGGCGTGATCGCGGAGACCAGGATCAAGCGCGCCGGGTTCGGGCGCTGGCGCGGTCGCGCCCGTGTGCTGGCCGCGATCTTCGCGGCCCAGTCGCCATAGAACGTCAGCTCGGAGCGAGCGAGCCCGAGCCGGCGGGCCGCCGCGACGAGAGACCCGGCGCCATCCTCTGGAGTGGTGTCGAGCATGTCGGTCATGCCGGCCCCGGCGCGCGCTCGATCCGGATCGGCGTGATCTTGTACTCCGGGCAATCGGCGACCCGATCGAGGACACCGCTCGTGAGCTTGTTGGTGCCGGTCTCGGGGAAGTGGAAGCTGAGGAACGCCTGGCCCGGCGGCATGCGATCGGAGAGCCTCGCGGTGGCGCGCGCTTCGCCGAACGGGCTGATCACGCGCACCGGATCGCCGTCGGCGAGCCCCGCCGCGCGAGCGTCGTCGGCGTGCACCTCGAGCTCGTCGGCCGGGTGCAGCACCAGGTTGTCGGTCCGCCGCGTCATCGTCCCGCAGTTGTAGTGCTCGAGGACGCGGCCGGTCGTGAGGCGCAGCGGGAACGCGTCGGCGTGGGCGAGCACCGGCGACGGCGCGTAGGCGACCCGCGCGAACGTCGCGCGGCCAACGGGGAACTCCTCAACGTGCAGCATCGTGGTCCCCGGGTGTTCGGCGCTCGGCACCGGCCACTGCAGCCCGTGCGGCTCGAGCCGCGCGTACGACGCGCCCGCGAACACCGGCGCGACCTGCCCGATCTCCGCCATGATCTCGGCCGGGTGCCCGAACGACTGGGGAAACCCCGTCGCGGCCATCAGATCGCACAGGACCTGCCAGTCCGCGCGCGCCTGCCCTGGCGGCGTGATCGCCTTGCGCACGCGCTGGATACGCCGCTCGCCGTTGGTGAACGTGCCGTCCTTCTCGAGGAAGCTGGCGCCGGGGAGCACGACGTGCGCGCGCTTGGCGGTCTCGCTCAAGAACAGCTCCTGGACGACGAGCATCTCGAGCGCGCCGAGCGCGTCGTCGGTGTGTACGGCCGGATCGGTCTGCACGACGTCCTCGCCGAGGATGTACATCGCCCGCACCTGGCCCGCGCGCGCGGCGTCGTACATCTTGGGGATCGTGAGTCCGTGATCGTCGGGAATCGGCCGTCCCCAGACGCGCTCGAAGCGCGCTCGCACGGCAGGATCGACGACGCTCCCGTACCCGGTCACGAGATCGGGCTGACACCCCATGTCGGCGGCGCCCTGGACGTTGTTCTGCCCGCGCAACGGGTTCACACCCACGCCCTCGCGCCCGAACGCGCCCGCGAGCAGCGCGAGGTTGCACAGCAGCATCACGCCCTCGCTGCCCTGGTAGTGCTCGGTCATGCCGAGGCCGTGCGTCTGCAGCGGGCGCTTCGCGGTGCCGTAGAGCTGGGCCGCGCGCCGGACCAGCGCCGCGGGCACGCCCGTGATCGGCTCCGTCGCCTCGGGCGCGAACCCGGCGAGCAACTCGACGTAGTCGGCGAACCCGAGAGTGCGTGCGTCGACGAACGCGCGATCGATCGCGCCATCGTCGATCATCGCGCGCGCCAGCGAGTTGAGCAGCACGACGTTGGTACCGATCCGGAGCTGGAGGTGGACGTCCGCCAGCTCGGCGAGCTCGGTCCGCCGCGGGTCGATGACGATGAGCCGCGCGCCGCGCAGCACCGCCTGCTTGATCCGCGCGCCCGTGATCGGATGCGCCGCCGTGCTGTTGCTGCCGGCGACCAGGATGAGGTCGGCGCGCTCGATGTCCGCCAGCGAGTTGGTCGCCGCGCCCGTGCCCAGCACGTGACGCATCCCCGCCGCGGTCGGGCCGTGGCAGACCCGCGCACAGCAGTCGACGTTGTTGGTCCCGAGCCCGGCCCGCATCCACTTCTGGACGAGGTAGTTCTCCTCATTGGTGCAGCGGCTCGACGACAACGCGGCAACGTGCCCGCGGAGCCGAGTGAATGTGCTGCCGATCAGCGCGAGCGCCTCGTCCCACGTCGCGGGCTCGAGCACGCCGTGCCGGCGGATCAGCGGCGTCGTCAGCCTGTCCGGGTGGCGCGAGAACCCGTGCGCGTAGCGGCCCTTGACACACAGGTGCCCGTGGTTGACCGGGCTCGCCTTCGTACCTTCGATCCGCTGGACCCGATCCCCGGCGACGTGGATCTCGAGCGAGCAGCCGACGCCGCAGTAGCTACACGTCGACTGCACGACGCTCGTGATCGGTTCGCCGCGCAGGCGATCGACGTCGGTGATCGCTCCCGTCGGACACAAGGACGCGCAGGCACCGCACGCGACGCACGCGGTCGCGTCGAACGCGATCGGGCCCCAGGTCAGCCTCGTCGCCGCGCCCCGCTCGGCGAATGCGTACACGAACTGGCCCTGGAGCTCTTCGCAGCCCTTCACGCACAGCCGGCACTTGATGCAGCTCGCGAGATCGAGAGCGAGATAGGGGTGACTCCGGTCGCTCCGCGCGGCGGCGCGCTCGGTGCGCGGCGCGTAGCGTGTACCGTCGCAACCCCAGGCCGCGAGCGTGGGCGCGAGCCGCCCCGTCGTGCTCTCGGCCAGCATCAGCTCGCCGAGATCGCGGCGGTAGGCGAGGAGCCGCGGCGTGTCGGTCTGGACGTCGAGATCGTCGCGGGCCGGCATCGTGCAGGACGCGACCGCGCGACCGTTGACCTCGACCACGCAGGCGCGACAGTGGCCCCCCATCGACAGTCGATCGTCCGTGCAAAACGCGGGAACGTCGGCGCCGTGGGCGCGGCAGGCCTCGAGTACCGTGCCGGTCGCGACGACCGGGGTCCCGTTGATCTTCATCGCGCCCTCGCGAACATCTCGTCGGGAAAGTGCCGCAACAGATCGCGGATCGGACGCGGCACGCCGGCGCCGAACCCGCACAGGCTCCCGACTTCGAGCGTGTCCAGTAGCCGCTCGAGCGCCGTCGCGTCGGGCATGCGCGCGAGCTGCGCGGTGCCGGCGCGACACGGCGTGCAGTTGCCGCACGATTCCGCGGCGGCGAACTCGAACAGATGCTCGGCGAGCGTGCGTGCCGACACGGTGTCATCGAGCACCACGATCCCGCCGTGGCCCATCCCCGGCATCGCGTGGAACGTCAGCGGCGTCTCGAGCTCGTGCGCCGGGATGACCGAGCCCATCGGCCCTCCGACCAGCGCCATCTTGATGCGCCGCCCGGGCGTGACGCCGCCGCCGGCGACTTCGATCAACGTCCGCAGCGGCGTGCCGAACCTCGCCTCGACCGCGCCCCGGATCGCGACCGCACCCGACAGGCTGAAGGCCTTGGTGTCTGGCCGCTGGCGCGTGCGGAGAAGCCACGGGAGGATCGACAACGTCTCGACGTTCTGCACGACGGTGGGTTTGCCGTGGAGACCCCGCTCGGCAGGATACGGCGGCTTCGGGCTCGGCTCCGCGCGCAGCCCTTCGATGCCGCGCAGCAATGCGGTCTCCTCGCCGCAGACGTAGCTGCCCGCACCGACGTGCACCGTCACCTCGAACCCGGGGACCAGCCGCGCGCGCGCTTCCAGGATCGCGCCACGCATGATCTCGATGGCGCGCGGGTATTCGCCGCGGATGTAGACAATGCCGTGCGTGGCGCCGATCGCCGCCGCGCAGGCATTCATCCCGGCAAGGACCGCGTGCGGATCGCGCTCGAGCAACAGGCGGTCGACAAACGAGCCCGGATCTCCCTCGTCGCCGTTCGCGACCACGTAGCGGATCTCGGAGCGGGTGACCGCCGCGGCCCGCCACTTGGCCGCCGTCGGGAACGCTGCGCCTCCCCGGCCGCGCAACCCGCTCGCCTCGACGAGCGACAAGATGTGCTCGTGCGGCGGGAGCTCGTAGACGTCGCCGTGCGGGTCGCTCGGTGCACCGAGCACACCACGAAACACCACGGGCGGGTCGACCAGCGCGGTCGCCGGGATCAGGTGGTCGTCGGCGTCGAGCTCGCACGGCGCCTCGTAGCAGCGTCCGACACAGCGGACCTGGGCTCTCGCTGGTGCGCGCCAGCCTCGGGCGAAGCTGCACGCCGTGCCGGTGCAGATCCGGCGTTGCCCCGTCGCCGCGACGTGCGGTTGATCGACGAGCAGGCCGTAGAACGTGCGCACACCCTCGACCGCCGCGAGCGGCAGGCCGGTGCGGCGCGCGACCTGCGCGTCGTCGTGACCCTCGCGCAACGCGTCGACCGCGTTGATGTCACCGTGGACGCGGCGGTTCGCCCAGTCTTTGAGGTGCATCGTCGAGGCTCCTATGAGTGCGAGACCATAGCGTGGTTACCACCGACGATGTTGCCGAGGGTGACGACCGCGATGATGATCACGCGACGAGCGCGACCGTGGCCAGCGCACCCACCAGGTTGCCGAGATACACGATGGCCCAGTTGCCCAGGACCTCGCGAAACGGCAGCCGGGTCGCGCCGAACCCCAGAGGGTGCTCCCGGTGACGACCACGGTGAACAGCACGGCTCCGAGCGCGATGAACGCGCCGGCGAGCTCCGCGAGCACGAACACGCTGAACCGATCGCGGCGCACCTTCGCGACGCCGACGTCGCGCACGCGCGCCGCAACCTCGGCGGGAGAGTACGCATCGACGGATGACTCGCTCATCGGCGTGCAGTTTCGCCGCGAAGCACGATCGCGAACAACGGCCGTGGCCAGTTCCGTCAGCGATCGGCTCTAGACCTCGACCGCTCGCGTGCCGTTCGATAGGGTTGCCAGATGGCGAAGATCATATATTGGCGGCGCGAGCTCCCACCGCTGAGCGAGCAGATCGAGGGCGAACACGAGGTCGACGCGACGAGCCCCGCGATGCACTACGACTTCGGTGCTCGGGACACGCTCTGGGGCCGCTGCTACCCACTCCTTCTCGAGGCTGCCGAGGTGCGCATCGCCCAGGAGGTCGAGCGTCTCGGCGGCAGCTGCGCCCACATCGTCGACGAGACGGTCACGGTGAAGCTCGACGATGCCGCCGCGACGTTCGCGCTGCGCGGCGCCTTCCGGTTCATCATGTACGTGCATCCGGCCACCTGAGCCGATGATCGTCGACGCGCGTTCCACACCGTCATCAGTGCGTGCACTGATCGACCGTCGGTGCCGGGTACACGAACGTCAGCGCGTAGCGCCTGCCACGGTCGGCGAGCACGACGCCGGCCTGGTGAGAACGTCGACCGGGTCCGACGGTAGGATCTCCATCCCGTACGTTCCCGCCAGCAGGTTGTCACCGGCGTTGAAGAGGTGGAGGTTCAGACGGCCGCATGACCGCCTTCGAGATCCGGATCGGCACGATCCGCGCGAGAGAATTCGCAGGATCGCGATCGTTGTTGCCCCGGAACCGCCGTTGCGATGCCGCGACCGCCAGCCCAAGATAGTCGTCGTGCATCGCATCGTCGCCGTTCTCGCACTGCTCTCACTCTCGGCGTGCCGTTCGGTCGTCGTCTACAAACCGATGTCGGTGGCCGACGTGCGGGCGCGGATGCAAGACGTGGACTCTGAGGGCGGGACGGAGCTGATCGCATCCGGGCAACCGATCGCGGTCCGCACGCTCGTGGAAGCGTGCAAGCAACCCGAAGTGACGCTTGCCGACCACTGACACGCGCGCTCGTACTCGTTCCGTGCATCGTCGATTCGGCCGAGGGCGAGCAATGCGGTTGGCTGGCGTCCCAAGGTGCCCAGCTGAACCGACGGATAGAGATCGCTCAGCGGCGGGTCGGCACCGAGTCAGTCTTCGACGAGTCGCGTGAGCAATCGATCATCAAGGGCGCTCATCATCGATTTCGCGGAACCGACACCCACTCGCCTGCTAGAATCAAAAAGGGATGGACGCCAAGGCACACTGGGAGCGCGTCTACGAGACCAAGCGTGCCGACCAGGTAAGTTGGTACCGTGAGCATCTCGACGTGTCGCTTGGCCTCATCTCCAAGGCTCTCGTGGATCGCGATGCTGTCATCGTGG
>JBBRBG010000349.1:0-6092 GCA_038206055.1 Haliangiales bacterium
TGGTGCTCGCGATCGCCACGTGGCGCGCGCGCAGGATCCCCGAGGGTGGACCTGTGGCGCGGGTCGTCAGCGATAAGAACGCAGCGTCGAGCGAGAACTCGCCATCGCCCCCAACCTGATAGGGTTAGATCCAGGGCGCGATTGTTCGTATCGAGTGAACTCGCCATCCGCTCCCATGCAGTCGCCCGCCCAGCGACTCGAGAAGTTGATCGAGCGTACGTCGCGCCTGTCCGCGGGACGCCTCACCCTCGACCCCGAGGAGCTCGATCTCGGAGAGCTCGTGCGGGACATCGTCGAGCGCATGCGCGACGAGCTGGAGCGCGCTCGCTCAGCGCTTCGAACGCGCCGTGGCGTCGCGAAAGTTCGGCGGACTCGGGCTGGGGCTGTGGATCACCAGCCAGCTCGTCGAGGCGCATCACGGGACCATCGCGGTCGCCAGCGAGCCTGGCAAGGGAGCGACGTTCACCGTGACGCTGCCGCTCCGGCCGGAGTAGAGTGCGCCCCTGCCCGCCATTGCTCCCGATCTTGGCCTGGTGTTCGAACACCTGCCGAACGCGCTCATGGTCCTCGATCGCGATCTCCGCTACGTGGCGGCGAACGCCGCATATCTGAAGACCACGGGCTCCACTCTCGACACGCTGCTCGGGCGCTACATCTTCGACGCGTTCCCCGATACGGTCGAGCACGTCGCCATCCTCCGCGGGTCGTTCCAGCGCGTGCTCGCGACCGGCCAGGTCGACGAGATCGCCGCGATCGCCTACAAGGTCGCGCGCGCACCGGGCCAGCCGCCCGAGGAGCGCGTGTGGAGCGCGCGGCACGCGCCGATCCTCGGCGAGGATGGCCGCGTCGCGTACGTGGTGCAGGAGACGATGGACGTCACGCACCTCCACGCCGCCGAGCAGGTCAACCCGCTCGAGTCTCGTGTGGTGGACCGCGCGCTCCGGGTCCAGACCGCCGCTTCGAGCCAGGACCTCCAGCTCCGCAGCCTCCGGCAGATGTTCGCCCAGGCACCGGGCTTCGTGTGCTTCGTCCGCGGGCCCGAGCACGTGTTCGACCTCGTCAACGCCTCGTACATGCAGCTCGTCGGTCATCGCGACGTGATCGGCATGCGCACGGCCGATGCACTGCCGGAGGTTGTCGAGCAGGGGTTCGTCGCCCTGCTCGATAACGTCTACCGCACGGGTACGCCGTTCCTCGGCAAGGATCTGCGCGTCATGCTGCAGCGCTCGCCGGGCGCGGACCTCGAGGAGTGCTACCTCGACTTCATCTATCAGCCGATCCGGGACGCGACCGACACGATCGTCGGCATCTTCGTCCAGGGTCAGGACGTCACGCCGCAGCACCACGCCGAAGCGCGGCGCCGGTTCCTCATCGAGGTGGTCCCGAACCAGGTGTGGACCTCCACGCCCGAGGGCAAGCTCGACTTCGTCAGCGAGCGCGTGGTCGCCTACTTCCAGCGCACCTCCGAGCAGATCCTCGGCGACGGCTGGCTCGGCGTCCTCCACCCGGAGGATGTCGCGGCGGTGGTCGAGCGGTGGACCCACTCGCTCACCACCGGCGAGGCGTACGAGGTCGAGTTCCGGCTCCGGCGCGGTGACGGCGAGTACCGCTGGCACCTCGGTCGCGCGAATGCCGAGCGGGACGCGTCCGGCGCGATCAGGCAGTGGATCGGCACGAACACCGACATCCACGATGCAAAGATCGCGCTCGCCGACCTGACCAGTCGATCGGAGTACGAGCAGCGGCTGATCGGCATCGTCAGCCACGATCTGCGCAACCCGTTCAACGTGATCGGCCTCGGCACCTCGTCGCTGATGCAGCAGGAGCTGTCTCCCACCGGCAAGCGCGTCGTGACGCGGATGGCTCGCGCCGCAGACCGCGCCACGCGCCTGATCAACGATCTACTGACGTTCGCGCGCGCGCGCATCGGCAGCACGATCCCCGTCAACCCGAAACCGACGAACCTCCGAGAGATCGTCGAGCAGGTGGTCGACGAGTTTCACGCTGCCGCGCCGGGTCGCACGATCCGCATCGGCCACATCGGGGACGAGACCGGCTCGTGGGATGCGGATCGGCTCGCGCAGGTGATCTCGAACCTCGTCGGCAACGCGCTCCAGCACGGTGCGCCCGGATCGCCCATCGTCGTCGAGTCACGCATCGTCGGTGACCACGCGACGCTCGTGGTCTCCAACGATGGTCCGGGAATTCCTGCGCACGAGCTAGCGACGCTGTTCGAGCCCTATCGCCGCGGCACGACCGCAGGGACCGGCCATGGGAGCATGGGCCTCGGTCTGTACATCGCGCGCGAGGTGATCTCGGCGCACGGCGGGACGATCGAGGTCGACTCGAAGCCACATGACACCACGCGCTTCACGGTCCGCCTGCCCCGCCACGCCGCGGCGTCGTGACGCGTCAGCGCGGCAGCCGGTTCGGCGGTGTCACGCCGAGCCAGCCCGCCACCAGCGCGGCGACACTCGCCATCGGGACGCGCGCGGTCTCCGGCGCGATTGCTGCGGTGTGCCGTACGCGGCCTGGCGCGAGGACGAGCAGCGGGACCTCCTGATCGTAGTCATGAAGCGTGCCGTGCCCGGTGGCGACGGCCTCGTCGTCGTCCTCGAGGACCCAGCCAGCCGCCGGGATATACAGCACCTCGCCCGAGCGCTCGGGATCGAGGGCGAGACACAACGCGAGATCGTCGCCGGTGCGCTTGTCGCAGTTTCCCGCAAGGTCCGCCGTACGCTCGACGCGGACGATGCCGGGCATCGTGCGTAGCGCGGCAACGATCGCGGCGATGGCTGCATCCACGTCGCGTTGCGGTCGCTCGCGGGCAGCGTTCGAGAGGAACAAGGTCGGATACTTCGGATCGGCGATCCACTCACCCGGACCGAGCACCCTCGCGGCGGCCTTGTTGGCGAGGATCCCGATCTGCACGAACCGCAGCCGACCGCCGCCAGTGAGCTCGGGCAGCCGGCTGGCACCATGGTCGCTCGTGACGACCATCGCCCAGCGCCCCACGCCGACCGAGCGATCGAGCTCTGCGAGGAATGTGGCAAGGTGAGCATCGAGGCGCAGCACCGCATCCCAGGATTCCCACGACTCGTGACCCCAGCCGTGCGCGATGTAGTCATGCGCCGATAGGCTGATCGCGAGCAGGTCCGGAGTCGCGTCGGTCCCGAGGTGCTCGCCGTGCACAGCGGCGATCGCGGTGTCGAGCACGAGATCGTTGCCGATGGGCGCGGCGAAGATCGCCTCGGCGGGGCGACGGGTCTGCGCGAGGTCATGCGGGAACGTGATGCCGAAGCCCTTCTCGCCAACCTCGCCGATCTGATAGTCGTGGCGCTTGCTGAGCGCCCCGATACCCAGAGGATCGAGCGGCGTCCATACATCGTGGAGGTGGAACACGATCGGGTGCGAGCGATTCCACGCGTCGAGCCATGCCGGGTGCGTGGTGCTCGCCCAGTCTACGGTCTTCGGCTCGTACCAGATCGACGTGCCGGCGTGCCCGAGGATCAGCACCGCCGCCCGATCCTTGAGGCTGACCGCCACCGCCTTCGCACCGGTCTGCGCAGCGGCGATCGAGTCACCGAGCCCCGGCACGCGCAGCCACTTCGCCGACACCGAGCCGTCCTCGGCCTCGACGGACTTGAGGATCCGTCCCGCGTCCCGACGAAACCATTCGTTCGAGACAATCCCGCTGGTCGCGCTCGGCTCGCCGGTGCCGATCAACGCGTGACCGGGCGCGGTCAGCGTGGCCGCGGACGGATGGCGACCCACGTGCCACTCACCCTCAGCGAGCAGGCGATCGAATCCCGCGCCGCGGAGCTCGGGACGCTTCGCCTCGAACGCCCACTCGGGCCACTGGTCGATGACGAGGACCACGACGAGCCGTGTTGCCGGCGCCGCCGTCTCGACCTTTGCGGGAGGCGAACCGCACGCCGCGAGTAGCGCGATCATGCAGACGAGCCGGGTGAACCGCACAGCTCAGTGTGGATCGAGCGCGGCGACAGCGCGGTGACAGTCGAGACAGCGCCACGTGACATTCAATCGTCGTGACCCGATGGATAGAAGTCGACGTGGCGCTCGCCGTGCGTCGCCTCCACGCCGCCTGCGACCGCATCGCGCGCGAGCGCCTGGAACATGTTTGCCGCAGCGAACCGGATCTCGGCGATCGCCGGGAGCGTGACATCGACGTGCAGCGACGTCCCGTGCTTGACCAGCGCTTGCAGTGAAGCAAACGCGGGATCCGTGAGCTCCTCGTCGTCGAGTTGTGCGCGGGCGATGGCCATCGCGTTCTCGAGAACATGGGGCGAGGGATAACGATACGTGCCGTGAAACCGGATCAGGACCTGTGGCGTCATGCGATCGTTGTACGAGGTACGCGCGAACGCTCCGGCGCGATGACGTGACGTTCTGTCGAAGATCGCGGCGCTGCTCAGAACACCGCCGGCACGTACATCTCCTTCGGGATCGGACCGGGGAGATAGTTCGCATTGTGCAGCCGTGCCGGAAGCACGATGCTCTCGTGCGGGACCTCGCCGTACGGCACCTGCGCGAGCAGGTGGTGAATGCAGTTGAGTCGAGCCCGCCGCTTGTCGTCGGCTTCGACGATCCACCAGGGCGCCTCGGGGATGTGGGTGCGTTCGAGCATCGCTTCCTTGGCCTTCGTATAGGCCTCCCAGCGACGCCGCGACTCGAGATCCATCGGGCTGAGCTTCCACTGCTTGAGCGGATCTTGCATGCGCGCAACGAACCGGGCGTGCTGCTCGTCGTCCGAGATCGAGAACCAGTACTTGACGAGCACGATACCGGAGCGGATCAGCATTCGCTCGAGCTCTGGCACCGATCACGCCGCCCTTCCCGGCCGCATCGCGTCCTTCGAACAGCACCACGACCTTCAGCCCGTGCTCGACCACCCAGTCCTGCAGGCGCACGAGCTCCCGCTGCAGACGG
Source organism: Haliangiales bacterium (assembly GCA_038206055.1). GTDB lineage: Bacteria > Myxococcota_A > Polyangia > Haliangiales > Haliangiaceae > JABFXX01. Next base: position 4,951 of record JBBRBG010000349.1, read on the forward strand.
AACAGCTCGGTGAAGTACCTCCCGCGCTCGAGCAGGTGCGCATCGCGCTCGGCGGTGCCACGCAGCTGCTCGTTGAGGAGGTCGATCTCGAGCTCCTCGACATATGTGTCGTCGCGCGAGAACTCGTGCTCGTCGGTCACATCCTCTTGTACAGCAGCCGGCTTGCCGAGTAGCCACCGAGATCGCGCGGTCATTGGAGTGGCTGCAACTGCGCGAGATAATGTGGGTCTTTGTGACAGCTTCGTCGCTGCAGTCGGCGCGGACCTTGCGTTCACTTGCCCCGCCATGCGCGTCTACCAGCTCTCGTTCCTCCTCGGTCTCGGCCTCGTCACGTCGGCGAGTCCCGCCTGTGTTTCTGACGACAAGGATCCGGAGGAGGAGTCACCACCGGATGGGAGCAAGGAGGACTCGTTTCGCGCTCCGATCGATCACGGGGCGATCGCGTTTGGAACGCCAGCGACCTCGGCGTTGACCGCCGCCGAACACTTTCACGCCTGGACCTTCGAGCTGTCGGGCGAAGCGACGGTCGATCTCGCCACGAGCTACGCCGTTCTCGGCCAGCGCAAGACCGACACCGTGCTGTACATGTACAAGGAGAGCTCGACGGGATGGGGCGCGTACATCGCGCGAAATGACGACACCGGCAACTCCGTGTACTCGAAGCTGTCGAAGCAGCTCGGCGCGGGCCGCTATCGTGCCCTCGTGAAGGGCCACCTCGCATCCACCACGGGCAAGTTCAAGCTGACCGCGAGCTGCAGCGGCGATGGATGCGCACCACCGCCGACGTGCCTGTTCGGATCGACCTACGGCGACATCGCATCGAACCCGGCGCTCACGAACAACGCGCAGCAGGTGATCAATTCATCGACGCTCGCGACCTACTCGACGGAACAGAAGCGCCGCCTGGTCTTGGCGGTGCAGCAGTCGGCGCACACGGATGTCATGACGCCCGAGGAGGCGCTCGCCGCGGTGGATCAGATGCAGGTCAACCTCGACTACCTCACCGAGGGCAGCAGCCGTCGCCAGTTCGCCGCGTACGAGTATGGCGCCGGCGACAACTCCTACGGCGCGATCTTCGACAACGTCACCGGTACGCTGGTCACGTCGATCCACGATGGAGATCTCGAGAACTGCACGGTGCG
>JBBRBG010000350.1:0-6007 GCA_038206055.1 Haliangiales bacterium
CGGTTCTCCGCCGGCTACGCGAATCTGAAGTCGACCGTCACGATCTGGGGCAATCCGGCGAACACCGTCGAGTACGTGAAGGAGGACGCGCTGTTCTCCGTCGATGCGACCGACAGCTTCGTCCCGGCGTTCGGCCTCGGCGTCACCTTCCGTCCCACGCCGCTCATCGAGGTCGGCGCCGCATACAACTCCGCGGCCTCGATCTCGGCGAAGGGAAATGCGACCAGCGAGGTCGGGCCGGGCGTCGGCCTCAACGGCCAGCCGATCACCATCGGGCCCTCCGAGGATGTGCGGTGCGCGCCAGGCGGTACGATCGAGAAGCAGAAGGTCTGCATCGAGCTCGAGCTGCCGATGAACGCCACCGTCGGCGGTCGCTACAAGTTCCTCGGCGCTGATGGCAAGCAGAAGGGCGACGTCGAGCTCAACCTCGGCTGGGAGAACTGGAGCTCGGATCGCGCGACCAACTACCGGATCGTGGCCGATGCCCAGATCTATCTGAACGGCACGCCGAACCTCGCGATCAAGGACAACATCGTCCCGCATGGCTTCAAGGACACGTTCAGTGCGCGCGTCGGCGGCAGCTACGACATCCCGGTCAACGACGCGGCGATCACCTTGCGCGGTGGCGTCGGCTACGACACGCAGGCCGCGAAGACCGGCTGGCTCCGCGCCGACATCGATGGTGCCGCGCGTACGACGATCGCGCTCGGCGCGGGCTACAAGGCGAAGCGCTTCAAGGTCGACATCGGCGGCGGTGTGATCCTCGAGGGCTCGAACTCCAACGCCGGTGAGTGCAACCCGACCGAGAAGGACAAGACGAAGCTCGGCTGCAACGGCGACGGCGTCGAGCACCCGGTTGGCAGCGATGACCGCCAGGGCCCGGATCCGATCAACCCGATCCTCGTGCCGAACGCGCAGATCGAGGCGCCGACCAACAAGGGCACGTTCTCGAGCCACTACGTCATGTTCATGCTCGGATTCTCGACCTGGTTTTAGGTTAGGGTTCGCCCACCATGAAGCTTGGTGGGCTCGTGATTGTCGGCTGTCTTCTCGTCCCTCATGCAGCGGGCGCGGGTGGCCTGTTCCTCCCCGGGTCGGGTGCGACCTCGACCTCGCGCGCCGGCGCGGCGGTGACGTCCGTCGATGATGGCGAGGCGCTCTCGGTCAACCCGGCCGGTCTCGCAAAGACCAAGGGGTGGACGATCACGATCTCGGCGGCGTTCATCCGCTACTTCATGGAGTTCACGCGGCGCGGCAACTACGACGACGCGCCCGATCTGAACACCACCTACGAGAACACGCCGTATCCCACGGTGACGAACGATCCGAAGCCTCCGCTCGGTGTCGGCAAGTTCCAGCCGATCCCGGTGGTCGCGGTGGTCACCGATCTCAACGGCAAGGTGCCGAACCTGCGGCTCGCGGTCGGGCTCTACGCGCCGAGCGGCTATCCGTTCCGCGACATGAGCGCCGGTTACAAGTTCCCGAGCGCCGCGAATCCCGGCGATCCGAACGCCGCGCCGCCGCCGACTCGCTACGACATTCTCGAGCAGGAGTCGAAGCTCCTGTTGCCCACCATCGCGGCGAGCTATCGCATCCTCCCCGAGCTCGATGTCGGGGCGCGGTTCACCGCCGGAAGCCTCCAGAGCAAGAGCGTGGTCGCGGTGTGGGGCACGCCGGTCAACGTCACCGAGTCCGTCAATCAGGACTCGCTGTTCACCGCCGAGGTCTCCGATGGCTTCATCCCGGCGTTTGGCATCGGCGCGACGTATCGCCCGACGCCGAACATCGAAGTCGGCGCCGTCTACAACTCGGCGTTCGTGATCCGCGCGAAGGGCACCGCGCAGAGCGTGAAGGGCCCGGGCGTGTCGATGAACACGTCGCTCGGTCCGATCCCCGATGCCATGACGTCGTGCGCGACGGGTGGCACGTTCGAGAAGCAGAAGGCCTGCATCAACCTCGAGCTGCCACAGAACGCGACCATCGGCGCCCGCTACAAGTTCCTGGGTCCGAACGAGACGCTGAAGGGCGACATCGAGCTCAACGTCAACTGGGAGAACTGGGGCGCGAGCTGCGCGCACAACAAGGACGGCTCGCTCGTCGACGAGAACTGCACGAGCCCGCAGCAGTACAAGATCGTGATCGACTCGGGCCTGTACAACAACGACGTCAACGGCAACCCCGACACGTTCTCGCAGCCGCTCGAGAAGAACTTCCTCAACTACGGCCTCAAGGACACGTTCTCGTTCCGCCTCGGCGGCAGCTACCACATCCCGCTCGGGGAGGGCATCGCGCCGAACGAGGTCATCCTGCGCGGCGGCATCGCGTACGACACGCGCGCCGCGAAGACCGGCTGGCTGCGCGCGAACCTCGATGGCGCTGCGCGCACCACGCTCGCCGTCGGTGGCGCGTACAAGGCGAAGCGGTTCCAGATCAACGCCGGCGGCGGCGTCATCCTCGAGGGGACGAACACGAACCCCGGCGCGTCCACCGACGGCAGCGACTGCAACCCCACCTCCGCCGCCGGCACGATCGGCTGCGGCGGCGACGGCCAGACGAATCGCCCCCTCGGGGATCGCCAGGGTCCGGATCCGACCAATCCCCTGATCACGCCCGGCCTGCAGACCGAGAACCCCTACAACCAGGGCACGTTCAAGTCGCACTACCTCCTCTTCATGGTGGGCTTCTCGACGTGGTTTTGAACGCGTTCTGTGCCATAGAGCCTGATGGCCTATCGGTGCGGTAACTGCGGCGGCTACTTCAGCCAGGCCGAGGTCACGACCAACAAGCCTCCGCGCCACCCGTGGACGCTGACCGCGAGCGGCGCCAAGGTGGTCGCCGATCTCGAGCGGATGGGCGGCACGAGCGAGCAGTGCCCGGGCTGCGGCCAGCGCACGCTGGTCGTTCGCTGATCTCGTGGCATAACAGCGTCATGAGCAACGCGTTGATGCGGCGCGGACGTGGCGGCAGCGGGGTGGTCCCCGCGGTGTGCAGCGCGCTCGTTCCCGGTGTTGGCCAGCTCGTCAACGGCGAGACCGACAAGGCGATCGGCGTGTTCGCCGTCGCCACGATCGCGGGCGCGAGCTTCCTCGGCGCCATCCCTCTGCTGGGCGGCGCGGCAACCCTGATCCTCGCCGCGACGTGGCTGTACGGCGTCGCCGACGCGTACGTCACCGGCCGCCGCAAGTAGCGTCCGGTGGCTACCGGCGCATCATCATCATCATCATCATCATGTTCTGCTGCTGCGACGCCTTGTCTGCAGTAGCGGTAGTCGACGCGGTGGCGGCGTCCTTCACGCTGGTCGCCAGCGCCTCCACCTGGGTGCGCAGGGCTTCCTGGCCTGCACCGACCTTGCGGACCACATAGCCCCCGGTCGCGGTCACGAGCTCGTCGTCGGTGAGTACATCGAACGTCATAGCGGTCTCCTTGGTTAGAATGGCGACCGATCGATGTGCAGCCCGAGTGCCAGAGAGCTCGTGGTTCCCGCGGTTTACGGATCGTCGACCACGGGTTGCGGGTCCGATCCGCGAAGCTCGCGAAACGACATCAGCGACCGCGCGCCGCGCGGGATCACGGTCGTTCGTCGTCGGTGGCCAGGTGTCTCGCCTGGCTAGCGCTCCCGCCTCCTGCAGTTACGGTCAGGGCTGACCGTTTCTCGAAAAAGTGCGCTAAGGTCAGCGCGATGTCCGACGCCTTCGACCAATTCCAGGGGACCGCGAGCTACATCGCGAGCGAGGATCTGAAGCACGCGGTGAACGTCGCGGTGGCGCTCGCGCGACCGCTGCTGGTGCGCGGCGAGCCGGGCACCGGTAAGACGCTGCTCGCCGAGAACCTCGCGCTCTCGCTCGGGCTGCCGCTGATCCGCTGGCATGTGAAATCGACCACGAAGGCGAAGGACGGCCTCTACGTCTACGACACGGTCGCGCGCCTTCACGACAGCCGCTTCGGCGACGCGGCGAACGTCCGCGACATCGCGAAGTACATCAAGCTCGGACCGCTCGGCGAGGCGCTCGCGGCGCCGTCGCGCGTGGTGCTGCTGATCGACGAGATCGATAAGGCCGATCTCGAGTTCCCGAACGATCTCCTGCACGAGCTCGATGCGATGAAGTTCCGCATCGACGAGACGGGCAAGGAGATCGCCGCGATCGAGCGGCCGATCGTGATCATCACGTCGAACAACGAGAAGGAGCTGCCCGACGCGTTCCTTCGCCGCTGCGTGTTCCACTACATCCAGTTCCCCAACCGCGAGCTGATGGCGGAGATCGTGCGCGTGCACCATCCCGACATCACCGACAAGGTGCTCGACAACGCGCTCGAAGTGTTCTTCGGCCTGCGCGCCACGCCGAAGCTGCGCAAGAAGCCCTCGACGTCGGAGCTGGTCGACTGGATCCTTGCGCTCAAGAAGGCAAACGTCGACCTGTCTCGCGTGTCCGGCGGCATTCCGTTCCTCGGCACGCTGCTGAAGACGGAGCAGGACGTGGAGCTCATGGGCAAGCGAGCGAAGGCGTAGGCCACGTGCTGATCGACTTCCTGTTCGAGCTGCGTGCGCGCAAGGTGCCCGTGTCCACCCACGAGTGGATGGCGCTGATGGAGGCGATGGCGCTCGGGCTCCACGAGAGCTCGCTCGATGGGTTCTATCGGCTCGCGCGCACGCTGTGCGTGAAGGACATCGCGCTCTACGACGCATACGACGAGGCGTTCCTCGCCTACTTCAAGGACATCTACCCGCAGGCGCTCGCCCTCACCGAGCAGCTCCTCGAATGGCTGAACGATCCGAAGGCGTTCGATGCGTTGACCGCCGAGCAGCGGAAGGCGCTCGAGGGCCTCGACCTCGAGAAGCTGCGCGAGCTGTTCGCCCAGCGCATGAAGGAGCAGAAGGAGCGCCACGACGGCGGCAATCGCTGGATCGGCACCGGCGGTACGTCGCCATTCGGCACCGGCGGCAAGAACCCGAACGCGATGCGCGTGGGTGGCGGCGGCGGGCGCAGCGCGATGGCGGTCGCAGACGAGCGCCGATTCAAGGAGTACCGCCGCGACGTGGTGCTCGACGTGCGCCAGATCGACGTGGCGCTGCGCGGCCTGCGCAAGCTCGGTCGCGAGGGTGCGATCGAGGAGCTCGATCTGGACGAGACGATCGACAAGACCTGCAAGAACGCCGGCGAGATCGACATCGTGTTCCGACCGCCGCGTCGCAACCGCGTCAAGGTCCTCCTGATGATGGACGTTGGCGGCTCGATGGATCCGCACAGCGAGCTGATGTCACGGCTGTTCACGGCCGCGTCGCGCGCCGGCCGGTTCGCGAAGTTCCGGAGCTACTACTTCCACAACTGCGTCTACACCACGGTCTACGAGGACGCCGAGTTCCGGAAGCCCGTCCAGGTCTCGGACCTGCTCGCGACGAGCGATCGCGACGAGAAGCTCGTGCTCGTCGGTGACGCGCTGATGCACCCGGCGGAGCTGCTCGATCCGGGCGGCTCGATGTATCTCTACGCGCAGAACCGCGCTTCTGGTCACGAGTGGCTGCGCCGGCTCGCCGCGCACTTCCGCAGCGCGACCTGGCTCAACCCCGAGCCCGACAGGTTCTGGGCCGGCACCACCATCGAGGTGATTGCGAGCGTGTTCGCGATGTACCCGCTCACGCTTGACGGTCTCGCGCAGGCGGTGCGCTACCTGACGCGCGGCGGGCACAAGCCGCAGATCGGTGACCCGAGCAAGTGGGTCAAGGCCGCCAGCGGCCTGCGCTAAGTTAGCCGCCGAGTCGCCGCCAGCGGCCTGCACTAGCCGCCGCCGCGCCGCCGCCAAGATCCGCCGCGTTGCCGCTGAGCATTTGCGTCCTGGCACTGCCTTTTTTTTGGCCGCCAAGCCGCCAAGAGCGCCAAGGATCTGGAGGTCCACGCGCGAGAGCTCGGTCGACCGCGACGGGTCTGCCGGTGTTGCTCGAGGGCTCGCACGCGCGTTCGCGCGCTCGCACCACGCCGCGCGTTTGCTCCAGGGGTGCAACCGGGAGCAT
>JBBRBG010000351.1:0-5936 GCA_038206055.1 Haliangiales bacterium
CCACCGCCTCCACCTCGTAACCCGCTCGACCGAGCACGTCGCTGCACAGCGCGCGGATGCCGCGCTCGTCGTCGACGATCAGGATCGAGCTCACGCGCCGTGCATATCACGATCTCCAGTAAACCCGAGCCCGCGTCACGGTCGTGACTGATGACGCGAGGAGGCGCACCGTTTCCACCCGTCACGCGTTGGGGATCACGAGCTTGAATTCCGCCCCCTTGCCGTTGGGCCCCTCGCCGACCTCGATCGATCCGCCGGCGGTCGCGATCAGGTGCTTGCACACGGCGAGGCCGAGCCCGGTGCCCACGCCCGCCGCCGTGGTGGTGAAGAACGGATCGAACACCCGCGCGCGGTCCTTCGCGGGAACGCCGGGGCCGTCGTCGGCGACGGTGATCTGCGTGGCGATCCCGCCGGGCGCGGGCGCGACCGCGATCGTGATCGTGCCGCCGTTCGGCATCGCCTGCGCGGAGTTCTGGACGAGGTTGACGAGGACTTGCTGGAGCGCGTGCGCATCGATCGCGAGCGGCTTGACGCTCCTCACGTCGGTGGCGAGCCGCGCGCGCGCCTTCTTGAGCTGCGGCTCGAGTAGCGCCCCCACGTGGCGCACGATCTGCGCGGGCTCGGCGACCGGCGGCGCCTCGAGCTTCCCGGTCGGCGCATCGAGCGACGCGTCGCTCTGGCGCGGGGTGCGCGCGTACTCGAGCAGGGTACCGATGATGCCTTTCATCCGCTCTGCCTCGCTCGCGATCAGCTCGAGCGCCGCGCGATCGGGGTGATCTTCCGGTTTGTCCTCCTGCAGCAGCTTCGCGTAGCCGAGAACGGTCGTGAGCGGGTTATTGATCTCGTGCGCGACCTGGGCCGACATCACGCCCACGGATGCGAGGCGATCGCCGCGCGCCAGTGCGGTCTGCAGCTCGTGGCGCTCGGCGATCCGGCGCGCCATCTCGTCGATGCGTTGGCCGAGCACGCCGATCTCACCCGGACCCGAGATCGGCGGACCGTCGACGTGCCCGGTCGCGATCGCATCCGCGCGCGCGGCCAGTGCGGCGAGCGGCCGCGTGAGGCGCGTGGCGAACCATCCGCCGAGGGCGAGCGCGAGGGCGAGGGCGACGCCGCCGATGATCAGGGTGTCGCGTGTGGTCCGCCGTGCGAGTGCGTACGCCTCGGCCTCGGGTTGCTGGTGGAGGATCGCCCAGCGTACGCCGCGCAGCGACTGGTAGCCGGAGAGGTTGCGATATGCGCTGATCCAGCCGTTCGCCGAGAGCGTGCCCTCCACGGACGAGCCCAGCGCGCGATCGACCGCGGGATCGTGCCCGGCGAGCGAGGTGGTGCCGATCGGTGCGCCATCGCTCGTCGCGACCGGGACGCCCGCGCCATCGACGACCACCACGCGCGCTCCCGAGCCGAGCCGCGCCGCCGCCAGCAGGTCGCGCACGAACGCGAGGTCGAGGCTCGCGACGAACACGCCCATCAGCTCTCCGGTGCGACCGCGGGCCTGCACCACGAGCTGGACGATCGGGGTCCTGCCCGTGGTGTGGACCGCGTCGCCGACGTAGCCACCGAAGCTGTGCGATCCCACATCGGCACCGGCGGGCACCGGATCGCCGTAGCGAAGCGTTCCATCGGGATCGAGGATCGACAGCGCGTGGACGATCGGCACGTCGCGCCGCAGCCGGGCCATCAAGAGCTGCGTCTCTCGCGCGTCGTCGGGCGCATCGGCCCACGTCGCCGCGGCGAGCTCCACCGTGCGCCGCGAATCCTGAAGCGTGCCATCGAGCGCCGCACCGAGCGCGCGGATGTGCGCGAGTGCGCCACGCCGGACCTCGCGCTCGACATCGTTGCGCGCGCGCATGATCGCGAGCACGCCGACCACCATCGTCGGCACGATCGCGGCGAGCGCGAGCACGAGGAGCACGCGCCAGCGCAGCGATCCGGCCTTCGGAACGGTTGTCACGGCGTCCCCGCCCTCGTCAGGCGCGCCCAGCCACGGCGCACGCCCTCGATCGCCTCCTCGGGGGTGGCATCCTTCGCGACCACGGCGGCGAGCGCCGGGTTGAGATCGTCGAACAGCAGCGGCGTCACGGCCCACCGCGGCAGCATCAGCGCGGAGCGTAGCGCGTCGCTGGCCGCGCGCGACAGCGGCGGTGCGGCGGCGAGCGCCTCGACGCGGGTGGGGATGGTCGAGAACGTCTGCGCGAACCTGGTCTCGGCGGCGATGCTGGTCAGCTCCTCCGCGAGCAACCACCCGCGCGCCGCCTGCTTCGCACACGTGGGCACGACGAGGAGCTGGCCGCCGCGTGGTGCGCCCGCGAGGGCCGTGACCGCGACGCGCTCGGGATCGTGCAGCGCGCCGAGCTGCCACGGTCCGGTGATCCAGTACGCCACGTCATGCGAGCTCCACCGGCGCAGCTCGTCGGGCGCCTCTGCGCCGGAGGGCGGAGGAGGGGCCGCCACGTCGCCGAACAGCGCCGCGAACGAGCGCAGCGCCTTGGTCGCACCATCGCCGGCGATCGCATCCGGCGCGAGGTCCGCGTACTCGGCGCGCAGCCACGGCACGAGCCAGTAGCCATCGACGCGCACCCCGAGCGGATGGCGCCGATCGTCGCTGCGGGCGGCGCGCGCGGCGGTGACGAGATCCGCGATGCTCGCCGACGCGGGTGGTGGGCTCGCGGCATCTCGCACGACGATCAGACCATCGACGGTCTGCGGTACGCCAAGCATCCCCGATGGCACCGTCGCGATCCCGAAGCCCTCGGAGGTCCAGTCGAGTGCGCCGAGGTTGGCGGGCGGCGCACTCAGATACGACGCGAGGCCGGGCAGCCAGGTCGCATCGATGCGGATCAGATCCGGGCAGTCGGTGCCGGCGCGGAGGATCTCGTGGATGACTTGCTGTCCGCGGGCGAACGGCACCAGCGCGCCTTCGACCGCGAGCCCGCGCTCCGCCATCATCGCGTTGACGAGCTCGGTCTCGTCGGGCGAGAACGTGTGGAGGAAGCGGATCGGCGCCGGCCCGTCGGCATCGCGGCCGCAGGCTGCGACGAGCGTCGCCATCGCGATCCAGCGCTTCACGTGCGGGACCTTAACGCGTGATATCAAGGTCCGGTGAGGAGCATGACCGGCTTCGGCCGCGGAATCGCCGAGCAGGCGGGCCTGCGCGCGACGGTGGACATCCGATCGGTCAACCACCGGTTCCTCGATCTCAAGCTCCGCGGCGCCGCGATCCCGCCCGCGCTCGAGGAAGTCCTGACCGCGCGGTTGCGCGCTGCGCTCGAGCGCGGCTCCGTCGCCGTGGCCATCAACGTCACGCGGATCTCTCGCGACGGCGCGGCTCCCGGCCAGGCGATCGATCCCGTCGCCGCCGCCGCGGCATACGCCCAGCTCGCCGCGCTCGCCACGCAGCTCGGTCTCCCCGGACCTGATCTCGCGCTCGTGCTCGCGCAGCCCGGCGTGATCAGCACGGCCGAGCGCACCGAGGACGATCCCCCGCTGCTCCCCGCGCTCGACGCGGCGCTCGTGCAGCTCGACCGGATGCGCACCACCGAAGGCGCGGCACTCGCAGCCGACCTGACCGCGCGGTTCGACGAGTTGACCGCACTGCGCACGCAGATCGCCACGCTCGCCGCCGCGGTGCCGCACCAGCTCACGAAGCGTCTCCAAGAACGGATCTCGCGCCTGCTCGACGGCCACGAGGCCACCAACGTCGACCCCGCGCGCCTCGCGCAGGAGGTCGCGCTGCTGGCGGATCGCTCCGATGTCACCGAGGAGCTGGTCCGGCTGGCCAGTCACCTCGACCAGGCGCGGTCGCTGATCACGGGCACCGCCTCGGCCGGGCGCCGCCTCGATTTCCTGGTCCAGGAGATCGGCCGCGAGCTCAACACGATCGGAAGCAAGTCCACGATCACGGAGATCAGCGCGGCGATCGTCGATGGCAAGGCCGTGCTCGAGAAAGTCCGCGAGCAGGTTCAGAACGTCGAGTGACGCGGCTATGATGAGCCCGTGTCGGATCGCGGCGTTCTGGTCATCGTGTCGTCGCCCTCGGGCGCCGGCAAGACCACGCTGACGCGCCGGCTGCTGAAGGAGCACGAGAACAACCTACTGTTCTCGGTCTCGCACACCACGCGGCCGATGCGCCCCGGCGAGGTCGAGGGGCGCGACTACCACTTCGTGTCGACCGGCGAGTTCGATGCGATGGTCCGCGCGCACGCGTTCGCCGAGCACGCCTACGTGCATTCGAACCGGTACGGCACCGCCGAGGCCCCGGTCGAGGCCGCCCTCGCGCAGGGCAAGGACATGATCTTCGACGTCGACTGGCAGGGGGGCCAAGCGCTGTCGGCCCGGTGGCCGAAGGATTCTCTGAGGATCTTCATCCTGCCGCCGGACCTGGAGACCCTGTCAAACCGGCTCCGCCAGCGCGCTACGGATGCTCCCGAGATCATCGAACGCCGCCTCCATAACGCCCTCGCAGAGCTCGAGCACTACAGCGAATACGACAACTTGATCGTCAACGACGACCTCGAGCGGGCCTACGCAGTGCTCCGGGCGATCTACCTCACCAGGCGCTACGGGGTGGTAGATCGGCCTGACGTTCCCTACCCCCTCCATGATCTCGCGAAGATCGTCGAGGCCAACACCGGGGCCGTGGCTCACGCCGAGCGCCTCGTCGGCCGTGCGTGATCACCCGTGCTGACACGAGGCCGCGCTGAGACAGCATTCGTGTCGCAATTGACGGACGGCGCGCGTTGGGACACCCTAGGGGTATGAGGGGTCTTGGCGCGTTGATCCTGGTGGTGGTAGCGGCGACGGGGTGCACGCGGACGTTCCACGGCAATGCCGTGCAACCAAACCCGCTGGTGAAACCCACCGAGACGCTCCGCAGCTCCGAGAAGATCACGATCATTCGCGGCGACATGGAGCTCGAGGCTCCCGATGAAGCGAGCCCGTCGCAGCGGGCAAGCATCCTTCACAATCATCGCTATCCGCTCGTCAACCAGGCGAGCTTCACGGTGGTGTCGCGCGATCGGCTGCGCTTCCACGTCCAGATCGATCACAAGTGGCAGGAGTGGGCGGACCTCAACACGTGGGATGTCTCGCTGACCGATGACCAGGGCCGGCACTGGTCGCCCGAGTCGGTCGAGCACGCGCGCACGAAGATCATGACCACGATGTGGGATCGCGAGCAGCAGACCGCGCAGCGCAACCGGTTCGGCGACGTCGTGGCGCTCAACGACGACGGCTGGAAGAACCGCCAGAGCCTCGGCTCGCTCTCGGTGTTCCGTGGCAAGGCGGACTTCGTGTTCTATCAGCGCGACCTGTTCAACGCGAACGTACGCTGGCTGAAGCTCGTCGTCAGCCGGAGCGGCGAGGCGTTCGAGTTCATGTGGAATTTCCAGGATCAAGTCGCGTCCGACTGAGTCGATCTTACCTGGGCCGTCGGCCAGCTAACGTTCGACGCGCTGCGTGGTAACCTGAATGTCCCGGGTTCGCGCAGTACGATGCATCAGCTCGACCAGATCCTCTCCGACGTCGCCAGCTACTTCCCCAGCGCAGATCTGACCCTGGTTCGCCGGGCCTACGACTTTGCCGCCCAGGCGCACGATGGCCAGACCCGCAAGTCGGGTGATCCCTACGTCACGCATCCGCTCGCGGTCGCGCAGATCATCGCCGAGCTGAAGCTCGACGTCGCGAGCGTATGCGCGGGCCTGCTCCACGACTGCGTCGAGGACACGAGCGCCACCATCGAGCAGCTCTCGGAGCTGTTCGGTAAAGAGGTCGCGTTCCTCGTCGAGGGCGTGACGAAGCTCGGCAAGCTGCCGTACTCCACGCGCGAGGAGCAGCAGGCGGAGAACTTCCGCAAGATGCTGCTCGCGATGGCGCGCGACATCCGCGTCATCCTGGTCAAGCTGTGCGACCGCCTCGACAACATGCGCTCGCTCGGC
>JBBRBG010000352.1:0-5888 GCA_038206055.1 Haliangiales bacterium
CCACCTCGAAGTGGCGCTCACCGTTCTCGCGGTCGATCGGCGCGAGCGCGGTCCAGCGTGAGCGCAGCAGGAATCGGCGCTGTACACGACGCATCGGAGCAAGGTGACACGTCCGACCGCGTCGGCCATGTCGTGAGCTTCGAGGGGTCAGACATAACTTGCATAACTTGCTCTCGTTGTCCCGAATGGGCGCTCGCGAGCGCACCTGCAGGTTCCTCGGTGCTGAGGTTCGCGAGCCTGCCGGTAGTTGAGCAACTTATGTCTGACCCCAGCACCGCCAGCACTGCGTCGACGAGCTCCGCCGGAGGAGGGGCGCGGCGAGCAATGAGCGAAGCTCCTGCTTGCGTGATGTTCAGCGCACGCGCGATGTCGGTGCCGGTGAGTCCCACGCGTTGCGCGCAAGCGACGGCGATCTGCCGCCCGAGGACCTCGAGCTTTCCTCGCTTTCGCGAAGTGAGCTGAGCGACCGGAATCCCGATGGTCTCCGCTGTAGACCGAACGATCGCGATCGGATCCTTCGCGGCCGCGGTAAGGTGGCCCGCGGCAAGGTGGGCCACGCAGGACTCGGCAACGTCGTCGTCGTCGGCTCTCTCGAAGTCGCGCGCCAGCAGCTCGTCGATATCTACGTCCTGCGGACTGCGCGCGACGAATCGATCGAACGCAGCTGCATCCTCGAACCCTGCGCGACGCAGACCCTCCGCTACGTGCAGCCACGCGGGCGTTGGGGCGATGCCGAGGTACGACTGATGACTGGTCCACGCGCTCGCGCTCGGGTGATCCACAACGCCGGCTCGCACCGGATTGTTGTGGATGTATGCCAGCACGCGCGCCACCCGCTCTGGGGGGATCGCGTAGTCCTTCGGTCCTCGAACGAACATGGGACCGATTCGAGCGTATTTGCGATTCATCCAGTCTGCGAACGGCGAATGAACGCGCCGGATCCATGTGTCCAATTTTTGCATCCCCGCGACAGCGCACAGATGGATGTGATTGCTCATCACCGCATACGCAAGACAGCGCCAATCCGACATCGACAATCCTCGGCCAAGCAGCTTCACGTACCGTTCGCGTTCGCAGCTCTCGATGATGAACCAGTTGCGATCGACGAACCGCGAGATGAGGTGGAAGACGGTGCCGGGCCGGTAGAGACGAGGTTTGCGAGCCATCGCACAGCTCCTTCGCTCACGCCCGCCGCGACGAGGCGACGTTGAGAAGAAGCTCGCAGTAACCACCGCGATTGCGCAGCCACGTGCACACATTCGCAACGCTATGCCCGCGGTCGGCAAGCCATGTCGTCGCAGCACGGCGTTGGTTGCCGCAGACGTTCCTGGAGAGGCGAAGCTCGAGCAACTCGAACATCCTCGCGAGCTCGGCAGTGGGAAGTGGTGCTGCTGCGGTTCGAGGTTGGACAGAGAGGTTCGACGAATCTCTTGTTGGTTGACGCATGCATCACGCATACGCGCTAGCTCTGACGACCCGTCGCCGCTGTGCAGTGTCCGGCGGCCGGACATGCGCCGGATGTTGTAGTTATGGTCTGACCCCAGTCTGCGCATCGCGCGGGCGGCACGCGCGATGCAGCCATTCGGCTCAATGCTTGTCTCGTTCGGTCGACGTCACGCGCCGGAAGGGCTCGTCGAGCTCCTTCAGGAGTGCCACCTGCGGATCCGTGCGTTCCTGCGCGCCGCCGACCGCCTCTCCACCGGCGATCGAATCGACCAAGCCGCCGCCGCCGCGGTGGCTGCCGATGTCCATCGCTACTTCTCCAGCGCATTTCCGCTGCACCTCGCGGACGAAGACGAGAGCCTCGTTCCGCGTTTGCGCGGGGCAAGTCCGGAGGTCGACGCTGCGCTCGCGACGATGAGCGCGGACCACGAAGCTCACATCTCCGACGTCGGTCGCCTCGTCCGGGTGTGCGGCGACATCCAGGCCGGCGAGTGGAGCCAGGGGGCCGCGGCACAGCTCGCAGTTGTCACCTCGGCGCTCGCGGGGGATCTCGGTGCCCATCTCGAGCTCGAAGAGCGCGTCATCTTTCCCGCGATCGCGACACTCGGCGCCGAGGTCCAGGCCGAGATCCTCTCGGAGATGCGAGCGCGCCGCGAGCATGCCCAGCGATGAATCTACGAGAGCGATGCGCGACCCTCGGCAAGCTCGCGCCCCGTGCGGTTCTCGTTCAAGAGCACGGCCTCGATCCCGAGGTTCCACCGAAGCGATCGCGCACACCGCCGATACGGCCGAGCCGGCGAGGAAGGTGAACCCGATCGTTCGCAGCCGTGTGGCGGCCGGGGTCAGGGTGATCACGGCGAGCGCGACGCCCACCAGCGGAGCCGCGAACCAAGTCGTCGAATCGAAGACGATCAACGTACCGAGCGCCACACCGACGAGTACACCCCATCGTCGAGCGTGTCCCGGTGGCTTCGCGCATCGATGACACGCGATGACGTGGTGGACCGCGATCACCGTCGCCATGTAGGCCAACGACCAAGCACACCACATCGCGATTGCCGCGCCGACCGCCATGCCTCCTGCGACCGCCACAGGTGCAGCGGCACCGCACAGTGCGACCGCCGCCACGAGCTCCCCACCCAGGGTGTCCAAGGTCCGTCGTCGCGCCGCGATCACCAGGAACCCGATCGGAGGAGCGGCCAGCAGCGAAGTCCACAGCGAGCTTCGGGGACCGAGCGCGAGCCCCAGTCCACCCGCGATCGTCGCCGAGGTCCCGAGCGCGACGAGCCGCCACCGAGCTCGACGCCCGGCGAGCTCTTGCATGCGCGGTCCTCGATCCCCGAGCAACACCCGAAGCGGCTCGCTGGCGAGAAACGCGAGTCCCGCGCCGAAGGCGAGCAAGATTGCAGCAGGGCCGGGTTGCGTCACGAGCAGCGCCGTGACGAGTGGGAGCAGGAGTTGAATGTAGGCGCCGTGCTCGCGTGGCCATAACGAGCGCGCGGCAACCGAGCGTTTGGACATCGAGCCGCATGCTCGCAAAGCCTATGCCGATACCGAAGCTCAGCGACCCGGCAGGCCGAGCCGATGAGCCATGTGATGGAGGTTGCTGCGATCCATCCCGAGACGGCGCGCAGCCTCGGCCCAGTTGCCGGCGGTCTCGTCGAGAGTTTGTGCGACCGCGGCACGCTTGAGCTCCTCGACCGCATCACGCAGCGAAACGCGACCCTGCGCGACCTTTCGCGCCAGCGAATCTTGCGGGCTCCCTGCGGCGCTCGCCGCGATGGCAGCCGGGTCGAGATCGGTCGCGTCGATCTTGATCGGCTGGCCGGTGGGCGTGCGCATCTGGGCCCTCAGGATCGCACGCGCGATCGCGTGGTCGAGCTCGCGCACGTTGCCGGGCCAGTCGCTCGCCTCGAGCGTGAGGGTTGCCGCAGCTGTGAGCACGACCTTCGGGAGCCCGAGCTGGGCCCGGTAGCGATCGAGGAAGAAGCCCGCAAGGATCGCGACGTCGCCGCGACGATCGCGCAGCGGTGGGACCCGGAGCGGAAACACGTCGAGTCGGTGATAGAGGTCGGCGCGGAACCGGCCGTTCGCAACCTCGTTCGCGAGATCGCGATTGGTCGCGGTCACGATACGCACGTTCACGGAGATCGGTTTGTCGGCACCGACGCGTTGCACCTCCCCCTCCTGCAGTGCGCGTAAGAGCTTGGCCTGCGCGCCGAGTGGAAGCTCCCCGATCTCGTCGAGGAACAACGTTCCGCCATCGGCGAGCTCGAACTTTCCAGCGCGGTTGGCAACCGCACCGGTGAAGGCACCACGGACATGGCCGAACAGCTCGCTCTCGATCACACCCTCGGGCAGCGCCGCGCAGTTGACCTGGATCAGCGGTGCCTCGCGACGGCGCGATCCGTCGTGGATCGCGCGCGCGACGAGTTCCTTGCCGACGCCCGTCTCGCCGAGAATCAGGACCGGAAATTCGGTGATCGCGACGGCGTCGATCTCCTGGCGCACCAGCTCGATCGCCGAGCTGACGCCGAGCATCTGCGCTCCGGCTGCGTTGCCTTGGCTGCGCATCAACTCCCTGACCACGAGACCGCGCCGCTCCGCGACCGCCTCGACGGTTTCGATGAGGCGCGCCGTGTGGAGGGCCGCCCCTGCCAGTGCACCAAGCGCGATCAAGAAGCCTTCGTCGAGCCCATCGAAGGCATCGGTCGCGAGCGCGTCCGCGGTCAGCACGCCGATCACCTGCCCCTGGGCGACGAGTGGGCATCCAAGGCAGTCGTGGACGGCGGCGAGTGCGCCGGGATCTCCCTCGACCATCCCGTCGAACGGATCGGGAAGCGTCGAGTCGGCGGGGAAGCGCACGGGCTTCGCGCTACGCAGTACGGCTTCCAAACGCGGATGGTCCATGGGCGCAAAGCGCATCCCGAGCACCTGGGGCGACAGGCCGTGCACCGCGAGAGGGCACAGCTCGGCATCTCGAAGCGCGAGCAACGCGGTCGCATCACAGGGGATCGCGGAACGAACGACCTCCAGAAGGCGGTGATAGCGATCGGTCGAACGCAAGCTTTCGGTCAGGTCGACGGCGATTCGCTGCAGCGCGGGCCACGGCTCCATGGGTGATTTGTACAACGTGTTGTGCGGCTCACAACGCGGTGTGTTGTCGCGGGAACCTGCCTCCCGCGATCCCGAGGAGTTAGCGCTGGACGAGGACGTGCATCTCGTTGCGTCATGCAGCCGCTGACCACTCCCATTGGCGATCTTGCCGCCACTCAGCCCTCCGCGACGCGCGTCTTCTTGCGGCATCGCCTCGACTTCTGCTGCGGGGGCCGCCGCTCGCTCGAAGAGGCGTGCGAACGCGCCGGCCTGAACCCCGCGGAGATCGTTGCCGAGCTCGAACACGAATCGCGGCGTGACGATGCGTCTCCCCGATGGGAGAATCGATCGCAAGCCGAGCTTGCCGATCACATCGAGGGTCACTACCACGTCGGGCTTCGACGTGATCTCCCGCCGCTGATCGAGGCCGCCCGCAAGGTGGAGCGAGTCCACGCGAGTAAACCCGGAGTTCCTTCGGGCCTCGCCGACGTGTTGACCGAGTTCTTCGCCGAGATGCAGAGCCACATGGGCAAGGAGGAGAGGATCTTGTTTCCGATGATCCGCCGCGGCGAGCGGGGCGACGCCGTCTACATGCCGGTGCGCGTGATGGAGGGCGAGCACGAATCGCACCGCGAGCAGCTAGTCAAGATCCGCGAGCTCACCGACGATCTACGGCTGCCGGCACATGCGTGTGCGACGTGGGCGGCGCTCTACCATGGTCTCGCGACCATCGAGGCCGACCTGATGCAGCATATCCATCTCGAGAACAACATCCTGTTCTCGCGTGCAACGCGGGGGGTGGGATGATCACCGAGCTCGCGTCGCCGGCCCGGCTCGACGACGCCGTCATGAAGCATCACGACTACGTGTGGGCGCGCCTGCCGTTCGTCGTGCCGATGGCGATCACTGCGGCGCGCCGTCGAGGGGATGGAGCGGCCCACGAGCTCGTGCGTCTCATCCGGGTGCTCCAGCCCCTTCTCCTCGACCACCTCGATCGTGAGGAGGCGCTACTCGTCGATCGGTCGACGGCTTCGGTCACGGCTCGGATCCGCGAAGGGATGCACGCAGATCACCTGGCGGTGAGCACCGTGATCGATCAGATCCGCGCCGCCGCAGGTAGTGAATACCGGCCTCGCGAGGGTGCGGAGTCGACCGAGCGCGCCCTGTATCACGAGCTCGCTCAGCTCGACGATCACGTCCGGGCACAGATTGCTATCGAAGAGCACCTCATGGCGCGGGACCAGCGCGCGATCGGAGCTGGCTCGTGAAGTCCCAGCTCGAAGCGGCCCGCGCCGATCACCTCCTGCCGATCGAGCGTGGCCTCGTGCACGATGTCGTCGCGGTCGTTG
>JBBRBG010000353.1:0-5861 GCA_038206055.1 Haliangiales bacterium
AGTGATGCCTTGATCGCGCGGGGCACGAAGGTCGGGAAGTTCATCGTCGAGGAGGAGCTCGGGGCCGGCGGCATGGCGGTGGTCTATGCAGCGCGCGATCCCGAGCTCGGGCGCCGCGTGGCGCTGAAGGTGCTACGGCCAACGTCGGCCGATGACGAGGCGCACCGGATGCGGTTGCTGCGCGAGGGCCAGGCGATGGCGATGCTCAACCATCCGAACGTGATCACGGTGCACGAGGTCGGGATCGAGGGTGGGCAGGTGTTTCTTGCACAGGAGCTGGTCGACGGCGGTACGCTCGGCACGTGGCTGAAAGCGCCGCGCGCACAGGCCGAGATCCTCGCCAAGCTGATCGCCGCGGGCCATGGGCTTGCCGCCGCGCATGCCGCGGGCCTCGTGCATCGGGACTTCAAGCCCGACAACGTGCTGCTGTGGCTCGACGGGCGCGTGCGGGTCTCCGATTTCGGGCTCGCGCGTCCGCTCGTCCTCGACGAACCGCCGACGAAGGACGAGGGGCCGATCGACCAGCTCGGCCTGACCGCAGATCTCGCGCGCAGCCCGATGGGCTCGCTGACCCGCACGGGCGCGGTGCTCGGGACGCCGATGTACATGGCGCCGGAGCAACACCTCGGCGAGCCCACCGACGAGCGTTCGGATCAGTTCAGCTTCTGCGTCACGCTGTATCGGGCGCTCTACGGGACTCCGCCGTTCGTCGGTAAGACGCAGATCGCTCTCGCGGACGCGGTGCTACACGCGACGCTCGAGCCCGAGCCGAAGGGGAGCAAGGTATCCGCGCGGCTGCGGAAGATCATCCTGCGCGGGCTCAGCCGGAAGCCCGACGATCGCTATCCGTCGATGGCCGCGCTGCTGAGTGACCTCGCGCGCGACCCCGCGAAGGCGCGGCGCCGCGGCCTGATCGCGCTCGGGCTTGGTGGCGTGATCGCCGCAGGGCTCGGCGTCGGCTTTGCGATGCGTTCGTCGCCCTCGGCGCCGGCAGCGGCGATCCCTATTGCGCACGCCGGCAAGCACACGGTGGCCGTCCTCGGGTTCAAGAACCTCGCCGGCGATCCGGGCAGCGCGTGGATCTCGGCGGCGTTCGGCGAGCTGCTGTCGGCCGAGCTCGCCGCCGGCGACGCGCTCCACGTGATTCCGGCCGAGTCCTCGGAGCGCGCACGCGTGGACCTCGCGCTTCCTGATAGCGAGAGCCTATCGCCGCAGACGCTCGATCGGATCCGCGGCCGGCTCGACGTGGACACGGTGATCGTCGGCTCGTACCTGCCGCGCGATGGCGGGCTGACGCTCGTGCTCTCGCTGGAGGATGTCGCGGATGGAAGCGTGCGGCGGTTCCAGCTCAGCGGCACCACCGCCGACATTCCTCGGATCGCCACCGACGCGGGACCGCTGCTACGCACCGCGCTCGGCGTTGCTTCCGATGCGCACGCGGCTCCTCGTGTACGCGGTGCCCTGCCGAAAGATCCCACCGCGATGCGCGCCTACGTGGAGGGACTATCGGCGCTTCGCACATTCGAGTTCACGACCGCGACCGAGCGGCTGCAGGTCGCCGTCGAGCACGAGCCCGAGTTCGCGCTCGCCCGCGCGGCTCTGGCGACCGCGCACGAGCAGCGCTTCGAGCTCGATGCGGCGATCGCCGAGGATGTGAAGGCGGTCGCCGCCTCGAAGAATCTCCCGATCGAACAGCAGATGCTGATCTCGGCCCAGGCGCACCGTCGTGCGGGTGAGCTGGATCAGGCGCGCGAGGGGCTGCGCCGCCTGGTCGCGCTGCACCCCGACGACCTCGAGTACGGCCTGCTGCTGGCCGGCATCGGGTTGCAGGACCAGTCGCTGCGAGGACGCGGCCACCTGGTGGGCGACGCAAAGGGCGCGCTCGCGGCGCTGCGCAAGCTACCATTGCCGAGCGGGGCCGATCCGCGGATCGACGTGCTCGAGGCGGAGCTCGCGATCAACAGCCACGATCTGGCCACCACTCTCGTCGCATCACAGCGCGCCGCGAAGAAGGCCCGCGCGAGCGGTGCGCAGCTCGTGCTCGCAGCGGCGCGGGCGTTCGAGGGCGAGGTGCACGCGGCGCACGGTGATTTTCGCAGCGCGACCGCGGCGTTCGAAGAGGCACGCAAGATCTACGAGCGCGCCGGTGATGACCTGCGGATGGTGCGCGTCCTCGCCAGCCTCGCTGCGATCCGGCTCGAGAGCGGCGACGCCGACGGCGCTTTCAACGACTTCGACGCGACGTCGGCGCTGCGCGTCCAGGTCGGCAAGCCATCATGGGCGACGTGGTCGCTGTCGGCCGCAGGCTTCGCGCTCACGCTTGCGGGTCGGCTCGACGAGGCCGAGGCGAAGCTGCGGCAATCCGTGGCAGTCGTGGCGTCGACCGACATGCTTCCGCTGGGGCAGGCCGAGATCTTCTTCGGGTTTCTCGCGCACGCTCGCGGAGAGCTGAGCGCGAGCTACGCGCACATGACCCACGTGCGCACACCCGAGCTCGCGGGTGGTATTCCCGACGCGCTCCTCGAGCAGGGGATCGGCGAGACCCTGGTCGACCAGGGCGAGGGCACGAAGGGGCGCGAGCACTACACCGCCGGCCTCGCCGATGCGGCGAAGCAGGGCAGTGCCCAGCGCACGGGGACGCTCCAGCTCGTGATCGCCGCGCTCGAGCTCGACGAGGGACATCCCGATCGAGCGCTCGCTGCCGCCGCAAGCGCGGAGCCGGGATTCGTCCAGCGCGGCGCCGACAACGACGACGCAAACGCCTGGACCGTGATCGCCCGCGCGGAGCTCGCGATGGGAAACCTCGGTGGCGCGCGTGCAGCGCTCGCTCACTCCGACGGCAAGCCGCTGAACGTGCTGCGCATCCGGCTCTATCGCCAGCTCGTGGTCGCGGAGCTCGCCGCCGCCTCCGGTGATGTTCCCGGCGCGCTCACACAGCTCGATGCGGTGCGCGCGGATGGAGAGCGCGGCTGGGTGTCGAGCGCGTACGAGGCGCGGCTGCTACGCGCGCGCATCCAGCGGGCGACGGACCCGAGCGCGGCACGGGCGGAGGCGACAACGCTCGCGCGCGATGCGCAGAAGCACGGGTTTCTTCGCGTCGCTCGGCTTGCGCGCGCCCTCGCGAAGGACTGATACGCTGGCCCCGCATGCCGGATTGCCCGCTCTGCGATATCAGCCACGAGGGCGGTCCCGACGTGTGCCCCGAGCTTCGCACGGGCGAGACCGTGCTCGACAAGTACGCCGTCGGGCCGTTGCTCGGCGTCGGCGGCATGGCGGCGGTCTACCAGGTGTCGCATCCCGTTCTCCGCCGCGAGATCGCGCTCAAGATCCTGCACAAGCGGTTCGCGGGCGACGCCGAGCTCGGTGCGAGGTTCATCCGCGAGGCGCGCGAGACGGCGGGCATCGGTCATCCGGCGTTCGTTGGTGTTCACGACGCGGGGACCACCGAGGATGGCTGCGCGTTCATCGAGATGGATCGGCTGGAAGGCGGCGATCTGTACGCGCTACGCAAGGCGGAGGGCGCGCTCGCCATCGATCGCGTGATCGCGATCGCGACTGCGATCCTCGACGCACTCGTGGCGCTGCACGGACGCGGCGTCATCCATCGCGACCTCAAGGCGGCCAACGTGTTCCTCGTTCCCGGTCCGGCGGGCTCCGAACGGGTGAAGCTGCTCGACCTCGGGTTCGCAAAGGTCGCCGATGATCTCCAGCTGACCTCGCCGGATGCGCTGCTTGGGACGCCGTTCTACATCAGCCCCGAGCAGTACGTGGATCCCACGAAGGTCGACGCGCGCGCGGATCTGTTCTCGCTCGGGATCGTGCTGTTCGAGGTGCTGACCGGGACGTGGCCATACACGTACGAGTCGAAGCGCGATCTGCTGCACAAGGTCATGAAGGGCATGCTCGAGCGGCACCCCGCATCGCGCCGTTCCGAGATCCCGGTGTGGCTCGACGCGATCGTGGCCCGCGCGCTCGCGCTGGATCGCGACGATCGCTTCGCGTCGGCGGCGGAGATGCTCGATGCGTTCCGTGCCGGGGCAGCTCCGGCGGCGCCCGAGGCGGCGAAGCCCGGCTTCTTCAAGCGCCTGCTCAAGCGCTGAGCCTGGCGGCGCGGGTGCCGACCCACGTTGACGGTCGCGCGTGCGGGCCATCGTGATCTCGTCCGTTTCAGCTCCGGCCCGAAGCCCTGACGGAGCGGGGCTTCGCCTTCGCCTTCGCCTTCGCCTTCGCCTTCGTCTTGGCCTTGGACGTTGGCGCGTCGAGCTCCTTGAGTCGTTTCTTCGGCGCGATCAGGCGGTAGCTCTCGACGATGAACTTCTCGACCTCGTCCCAGTCGGGCTTGGGCCCGAGCCGCATGTCGACGCCGCCGTACTTGCCGACGTACTTCGCGACCGTGAACCGCGCGTCGCTCGCGACCAGCATCGGCTGAAACGCCGTGTCGACGCGAATGCCGATGCTCATCTCTCCGTCGTCCATCCTTCCCCAGCCGACGAAGATCTTGCCATCGACCTTGCAGTGCACGCTGCCCCACGGCCGATCTTCATACGCTCCGGGAAGCTGCAAGACGATCGCCAGCAGCCGGTCGTGAAACGCGTCCTTGATCGGTGGCAGCTTTGGCATGGCTCCTACCTTAGTACAGCGGCCGAGCGCTGCGCTTCCGGCTAGACTGGCTCCTATGGGCATGTGCGCCATCTACACCGCGATCCGGCCCCCGGCGACGCCCGAGGAGCTGGCCGCGATCGCCAAGCAGAACGAGAGCGAAGCGTACGGCGCTCGTCGCTGCACGATGGGGCGCGCTGCGGTGGCCGAGCTCGTCGCCCAGATCGCGCCGCCCTCGCACGCGGCGCTCGCCCATGCGATCGTCGAGCGTGATCTGTGGAGCTACCTCACACCGGCGGCCTCACGCGGCAATCACGCGGCCGCGCTGCAGCGCATGCATCCCGAGCTGACCGTCTCGATCCCGTTGTGGCCGTACTCGATCGAGCTCGCGTGCCTCGTCGGTGCCGAGCCAGCGCACTACGTGGGCAACAACCTCGTGCTGCTCGGGCCGAACCTCGTATCGCATGCCGTTGCCGCATTCGAAGCGCGCGCGCAGACCAGCGAGCCGGCGGCATATCTGCTCGAATACCTCGCGCCGACCGTGCCGCGCCGGGACGCGGTGCTGCTGCACTGGGATTATCGGTGAGCGCGCGGCATCAGAACACCTGCCACCACTTCTTCTTCTTGACCGGCGGCGGCGTGCCCGGCTCGGGAGCCGCCGGTGTAGGCGTGGGATCGGGCTCGGGCGGCCGACCGGAAGAACCACCACCACCACCGCCGGTGGGCGGCTTTGGCGGCGGCCGCTTCTTCGGCTTCCATCCGTGCTTCGCGGCGAGCTCCTTCGCACGCGCGAGGAACTTCTCGCCCTTGGCTGGATCGACCATCCGCACGAAGTTCGCGTAGCCGATCGCCGAGGCGAACAGATCGGGCGAGGCGCCCCACGACTTTCCGGCCGGACCGTCCTTGCCGACCTGGAACAGCAGCGCGCGGAACTTCCGCAGCGTCTCGCGGTCGACGCCGAGCTGCTGGTTGACGACGACGCCCGTGACCTCTTGTCGCCGACCCTTGCGAAGGACGCGTGTCTTGGTCGGATGCTCGGCGAAGCCCTCGGCGCCGGTGATGAACCGGATCCGGTGGAGCATCGCGCCGGCCTCCGCGGTCTTTGGACCGCTGAACGTCAGGTCGTCGGCGTAGCGCGTGTACGTGAAGCCGAGCTTGGTCGCGGCGCCCGCGAGCCGCGCGTCCATCCGCCGGCACACGATGTTCGTGATCGCCGGGCTGGTCGGCGCACCCTGTGGCAGCCGGCGCGCACCGCTGGCCAC
>JBBRBG010000354.1:0-5745 GCA_038206055.1 Haliangiales bacterium
CACCCGCTCGAGCCCCACCGGTCCAGCTCGACTTGTCGTGGCCGTGACCGCTTCCGTTTCGCAGCCGATGCCCGGCTCGGCCCGTCGCGGCGTGGTCAACCTTCGCCCAAACGTCTGCTCGCCCACCTTCGTTGCCACACCAACCTGGTTCGAGCCCCGTTCGGGTCGTCGACTCTCGCGGGGCCGCGCGCCGAAAGCCGCATTGACTCGCCTATCCTTGCCCGATCGAGGACGTCGTGAAGGACCCCGAGACGCCGCTGCGGACCGCGATGCTGCTCGCCGAGATTCCCTCGATCAAGCAATACGGCCGCAGCTACGGCCTCACGATCCATCGCAACTATCACAGCTACTCGTCGCTGGGACGTCCAGCTGCGGTGTGGTTCACCGGCGCCGCGGATCCGGTCGCCTTCAAGCCGATCAAGTACTGCTTCCCGATCGTCGGATGCTTTCCCGGACTCGGCTGGTTCGACGAGGACGATGCGGTGCGGTTCAAGCTGTCCCTCGATGCCAAGGGCTACGATGCGACGGTGCGCCCCGCGGCGGCGTTCTCGACCGGAGGTTGGTTTCCCGATCCGGTGCTGTCGACGATGCTCGGCAGCGGAGACGACGCCCTGCCCGGCCTCGCGAACGTGATCCTTCATGAATCCGTGCACGCCACCGTGCTCGTACCCGACGAGCCGTTCTTCAACGAGAGCTTTGCGTCCTACGTCGCCGACGCGCTGACCAACAACTGGATCACGCAGCGGTTCGGACCGGGTTCTCCCGAGGACCTCGCATGGAAGCTCGGCGAGGCGCTGCGCCTGCCGCGAACCGCGCGCACGCTGGCCACCTATCAGGCCCTCAAGGTGGTCTACGAGTCGAAGGTGACCCGCGACCAGAAGCTGACCGCCAAGGCCAAGATCATCGACGAGCTGGTCGTCGACCTCAAGCTGCGCAAGCGCCCGAACAACGCTTCCTTGACCGAGAGCCGGGTCTACAACGGAGGCGCCGCACCGATCCTCATCGCGGAGGATCTCACGCCGATCGCAAAGCTGCTCGGCGACCGGTGTCGCGAGCGCGCACGCAAGGCGAGCTGACCGCTCGGGCCTTCCCGTGCCGCCGATCGAGGCCGTGATATTTGCCCCCGGCCCCGCGGAGGCGGCGAAGCCTCGGTGCTACTAACAGCCGATGCGAGCTCCGGTCAAGGTTGCGTACGTCGTTCAAGATTTTGTCGCCGATCGTCGCTGTGGCAGCTGCGGGTTCAACGGCGCGTTTGCGGCCCAACGAGTGTATTCCGTCGCCACCGTGTTGGGGCTGCCGCTCGCGCAGACGCTCGTCGACAAGCGCAATGCCGTCGGCGTCACATGTCCGAACTGCGGGGCGAAGACCGAGGTCGATCAGCGAGACTGCCCGTCGCTGCCTCGCGTGCCGCTCTTGCACCGAATGGGGATCTTGGTTTGGATCGCGGTTGCCGTGGTCGGCTACGCGGGGTGGCAAGGCTACGACAGCTGGCGACGACATCGTGCGAATGCCGAGCGAGCTCGGTGGGAAGCTGTGCGGGATGAATCCATCGCGAGGGTTACGACCCTGGAACGCGAAACACCGGTCGGAATGAAGCTCGATGACGCGGCAGCTTCGACTGGCCTCGTCGGTGTCATCGCGGAGAAGATCGCGAGTCATGGGTATGGCTCGCGGATCGGCGTTCGCATCGTTACCCAGCCAACGACCAAGTCGATCGCGGTGATGGTGCACATGGAACCCGACCCGCCGGAAGGTTCGCGCGAAGCAGTGCTCGGTCTCGTCGAGGCCGCCGTCACCGAGAATCGCGCCGGCGTGGATGCAATTCTGATCGGCATGGCCGCCGGTACCTCACCGTGGCAGTACGTCCGCGGATGGCAAGCGGGCGGCGGCTGGCAATGGATGCCCGCCAAGGATCTCGAGGTTCCTCGATTCTTCGCTGCGCCGGGGACCTTCTAGCGAGCGGAGCAGACGACCGCGACGGCGCGCCCGCACCGGAAGCACGCAACGCACGACAACGACAGACCGAGGAAACGAGGTCAACCGAAGACCACGAGGGCCGTCGCGATCCGTGACCCGATCGTCGGCCAGTCGGTCGGCGCGCCATGGTCCGGAAGGCTTCGCAGGCCAGCGCAACTCCCCGAGGGCGAGGGCTATCACATTCGCAGGCCGACGGTCGGCTCCCTCACACTCCTTGCATGCCCTCGGTCAACCGCTTCGGTTCTCGCCAACACTACGCTGCGTCCGCCGCCTCGAAAAGCCGCATCGACCAGCCTATCCTCGGAACCAGCGAGGTGCGTCGTGAAGAGCGCGGTCGCGATCGCGTGCTGCGATCCCGGCGGTCTCGGTGGCGGCGTGCGCGTGCGGCCTCGGTCGCGGCGGTTTCGGTGGCGGCGCGTGTGCGGGCGGCGGCGGGCTTCGAAACGCGCGAGGTCGCGCTGCCGCCGTAGCTCAACAGGCGCGAGCGCAGTACCATCGGAGGACTACTACCTTGCGCGTTGACCTGCGAGTCGTCACCTCCGATTCTTTGGGGCGGCGGCTTGGTCAGCCTCTACGCGGCTGGCTTGTTCGATCAGAGCGTCCGCGTGCTTCTTGACGTACGCTTGGAGCTTCGGGCGCATCTCGCGGTCGATGAGGTAGAAGGACTTGCCCTTGTCGTGACCATCGAGATCGGAGGTCGAGGACAGCTTCGGGTCGAGCTTGAAGCCCGAGCGCCACGCGCGAGACTTTTCGCAGCGGTATCGGTCGTCACGAGATCGGAACGACGGGAACTCGTCGGCGGCGACCGGCACGCCTCGTCGGATCAGCTCGGCAAACTGCTTGGCCCCGACTTCGACCAGCGCGCGGTACGCGCCGTCGATCTGGAACGCGGCGGTCTGCAGCAGGAACGATGACATCCCTCCGTTGTGGACCATCCCTTCCATCGCGAACACGTACCAGAGCGCGCGCGGCACGGGGGGCAGCGCGTCGAGCACGGCGAGGTCCGCCTTCGGATCCACGTGGCCAAGTTGAGCGTGGCGCCCGATCCAGAGCGACAGCGCGTCCAGATCGATCGCGCCATTTCGCATGACCACCGCGCCGGGCACCTTCTCGTACGCGTCGCGTGTCGGCGTGCGCTTGCGCGCCGGCAAGAACCGTCCGAGCCACTTCGCCTGTAGGAACGCCGCCTCGTACGCCTTGGCCGAGGCGACGGCCACCACATCCAAGGGCATACGTTGATCGAGATCGCTGTTGCACCACGAGCACGCCAGCGCCGTTGGTTGGGTGAGGATCCGTCGCAGCGCGCTCACCCAGCCCTCGAGAAAGGCGTAGCGGCGCGGATCGACGAGATCGCGTGATTCCAGGAGATACAGCACTGTGGGGTTCCGTCCTTCGGCGAGCCGGACGGTCACCCACACACCATACGTGTTGCCGGCGACAGCGCCGACTGCGATCGCGCCCGGGAAGCGCTTCGCATCGGCCAGCGCCAGCTCGCCCTGCTTGCCTCGCACGGGGAACGCCGCACGCAGAAGGCGATCGATCGCGGCGAGCTCTTCGCGGAGCGATTTCAGGGACAGCTTCGCGGTCCGCTTCATCTCGCGAACTCTAGGACGGATGTCGCGCGCTCGGCATCACGCCGCATGTCGCCATGAAGGTGAAACACAACGCGATCGACGGACGGACGACGCGACACCCAGGTCACGCGATCAGCATGTGGATCCGGAAACGCGTCGAAGAGATCTTCGGCTGGGGCAAGACGGTCGGAGACTTGCGACGGACACGATTCCGCGGCATCGAACGAACGCAGCAGCGCAGCTACTTCATCGGTGCCGCACTCAACCTCTTGAGGATCACGCGGCTGGTCGCTTCGACCGCGTAGGCGACAACGCAGGCGGCGGCGATCCCGTGTTGATGGTCGCGCTCGCGCTCTCCAGGCGCGGCAGTGACCGACATTATCTGGTGCGTTCCGGCTGATGCGCATTGGCCCTCGACGAGCTTTTGCGACGCCGCGGCGACGACTCGGGACAACGACGCGCTCGGGATAATGGGCCTTATGCCGAGCGCGACATAAGGCCCACGCGCGCCGAAAGTTCTGGGAGGCGGCGATCACCAAGGACGTCGTGGCGCGCGAAGCGCTCGCGCGAATCATGCGGATCTTCGAGCTCGATCCCGAGCTCTGCCATCGTTCAAGCGGCCGCGCTCCACATCTGGAGCAGACCCTCGGCGACGGCTCGTCGATCTACGACGTCCTCGAAGCATGGGACGAGCCTTCGGCGATCTGGGCGCTGCGGGCGACCGGGCTGGTATGGGCTGGTATCGGAGCGCCCCCGCCGTCACGCGGCACGGTCGTGCGCGGAACCATCCCCGCGCCCCAGGCCCAGTACACCGAAACGGTGGTCGCCCTCGACGCCGCCTCGGTTGGTGCTTGGGTCGCGCAACCTGAATCCAACTTCGGGTTCGCGATCGTGACAACCGGTTCCAAGGGCACTGGGTTTCGCAGCCGGGAGGACCCCACCGCTGGTCGTCGGCCCTACCTGACGATCACCTACCGACCGTGATGCTCGCCCGCCGAACTGATCACTTCGGGCAGGAGACCGCGGTGGCGTCGGTGCGATCGAGGGTGCCGGCGTTGTTGGGCATGAGCAGCACGCACGTCGCGCCGAGCTCGGCCACCGCCGGCTCTCCCCAGGCCCAGGCGGGGTTGGCGCCATCGGGATTCCACCGTGCGAGCCCGGTCGGCGTGCGTACGAGGTCCGCGGTCGAGGTAGGACAGGCGACGTCACCCGGTGTTGGATGCGACTCGCATCGAAGCTCGGCCAGCGGCCGGGTCGCGACTCGGTGAGCCCGCCAACTCTGCACCCAGGCTGTGGTCGCGCGCCACTGCGCCGGCGTGAACGCGTGGCCGCCTTCCACGGCGAGAGCACCGTCGATCGCGGCGAGCCTGGTGCCGTCCGCGGCGAACACGATCACCCTGGATGGGTGCGGCGTCTGCGCATCGTCCTGGCCCGAGGCGTTGGTGGTCGTGACGATCGCGCCGGTGGGCGTGACGCCAATGAGATCGACGAACGGCCGGAACGGTGCGGCCTGCGATACCGCCGGTGCCGCGATCAAGGCCGTGGTCAGGAGTACCTGCTTCATCGCCAAGGAACGGGCGAGCCCGCCGCGTTCATCCATGCGCGGGATCCGCGGCCGCTGGAAGGTCATGGCGTGGCCGCCCACGCGGCGCGGACGCGCTCGGCCTCGGCGGCATCGGCGACCCGCCGGTAGTCGATCAGCTCGTGGCGCAACGTGAAGGTGACCGGCGCGCTGGAACCGGCCACCACATTGGGGGGCATCGGAGCGCTACGATTCTGGGCGTCCCGGTGCGGGTCCGAGCAGGCGATGGCAGCGAGGACGAGGGCAGCGGCGATGCGCAGCATCCCGGAGATATCGCAGCCGATCGATCGGTACGCCGTCAGGGTTGGGTAAGGATCGTCGCCGGCTCGTGCAGCGCCGACGTGTCAGCCGAACGTGATGCCCTGTGCGAGCGGCAGATCCTGCTCGGTGGAAGCGTACGCGGCGGCCGTGGCGCGCAGTGCCGCCCCTTCGTCGCCGCCGAGCAGGCCTGCCAGTCGATCACGGGCGGCAGCGAGGTGGAGCGCCATGTCGTGCTGTGCGGCGACGGCGATCGCCGCGCGGAGCGGCACGATCGCGTCTTCACGGGAAGCACTCGGCGCGACCGCCGCGATCCCGGCCCGCAACAGCAGCGCGTACACCGTGGCGTATCCG
>JBBRBG010000355.1:0-5725 GCA_038206055.1 Haliangiales bacterium
GACGGCGGGCATGCTGCGCAACTTCGAGCTCGGCAAGCTGGTGTGGCATGGCTACGAGCACGTGCACCAGATCGTCGAGGTCTGGCGTCGCGCCTTCGCTGCGCGCAACGAGCTCCTCGGCGATCCGGCGTTCATCAAGAACATGCCAATCCCCAAGCTCCTCTCGCAGCCGTACCTCGACCGGCTCGCGGCCTCGATCACGCCGACCGCGACTGCGTCGGCGGACATCACGCCGATCATCGAAGGCGATCACACCACGAACCTGTGCGTCGTCGACAGCACCGGGATGGCGGTCGCGTTGACCACGACCCTCAACACGTCGTGGGGCAGCGGCGTCACCATCCATGGCTTCCTGATGAACAACGAGATGGATGACTTCTCGGCCAAGCCGGGCGCCGCGAACGCCTTCGGCCTCGTCCAGGGGGAGGCCAACAAGATCGAGCCCGGCAAGCGCATGCTGTCGTCGATGTCGCCGACGATCGTCGAAAACGCGAAGGGCGAGCTCGAGCTCGTCGTCGGCGCACAGGGTGGGCCGCGGATCATCACCGCGGTGTGGCAGACGATCTCGAACGCGCTCGACTTCAAGCGCACCGCTGCGGCCGCCGTTGCCGCGCCGCGCATCCATCACCAGCACTTGCCCGACAAGGTGTTCATCGAGGAGGACTCGATCACCAAGGACACCGACGGAAAGCTGAAGGCGCTTGGCTACTCGCTGGACTTCAGCGCGTCGACGCGCGAGTTCGGCGCGGCGAACGCGATCGAGCGAACGCCCGCGGGCTGGGACGGCGCGGCCGATCCGCGCGGCGGCGGTTCCGCGATGGGCGATTGATGCGCTAGCATCAGTCCATGCCGCGCGGCTCGAAGAGCGATCCGACCGAGAGTGGCGTGCTGGTGTATCCGAAGCTGCCCGTACCCGAGCAGCGCCTGCGGCAGAGCGAGCCGCGGATGCCACGCTCAGGAGGTTCGTTGAAGACCAAGACGCTCGCCGCGATCTTCGCGGGTGGATTGTTCGCCGGTGCGGTCGTCGGCTTCATCCTGCGGCCGCGGCTGTCTCCGGATGGCCGCGTCGCGCAGGCCGAGACCGCCGTCGAGGAGGCGACGAAGGCCGCGGGGGTCCAGAAGGATCGCGCGGACGGGCTTGCCGCGCAGCTCTCGACCGCCGAGGCCAAGGAGAAGGATCTACAGACCTCGCTCGATACCGCGAAGCAGGCGCAGACCAAGCTCGCCGACAAGGCCGCGGATGCAGAGAAGAAGGCGAAGGACGCCGACGCGGTGCAGGCAAAGCTGAAGGCCGCGATCGACAAGTCGTCGGGCTCGGTGTCGCAGGAGGGCGAGGAGATCCACCTCCAGCTCGTCGACCGCGTGCTGTTCAAGGTCGGCGACGATCAGCTCACCGACAAGGGCAAGCAGGTCCTCGCGAAGGTCGCCGCGGCGCTCAAGGATCTGCCCGACAAGCAGGTGTGGGTACAGGGCCACACCGACGACACGCCGATTGTCGTGCCGCCGACGCCGAAGAAGCCTCCGAAGGGTGCGGCACCACCGCCGGTGACCCCGCGGTTCGCCACGAACTGGGAGCTGTCGTCGGCGCGCGCGCTGACGGTCGTGCACTACCTGCAGGACACCGGGAAGCTCGATCCCTCGCGGCTCGCAGCGCTCGCGTTCGGGCAGTACCGCCCAATCTCGCGCTCGAACAAGGCGATCAACCGCCGCATCGAGATCGTGCTGTACCCGCATCGCGCCGTCATCGAGAAAAAGTAGCTTCCGGGCTAGACTGGTCGTTGTGTCCTCCGCAGCGATGCAATCACCAGATGCGATCGCCGAGCTGGCGCGCATCTGGAGGCGCTACGAGGGCGATCCGGACGGCGCGATCCACGCGATTACAGAGACCGCGGCGCGTGCGCTGAAGACCGCGCGCGCGAGCGTGTGGTTATTGTCGGAGGACTCGACGGAGATGACCTGCGTCGATCTCTACGAGGCGGCCGACCACCGGCACTCGAACGGCATCGTGCTCCGCGCCACGGACTTCCCGAAGTACTTCGCCTCGATGCTCGAGGAGGAGACGATCGCCGCCAGCGACGCGCACACGGACCCGCGCACGGCCGAGTTCTCGACCTCCTATCTTGGACCGCTCGGCATCGGCGCGATGCTCGACGCGCCACTTCGCACCGGGTTGCGGCTCGTCGGCGTGCTGTGCCACGAGCACATCGGCGAGGCGCGCGAGTGGGGCCTCGGGGAGAAGAAGGATGCGGCGTTCCTCGCGAGCCTCGCGTCGCTCACCCTGGAGCTGAAGCACCGCGCGATGCGCGAGGCGCTACTCGTCGCCACGCTCGAGTCCACCGGTGAGGGGATCCTCGCCTCCGACGATCACAAGGTACTCGCGTACAACCAGCGGTTCCTCGACATGTGGCGGCTCGACGGCAAGGCGATGCGCTCGTTCGAAGGCGTGCGCACGTATATCGCCGCGCGGACTCAGCTGTCCGGACTGGTCGGCGCCGCCAACGAGGCGTTTGCCGGCCTGGATGGCGAGTCGATCGATGTGCTCGAGCTCGACGACGGCCGCGTGTTCGAGCGCTCGAGCCGGCCGCAGCTCATGGGGAAGCTGGTCGTTGGCCGCGTATGGAGCTTCCGCGACATCACGGCGCAGCGCCGCGCCGAGTCCGCGTTGCGGGCGAGCGAAGCGAAGATGCGCGACCTCGCGATCCGCGATGGCCTGACCGGTCTGTTCAACCGCCGCCACGTACTCGAGCTCCTCGACGAGGACATCGTGCGCGCGGTCGCAGCGGGCGAGCGGCTCAGCATCGGTCTCGTCGACCTCGATTTCTTCAAGCGCGTGAACGACGAGCTCGGCCACCTCGTCGGCGACGCGGTGCTGCGCGACTTCGCGAAGCAGTTGACGCACCGCTTCCGCGCAAGCGATCACGTCGGGCGCTACGGCGGCGAGGAGTTCATCGTGGTGCTGCGCGGCGCGAACACGGCCGCGGCGGCGCGCGTGTTCGACGAGGTTCGCGCTGGGTTCAAGAACCGCGACTTCGCGGAGCTGCCGCAGTACTCGTTCAGCGCGGGCATCGCCGAGCTCGGCGTCGACGGCGTCGATGCGATGGAGCTCCTCGGCCGAGCGGACGTGCGGCTCTACGCGGCGAAGCACCAGGGCCGCGACCGCACCGTCAGCTCGGGCTAGCTCCCGCAGGTGCAGACGGCGACGATCGAGGCCTGCGTCCCGCACGCGACGACGGCTTGCTGGTTCCGGTGCGCCCCGATGACCCGAAGCTCCCCAAGAAGAGGCTTTCTCCCTCAGGAGAAGACTCTGCTTCGGGTCCCTTCGCGACTTCGGGGCGCACGAGCACACGAGCGAATGCCCCGTCGAGGCGGTTCTCGATGTCGAACGCCTACGCTCGTCAGGGCTGGCGCTCGACAAAGTTGACGAGGTCGGCATCCACGGCCTCGACGAGCGTCTCGGGCCCATCGATCTCGGTCGCCCGGTCGCGCGCGAACACGAGGATCGGAATCTGATCGAGCTCCTTCGCGGCGCGCAGATCGCGGACCACGTCGTTGACGCCTTCGGACTTGAGGTCGAGGAGGATCGCGCGCGGCCGCAGCGCGCGGGCGAGCCGCGAGATCTGGACGAGCGCGCGGGTCATCGAGACCACGGTGTAGCCGCGGTTCGACAGCATCAGATCGAGCTGCTGCAGGCGCGCGCGATCGTGCTCGACGATCAGCACCACGCCGCGCTCGGGCTCGGTCGGCGTGACCTTCGGCATCGAGACAAACGGGAGTGGCTGGCTGATGCTCTTGTTGGCGTCGCGCGAGCGATACACCGCGAGCGCCACCTTGTTGAGCAGCTCGTCGACATTGAATGGCTTCTCGACGACCTCGCTCGCGCCCAGCGTCTGAAGGTTGACGTTGAGGCCGTGCACGGCGGTCATGATCAGGACGGGGACGCCGGCGTATGCGGGGATCTCGCGCAGGGCCTGAAGGAACTGCCGGCCGTTCATGCCCGGCATCATCAGATCGAGCAGGATCGCGTCGGGACGCGCCGCGTGGACGCGCTCGAGCGCGGTCTCGCCATCGACCGCGAGATCCACGACGTAGCCCTCATCCGCGAGGACTTGACCGAGCGTCTCGCGAACCATCGGCTCGTCGTCGACAACGAGTACCCGCCCCTCCTTCGCGTGCGACGCCATTCCGTTCGCGCAGC
This sequence comes from Haliangiales bacterium, assembly GCA_038206055.1. Taxonomy (GTDB): domain Bacteria; phylum Myxococcota_A; class Polyangia; order Haliangiales; family Haliangiaceae; genus JABFXX01. Next base: position 4,196 of record JBBRBG010000355.1, read on the forward strand.
GTACCACCCACGATAGGCGGGGTGTACCATCCGTCCGATGTCGTCGGGGACGCCACTCGCCGCGGGCTACGAGGCGCTGCGCCCGCGGATCCTCCAGCGGCTGCTCGATCTCCGGTCGACGCTCGATCCGTCGCTCGGCCGGCTCGATGACCCCACGGCGCGCGCGCAGATCAGCGCTGTGCTCGACCACCTCGGCAACTTCATCGCGACAGGTGACCTCGGGCTCCACCGCGCGTTCCTCCACACGTTCATGGCGATGCGCGCGGCCGAGGCGCAGAGCCCGGCTTCGGTGCTCGCGATGCTGGTCGCGATCGGCGACACCGCCGCGCAGGTCGCGCAGGACGAGGGTGCCGGCACCATCGAGGGTGCCGAGCTGACGCTGCTCCTCACACGGGTGACCGCGAGCACCGCGCGTGCGGTCAACGATCTGATCGCCGACGAGCTCAGCCGGCGGCTCGGGCAGTGGAACGAGCTGCAGAAGAAAGAGCGCGAGGGGCGGCCTAAATGACGAGTACGCCGCCGAACCTCGGGGTCCGCGTCGCGGGCGATACGAACGTCGGGAAGGTCCGCACGACGAACGAAGACGCGATGATCGTCGATCCAATGCGCGGCCTGTTCGTCGTGCTCGATGGCATGGGCGGCGCGAACGCCGGAGATATCGCCTCGCAGATGGCGCGCGATGCGATCGCCGAGTTCGTGCTCCATCGCCGGTCCACGATGCCGATGCGCGCTCTGCTCGAGGGGGCGATCCAGGCGGGATGCGCTACCGTGTTTGCCGCCGCGCAGGCGAACCGCGAGCGCCACGGGATGGGCACCACCTGCGTCGCATGCCTGATGGTCGACCCGAGCCACGTGCTTGTCGCCCACGTCGGCGATAGCCGCGCGTACCTGCTCCGCGGCGGTCGGCTGCAGACGCTGACCCGCGACCATACGATCGTCGAAGAGCTCGTCGACCGCGGGTTGCTGTCTCCCGAGGACGCCGAGCGTCATCCGTACAAGAACGTGCTGTCGCGCAACCTCGGCGCGCGCGCGGAGGCCCGCGTCGATCTCGTCGAGGTCGAGCTGAAGCCGGGCGATCGCCTGCTGCTGTGCTCCGATGGCCTCTACGGCTACGCCTCGGCGGAGGGCATCCAGTACATCCTCGGCTCGGGCGACGCGCCGGACCACGTGGCGCGCGACCTCATCGATCTCGCCCTCCGCGGCGGCGGCGGCGATAACGTCACGACGATCGTGCTCGAGGCGCCGGCCGAGGCGCCGAGCTCGACGCAGCTCGTGCGCACGAACGGTGCGATGGCATGGTGGCAACGCCGCGAGCGGTTCATGCAGATCGCGAAGGATCGCGGGCTGACCAAGAATCCGATCGCTCGCGGTCTCGCCGCCGACGAGGCGCTCGAGCTGATCGCGCAGTCGCTGTGTCAGGCGATCTTTAACGACCTCGAGAAATCGACGGGGGTGAACGTGTGGACGTTCGCGCAGAACATCGCCTGCGGCTGGTTCAAGCGCTCCGGCGAGTGGGCGCCGTTGCGCTCG
>JBBRBG010000356.1:0-5625 GCA_038206055.1 Haliangiales bacterium
GGACGCGCACCAGTACGACAAGACCTGGTGCGTCTGTAACACCCTCGCGTTCCTCAAGAAGGCCGATCCGGACGAGCTGCAGTTCTACGAGCAGTACAAGCCGCGCGGCCTCGTGAAGGCGAAGAACGTGATGAGCGGCGATACGTGGGCGAAGCTCGTCCACCCCGACGAGAACCGCTACATCAGCGCGATCTTCGGTGCGTCGTGGCAGGGCGTCGCCGCGATGAAGGCGTTCCCGCACAAGGACTTCGGGATCAAGCGCAAGGACAAGCGCTCGCTGCCCGGCGATGCGCTGATGTTTTCGAAGCTGTTCTACTACGTCGCGCAGGTGCTCAACGTGCCGCTGCCGGAGGTGTTCCTCGTCGAGGACAACAAGCCGGCCGACATCCAGCTCGCCAACGCGATCGAGAAGAACGAGCTGTGCCCGTCGTTCGTGGTCCGTCCGCACCTGCTGCAAGGCAAGAGCGAGCGCGAGATCGCGTTCCTCTCGGCGCGCCGGCTGACGTTCATGCGGCCCGAGTACTACTTGAAGATGCTGCTCCCCACGAACACCGAGCTGAAGGTCGTCGTGATGAGCGCCATCGTGATGGTGCAGCCGCGGTTCCCGGTTCCGCCCGACATGGTGCAGCTCGTCCAGCAGTACCTGCCGGAGATGCAGAAGCGGATGCCGCCGCAGGTGCTCGAGCAGCTCGGCCAGGTCGTCGGTCGGTTCATCCAGGCGGCGCCCGAGATCAACCTCGCGAAGTGGGGCCACGCGGTCGACGCCGTGTCGCATCGTGCCGGCTTCGTGGTGTGCGGCGATCTCGAGGTCGCGGCGCGGATGGTCTCGGCCGAGCCGGTCGTCGTCGGTGGTCCGCAGGTGAAGGACAAGATCAAGGAGCTCGTCCTCTACTCGATCTCCGAAGAGTTCTTCACCGTGCGCGCCCAGATGGGTCTGACGATCGCCGGCTGACCCCCCTGTGGGGCTCACGGGCCCGCCCGCGAGGGTAGGCGTGCGTGAGGTGTGAATGCCCTTGGCGGACGGGGCGTCTACACTTACGCATGGTCAAACGAATCGCGGCGACGGTGGTGTTGGTGCTTGGAACCCTGGCGATCGGTCGCGTTGCCCGTGCAGAAGACGCCGCCGCTGCTGCGCCGAAGTGCCGCGCGGTCGATCCGGCGGACTCGTCCAAGGTTCTCGCAGAGGCGGAGGACAAGCTGACAACGAAGTGCGTGCGCCTGCTCCAGGACAAGCTCAAGGCCGGGGCCTGCACCGAGGCAGCGAACAAGGGCAAGACGCTCGAGCTCGTGACCCAGTTCGATCACATGATCGGCAAGGCCAAGATGAAGGACGGCAAGATCTCGATGACCTGCCCCAAGTAGGGGCGGGTGGGTCTAGCCGTTGGTCGGGCCGGCCCACTCGCCGGGCGCCGGAGTCTCGACGTTGCGGAGGCCGGTCACGCGGTAGACCTTGAGCTCGTCGGCCTTGCCCTTGACCTTCACGGGCGGCAACTGGATCGCCTCGACGCGGCCGGCGACGTGCTTGTACGTGTCCTCGGAGATGATGATCTCGCCCGAGCTGGCGACGTTGACGAGGCGCGAGGCGACGTTCATCGCGTCGCCGATCGCGGTGTACTGCAGCGCGCGGGTGGAGCCGATCGACCCGGTAATCACGTTACCGGTGTTGATGCCGACGCCGATGCGCAGCGGCGGCTGGTTCTCCGACGCGCGCGTGCGGTTGAACTCCTCGAGCGCCTGGAACATCGCAACGCCGCACGCGACAGCCTTGAACGGTGCGTCATCGATCGCGATCGGTGCGCCGAACAGGCCGATGATCTCGTCGCCGACGAACTTGTCGAGTGTGCCGGAGTACTTGAAGAGGATGTCGACCATCACCTCGAAGTACTCGTTGAGCGTGTTGACGATCTCCTGCGGCGGCCGACCGTCCGACATCGTGGTGAAGCCGCGAATATCGGAGAACAGCATCGTCACCTCGGTGACGCGGCCGCCCTTCTCGATGACGAGCTCGCCCTTGAGGACCTGCTCCACGACGCTCGGCGGGATCAGCCGCGAGATCTGAGCGCGGGTCTGGGCTTCCTTCTCGATACGGCTCGCGAGCCTGGCGTTCTGGATCGAGATCGCGGCCTGCGAGGCCATGCCCGTGCAGATCTGGAGATCCTTCTCGGTGAACGCGTTCGAGGTGAACAGCGAGTCGAGGTGCATGATGCCGAGCAGCTCGTTGGCGTGCAGCAGCGGCAAGGTCATCGTCGAGCGAATGCCCTGCATGATGATCGAGTGGGCTCCGGAGAACCGGGCATCCATCGTGGCATCGCTCGACAGCACGGCGGCCTTGTTGTTGACCACCTCGGCCATCACCGTCTTTGACAGCACGATGTTCGGATCGCTCTTGCCCGAGCGCGTCTTCACGAAGCGCGGGATCAGCTCCTGCGTCTTGTCGTCCTTCAGCAGGATCACGCCGCGATCGGAGCCGACCAGCTCGAATGCCTTGTCGAGGATCTTCGGGAGCAGCTTGTCGAGATCGAGCTCGCTGCCCACCGCGCGCGCGAGCTCGTGGCCGATCCGCAAGCGCTCGTAGTCGCGGCGAAGGTTCTTCTCGTCGACGATCTGCCGCTCGGGCATGAAGTCGCCGGTGTTCGCCTGGATCCGGCCGCGGATATGACTCTCGGTCAGGCCGGGCGCGATGGTGACGCGCTGGAGCACGTCATCGGCCTTGGGCTTGTCGACGAACACGATGCGCGTCGAGCCCATCGTGAACTCGTCGTTGTCGGACAGGTAGTGGTCGGCGACCCGTTCGCCGCGCATGAACGTGCCATTCAGGGAGCGCAGGTCGCGGAGGAGGTACCTGCCATCCGCGGCACGCTGAATCTGCGCATGCTCTTTCGAGATGATGCGATCCAGGATCTGGATCGTGTTGTCGGGATGGCGGCCAATCGTGTTGAAGGCAGCGAGCTCGAACTCCTGCCGCTCCTCCCCGGAGATGACGATCAGCTTAGCCATCGCAAACTCGAAACCGCAGCTGATGGTAGACCCACCCCAAACCGCGAGTAAAGTAGCGATCTGTACCAACTCCGCATCCAGACAAGGAAAAAGCCGTCCGGATTGCTCGAGGGACTTGTGCGTCCGGCCCGGCTATGGCATTTGTTTCGCCCCGACCGCTGCCGGTCGGGACCACGCGAATGTGGCGGAATTGGTAGACGCGCTGGTCTCAGGTGCCAGTGAGTAACATCGTGGGGGTTCGAGTCCCCCCATTCGCACGACCTAAGCCGCTGTGAGGGCGGCCTTTTCGTTTCCGGCGACGGTGCTGTTTGCCACCGTTTTGCCACGAGCACCCAGCATCTTGAGGATGCGCACGTCGGGATCGGGCTCCGACAGGTGCGCCCGGATGTGTTCGGGCAACTCGCGCATGTGCGACTCGGCGACGTGGACGTAGATCATCGTCTCGTCGATTCGCTTGTGTCCCATCCAGGTCTGCAGTCGCCACGGGTTCACGCCGAACATCGCGGCGTGGGTTCCGAAGCCGTGCCTCAACGTGTGCCACACCCGGGCCGGCAAGCCCGCCCTCCGGCAGATCCGGCGGAGCGTGCCATCGGCCTGTCCGTCAGTCTTCGCCGTCCCGTCCAGGTCGCGCACCACGAAGCCCTCGCGGATGACGCTCATCCGCTTGAGTGCGTCGTGCAGGGTGACGGTCATCGCCACGGTGCGGCGCGTCCGGCCCTTCGGCGTCGTCGTCACGCCGTTGCACGTCTGCTGGTTCACCGTCAGCGTTCGGGCGATCATATCGACGTCCTCGCGCCACCGGAGCGCCTTGACTTCTCCAACGCGGAGCCCGGCCTCGCCAGCCAGACACACGGCCGCGTACCAGTCCTCGCCCTCGATCTTCGCCGCCGCGAGGAGACGAGCGTACTGCTCGAAGTCCCACACGACGATCTCGGGCCGCTCGACCTTGAACATCCCGATCTTGGGCGCCTTGGCGATCACCTCGCAGTCGAGCGCGTACTTCAGCGGCTTCGACAGGACGGCGAGGATGTTGTTGATCCGCTTGTCGCCGAGACCGGAGCCGACGAGTGCCGCGCGAAACCGCGCGATCTCGCCGACGTCGATCTCATCGAGCGGCATATCCCCGAACCACGGCTCGAGGTGGTTGGCGAAGATGATGTTCTTCGACCGCACCTCGGTCGGCTTGTTCTTCCGACCGACGACCCATTCCAGCCAGAACCGTCCTTTGAACCACTCTCTGAACGTCGGACATTCCTTTCTCGACGGCACGCGTTCCGGGTGCAGCGCGCGATCGATGTGATCGTGCATGGCCTGCTCCGCTGCCGTCTTGGTGTTGATGTGATTGGGCGCCGAGCCTGTGATGCGCTCGCGCGTTCCGTCCGGATAGTGGACGACGTGGCGATATCGCCAACGCCCGTCGGGTGTACGTCGAACCGGCATAGTCAGCCTTTCCGAGTCGACGTGGCCTTGCATAGTGACGAGTCCAACCATGACACGACCGCGCCCCGTCGGAACAGAAGTCGCTTGCCAAGACGTTGATGTGGGATCACGCCTCGGCCGGCAAAGTCGTACACGGTGTTTCGATCGACGCCGAGGAATACGGAGACCTCGTCGGCGGTCATCACGTCGCTCGAGGGTTCGGTCATCGGTGGCGCCGCAGCATCGCCACGGACCGTGCGGAGTTCGAGGGCCGCAGTTGGGCCTGTTTCGCTCGTGCGGATGATGTTCTGAACGGCCAAGACAAACGCCTTGAACGCTTCGAACGCCTGCCGCTCGAGGAACTCCCTGGACGACGACGCTGCTTCCAAATGCTCCGCGACATTTGCGTTCGCGGGAACCTGCGCGAGTGCCTTCACTGCGCGAACCTCAACTCGATCCCGTCGAGGTTCTGCCGGATCCACAACGCCACCTCCTCGGAGGTCATCGAGATCAGCTGAAGCACGATGCTCTGGACGAGTGGATCATTTGCTTCGAGCGCGTTCATGAAGCCCGGGACGATGCGCTTGACCCGGTCCTGCTCGATGACATCGAGGAGCATAGGCACCGTGGCCACCTTGTCGGCGAGCAACTGGCAGAAACGCGTGAGCAGCCGGGAGGCCGGAACGTAGGCAGGAGGAGGTAGCGAGCATCCGTTGAGGCGCGCCAACTGCTGCGCCTGCGCGTTGATCGTGTAGGCCGACAGATCGAACACGAGGCCCATCACGTCTTGAGGGTCCTCCGCCAGCGCGACGAGCCGCGTTGCCAGCGCTTCGGCTTCTAGCATCTGAGCCTTCTGTTCGGCTTCGTCCTGGAACCTCCTCCACTGCTTGCGTGCGCGCCTCGTTCGCCGGTGGAGATCCTCGGTGGCCCTACCGAACGCCTCGGCAACTGGGTCCGTCTGGTTCGTGATCGCGCCGTTGTTCGGAGCGAACCTTGATTTCAACGTCGGCGTGAGCTGGACCAAGACGACCACGGATGTCATCGACCTCAACGGCGATGGCATCGCCGACGTGCTCGCCGGAGACGATACGTTCTTCGGCAGCGTCGGCCCCGGCGTCCACCCGCCGATCCGCGTCGGCGGCTTCGAGGTCGGCGATGGCTTCCGCCAGCGCACGAGTATGGACTATGGCTTCGGCCTCGGCAGCGGTG
>JBBRBG010000357.1:0-5530 GCA_038206055.1 Haliangiales bacterium
CAGGTGTGGACCGCGCGCAACAAGTGGGAAGACGTCGACACGACCGCTGCCAAGGCGGCCGGTCTCGCGTGGGAGGCGAACAGCGGCCTGACGTGGGACGTGAAGTACGGCAAGTGGATCGAGTCGCTCGCCTGGATCCCGTCGGTCGATGGTTACTCCACCACGGTGCAGGTCACCACGCCGTGGGGCAAGACGCTGCCGTCGCCGAGCCTCGAGTGCGCAGAGATGTCGCTGTTCCTGCGGATCACGTTCGCTGCCTGGTACGAGCTGCCGTTGTTCTTCGAGACGCAGGCTGCCAATGGCGCGCGCGTGTACTTCGGGCACAACGGTGTGCGCACGGCCGCCGGTCGCTATGCGAGCTCGCCGGAGTTCGCGATCAAGTACAAGGACCTCTCGAAGACGCCGGGCTGGGAGACCACCTGGCCGAAGGACGCGGCGCTGCGCGCGAAGAAGATCGCCGGCGGCGACGATACGCAGGTCGCGATCAGCCCGACGGCGACGTTCGGCACGTATCTCGACGAGCTTCACCTCAACAAGCGCGCCGGTTACTTCACGGTGATGGCGCTCGACTACCTCGGCTCGATGAACCTCGCCGATGCGGCGAACACCTACAACCTCGTCCCCGATGTCGTGCGCTCGGGTGACTTCCTGATCGAGCGCTGGCAGCGCAACGGCATCGGCCACACGCTCGTCGTCAAGGAGGTGCACCCGCTTCCGGGCGGCAGCAAGGACGTCACCACGATCAGCGGCTCGATGCCGCGCCGGCAGGGCGTGCGCGAGAGCGGCCAGTCCTCGAAGAGCTACTTCACGAGCGACTACACGGGCGGACCGGGCACCAACTCGGACGGCGACGTGTACGCGAAGCTCGGTGGCGGCGTGAAGCGGTGGCGCTCGGAGATCCACGAGCTACCCGCGGATCTCCGAGCGCCCGGCGCGGTTCCAGCAGATCCTCGGTCAGGTCACGCCCGCGCAGCAGAAGGCCGAGCTGCTGCAGCAGATCGCCGACGCTCGCCACCACCTCTCGATGTACCCGGCGTCGTGCAGCGCGCGAGAGCGCCGCGAGCACGCGTTCGAGCAACTCTACGCCGTCTCCCGCAGCGCGTTCGGCCAGACCAGCGCGCAGGTCGACGCGCAGTACCGCGAGCTCGAGGACTACGTGCTCGGCGAGCTCGACTACACGAAGAGCAAGACCTGCTGCTGGAACTCGTCGACCGCGGCCATGTACGACATCGTGATGAAGCAGGCGGCCGCCGAGGAAGCCGCCGCCGAGGCAGCGAGCACGTGCGTCGCCCCGACGGTGTTCGCGTCGCGGCTGGACGGCTATCAGAAGTGGGCCGGCTACGCAGCTTCGCTCGGTCGCGCGGCCGACTGGAAGGCGTGGTCGGAAGACGAGTCGTGCTCGCAGCGCAATGTCGCGCAGGACACCGTCGCAACCGTGGATGCAACGCCGTACTGCGAGCTAGCGACCGGCGGCGGCGCGCCGACGTGCACCGACGCGCAGGAGCCGAACGATAGCCGCGCCACCGCGCGCACCGCGACCGGCACCTTGACCAATCTCCAGATCTGCGCCGCCGATGACGACTGGTTCAAGCTCGCCGCCGGTGGCACCGTGCGGATCGAATTCACGAACGCGAATGGCGACCTCGACCTCGAGGCCTACGATGCGAACGGCACGCGCACGTCGACCAGCACGACCACGGGAAACACCGAGCAGGTCACCGTGCCGGCCGGCGGGACCGTGCGGATCTACGGCTACAGCGGGGCGAGCAACGCCTACAAGCTCGTCGCGCCTTGACCCGTCAACGGCGTGTGAGCACGAAGCCGAGCACCGTGATCCCGAGTGGCCAGCGGACCACGCGTCGGCGTGCGGCTCCCTCGACCCGACGCGCCTCCGGTGTCGCCGGCGGTAAAAGCGCGACCGCGATGCCTGCCACACACAACGTGAACGGGATGATGATCCACACGGTCACCTCCTCAGCAGCATCTATGCCGTCATGACACGTAGTCGGAACTAGCTCGCGCGCATGCGAACCCGGGTAGCCACGTTCCGCCCCGGTATCGCACGTGGGACACTGCGCGCGTGAAGCCCGACGAGGTTCTCGAACGCGTGACGTTACCCGACGGCAAGGAGATGGTGCTGATGCGGTGGAACGAGCACATCTCGATCTCCGTCGGTGGGCGCCCTCTGATGTCGAGCCACGAGCACGGTTCCGAGGACGAGCTCGGTCGCCTGGTCGCGGAGCGGATCGCCGGTGTGGCGGAGCCGCGGGTGCTGATCGGCGGGCTCGGCCTCGGGTACACCCTCCGCGCTGCGCTCGACGTGCTGCCGAAGTCGGCGAAGGTGGTGGTCGCCGAGCTGGTGCCGGCGGTCGTGCGCTGGAACAAGGGGGAGCACGGTCAGCTCGCCGGTCGACCGCTCAAGGACAAGCGTGTCCACGTCATGGTCGAGGACGTCGGCAAGGTGATCGCGAAGCGCACGAAGTACGACGCGATTCTGCTCGATGTCGACAACGGCCCCGATGCGCTGACGCACGATGCGAACGCAAAGCTGTACAAGCGCGCTGGTCTGATCCGGGCACGGGCAGCGCTCCGCGCGAACGGCCTGCTCGCCGTATGGTCCGCGTTTCCGTCGCAGACGTTCACGATGTGGCTGCGCGAGGTCGGCTTCCACGTCGAGCAACTGCGCGCGACACCGAGCACCCCGCGCGGTCCGCGCTACTACATCTGGGTCGCGCGGCGGGTCCCGATCAGTCAGACCCGCCGTCGGGCCTGACTGGATCGACGAACGTCTTCAGCTTGCGCCAGCCGTGCACCGGCGACCAGCGGAGCAGCGTCATCCCCTTCATGACGAGGATGCGGCCCGCGGGATCCACGGCGTCGATCGAGGGGAACGGGAACACGCGATAGATCTGCCGGACTCCGTCGGGGCACAGCTCGATCACACCGCCGGCGTACGCAGACAACGTGCGCCCACCCTCGACGGGGAGCAGCGCCTGCGCGCGCAGCATCTCGCTGTGAACAGCGGTCTTCTTCGGGCACCGACCGAGGGTCTGCGGCTCCGTCCAGCACTTCTCCTTCCACGTCCACGTCGAGGTCACGTCGGAGCTCGGGCGCAGCACGGCTTCCTTCTCCTCGTAGTAGTTGTGGAAGATGTCGTGGTTGACGCGGTGCTGGGCGTCGAGGCGATACACGTAGTTGTCATCGATGCCGCACATGTCGGTGTAGTGCGAGACCTGGTAGAGCGTTCCCTGCCAGCTGAACAGCTCGCCTTGATGATCCGACCACGCGAACTCGGGGTCGGGGATGACCTTCCACGTCCGGCCCTGGTCGGTGCTGGTCGCGACCGTGTCGTCGATGAATCCGACAAGCTCGGTGCCGTTGACACCGATGCGGCGGTCGCAGCGGGCCGCCGGATCGCACGTCACGAACGCGAGCGATCGCCAGCTCACGCGCCCACCCAGCGCGCGCACGCCGACCTTGTCGGAGTCATGCGCGTAGATCACGCCGTTGCGATCGATCGCGATGTGATCGACGACGTGACCCTCGAACGCGCGGCCGAACGAGCGGCCTTCGTCGTCGCTGACCCAGACCGTGCCGTCGTGTAGCACCGCGAGCTGCGGTGCGTTCGACGCGGCCATCACGTGAAGGGGCTTGTCGCCCGGATCGGTCTCGGCGACCTCCGCGGGATCGACCGCGGTGCCGATCGGGAGATCCGGCGTGGTCGGTGCGACGCACCGGAGATCGGCATCGAGCACGGCCGGGAGGGGTGACTCGATCGTCTTCTCGATCGTGACCACGAGCGGCGGCGGCATCGCGACCGCCGGCGTTGCAGTGGGGATCGGCGCGGCGGGCGGTGCGGCATGTAGGAGAACGAGCGCGTGGACCAGGCCGACCACGGTGGCGGCACCGAACACGAAGCCCGTGCCCATGGCGAGGCGGCGGCGGAGCAGCGACAGGCGAGGGGCGCGCGGGTCGACGATCGGTGCGAGCTCTGGTTCGTTCCGCATCCCGGTCGCGCGAGCAAGGCGCATTCCACGCGCGGTCGTCGACGGAGATCCGCGGTTGTGTGGTTGGTCGCCCGCGCGCGCATGTCTCCGGGGAGACACGGATCCGCGTGCGGGTCGATCAGCCTGTACGCACGAGCTTCTTCACGTATTCCCCGGCACTTCGGCGTGCAGATTGCTGCAACCGGGTCGCCGGCCGTTGTCCCAGCTCGGGGCGAATAGCCCCAGACCATGCGGGAATCCGGAATTCTGTCTGCGACGTCGAATTCGCCAGCCGCCGTATGCGTCCCGTGTCACGTGATACGTTCACTTCCCGGGGGTTCATGAACGCACTCTTGCATCTGACGCACGACTGCAACCTGCGCTGCCCTTACTGCTTCACGGGCAAGAAGTTCGATCGCGAGATGACGATCGAGACTGCGCACAAGACCGCAGACTTCATCGTTGCCTACGCGAAGGAGCACGGCCAGCGCGCCGTGTTCTCGTTCTTCGGCGGCGAGCCGATGATGGCGTGGCCGCTGATGAAGGAGCTGGTGCTCTACGCCGAGCAGGTCGCGAAGGACGCCGGCGTCACCGCGCTGTTCCGCATGAACACGAACGGGATGCTGATCAAGGAGGAGCACCTCGAGTTCTTCGAGGCGCACGACCTGATCTTCATCCTCTCGATCGACGGTCACGAGGAGATGCACGACTCCGAGCGCGTCACCGAAGGTGGTGTCGGCTCTCACGCCGTGCTCGCGAAGAAGCTGCCTCGGTTCCTCGAGCACAACCCGGGCCTGATGGCCTCGGTCGTGATCACGCCGCACAACGTGGTGCACGCGGCGAAGGGCATCGGGTACCTGTGGGACCAGGGGTTCCGCTACCAGATCATCAAGCCCGACGTCACGCAGGCGTGGTCGCGCGAGAACGTCGCCGAGCTCGAGCGCCAGTACAACGCAGTCGCCGAGGACTACCTGACGCGCACGCGCGCGGGCGACGAGCTGTATCTGAACTTGCTTGACGACAAGTGGATCAACCACGCGAAGGGCGCCGAAGGGCTCTCGATCCGCTGCGACGTCGGCAGCTCGCAGATCTCGATCTCGCCGGCCGGCAACCTCTACCCCTGCGTGCGCTGGGTGAAGGAAGACGAGGACGGCGTGCCGAACCTCGGCAACGTGTTCGAGGGCTTCAAGGCCGAGCAGCTCGCGAAGATCCGCGCGGAGTCCGCGGCGCCGAAGCAGCCGTGCGGCGACTGCTCGTACAATGATGGCAGCTGCGCCAACGAGTGCGCCTGCGAGCACTACTCGGCGACCGGCCGGATCGACACGCCGGCGCCTGCGCTGTGCGAGCACGAGCGCGTGATGGTCCCGATCGCGAACCGCGTGGGCAACACGCTGTGGCGCGAACGGAACCCCGTGTTCATGCAGAAGCTGTATCCAACTCTTCCGAAGCTCATCCAGATCCGAACCGACCGCAACGACCAAGCCGACGACGGAGCCAACCCATGAAGAAGAAGCTACCGGTTGTATCGAAGCCCATGCCCGCTG
>JBBRBG010000358.1:0-5493 GCA_038206055.1 Haliangiales bacterium
TCACCATCGAGGTCTCGCGCGACGGCGTCCCCGCGCGCGACGTCACGCTGATCTGTCAACGCGGAGACTACCGCCACGACGCCAGCGAGGTGGCGGGCGCGCACACGTTCACGGATGTGCTCCCGGGCGACTACGAGTGCGAGGCGTCGAGCCCTGCGGGCGTCGCGACCGGGACCGTCAGCCTCTCCGTCGAATCCTCGGTGCTCCGCCTCGAGCTCGACGATCCGGCGACGGTGATTGGCGTGCTCGTGGATATCCTCACCGGCGCGCCGCTCCCCGGCATGGTGCTGATGGCCCGCGGTACGAGCGCGGAGACCGACGAGGCCGGCCGGTTCGTCGTGGAGCGGCTGGCGCCGAGATCCGGAAAGCTCCTGATCATGACGCGGCATCTCTTCGGCTACGGCCACGAGACGTGCACCTACCAGGCGAGCGCGGGCGAGCGAGCGGACCTCGGCACGATCGCGATTCCTGCTCCGCGCACGACGGAGCCGGGAACGTTCGGTCTCGCGCTCGAAGATCGCGATGGCCACCTCTGCGTCGTGCGCATCGCGAAGGGAAGCCCCGGGGACCTCGCCGCGATCATGCCGGGCGCGATCATCGTCTCGATCGCGAACCACGCCGTGTCCGCACTCGGTCTCGATCGCGCACGCAAGCTCCTCGCCTCCGACAACGTTCCGATCGGACAGACGCTCACCGTGGTGCTCGCCGACACGAGGTCGCTCGATCTGACGTCGATCGCCTTGTGAGCGTTTCGGCCGGAGCAGCTGCACCGGTCGCGTGGCGGACGCAGCCATTCGCGGGCGTGCTTTTCTGTTTGCAGCTCGTTAGAGTCTTCCGATGACGACCGGCGTGATTCGAGGGCGGGTGCTCGTACGAGACAGCGGCGCGGTCGTGCCCCACGCAAAGGTGGCGGGGTTCGGGCCGGGCTCGGAGGCCGCGGCCGAGGCGGACGAGCACGGCGAGTTCGTGCTCACCGGCGTCACCGCGGGGGTGGCGATGATCGGTGCGCGCACGCGCGGCTGGGCGTCCGCAACGCCGGAGATCCTCGGCGTCGACGCCGGTGAGGATGTCACGGGCGTCCGCATCCTCGTCGACCCCGCGTACTCGATCAGCGGGCGCGTCGTGAGAGGCGAGCTCGGAGCAAGCGCCGTGAAGGTCTGGGCACAGTCGCTCGCGCACGGCGGCATTCCCACGCAGGTTTTGACCGACGAGACCGGCGCGTTCGAGCTCGTGGGACTGACGCCGGGCTCGTACAGCGTGTGCGTCGGTGGCGGATCCGTCCTGGAGAAGTTCGAGATCGTCGAGGTCGCGGATCGAGACGTTCATTCGGTTCGACTTGCGGTTCGCAGCGGCGTCGCGGTGACCGGCCGCATCGATCCACCCGTTGTCGCGCAGGTCGCGCTGTCGGTCACGCGGGACACCTGGGCCGATCAGATGTTCGATCCGAATCTCTACCGCGCGCGTACCGAGAGCGACGCGAGCGGACGGTTCTCGATGAGTAATGTGCTCTCGGGCAGCTTCGTCATCGCCGCGATGGCCGCGGACGGTCGGCGCGGTGAATCCCGCATCTCGATCGGCGCCGAGGATCTGAGCGGCGTGGTGATCGAGCTGACCCCGCGCCGCACGGTGCGCGGGCGTGTCGTCGATGCCGCGGGCGCCCCCCTCGGCGGGTGCCACGTTCGTTGCTCGCCAATGGACATTCCCGTCGCGCGACGCCTCGCCCGCGAGCGAATGACCGAGAGCGACACCACGGCCGTCGACGGCTCATTCGCGATCGTGGGGCTCGATACCAGCCGGTACCGGATCTCGGCGGATTACCCCGGCCCGAGTACGATCGCGCGGACCATCGAGGTCGATCTCGACGAGTCCGATCAGAGCGATGTCGAGATCGTGATGGAGCTGCCTTCGTCGTACCTGCGTGGCTCCATCGTGGACGTCGACGGCGCGCCCGCAATGGGCCTGTTCATCTGGGCGAACCAGCCGAACGACGACGGAACGTTGGTGCCCCGCGGACACGCGCAGACCGATCGCCACGGACGCTTCGTGATCGAGAGAGTCCACGCGGGGACGTACGTACTCGTCGCGCGCGACAAGACACGCGTGGTCACGGAAGTCTCCGTCTCGACGGATACCGACGTCACCATCCAGATCCTGCCTCGGTGCTCGCTGACCGTCGCGGTCTCGCGCCACGGGGCGCCTGCCCGAGGCGTCAGTGTGTTCCTCCACCGCGGAACCAATATGCGCATCGCGGAGAATGTCGACGGCGTATACGCCTTCCCAGATCTCGTCGACGGTGAATTCGAGTACGTCGCCTACGGGCCCGCCGGCATCGCTACCGGGACCGTTCGCGTCGCGGCTGCTACATCGCTCCAGATCGACCTTGGCGACCACGCCTCGGTGACCGGCATCGCCATCGACGCTCTCACGGGCGCTCCACTCGCCGGCCTCCATCTCAGGACGCTCGAACAGCGCGGCAACACCGACGATGCTGGCCGGTTTCAGCTCGCGCAGCTCCGACCCGGTGCGCACCGGATCTCCATCGTCACGAAGAACCATCTCAGCTACGGCGGCGACTCGATCCCGTACCGAGCGAGTCCTGGCCAGCACATCGATCTCGGCCGCATCGCCCTCCCCGCTCCCGTTCGCGGCGAACCAGGAACGTTCGGCATGACACTGATGGTTCGCGACGAGGTGCTGCAGGTCGAGCGCATCACGAAAGACGGGCCCGCGGCCCGCGCCGGCATCGTCGTCGGCGACGAGGTCGTCGTCGTCGCGCGCCATCGGATCCCCGACCTCGGCGCCGCTCGCGCGAAGAAGCTGCTCGCTTCGGACAACGTGCCGATCGGGCAGACCCTGACCATCGTCCTCGCGAACGGACGTTCGATCGAGCTGACGTCGGTCGTGTGGTGATCTACTCGCGAACGATCAGGACCTGGATCGCCTTCACGATCACGCGGACCTTGTCGCCGGGCTTGATGCCGAGCTCCGCGAGCGAATCGGTCGTCAGCACCGAGGTGAGGTGAACCGGGCCAATCGCCTCGAGGGCGACCTGGCTCATGACGTCACCGGTCTTGATCGCCCCAACGGTGGCCTGGATCTGATTGCGTGCGCCGTATTGCATGCCTCGCCATAACACGACGCGCCTCCCGGATCCTTGGGGCCCTCGGCGGGGGGCATGGGCGAGTGCGCGAAAGCGCGCGCGAGCACTCGAGACCCGACGGCAGGGCAGTCGCGATCGCGCGAGCTCTCGTGACGGGACCTCCAGCTCCTTGGCGCCCTCGGCGGCTTGGCGGCCATCAAAAGCATGGCAGTGCCGGCGCGCAAACCGCAAGGCGGTGCATGGAAGCGGCGGCCATGGTGGTGGACCATGGCGGCGGACCATGGCCCTTGGCGGCCATCCATGACGCCCGTGGCGGCTAGCCCTGCAGCGTGTCGTACGCGTGGAACGTCATCGAGAACGTCGCGCGCCCTTCGGTGAGGCTGCGGACGCGCGTGGAGTAGCCGAACATGTTGCGGAGCGGCACGTGCGCCGCGACGAGGCGCTTCACGCCGCGCGAGCCGACGTCGTAGACGTTGCCCTTGCGCTGCGTGAGGTCGCCGATCACCGCGCCGAGGAACTCGTCGTCGACGGTGACCTCGACGGCCATGATCGGCTCGAGGCGCGACGGCTTGGCGTTCTGCACGCCGCGGCGGAACGCCTCGGCGGCGGCCGCGCGGCATCCGATCTCGCCGTCGGAGCCGTCCTTGAGCGCGACCTGGGTCAGCGTGACCTCGACATCCTCGAGCGGGTAGCCATCGGGGCCGCTCGACGCGGCGTCCTTCAGGCCCTGCATCGCGGACTCGACGATGTGCGCCGGCAGCAGCGCCATCGCGCCGGGAAGCGCCTTCTTGAACTCCATCCCCGAGCCGCGCGGTCGCGCCTTCACGCGGCACGTGGCCTCGCCGTAGATCATCTGCTCCTTCATGTCGCGCTCGAACACGGCGTGGCCCTCGCCCTCGCCAAGCACGGTCTCGCGGTACACGACCTGCGGCTTGCCGGCGCGCGCCTGCACGCCGTACTCGCGCTTCATGCGGTCGACGATGATCTCGAGGTGGAGCTCGCCCATGCCCCGGATCAGGGTCTGGCCGGTCTCGGGATCCTCGTTGAAGCGGAACGTGGGGTCCTCGTCGGCCATCTTCGCGAGCGCGAAGTCGAGCCGCTCCTTGGCCGACTGGTTCTCGGCCTCGATGGCCTGCGAGATCACGGGCTCGTAGGTATCGATGCGCTCGAGCAGGATCGGCGCCTTCGGATCGCACAACGTGTCGCCGGTGGTGGCGTCACGCAGACCGGCGACCGCGACGATCTCGCCGGCCATTGCCTTGTCCAGGCGCTCGCGTTTCGCGGCGTGGAGCTGGAACAGGCGCGAGATCTTTTCCTTCTTGTTGGTGCGGACGTTCAGCACCTCGGCGCCGGCCTCGATCATGCCGCTGAAGATGCGCATGAACACGACCTTGCGGCCCTCATCCATCGCGATCTTGAACGCGAGCGCGGCAAACGGCTCGCTGTTCTTCGGCAACCGCGTCAGCTTCTCGACCGACGCCGTCCCGATCGTCCGCGGGTCAACGCCGGTCACGGGCGGCACGTCGGCGGGCGACGGCAGGTAGGCGATCACCGCATCGAGCAGCGCATGGATGCCCTTGTTGCGCAGCGCGGTGCCGGCGAGGACGGGGATCATCTTCACGGCGATCGTCGCCTTGCGAATCGCGGCGTCGAGCTCGGCCGCGGTGAGGTCCTGCCCCTCGAGGTACTTCACGGCGATCGCGTCATCGAGATCCGCGATCGACTGGATCATCTGGTCGCGCGCGTCCGCGGCCGGCGCGGCGAGGTCGCCCGGGATGTCGACGACCTCGGGCGTGTCGGTGACGTCGCCCGTGAACATCATCGCCTTCATCCGCACGAGGTCGATGCAGCCCGAGAAGCCGTCCTCGATGCCGATCGGCAACTGCACGGGTACCGCATTGGCGCCGAGGCGGTCGCGAATATCGGCGACCACCGCGGCGAACGACGCGCCGACGCGATCGAGCTTGTTGACGAACGCGATGCGCGGGACCTTGAACTTGTCGGCCTGGTGCCAGACGGTCTCGGACTGCGGCTGGACGCCGGCGACGCCGCAGAACACGACGACCGCGCCGTCGAGCACGCGCAGGCTGCGCTCGACCTCGATCGTGAAGTCGACGTGGCCCGGCGTATCGATCAGGTGGATCTCGTGCTTCTTCCACTCGAACGTGGTCGCGGCGGCGGTGATCGTGATCCCGCGCTCGCGCTCCTGCTCCATCCAGTCCATCTCGGTCTCGCCGTCGTGGACCTCGCCGACCTTGTGGATCTTGCCGGAGTGGAACAGGAACCGCTCGGAGACCGTCGTCTTGCCGGCGTCGATGTGGGCGACAACGCCCAGATTGCGGACCAGATCGATCTTCGCCATGACCGCCGTCGGTATAGCGCAGATCCGCGAA
>JBBRBG010000359.1:0-5487 GCA_038206055.1 Haliangiales bacterium
GACGAGGTCAGGCCCGCCCGACGCAGAGGAAGAGATAGAATCCGCCCGCGAGCATCCGCGCGCGATGTGAAAGTTTCGCGCCACGCTCCGCTTGCCAGGCCTCGCGCACTTGCCGCGCCGCGGCGAGGCCTCGCGGCCGAAGGTCGGACGCCGGCGACTCGGCTCGCCAGCGAGCAAAAGCGGACCCCTGTTGCTCGCGTCCGAGGCTCGGACACCGACGAGGTCAGGCCCGGTGTCAGCAGCTGCGGCGGCGGCGACGGGAAAGCACGCGGCGTTCATCGGCATCCAGGGCGGCAACGCCCTCGATGCGCCGGGCGCGCTCGACGTGCTCGACGATCGGATCGTCCGGATCACACTCGTGCACCTGTCGAAGTCCTCGCTCGGCCAGACCAGCTCGCCGCTCGGCGGCAAGGAGGATACCGGGCTCACCGACGCCGGGCGCGCGTACGTGGAAGCGCTCGACGCGAAGAAGATCTCGCGCACATCAGCCGCAAGGGCTTCTTCGATGCGGTCGAGGCGCACGATGCGTCACTGCCGCTGATCGTCACGCACACCGGCGTGTCGGGCGTCCACAAGCACTTGCGCAACCTCGACGACGAGCAGCTGAAGGCGATCGCCGACACCGGCGGTACGATCGGCGTGATGTACGAGTCGAGCTTCCTCGGGCCGTCGCGCTGGAAGGGCCGGGCATCGATGGTCGCGGACCACATCATGCACATCGTCGAGCGGCAAGCCAAGGCCAAGGCCGGCGCCGATGCGGTGTTCGAGGAGATGAAGCGCCTCGATGGCGTGATGACCACGTGGACCGATACGTCCGAGGTCTCGAAGGTGAACCTCGCGGCGGGCGACAAGCCGGTCGTGGTCTCCGACGAGACGTATGCCGTGATCGCACGTGCGGTCGACGTCTCCAGGCGCACGAACGGCATCTTCGATATCACCGTCGGCTCGTTCAAGGGCCTGTGGAAGTTCGACCAGGACATGGATTACACGCTGCCGGATCCGGCGGACGTGAAGAAGCGGCTCGCGAACATCGGCTGGAAGCACCTCAAGATCGATCCGAAGGCGAAGACCGTGTTCATCGACAAGAAGGGCGTATCGATCACGCTCGGCGGTATCGCGAAGGTCTACGCGGTCGACAAGTGCGTCGAGATCATGCGCAAGCAGGGCTTCGTCGACTTCATGGTCCAGGCCGGAGGAGACATGTACCTCGCCGGCAAGAAAGACACCGCGCCGTGGGTCGTGGGCATCCGCGATCCGCGCGGCGCCGAGGGCTCGATGTTCGCGGTCGCCCGATCGAGGACCACTCGTTCTCGTCGTCAGGCGCCCACGAGCGCGGCTTCGTCAACAAGAAGGACGGGATCCGCTACCATCACATCCTCGATCCGCGGACCGGCTTGTCCACTGGCCGATGAGGCCACCAGTCCTCGGTCCCACGACCAGGTTCCGCAGGGTTACGACGGCACGCAGTCTGCTTGCTGGTCGGACCATGAAACCAAACGGTGTATTCTGGATGGGGCTTGGAGTTGCCCTCTTCGCGGGATGCGTGGCCGCCGACGCTGACTCCGCGCCAGATCCGGCACTGGAGCCGTGGCCGTGTGAGTCATGGCTCACGGTCAATGGCGGGTTGGCTCGCACGCTGTACGAATGGGACGAGCACCATAACGTCGTGCGCGAGCAATCAGCCGGCTGGTACCGAGGCGGAGTGCTGCTGGAGCAGGACAATGAGCTGCATACGTGGACGTTTGACGCCACAGGCACGGTGGCGCTCGACGAGCTACAGACCTCACCTGGCTACGTCCATCACACGCAACGCACCCAGAGGAATGGCCAGATCACGTCGGTGCTCGACTCGCACAGGTGGGACGATGCGGCGCCGCAGACGATCCAGGAGACCTGGACATACGACACCGCAGGCCGACTCGCCACGCGCGAGGTGGTGGCTCTCGAGGCAGGGCAACGTCGGATCACGATCGCGACCTATCCTGATGCAAACACACGCGTTGAAACGGTCGATCTGGGATCCGTCGAGGGCGTGATGACCGTGACGTGGGTCGGCGAGCCGTGGACGATCAAGACCATCGACTTTTCCACGAGTGTGGTGTCGGACGAAAGGATCGAACGCGAGCTCGATAGCGAGGGACGTGTGCTCGTCGAAGAGTCGCGCATGACGGAGGGCCTAGTCTACCGCACGGAAACCACACGAGGCGCGAATGGCGCCCCACAGGAGATTCGATTCCGGTCGGACGAGTACGCGAACCATACGACCACGTACGACAACGAGTGCGCGGTCGACTAGCGTGCGGCTGCCGGGACCGTAGTCACCTCGACGCAGTGCGCGGGAGCGGCAAGGACGAACAAGCGGGGTTTCGCCGGGGCGAGCTTGGGGCGCATGGAAAGGATCGGGCAGCGATGGGGTTCAGAGTCTGCCGCGAACGTCGGCGGGCTTACGCGAGGACGGACGAGCCCATGCCGACAGGCTGGCGGTCGGCTGTTACGCGGAATCGTCCCACCCGAACTTGGTCTGGGGTGGGGCGCGAGCGGGCGCGAAGGTCGCGGGTTCGGCGGCAAGGCCGAGGGCGTCGAGGACCTCGCGTGCGATCGAGGGATCGGCGACGAACGCGACGATAGTGCGGCGCGCGCCGCACGGGCAGCGGAGGACGCGAACACGCGGCGTAACAGGTCGGCCCACGGCAGTCGGCGGGGACGCGAGCTGCGAGCCGATTCGAAAATGGGTGCAGCTCGGGTCGACCGCGCGACCCACACGCAACGGCGGTGCTAGGTCGAAACCGCGAGCATCCGGGATCAGCGCGCCGATCGGAGTATCGACGAACTCGCTCAGCTCCATGCGACCGGTACCTGGACACGAGACTAGCGCGTACGACGACGAGCGCCAGTAACGTGACGCTGGCGCTGTCGTGGGACGCGAGTATCGGGCTCGCGATACGCGTCTCCCTTGCTGCGGATCGACTGATTCTCCGTCGGCGTGACGCCCGTGACGAACCAAATACTCGCGATGATCATCGCTTGCCCACCAAGCGCGATCAGCCCCCACGATCCGAACGCCAATCCATACACCGCATAGCCCAACCACACGCACCACTCGAAGAAGTAGGTCGCTCCGACGTCGTAAGACAACGGGATTGCTTACCTTTTCATAACACGTAAGTCCGTTGGTCCGATGGGTGTCCTCGTCGGTGGTGAGATCGTTGGGGAATGCTGGGTGTAGAAACGGTGTAGAAAAATCGCGCCTGTCAGAGGTCGCCAGCTGACTCGCCAGAGCCTGTCGCGCGATGCGATGGACCGCCAAATGACAGACTTTTGATCTGTCTTTGACATGGTCGCTGCTTTCTGCGGGGCGTTCTGCGAGGTCCGAGATCAGAGGGTTACGTTATCGTTTGCCGGTGCCAAACCTCGACGTGTCCGCGCGATCGTCCGCGAGAAAGGCCAAAGACGACCTGAAATCGGCAGCGCTCACGCGCGATGACGTCGCCAAGCGTCTCGGCGTCAGCGTGTCGACCGTGCGGCGCCTCGAAGGCACGAAGCTGCACCCGCTGATCGACGACAACGGGGTGCGTCGCATTCAGGGCATCCGACGTCGAACGGTACGCGCAAGAGCTCGAGGCAGAGCAGCGCACGCCGCGCAACGCTGCGCGGGCCGTGGTGCACGCTGCGCAGCTCTCGAAGGGCGAGATCGCGGGGCTCGTGTTCGAGCGTCTGGAACAGCGACACTCGCTCGCGGAGATCGTGATCGCGCTGCGGGTCCCGCCCGAGGACGTGCGCGACCTCTACCACACGTGGCTCGTCGGGCTCTGGGCTGGTGAACTCCAGCATCCAGAGCCAGCACTGCCAGCGCGGCTCAGCGATCAGGACGCGACACGGCGCGTATCGCGCGAGCAAATGTTCGACTTGCTCGCCGCGCTACCTGACAAGCAGCCGACCCGTATCAGCGTCGCGCGCATGGTCGGCGAGTACACGCTCCCCGATCCGGCTGATGCCGCGAGCTTCACCGAGTACCGCAACCTCACCGAGCTGGGCGGCTTCGTCGTGTCGGGCCCCACCTCGATCTCGGAGATCACGAACCGCTTCGGCGCGGGCGAGTACCGCATCGCAGCGTACGGTCTCGAAGGGCCCGGGCTGCGCTGGGAAGTGTTCACGACGCTCGTCGAGCCCAACCCGAAGGCGGCGACCCACGAAGAGCGATCGTGAGCCGGAAGAAGACCTCCATCCGACGCCGCGTGCCCGGTTACGACGTCGTGCTCGCGGGTGTCGTCGCGCTGATCGAGGCGGCCCTCGCGCGGCGGTACGGACCTCGTACGCGATCATGACCGCGACGGACTGGGCGGTGGGACACCGCATCGTGTAGGAGGAGCAGCACGGCGGCGCTCGTGCGGCATAGGAGAGGAGCTGGTCCCAAAACTCTCGGTCGACCTGCAGGCGCGGTTCGGACGTGGGTACAGCCGACCGAACCTGTTCACGATGCGGGTCTTCTATCTTGGGCACTCCGGTGCGGGGTTCGGCCATCGCGATCACCGAAACCGGTGCATGGCGATCGCCTGGTTCGGCCATGGCGATCGGAGCGAAGCGACGCTGGTGGGTCCTACTTGATCGGAGCGTCCTCCTTCCGGCGGGAGGGCCCAGATAGCACGACCCGGTGGGCGTTGTGCAGGAGGCGGTCGCAGACGGCGTCAGCCACGGTCGGATCGCCGAGGTACTCGTGATACCGCTTCGAGTCGAGCTGGCTCGAGAAGATCGTCGAGCGACCACCGTACCGGTCTTCGAGGATCTCGAAGATGTCGTTCCGCTGCTCGGCCGTGAGGGGCGATAGCGCCCAGTCGTCGATGATCAGGACGTCGGTCCTGGCGAGACGGGCGAGTAGCCGCGGATAGGTTCCGTCGGCACGCGCGAGAGCGAGCTCCTGGTAGAGCCGAGGGGCCCGGCGGTAGATCGCGCGGTAGCCCTTACGACACGCCTGCTGCGCGAGCGCGCACGCGATGTACGTCTTGCCGGTGCCCGTCTTGCCGCTGATGATCACGTTCTGGTGCTCGGCGACCCAGCGACACGACGCGAGCTGACGGACCAGCGACTTGTCGAGCTCGCGTTTCGCGGCGTAGTCGATGTCCTCGACGCAGGCCGACGACATCCGTAGCTTCGCTTCCTTCATCGCGCGACCCAGCCGGGCGTTCTCGCGCGCGAGCCACTCGGCGTCGACGAGCAGGCCGAGGCGCTCGTCGAAGGAGAGGGAGTTGATGGTGGGTTGTGCCTGTTGTTGGGCCCAGGCCTCTGCCATCGCGTGGAGGCGAAGGGCCTTGAGTTTCTCGATGGTCGGTTCATTCAGCATCG
The DNA here is from genome assembly GCA_038206055.1 of Haliangiales bacterium. GTDB lineage: Bacteria > Myxococcota_A > Polyangia > Haliangiales > Haliangiaceae > JABFXX01. The sequence continues at coordinate 5,341 of JBBRBG010000359.1, forward strand.
CGTTCTGTCTCTCCTGTGATGTTGGTGGTCAAACGATTAGTTGTAGTAGTCGGGGCCGCGCACGTTCTCGTGATCGATCGATTCAGCCGGACCCGCGTCGGGCTTCGGCAGCGCCGCCTGATCGAGCCCGTGGCGCAGGATCGACTC
>JBBRBG010000360.1:0-5475 GCA_038206055.1 Haliangiales bacterium
AAGGACCTGTATCATCGGTTCGCGAACTAGCGACCATGTTGCGACACGCCGCCCGGGTGGCCTGGAAGGACCTGCGCATCGAGCTGCGCAGCAAGGAGATCGTCTACACGATGGCGTTCTTCGGAGCGCTGATCGTCGTGATCTACTCGTTCGCGTTCCCGCTCAAGCCGGACCTCGTGCGCGCGGCGGTGCCGGGCATGCTGTGGGTCGCGATCGCGTTCGCGGGCACGATCGGCCTCGGGCGTGCGTTCGATCGAGAGCGCGAGAACGACACGATGCGCGCCCTGCTGCTGGCCCCGATCCCGCGTCTGTCGGTGTTCCTGGGGAAGGCGATGTCGGTCGCCGTGCTGACCCTCGCCGTCGCCGTGGTGTGCGCGCCGCTGCTCGCTCTGCTGCTCGATGCCCCGGTGTTCGCGGAGCCCGGGCCGATCATCCTGGCACTCGTCCTCGGGGCGATCGGGTTCGCGGTCGTCGGCTCGGTATTCGCCGCGACCCTGCTCAAGGTCCGGTCGCGGGATGTGCTCCTGCCGGTCATCCTTTATCCCATCCTGATCCCGCTGTTTGTCGCCGGGACCCATGCCACGGAGGCGCTGATCGCCCCCCATGCGGACTTCGATAAGGCCTGGTACTGGATCAGCTTCCTCGGAATCTACGACGCCGCCGCTCTGGTAATGTCGTTGTGGGTCTTCGAGTCCCTGGTGATCGAATGAACAAAGCCATCCCCGTCCTCGCTTCGCTCTCGGCGATCGGCTTCGCGGTGTGCATCTATCTGATCTTCAACTACGCGCCGTTCGAACCGGCGCTGCTGTTCAACCAGAAGATCTTCTATTTCCACGTCGCGCACGCGTTCATGCTGTTCGTGTCGGTGGCCGTCTGCGGTGTGTGCTCGCTGATCTATCTGAAGAAGCGCACCCCGAAGTGGGATGACCTGGCGCTCGCCACCGCCGAGATCGCGGTCATGTTCGGCGCTGTCGTCCTCATCACCGGCATGATCTGGGCGAAGGCCGCATGGGACATCTGGTGGACGTGGGAGAAGCGGCTGACCATGTCGCTGCTGCTGTGGCTCACGCTCGTGGGCTACGTGCTCGTTCGCCGGTTCGCGGGCGCCAGCGCGGATCGCCTCGCGGCGGGCCTCGCGGTGTTCGGCACGCTCGGCATCCCGTTCATCTACACGATGGTCGACCGCAGCGATCACCACCCGCAGGCCGGCGCGAACGGCAACGTGATGACGCTCGACGGACCGATGAAGCTGGTGTTCTGGATGAGCGTGCTGACGTTCTTCCTGTGGTTCTTGACCCTCGTGATGATGCGCGTGCAGAGTGCGCGCGCGGAACGCGAGGTTCGCGAGCTTCGCGAGCAGGGTCTCGACGCGGGATTGTTCACGTGAGGTATCCGATGCGCAGCTTGATGATCCTGATCGCGGCCTGTCTCGCCCTGGGCCTCGCACCGCAGCTCGCGGCCGCGCAGACGGGCAGCGGCTCTGCCGACGCCGGCTCCGCAGCGGTGGGCTCCGCCGCACCGGAGGCGCTCAAGATCCAGCCGCCCGAGCCCACGCCCGCCGAGCTCCGGAAGATCTGCGCGGACGCGATGAACAAGAGTCCGGGATTTGCTGACGACATCGTCAAGACGATCAACGAGGACACCGCCCGCCAGCACGCGCGCGCCGCGGACGCGATCGCGAAGAACGAGAAGCACGTGATCATGGCGTACGCCGCGATGTGGGTGATCGCCGCGATGTTCCTGATCTTCCTGTGGCGCCGTCAGCAGGCCCTGAAGGGCGAGATCGCCAACCTCAAGCGGGATCTCGAGGCGGCGGCGAAGTGACCTCGAGCCACGTCCTGTTCATCCCCGGCGTGCTGATGGTCGGCATGTTTCTCGGCTTCATCCTCGGTGCGCGCGCCGCGCGGAATCAGTTCGATCTCCAGGCGCGCCGCGAGGCCGAGCGCGAAGCGGCGCGTGCTGCACGTGCTGCAAAGAAAGCTTCCGCCGAGAAGCCCTGACATGTAGTTACGCGCTGGGCGACGCATCTGTCTCGCCTTCATCGTTGCTTCGACACACGCTGCTCTCCTACCATTCGCCGAGGGAGACAGCGTCGTGATGGCTGAACGGTTGGGACGGTACGTCGTGCTCAAGCACCTTGCGTCGGGCGGTATGGCCGATGTGTTGCTGGCACGGTCGGATGGGATCGAGGGCTTCGAGCGCCACGTGGTGCTGAAGCGAATCCGCGCGGAACACGCGAAGGATCAGCGCTTCATCGACATGTTCCTCGACGAGGCACGGCTCGCCGCGAACCTCCACCACTCGAACATCGTCCAGGTCCACGACATCGGCGAGGCGAGTGGCGAGTACTTCTTCGCGATGGAGTACCTCCACGGCGAGGACCTCCGCACGATGCTGACGACGCTCTCGAAGACGAAGACGCACATGCCGCTCCAGCATGTGGTCGCGATCGTCTCCGCCGCGGCGGCGGGTCTCCACTATGCGCACGAGCGGCGCGGGCCCGACAAGAAGCCGCTCAACATCGTCCACCGCGACGTCTCGCCGTCGAACATCCTCGTCGGGTACGACGGTTCGGTAAAGGTCGTCGACTTCGGTATCGCGAAGGCCGCGCTCAACGTGGAGACGCGCTCGGGCAGTCTCAAGGGCAAGGTCTCGTACATGTCGCCCGAGCAGTGCAAGTCGCTGCCGACCGATCGACGCAGCGATGTCTACGCGCTCGGCGTGGTGCTCTACGAGCTCGCCACCACGACGCGCCTGTTCAAGAGCGATAGCGACTACCTCGTGATGGACGCGATCTGCACCGGCAAGATCCCGCTGCCACGCGTGCGCCGCCCCGATCTGCCGAACGAGCTGTCGACGATCATCATGACGGCGCTGTCGACGGATCCGGCTCGCCGTTACCACACCGCCGAGGAGCTGCGCGACGCGCTCGACCGCTTCGCCCAGCGCCAGGGGTTGTCGGCCAACCCGGGCGCGATCGCGACGTACCTGACGAAGATGTTCGGGGAGCGCCCCGAGCCGTGGCTCGATATCTCCCGCGGAGAGCCGAAGACCTCGCCGCAGGCCGAGACCGTCGCGAACGGCGACCTCCGCGGCCGCAGCTACACCGACCTCCCGCTCCCCGCCCCGGATCAGACGAAGATCGGCACGGGCTCCGGCGTTCGCGCGGCTCGCACGGCGGCCGAGTCGATGCCCGGCACCATCAGCGCCTCGCGCCTGTCCAAGGCGGCGATCGAGTCGACCAAGCCGGCGCGCGTCGACGACCGCACGAGCACGCGGATGGCGTGGGAGCACGAGGGCACGGCGCCTGCGCCGGTCGTCGCGCGCATCGGACCCGCCAAGATCGCGATGATCGCGGTTCCGGTCCTCCTCCTCGCGGGCCTCGGCATCTGGAAGGTGAGCTCGGGCGGCAGCAGCCCCGACAAGGTCGCAGCGACCGAGTTGCAGCCCGCAGCGGCGCCGGCGGTGGACCGGACGGTTCAGCCGCCCACGAAGGAACCGACGGCCGCCACCACGAATGTCGCCGTCACGGCGACGCCCATCGCCCCGGCTACCGTCGCGACGCCGCAGCCCACGAAGGCCGAGCTGGCCAAGGCAGAAGCTGCGGCGAAGGCCGATCTCGCGAAGGCAGAAGCTGCGAAGAAGGCCGAGCTCGCGAAGACGGCCGCTGTGGCGAAGCCGGTCAAGCGCGAACCGACGAAGGCCGTCACGATGGCCGCGATGGCGAAGCCCGAGCCGGCGAAGACCGAGCCGAAGACCGAGCCGACGAAGGCGGTCGTGACGACCGCGAAGCCCGATCCGATCGTCGCCGCGACCACCGTGAAGCCGGAACCCGTGAAGGCCGAGCCGCCGAAGGCCGCGGTCGCCGCTACCATCACGGCCACGCCGGCCGCGCTCGTGGTTGTGCCACCGGCCACCGTCGAGCGACAGCTCGCGCGGCTATCGGGCTCGAGCGTCGAGGGTGTGGCCTCGCAACATCGCAAGGAGCTCTCGAAGTGTGAGGGCTCCGACCAGCTACACGGCGACGTCAACGTCAGGTTCGAGATCAACGGCGCAGGGCGCGTGGTGAAGAGCCAGGTCGCGTCGACGATCAAGAATGCGAAGGTCTCCGGCTGCATCCTCCGCGTGATCCAGACGTGGCAGTTCCCGAAGCCGCCGGCGACCGGCGCCGAGGGCACGTACTCGATGTCCTATCAGTGAGGTGATGGGTTCCGCGGAATGATCCGATTCGTCAGAACGCGCCGCTCATCTTGACCGAAGCGCCGCCGTCCTCTGGCTGCACGCTGAAGTCCGAGCGGCGCTGGTGGCGGAACCACAGGGTCAACGTGAGCGCGGTCGACACCGTCGTCGCCGAGAGTGCAACGAGCGACCACTTCGCCCAGCGATCGCGGCCGTGGCTGTCGCTGACGATCTGATCTCGATCGATCTCGATCGGCTCGTAGCTCGCATACCGCGCCATCCGGCCCGCGTACTTGTTGAACTCGTAGAAGCTCACCACGGTCGCCGCGACGAGACCGATGGTCACCACGGAGCCGGCGATCTGCGGGATGTACGAGGCGCGCGACAGGTGCAGTGGCGCTTCGGGCGCGAGCGCGATCGACGGCGGATCGGGCGGAACGGGGCCGGTGCCGTCGAGCCAGGGCAGGTGCGGCACCTTCGTGACGTTCGGCCGCGAGCAGTCGCGGTACACGGGATCCTTGTAGTCGAGGTTGAGCGGCCCCGAGCCCGCGCAAGGCACCGACGACAGCGTGATCGTCCCGGTGGGCTTGAGCTCGCCGAAGTTTCCCCCGAACGGGTCGAGTGCGTAGGACTCGGTCGGCATGCGTGTCGCCGTGCCCTGGTGCATCGTCAGCCAGCCGTGCGCCGGCCACTCCATGGCCCAGTACATCGCGGTGCGCATCGGCTTCGCGGTCTCGTCGAGCGCGGGCTGGAACTTCAGCTTCATCGCCTCCTTGACGGCGATGTCGTCGAGGCCGAAGCCGGGCCGCTTGACGAGCTTCACGCGGAGGACCTTGCCGGTCTCGTCGATGTCGAGCAGGAGCCAGGCCTTCGCCCACGCGTTGCGCTCCATGGCCTCGTCGCTGTACGGCGGCGTCACGCGCGGGGCGTCAGCCGCTAGCTTCGGCGGAACGGTGGGCGGCTTGGAATCGAAGATCCGGATGATCTCGCCGTCGGCCTGTTCGACCTCGAAGTCGAGCCGCAGCGTGGTGCCGTCCTTGATCGTGCCGCCGCGAAAGGTGTGGAACTCGCCCGCACCGACCACGACGGACAGCGTCTGGTTGCCATCGACGACGACCTGGTACGCGCCCGCCGCGTTCGTGGTGACGATCTGGTGATCGCCCTTCGATACGACGTGCACGCGTACGTTCGCGACGGGTCGCCCGAGCAGGTCGGTGACCTTGCCCACGAGCAACGAATCGGCCGCCGCGGGGCCGCCGAGCGCAACGAGCAGGAGCACGAGGATCGAAACGGCTG
>JBBRBG010000361.1:0-5397 GCA_038206055.1 Haliangiales bacterium
ACATCGTGGCGGACGTGTCGACCGAGCGCTTGCGCCGATTCTTCGTGAAGACCGAGGACGGCAACTATCAGATCATTCGTCGGGTTCGCGACATGGTGGTGTTCTCGGTCCAGAACATCAGCCGCGATCCACCGTTCTCCAAGCTCGATCTGATCTCGTGTCGCAACTTGCTCATGTACTTACAGTCGGGCATCCAGAAGAAGGTGCTGCGGATCCTGCACTACGCGCTGAAGCCCGCCGGATTCCTCATGCTCGGACATTCGGATAGTGTGGGGGATGCGGCCGAGCTCTTTGCGTTGATCGATCGCAACAACAAGATCTACACCGCGAAGCACGTCAGCTTGCCGGCGGCGATCGAGCTCGGTCCTCGCGATAAGAGCCCTGCGGCTGCGCCCCAGGAGCGGCCCACGTTCGCCGCAGTTCGTCCGATGCTCAGCCTCGCCCATCTGGCAGACCGCAAGATCCTCGAGCAATACGCGCCACCAGGGGTCGTCATCAACGACGCCATGGACATCGTGTATTACCGCGGCCAGAGCGACCGCTATCTGCAACAGCCATCCGGTGTTGCAACGCACAACATCTTGCGGCTCGCTCGTCCCGAGCTCCATGCCACCCTGAAATCGACGATCGAACGCGTGTCCACGACGAACGAGCGCGTCACGGCAGTGGCCCAGGTCAAGACCGAGGGCCTTGGCCTGCAGCACTTCACCCTGATCGTACAGACGATCGTCGAGCCCGAAACCAAAGCGCGGTGCGTGCTCGTCCTGTTCAAGGACGGCGTCGATGAACAGCTCCTGCCAGCGCCGGCGAGGCGGCCAGCGGCGATCTCGGAGGGGGCCAACGAGTCGTCGGAGGCACTCAGTCAAGAGCTGGCGCTCACGAAGGAGTACTTGCAGAGCACGATCGAAGAGGTCGAACGTGCCAATGAAGATCTGCAGTCGGCCAATGAGGAGCTGCAATCCGCCAACGAAGAGCTTCAGGAGCTTCAGAGGTACGCGTTCACGGGGAGGACTACGCAGCGGCGATCAGGGACGGTGTCTTGCGGCCGCGTAGCGCCGCGTGAATGGCGGAGTTGAGATAGGTGAGGACGTGACGGTGCTGCTTGCGGCAGGTATGGATCACCGACTTGAGATTCGCGGCAAACAGATCGCCACGATCGCTGCGGCTTCCGCCTGTGGACCGACGCCAGCAGACGAGGCCGCGCAGCTCGCGCTCGGCGTGATTGTTCGTTGGATCGACGCCGGGTTCGAATATAAAGCGCCAGAGCGCCTCGCGGTGTTCGAGGATATTGCGACACGCGCCCTGGAAGCCCTTGATAGGCAAACCTGCGCCCTCGTCGAGCAGCTGTTCCATCAGCGCTCGGAGATTGTTGGCGACCGCCTTGAGGTCGGCGCGTGTCCCCGTGCCGTCTCGAACGCGGTGCCACGAATGCAGCAGAACCTGCGACCACATCAGCAAGTTCGCGCCGATCTCGCCAGGGCGACCACGCAGCTCGCTGAACGATGCGAACTTTCTGATCAGATGCGCCCAACAAATCTGGCGGCGTTCCATCGCCCAGAAGCCGAACTGCGAGCCGCGGTCGGTGACCAGCACGCCGCGGATTCGATCGATCCACAGGCGGAGTGTTTCGCGCGTGCCGTCGGCGACGATCGCGAACACGGTCACGCTGACGGTCGCGAGCGTCCACAGACTGCGATAGGCACCGGCCTGGTACCAGGTGGTGGCATCGACGTACTTGACCTTCTCTGCGAGCGCGTGGATCCGCGCTTCCTCGACCGCCGGCGCCACGGCGTCGCTGACGATCTGCTCGGACTCGCTCAGCGTGCCGAGCGAGACCTCGAGACCAAACACGGCCGCGAGCAGGCTCTGCACCTTGCGGCGACTCATGTGACCGTCCGCGGTCAGCACGGCGATCAACGACAGCACCTGCACGCCCAGCATCCCCGGCGGCACGCCGGTGGGCAGCGTGCCGCACGTAGTCTCCCCGCACGAGCACGTCACGCGGTGAAGCCAGTAGTCGTCCGCGGCCGGCTCGATCTTCGGGATGTCGACGACCTGATGCCGAACGGGATCGGCGTCTCGTCGCTTCGGCAGCGTGTCGCCACACCGGCGGCACTGCGGCGGAAAGCAGTCCGTCGACGACCGCACTCGACTCGCAGGCAGAAACGTACGCTTGTGTCCCTTGTGGCCGCGCTGACCACCCCGCGGATTGCCGCTCGGTGCGTCCTTCGGCCGGCCTCGGCGATCGGCCGGCGAGTCGCTCGACGGCGGCTTGCTCGAGTTCGAGGAATTCTCGCCGAGCCGACGTTTCAACTCGGCGTTCTCGGCACGGAGCGATGTGTTCTCCGTCTCCAGCGCTTTGACTCGCGTGAGCAGCATCTCGACCTGGCGCTCCGGGCGGTCGATGCGTGCGTCGGTCGAACTCACCCATTCGTTAGATCATGCCGATCGCCCGGAGTCGATCGAGACGATCGCCTTCGCGCGTGCGAGGAGATCCGGACTCCACCCCGTGAACGGGTACCTTCAGAGCTCGAACGAAGAGCTCGAAACTTCGCAGGAGGAGCTGCAATCGACGAACGAAGAGCTGGTCACGCTCAACGACGAGCTGCAGAGCCGGATGAGCGACCTCAGCACCTCGAACGACGATCTGCATAACCTGCTACTCGGCGTCGACCGCGCGATCGTGATTGTCGGGCTCGATCTGCGGATCCGCCGGTTCACCCATGCGGCGGAGAAGCTGTTGAATCTGTTGCCGTCGGACCTCGGTCGCTCGGCTTCGCAGCTCAACTCGTTCCTGGGCGGGTTCGGGGTCGAGGCCGTCATCGCAGATTCGATCAAGAACCTCGCCCCGGTCGAGCGCGACCTCCAAGCCACCGACGGGCGCTGGTACTCGCTGCGGATCGTGCCCTACCGCACCCTCGACTTGATGATCCGCGGCGCCGTGATCTCGATCATCGACATCGACCTGTCGAAGCGGAGGACGGATCTCTCCGCTGCCGTGGTTGAATACGCCGCCGAAGGACTCGCGGCCATCCAGCATCCGCTGATGATCCTCGACGGCAATCGCGCCGTGATCTGGGTCAACGATCTCTATTTCGAGGCGTTTCAGTTGACGGCGCAGGAGATCACTAGGTCCGCGAGCCTTCATACAGTGGTTGGCGAGCACCCTCCCAACCGCATCACGACCCCTCACCCTCCGACAGTGCGCGAAAACCGCCAGAGCGCAAACCCAAGCGTTCGAAACGGCGTGGGAGGGTGGGACCCTCCCGACTGCATTGCGACCCCGACGGGGAAAGACGCATTCGAAACCGACGTACAGCGAACTATGCGAAACATCGCGGTTCGAGCTCACCTGAAGTTTCCGGCGCTCCGAGGCAAACGCTGGTCGGGGACGAATTGAAAGCGGACTTCAAGTTCGCTTTCAGTCAGCGTGCGTTCAGTTTCGTGGGCACGGAAAACGCAGACATCGGATCATGTAGATCGCTCATGCCGCTCGGTCGGCTTTCCGCGCTTGTCCGATTATGAAGGGGCAAGCGCGGGATGGACAGGCATCGCAGCGCGTGACCGAACATGTGTCTTCGCGAGCCGCGCGGTTCGATCGTGACCCGAACACGTAGAGTGCTTGCTGCACCAAACGCGGAGAGTTCCGAGGAAGACCAGGGTGAAGGCGCGTTAGGTCGATCCGTTCTGCGACACCAATCAGCCACGACACCATCGCGTCGTAGTTTGTTCGTGCTCGATCCTGACGAAGGTGCGAGATCACACGCGCGACGTTGGCATCGATGACGAGCAGTCGCGATCCATCGAGTTTAGGATGCCAGGGTGCGACCGCCAGTTCCGGGACGGTCAAGGCGCTAACGTACATCGTCGCGAGCTTGCGCCCGATGCGAAAGATCGAGCTGAGGCGGGCAACCAACACTCCCCCCACGTTCCGTGGGAAGACACTTGGCAGCACCAGCATCGACGAACCACTTGACCAGTCCGTCGCTTCCAAGGTGAAGCACGGCCGAGGTTGGAAGCTTTCCCATGTCACCCATCCGCCCAATCGCAAGGCTTGCCGCCTTCACGTGACAAGGCGTGTGCGGACGATGCCGGCACGTGGCTGCGTCTCGATCGAAATCACGGTACACGTCACAGCGGTCGTCGAACCTGGCCGCTTCGTGTAGCGCATCGCATGGGCTGCGCGCGATGAGCGTACGAAGCCGACCCACCGACGTCATAGCCGTCACCGAGCGGACCGCCATCGTCCGCTGGATCGTCATCACGTCGACATCGCGTCGTGACTGGTAGAGGGCGAGCAAGACGAGTAGCCGAAAGTGTGCCGCTTCATCGTGAGCCTGCAGATCTTCAACACGGACCGCGAACGCACCCACACGATTGGGATCGCTAAAGAACGGTCGGCAGTTCGGTCCCTCGATCTGGCCATAGGCATTGGTGAGGTACCAACGAACGATCTCCATGACCTCTCGAACAGCTGGATCCCGGGCAGGTCTCGGCACTCAGGACGCGAGCACGCCACACCCCGCGTCCGAAAGGGTGCCGGCGTGACTCAAAGTGCAGAAATTTTCGTTATGGTCTCGTAGGGTGGAGCATGACTCCGCAACGTGGGGTTCACACAGCGCTTACGAACCATCTCGCGGGTTGGGGAAACAATGCCGAAGCTTCTGTTGGAGAACGACTGGTATGAACCGCTGCAACACAACGGGATCCCAGACACCGATTACGAGGCAATGCTTCTCGGCATGTTGACGGCCACAAATGGCCAAGTCGAGGTCGATGGCACTCACGCTCGTGGTGGTAGGCGCTTCACTGCAGCGTTAGAACGGCGGGTATACAGAACACACACGCGAGTAGGCTCGGTCACCTCAGGCTCGGTCACCGCACGGGCGATCGCGTTCGCAGCTTTTCGGTACTGCAGAGGCTCAGCTACTATGCGGCCTGGTGTTCCACGACCGGTCATGTCGCTGACAATTGATCCGGCTACTCATCCCATGTCAGCCATAAGCGCTCGTCCATGCCACCGGGGACATGACTGATCGTCGAGTCGGGCGGCGGCGTATCCGGCCCGATGTTGCTGATCGCACCAGAACGCGACTTCGTTCCCGGCGGGATGATTTGTGTCGCCACTCGCTTCCGCTCGAACTGGTTGGGTGCTTGGTCGTACTGCACGGTCTCGATCCGAATCGGGGCAGATGACTCGTTGACAACCCACACCGGATGCCACGACGACGGAACCGGGCCGTCGTCTGCAGGAGGCGCGAACGGACAACCGGGCTCCTCGGCAGCCAGCCGTTTCTCGAGAACACGCTTGCCGTAAGCCGAACTGCCGTCGCGAACTACCAAGACCTGGTTTGTATGTCGCTGCGCCCAACACGACGAAGCGAACCCGAACGGCAT
>JBBRBG010000362.1:0-5390 GCA_038206055.1 Haliangiales bacterium
CCGCGTCGAGCTGCAGGCCGCCGCTGCGGTCGGTGGACCGTGATGCCCAGTCGCTCGCAGTAGCTGTTGGCTTGCGGAGCCGCCATTCAGGCGATCTATCAGTCGCGTCCGCCACGATCGAGTCCGGAATCAGAGAATGAGCAGGTCGTCCTCGGTCCATCGAGCGAGCGGATGGGCTGAACCTTGCTTCTGCAGCGGTCGCTTGCGACGGTCGGGTCATGTCGGACGATGAAGCGGTCGCGAAGCAGGTTGCGGGGCGACCGATGCCGTTCGACGTCGCCTTGACCCCGGCGACCGAAGTGGACGCGCCGATGCTCGCGCGCCTGTTGCAGCTCTACGCATACGACTTCAGCGAGATCATGCAGCTCGACGTCGGGGAGGACGGGTGCTTCACCGGCGGCACGCCGCTCGCGAGCTGCTGGTCCGAGCCATGGCGGCATGCGTACGTGATCCGTGCGGGAGAACACGTCGCAGGGTTCTGCATCCTCGACGAGCGGAGCCGGCTCACCGGCGCGACGACCACATGCGATGTCGCCGAGTTCTTCGTGATGCGTCGCTACCGCCGGAACGGTGTCGGCGTGCGTGCCGCGCACCTCGCGTTCGAGTTGTTTCGCCGACCGTGGGAGGTTCGCCAGACGCGCACGAACGCGGCGGCGACGAGCTTCTGGCGCCACGCGATCGGGCTGTACACGAACGGCGCCTTCACCGAAACGGTCGTCGACGACGAGCGTTGGCGAGGTCCCGTGCAGTCGTTCGGATAGGCGCGCGTGCGCCACCCGAGTCGGCGCTGGCCTACCGCTTACGCTTCGCCTGGTAGCTCGTGTAGTTGCCCTCGAAGAACGTGACGTTGCTCGATCCATCGGGGAGCTCGTCGAACGCGAGGATGCCGGTGACGACGCGATCGAGGAACCACCGATCGTGCGACACGATCAGCGCGCAGCCGGGGAACGCGATCAGGGCGTGCTCGAGCGCGCCGAGCGTGACCAGGTCCAGATCGTTGGTGGGCTCGTCGAGCACGAGGACGTTGCCGCCGCGGCGGAGCAGCTTCGCGAGCTGGACCCGGTTGCGCTCGCCGCCCGACAGCTGGCCGCACTTCGTGTCGACGACGGTCGGTGGGAATCCCATGGTCTTCAGGAACGACTTGACGTGGATCCGGCCGTACTCGAGCTCGACGTGGTCGTAGCCATCGGCGACCTCCTCGGTGACGGTGTTGTCGGCGACGAGATCGCGGCGGCTTTGCTCGAGGTATGCGGGCCGGGTGTTGAGGCCGAGGGTGACCGTGCCCGCATCGGGCGTGAGCTCGCCGAGGATGGTCCGGATCAGCGTGGTCTTGCCGGCGCCGTTGCGCCCGACGATGCCGATGCGGTCGCCCTTCTTCATCACCAGCGTGAGGTCGGAGAACAGGGTCCGCGCGGCGTCGCCCTTGCCGACGCGCTTGGTGACGCCATCGAGCTCGATGATCGTGCTGCCGAGGCGCGGGCCGGTGGGGAGCCGCAGCTCGAGCTCGCGGGGCAGCACCTGATCGCCGACCGGGCGGGCGGCGACGGCGGCGTCGTACCGATCGATGCGGGCCTTCGCCTTGACCCCGCGCGCCTTGGGGCCGCGCCGGATCCAGTCGATCTCGCGGTTGACGAACGCGGCGCGCACGCGTTCGTGCTCGTTCTCGATGGTGAGGCGCTCGGTCTGCTTGAGCAGAAACTCGGTGTAGTCGCCGTCGTAGCTGTGGAGCTTGCCGCGGTCCATCTCGCAGATCCGGGTGGCGACCTTGTCGAGGAACGAGCGGTCGTGGGTGACCACGATCAGCGCGCCGGGCCACTGCGCGAGCCGGTCCTCGATCCACTCGACGGTGCGGACGTCGAGATGGTTGGTCGGTTCGTCGAGGGCGAGCACGTCGGGCTGGCCGAGGAGGGCCCGCGCGAGTGCGACGCGCCGGCGTTCGCCGATCGAGAGCGTGCCGATCTTCGAGGTCAGCGGTGGAATCTGCAGCGCATCGGCGACGGTCTCGATCTCGTAGTCGTAGAGTTCCTCGGTGCGCCTGAGGGTCGCGTGGATGGTCGCGGACTCGTCGAGGCGCGGCTCCTGGGCCACGTACTCGAGCACGAGGTCACGCCGCCACGTGATCTGGCCCTCGTCGGGCTCGAGCAGCGCGGCCTCGCTCTCCGAGACGCCCGCACCCTTCACGATCATCTTGAGCAGCGTCGACTTGCCGGACCCGTTGGCGCCGATCAGGCCGATCCGATCGCGATCACCAACGGCGAACGACACGCCCTGGAGCACGATGCGATTGCCGAACCGCTTGTGCAGGTCCTGCACGGTGAGAATGGTGGGCATACTTCTCTGCCGCGGCTTGATACACGCTCGCGGGCGCTGGCGGGGTTCGTTCCGACGCACAATCGTCGCCGGCATGTGGTCGCGCGCGCGGGCGGCTGAGCGCGAGGGCTGAGCAGATCAGCCCATGCGAGCGCCCAAGCGCATCCGTCCATCGCGCGTATCGCGGCCAACATCGTGCGGCAGGCGCTACCGAGCGGCATCGAGCGGCATACGGCTCGCATGAGATGCTCATCATGCACATTCTTTGGATGCTCATCATCGGTCTCGTTATTGGCGCACTCGCGAAGCTCGTCATGCCGGGCAAAGATCCGGGAGGCGTCATCATCACGATGCTGCTCGGCGTGGCCGGAGCGCTGATCGCCGGATTCCTGGGGCGATCGCTCGGCTGGTACCAGGACGGACAGCCGGCCGGATTCATCGCCTCCATCGTTGGCGCGGTCATCCTGCTCGCCGGCTACCGGATGGTTGCCGGTCGTCGTGCCGCCGCAGCGTGATCCGTAGCTTCGTCATCGCGGCGCTGCTCGCTTCGTCGGGATGCAGCGACACGCGCCCCACGTCCCACGCCTTCGAGATCTCGTCCGATCTTCAGTCGTCAGGCGACGAGCTCGCGAGCGCGTTGTACCAGAGTGTCGGCGCGACCATGGCGCCGGGCCACACGGTGCAGCGCGTCGACAACGGATCGATGCTCGATGCACTCGTCGCGGACATCGCGCACGCGAAGACCAGCATCGACATCGTGATGTACATGTGGCAGCCCGGGAAGGCCTCGACCCGATTGGCCACGGCGCTCGCTGCCCGAGCGCGTGCGGGAGTCGTTTGTCGCCTCGCGATCGATCCGCTGGGCAGCACCGGCTTCGAGAAGGAGGTCAGCCCCAAGCTCGCCGCCGCGGGTTGCGAAGTCCGGATGTTCCGTCCGATCCCCGCCAACTCGCCCCTGCTACGCAATCACCGCAAGATCGTCGTCATCGACGGACTCGTCGCGTACACGGGTGGGCATTGCATTCGCGACGAGTGGCTCGGCGACGGCCTGCACGAGGACCAGTGGCGTGACACGAGCGTCCGCTTCACCGGACCGGCCGTGGGCGAGGCACATCAGGCGTTCGCCGAGAACTGGCAGGAGGCGGGTGGGAGGTTGCTCCCGGCGAACGCGTTCCCGCCGCAACCCACCGACGGCACGGTACGCGTCGCGTTCGTCTCCAGCACGGCCTCGCCCAACATCACGCGCGCGGAGCGCCTCACGCTGCTTGCGATCGCAGCCGCACACAAGCGGCTGTGGATCACGAACGCGTACTTCGCGCCGTCGAACAATGTCGTCGAGACCCTGAAGCGCAAGGCGGCCGCAGGTGTCGACGTTCGCATCCTGGTGCCCGACCGAGACGACGACGACTCGAAGGCGGCGTTCGTCGCGCAGCGCCGGCTGTATCCGCAGCTCGCCGAAGCTGGCATTCGCGTGTGGGAGTACAGCCCGGCGATGATCCACGCGAAGACGATGCTCGTCGACGATCGCCTCAGCGTGGTCGGCTCGATCAACATGGATCCGCTCTCGCTCAACAAGCTCGACGAGAGCGCCATCGTGATCGACGATGCGGCGTTCGCCGAAGGGATGGCGAAATCGTTTGTTCAGGACTGCACGCACGCGAAGCTCGAGGCGGGTAAGCCGCTCTGACTGGAGTACTCTCGCGCGCGATGGAAGATCAATTGGCCGAGCAGGTCGCGCTCGCGATGGCTGCGCTCTCGGGGCCCAGGTACAAGCTCGTCGAAGTCCAGGAGGGCGCGGGCCTGTGCGCGATCTATGGAGGTGCCGAGAGCTGGCTCCAGCTCGGGCTCGGGCAGGCGCCGCCGAAGACAGCGCTCTACGTGGGAAAGGTGGACAAGAGCCTGAGCGGCCGTACCGGGCAATCCCCGGTGCGACGGACGTTTGCGGCGTTGCTCCGCGATCACCTCACGCTGCGCGGGATCCCGCGTAACCAGACCAAGCCCGATCGATTCGCGGACTTCGCGCTCAGCGAAGAGAACGATGCCGAGCTGACGAAGTGGATGACCGAGCACCTCGAGATCGCGGTGTGGGCAGGTGATGCGCAAGGCGATGTCGAGGTGGCGATCCTCAAGCGCTGGAGCCCGCCGCTGAATCTCCGAGACACTCGGTCCACGTGGGGAGCGAAGGTCTCGGCCGCTCACAAGGTGATGACGAACGATGCGCGCGCGTGGGCACGAGAACGCGGGCACAAGCACGGCTAGCCCATCGCGGTTCTTCAGGGCTCGTTGGACAGATCGACGATGCGCTCGGCCACACACGCAATCGGCCCGACGAGGCGATGCTTGCCATCGACGGTGGCGAGTGTGCCTGCGATCGTGACGGTGGCTCCGATCTCGAGCACAGTCTCTTCGATGTTCGACTTCGTGGTGTTCGCGTCCGCGTGTCCGAGGTCGGAGAGGACGCTCGCCCGTCCGCTCGCGTCGGGCTTGCCCTCCCTCACCGGGGACACATCGAAGAGCACCTCGGTCGGTTCGATCGAAACCCGGCCCTCGGCGTCCTCGAGCTCGAACGGCTTGTACTCGATCTTCTCGACGAGCTTGGAGCGTGGATCCAGACCGCGGCGGGGCTGGGCACGAATGCGGAGCGCGACGCATCGGATCTTCGAGATCGGTGCCATCAAGCGCGCCCCCGCCTCGCTCGTGCGCACGACGCCGGTGACCTTGACGAGCTCGCCGTCCTTGGCCCCCTCGCCGAGCCACGTGGCCGAGGACAGCAGCTTGCGCGCCCGAGTGCGAGCCGCGCCCGGCATCCGCGTCAGGAACGACCAGATCAACGAGACGACCAACGAGATCGCGGCTCCGATCAGCACGACTATCCGGATGATCTTCATCGCCGCCGAATCTAACAGCTCGAGGGAGCGCGAGCAGTGGCCGGCGGTATGCCCGTGGTCAGCGAGGACCACTGGACGACAAGCGCGTCGATCTCGTCGCTGAGGCCGGAGAGCCGCTCGGCCTTGACGAAGCCCTGCTCGATGACCTCGCACGCGACCTCGGGCAGAAGCGCGGCGAACTTGAGCGCGCGT
>JBBRBG010000363.1:0-5370 GCA_038206055.1 Haliangiales bacterium
CTTTCTCCTGCTGGAGAAGACTCTGCTTCGGGACCTTCGGGGCCTTTGGGGCTCACCTGAACCAGCGGACTCCGGTTCGCATCCGGCACTGCGGATTGCCGAGCGCGCAGGTCTATGACCTACGCGCTCCTAGCGCGCCCCGGCCGGACGGACGGCGACGAATCCACGCGACCGTGCTTCCAGAAAGACGAGCCCCGAAGTTCTCGAAGACCCCAAGGAGAGGCTTCCTCCAGGAGAAGACTCTGCTTCGGGACCTTCGAGGCCTTCGGGGCTCACCTGAACCAGCGGACTCCGTTCGCAGCCGGCACTTCGGATTGCGGCTCGCGCAGGTCTATGACCTACGCGCTCCCTAGTACACCACACCCGAGTCGATGCTGACGTCGCCGATCTCGCTCGCTTCCTGGGCGCAGCAGGTCGAGCGTGCGGTGCGCCAGAACTTCGCACCGCGGTCGCCGAGGAACGCCTCCAGCCCGAGCTCGAACCGCGGCACATTGGAGAACGAGAACCGCCCGTTGACGTCGGTGATCGCGTCCCAGTGCGGCAACCCGGGCGCGCACGGTGGATCGCCGTAGGCGTCGGCGCACATCACGAGCGGAACGTTCGCGACGGGCGGTGTCAGCGCGCCTGTGATCGCGTGCATGCGAGCGGGAACCGGCGTCGGAAGCACGGGCCCCGCGCCGAGAACCACGATCTGTTCGATCGGCCGCGTCAGCAGCTCGAGGCTCCCGAGCGGAAACACCACGCGCTTGCCCGAGCGATCGATCACGTTGAGCCCGTCTGCGAGCTCGACCCAGATGCGCCCCGCGGCGTCGACATCGAACGGCCCCGGCGCGCGGCCCGAGTTGTATCTGCCGAGCACCGGCAACGGGAGCCCGAGCCGCTTGCCCGGCTGCATCACGGCATCGCGGCGGCGATCAAGGATCGTCGCCACGCCCGCGGTGTCCACCGTGCCGAACAGGACGAACGAGATCTGGGGATGATCGTCGAGGCTGTCGGCGATCGACTTCGCGTCGGCGTCCGCCAGCTCGTTGTCGTCTCGGTACCGCGCGATGTGGCGCGCCTCGTCGCTGGCGCTCGCGGCGAGCGCTTCCCACGCGCTCTTGCGCACCGCGAGATAGTGCCGCAGCCGCTCGTCGAGCTTCGCGTCGGCGAGAGGTGCGGCCGCGCTCACGCGAAGCTCCAGATCTCTCCACGGAGTGATCAACTGGTCGCGGATCCGGTGCTCGAGATCATCGATTCCGAGCCGGATCTCGCGCTCGTGCCACAGCACGGCGAAGGTGCCGAGACACTCCGCCTCGACGGCGCGGAAGTCCTCGAGCACCTTCAGGTCCGCGTCCGACATCCCCCGCTTCGCACAACCGAGCAGCACGAAAAGCGCGAGGACGTGGTGCTTCACCGATACAGCCCGTTGTGCTTCGCGCTCGTGAACGGCTGGTACTTCAGCGCCCACGGCACGGCGTGCAGCGGGCCAGATCCGGATCGCACGGTCAGTCCGAGCGGAGATACGCTGCGATAGCGCGACTCGGCCGGCAGATCGCCGTTGTCGCACCCGCCGGCGGAGAACAACGTGTGCAAGCGGTGGGTGCCGAGATCGAAGAATGTCTCGAACCCGCGATCCACCTGCTCGTGCCCGCGGATGAGGGTATGCGCCCCGACGCGCTCCATGAACGAGCGGAACTGATCGCGACCGAAGCTGAACCGCGCGCTCTCGCGCTGGAGCTTGATGGGCACGTAGTCCGTATTGACCGGATCGCCCCACATCATCTCGAAGCGCATCACCGAGTCATCGAGGCTGGAGAGATCGCGATAGCGCTCGGCGAACGTGTCCTCGCGCGGGATGCCGCCGTGAACGAACAACGTGCGGTCGAACAGGAACGACGTCGGCATGTGATCGAACAGGTGGCGATACGCCTCGAGCACCTCGACGGGCGCCGACTGCGACAGCGCCGGCACCGCCTCGGCGGGATTGACCGCGCTCACGATGTACTCGCCCATGCGGACGAGGAACTCGTGATTGCCGCGCAGCAGGATCACGTGCTCCGGCAGGGAGACCAGGAGCTGGAGCGCGCCCCGCAGGACGCCCTCGAAGCTGAACCGCCCGCGGTCGATGTAGTCGCCGAGCAGCACGAGCTTGACGTCGGGATTGTTGACCGGATCCGCCTGGTGACGCAGCGCGCGTTCGATGAAGTCCGATTGCAGCAGTGCCGCCTTGAGGCACGCATAGCAGCCGTGCAGGTCGCCGAGCACGATCAGCTCGGTCGGTTGGCTCGGCCTCTGGACGTACACGTGTCCATCCAGGAGGCGCGTACCGGGCGGCAGTTGCGCCACATCGGTGATGCCGGCGAGGCGGCCGTTGCCCCGCGCGCGCTGCCGCTCCCACACCTTGATCGCCTCGAACACCAGGTTGTAGTCGCTGTTGAGCTGGAGGAGCAGCGTGGCCGGGTCCGCCGAGTAGGGCTCCTCGAGAGTGTCGAGCCACGGGTGCGACATCGCCGCGAGCGGCAGATCGATCGGGAGATCGATGGTCAGCATGTCCTCGGGTGGTGAGACCTCGGGCACGAGCAAGGTGGGCTCGGCGTGGAAGTACGAGAGCAGCTCGTCGTGGAGCTCGCGCTCGGCATCGGTCACCGTGCCGTCGGTGTGGACCACCACGTTGAGCAGCTCGAGCGCCACGCGTTGATCGGCAGGTGAGAATCCGCGGAACAGGGCCACCGCACGCACCTTGAGCCGCGTGCGCACATAGCTCGCGTCATCGGCGGCCACCACCTCAGCGGCGATCGCTGCGATCTCGCTATCGAGCCGCTTGTACACGGAATCGATCTGCGCGCGCCACGCCTCCTTGGAGTCGAGCGGATGCGCGACGTGGTCGACGAGTCGCCCGAGATAGTCGTGGATGAACGCCTTCTCGTCGTCGTGAAGCGTGCCGTCGATGTAGCCGATGGTCAGCAGCAGATCCACGACCGACACCACGTGTGCCGCGGTGTCGTGCTCGGTCGGTGTCGCAAGGTCCTGGGTCGGCTCCACGGTCGAGCAGACTACCGTGCGCACGCCGTGGCAGGATACGGCCGCGCGCCGCATGCTGCTGTTCAAGAAACCGTTCTTCGCCGGCCTCCAGAGCGGCGCGATCACGCTGACGTTTCGCCGCTGGCAGAAGCCGCACGTGCGGCCCGGCGGGCGCTACCGCTGCCATCCGATCGGTGTGCTCGAGGTCGAGACCATCGAGTTGATCACCGTCGCGCAGATCCGCGATGCCGATGCCGCTCCCGCAGGCTTCACGGATCGCGCCGCGCTCGTCGCGTACCTCGCCGAGCTCGGCCCGCTCGCACCGGAGTCTCCGGTGTATCGCGTGGCGCTGCACCACGGCGGCGATGGCGACCGCGTGGAGATCGCGCTCGCCGCAGATCTCACCGCCGCGGACATCGCGACGATCAAGGCGAAGCTCGCGCGCATGGACAAGGACACCCGATGGACCGCGAAGACGCTCGCGATCATCGAGAGCCAGCCGCGGATCGCCGCGTCCAAGCTCGCCAAGCAGCTGAAGCGCGAGACGCTCCCGTTCAAGACCGACGTGCGCAAGCTGAAGAAGCTCGGGCTGACCCAGAGCTTCGAGGTTGGCTACGAGATTTCACCACGCGGCCGCGCGTACCTTGCCGCCGCTCGCCCCAAGCGCAAGCGGTGACGTAAGCTAGCGGCATGATCCAGGAACTGTTCGACCGCCAGCGTGCGAATCAGGCTGCGGTCAAGCGCACCACCGCATCGCAGCGCGCCGCGAAGCTCGAGAAGCTGAAGGAAGCGATCGCCACCCACGAGAAGCAGATCTACGACGCGCTGTACGCGGATTTCCGCAAGGCGCCGCTCGAGTCCGAGATCTCCGAGATCGTGCCGTGCCTCACCGAGCTCAAGGATGCGATCAAGCATCTTCACAAGTGGATGAAGCCGCAGCGCGTGCCCACGCCGATGACGCTCGTCGGCACGCACAGCGCGATCCACTACGAGCCGAAGGGCGTGGTGCTGATCATCGGCCCATGGAACTACCCGTTCCAGCTCGTCATCGCTCCCCTGATCGCCGCGATCGCCGCGGGCAACTGCGTCATCGTCAAGCCGTCCGAGCTGACGGTGCAGACCTCGAAGCTCCTCAAGGCGCTACTCGCAGATGTGTTCGCCGAGGACGAGGTCGCGGTCGTCGAGGGCGATCACCTCGAGACGCAGAAGCTGCTCGCGCTGCCGTTCGATCACTTCTTCTTCACCGGCTCGACCCGCGTGGGCCGCATCGTCGCCGAGGCAGCGGCGCGCCACCTCGCGTCGTCCACGCTCGAGCTCGGCGGCAAGTCGCCCTGCGTGATCGACGACTCGGCCGACCTCGCGACCAGCGCGAAGCGCATCGTGTGGGGCAAGTTCGTCAACAGCGGCCAGACCTGCATCGCCCCCGACTACCTGATGGTCTCCGAGGGCCGCCAGCAGCAGCTCGTCGACGAGCTCAAGACCGCGATCGGTGCGATGTACGGCGCCACCGAAGCCGAGCGGCGCGCCTCGCCCGACCTGTGCCGCATCATCAACACGCGCAACTACGACCGTCTGAAGAAGATGCTCGACGACACCGTCAAGGGCGGCGCGCGGGTCGAGCTCGGCGGTGAAACGGATGCCGGCGAGCGGTACATCGCACCGACCGTGCTCACCAACGTGTCGCCCGACTCCGCCGTGATGGCCGAGGAGATCTTCGGGCCGATCTTGCCGATCCTCACCTACAAGCACATCGACGAGGTCGCGCCGTTCATCACCGCCCGCGACAAGCCGCTCGCGCTCTACGTGTTCGGCGACAACGAGCACAACGTGGACGCGGTGATCGCGAACACCACCGCCGGCGGCACCTGCGTCAACAACACGCTGATCCACTTCGCGAACCACAACCTGCCGTTTGGCGGCGTCGGCCCGAGCGGCACCGGCAACTACCACGGCTTCTTCGGCTTCAAGGCGTTCTCGCACGAGCGCGGCGTGCTGCGCCAAGGACGCCTCGACATCGCGAACCAGCTCTATCCGCCCTACACCCCGAAAGTGAAGAAGATGCTCGGCTGGGTCCGGAAGCTGTTCCTCTAGCGAACCCCGTCGGGGTCCGCACCTCAGTACTGGAGACTCCTCAGGGGAGGAGGACGAGCTTGCCGACGGTGCGCCCCGACTCGATGTCGGCGTGCGCGCGCGCGACCTCGGCGAGGGGATACGTGACCACCGGCGGCGGTGCGAGCTTGCCCTCTGCGATCCAGCCGACGATCTGCCCGAGTCCTTCCTGCATGAGATCCGTGCGGTCGAACAGGTAGCTGAGGTTGAACGCGAGCACCGAGTGGCTCGAGTTCGTCATCTCGAGCGGCGAGAACC
>JBBRBG010000364.1:0-5274 GCA_038206055.1 Haliangiales bacterium
GCGATCGGCGGCCTGCTCGCGCAGGGACTGGCGGCGGCGGACGCCGCGCGCGCGGGTGTGTATGTGCACGGCCTCGCCGGCGATCGGCTCGAGCGGGTGCACGGGCGCGGTGCGGTCTCGGCGGACCTCGCGACGGCGATAGCGTCGGTCATCGCGCAACTCGCGTAGCGCCGGATGCGACTCCTCGATCCGGAGTGACGTCCGGATCGCTAGGAGACCATGAGCATGTCGGATGACGTCCCACTGGCGATCTCGGGAAGCGATCTCGCGTCTGGCTTGAGACGCGCCTTGTGTCTCCACGCCCTCGTATCTAAAAACGCCCTGTCTGATCAATGGGTTGCTCGTGGCACGACGGGTGCTTTTGACTTCGGCATGTCGCGTTCGAAGAACACTCAGCCGGTCTCCAGCGTTCCCGCCTCCTCCCGCATGGTTCGCCCGAACGGGAGCGCGCCCGTGGGTCGAACCCTCCGCGTGGTCGGCACGGAGCCCGCGAGCCCGCACCAGGCGTTCGAGACCGCGTGCATCCCGCACCAGCAGGAGCTGTTCGGCGTCGCCATGCGGATCTGCCGCGATCCGGATACGGCGAAGGACCTCGTCCAGGAGACGCTGCTCCGCGCGATGTGCGCGTGGGACAGCTTCCAGACTGGCTCGAACCTCCGCGCGTGGCTGTTCCGCATCCTCACCAACGCGTTCATCAACGGCTATCGCAAGCGCCGCCGCCACCAGCGCTTCGCGACCGAGCGCCCGGGCGACGCGCTGATCGCGCTGTACGGCCGTGATCAGGATCGCACCGACGACCTCGAAGAGGCCGTGATCGAGGACGAGCTGTGCGACGAGGTCAAGACGGCGCTCGATCGCCTCGGCCCGGAGTATCGCGACGTCGTCGAGCGCGCGGACCTCAAAGGGGAGAAGTACAAGGACATCGCCGACGCGCTGCACGTGCCGATCGGCACCGTGATGTCCCGCCTGTTCCGCGCACGCCGCGTGCTCGAGACCGAGCTCGCCGGCTTCGCTGCGAAGGACTACGGCATCAAGCGCGCCGCGTGATCACGCGGTCAGCGCAATGCTGACTTCCGCCGACGGATCGAACGGTGAGCCCTTCACGTCCGCGATGCACTTCACGACGAGGCGCACGCGGCCATCGCCGATCGCCTCCTGCGGCTCCGAGTAGCCGTTCTTCTGCAGCACCTTGGCGAGGTCGATGTCGCTGACGAGCCACGGCTGCGTGATCACCTGGCCGGCGGTCAGGTCGCACGGCATCTTGAGGCAGTCCTCGTCGTAGCTGGTGTTCGGATCCGGATCCTTCGCCGTGACGACGAGGTTCGGCGAGCCTTGCGGATCGCCCGGGTTCTCCGAGATGTAGAGCCAGATCTCGTACTTCGTGGCGAGCAGCGTGCAGTCCTGCTGCGCCTCGATCACCATGGTCCCTTTGAGCACCGAGTCGGTGACCGGGAACGAGGCGCCGTCGGCGGGCTGGCCTTCGATGACGGTGATCGTCACCTTCGCCATGTTCTTGCCGCCCGTGAACGCCTTGACCTTGTCGAGGAAGCCCATGCGACCGACGTTACCTCAGTACTCGGTTTCGCGGTTCGCGCTGACCGGCTTCTCGTCGCCGGGCGGAACGTGCTCGCTCGTCAGATCGCCGCGCGCATCGGTGTAGCTCGCCCACACCAGCCCGTCGGCGGTGTGCAGGAAGTACGGCTCCTGGCGCACCGGCGCATCGTCGGCGTTGCTGTCGACCACGTAGAACACGCGCCACTCCGAGCGCGCCAGCGCGGCGGGCGGCGGCATGGTGGCGGCGGCCTTGACCTCTGGATCCGGATCGCCGGCGGCGAGCTTCAATGCGGCGGTGGCCTTCGGGCCGCCGACCTGCGCGAGTGCGCGCGCGGCGGCGATCCGCGTGTGCTGACTCCCGTCGTCACGCAGGAGCTGGACGAGCGACTTGGTGGCGTCGTCGTCCCCCGCGAGGCTGCCCAGCGCGTGCGCGACATTGATCCGGACGAGGCGCGACTTGTGGAACGACAGTGCGATCAGGGCCTGCTTGCCGTTCGCGCCGAGTAGATCGACCCGGTTCTCGCGCGGCGCGGCCCACATGACGCGGGCGAGGGCGCCAGCGCCATCGATCGCCGCCGCCCAGCCGCCGTGCTTCGCGAGGTAGAGGAAGCGCTGCGCAGACGCGGCAGCTGCCTTGTCCTTCGGGTTCGCGACGACGATCTCACCGAGCGCCCATGCCGCGTCGCCGACGAACCGATCGTCCTTGCTCGAGAGCGCGGCGCCGAGCGTGTCGACCGCGCCGAGATCCTGCAGCTCGCCCAGTGCCCACGCGGCGGCGCGCCGGCGATCCGCGGCGGCCTGATCGACGAGCCCGCGCAAGAACTCAGCGTCGCCTTGATCGCGCGCAGCCGCGAGGCCGGCGATCGCGGCGAGGCTGACCTTGACGCTGCCGTCAAGCGCGAGCTGGCGCAGGAGCTTGCGCGCGGCAGCATCGGGCCGCCCGCGAAGCGTGGCGCCGAGCGCGCGCACGACCTCGTGGCGCGTGGGACCGCGATCGGTCTGCGCCTGCGAGCTGAGCGCCGCGAGCGCGCTCGGATCATCGATGTAGCTGAGCGCGGTGGCTGCGGAGCTGTGCAGCTCGGTGGGGCCCTCGCGCAGTACGTCGAGCAACGCCTTCGTGGCCTCCGGGCGACCGATCTTTCCGAGCGCATCGATCGCTGCCATGCGGAGGCGCGTCGGATTGCCAGGCCCGGCGAGCGAGGTCAGCTTCGGGCTCGCCGCACCAACGCGCAGGATGCCGAGATATTCGGCGGCGAGCACGCGGACCTCGAGATCCTCGTCGGCGAGGTGCTCCGTCAGCACGTCGCCGGCGCGCGCATCGTTGCCGATCAGTGGACGCAGCGCCTCCATCGCGGCGAGACGAATCGCAGCGTCCTTGTTCGCGAGCGCGCCGAGCACCGGCACGAGCGCCGCAGGATCCCCGGTGGCTCCGAGCGCGCGGAGCACGAGCGGCATCGCCACTCTGCCGCGCTCGAGCTCGGCGGCGAGGGTGGTGGTCGCGCGCGGGTCGCCGATCTCGGCGAGCAGAGCAACGGCGGTCGCGGGATCGCCAGCGATCCGGCCCTGTAGATGCTCGACGAGCGCAGGCACCGAGGCCGTGCCTGCCACGCGGAGCGCCTCGCGGGATCCCTGGCGCTGCTGCGACTGCGCGAGGTTGATGACGAGGGTGCGCATCGCCTCTTCGCCCGCCTTCCCGGCCTTGGGGTTTGCGGCGATCTGCCCGAGCGAGTACGCGACCTTCGCGCGGTATGCGTCGGACGGCCCGGAGAGCTGCTCGGTCAGCGCGTCGATCGCATCGATCGCGCCCAGCGTGCCGAGCGCGCCGACCGCCGCCGTCTTGACCTCCTCGTCGAGGTCGTTGACGAGCCGGATCAGCGCCGGTACCGCGGAAGGATCACCGAGCTTGCCAACCGCGCGCACCGCAAGTCGGCGAGTCTCGCGCGCCGTCTCGCCGAACTTCGCGACCAGCGGGATCACGGCGCGCTTGTCGCCGAGCTCCTCGAGCTGCTGGATCGTGGCGTTCTTGACCTCGGGCTTGGGATCCTCGAGCCGCGGGATCAGCGCGATCACCACGTTCGGGTTGCCCTTCTTGCCGATCGTGCCGAGCGCCTTCACGGCGCGCTGGCGGACGAGGGCCTCCGGATCGCCGAGCGAGCGGATCAGCGCGGCGGTCGCATCGGCGCCGCCGATATCGCCGAGCGCCTCGGCCGCGACGGCCTTCGTCTGCGCCGACTGATCGCCGAGCCACTCGATCATGATCGGCACCGCGGCAAGCGAGCCGCCCTGGCCGAGCGCCTTGGCCGCCTGATGGCGGACCTTCTCGTCGTCATCCGTGAGCGCCTTGAGCAGATAAGGCTGGGTCAGCGCCACGTCGTACTTTGCGAGCTCGATCACCGCCTCGAGGCGCTTCGCCCCGTCATCGGACTGCAGATTTTCCGCATCGACCGCGACGTGCCCGGCCCAGTCGAACGTCCACGCGTGAGCCGCGCGGGGCACGCTCGTCGCGAGCCCGAGCGCGAGTGCCAGACCGGCGGAGAGCCGTTTCATCACCGTCGAGTATGCCTCACCGCTTCGGCTTCGCCAGCTCGCCCAGTGCCCACTTGACCTTGTCCCGGAGACGGTCGGGGAGGTCGAGCTCGAGGAGCGCCTTGTACTCGACGGCGGCGCCCGCACGATCGCCGCGGCTCCAGCGCAGCGCCGCGAGCGCGATCCGAGGGCGCGGATCACGCGGGCTGGCCTCGCGTGCGTGCTCGAGCGCATCCAGCGCGCGGACGTCGTCGCCCTGGTTGTGGCGGAGGATGCCGAGGTCATGCCACGCGGCCGCATCCTTGGGCGCGGCGGTGACCGCGACCTCGAGCTGCGCGATCGCCTCGGGAATCTCGCCCCACGTGATCAGCGTCTCCGCGTATTCACGTCGCGCGAACGCGATGCTCGGCGGATCCGCCGCCTCCGCAACGGCCCGCTGGTAGTGCCCCCGCGCGACGTCGTGCTGCCGTGCGCGCTCTGCGGTCTCCGCCTGATCGATCTGTGCCTGGACCTGTGCGCTCGGCATGCGCGGCGCGGGATGACCGCACGCGGCGATCAGCGCGAGCATCGCGGCCGCGAGCGCCTTCACTCCGACTTCTTCGGCTTTGCCACGGCGATCGAATTCGGCCGGCGGGCGGGCGGGGCGACCTCGATCGCGGCCTCGATGTCGTCGTCGTCGACCTCCGCGGTCACCCGCGGCTGCCGGCGCGACAGGATCTCCGGCCGCGCATCCTCCTCGGCCTGGCGTAGTGCATCCGCCTCGGCATGCAGGCGCTCGAGGTCGTCGAGCGACTGCTGCTTCGTGGGATCCGGCTGGCCGAGCAAGGCGCGAAGCTCCGCAGGAGTCGGCGCACGGATCGGCGTCTCGGTGCCCCACGCATCGTCATCGAGCTGCGCGTCGATCCGCGCGGCCAGGCCAGGTGTCAGCGCCTTCGGCGCCTTCGGTGGTGGTGGCGGCGTCGCTCGCGTCCCGGGCTCGGTCTGCCCGGGCTTGGTCATCGGCAGCTCGAACCGCGGCATCGACGGTTCGGTGCGCCCGGCATCCTCGATGGCGGGCATGCTGGGCTGCGTGCGCCGCGCGTCGTCGCCCGAGACGGCGGCGTGCTCGCCAGTGATCCGCGCGTCGTCGTCGATGTCGATCTTGATCGCCGGCATCGTGACGTCCTCGTGGGGAGTCGTCGAAGGTCGCTCCTC
>JBBRBG010000365.1:0-5246 GCA_038206055.1 Haliangiales bacterium
AGGCCCCGAAGGTCCCGAAGCAGAGTCTTCTCCAGCAGGAGAAAGCCTCTCCTTAGGGCCTTCGAGAACTTCGGGGCTCATCTTTCTGGAAGCACGGTCGCGTGGATTCGTCGCCGTCCGTCCGGCCGGGGCGCCCTAGTCCTCGCCGAGCCCGAGCGTCAGCGACAGACCGATCGACTTGTAGTGATCGGTGCTCTGTTCCTGGACGCCATCGCGGATCCGCGGGCGCGCACCGATCGAGCCGAGCATCGCGATCCGGATGTTGTGGAGAACGCCGTGCGGGCGGCGCGCGATATCGAGCGAGAAGCCCGCGGTCGCCGCGGCATACACGCCCTCGACGTTGGCGTCGACGCGGCGGCTCGTGTCCTCGCAGTCGATCCCATCACCATCGGCCGCGACGCAGTAGGTGCCCGTCGCGTCGAGGTACGTCGCCGACAGCGAAGCCTGGCCGTGGATCGCTACCCAGTCGCCGAACGGCAGCACCTTCGCGTCGAACGCGAGCTCGCCGCCGACGCGGTTCGCCGAGTAGCTCGCACCCCTGCTCTCGCCGTACGCGCGTGTCCCGTACGCGATGCCCGCGATCGAGAACGTGTCGTCGAGCTTGCGGCGGATACCGAGCATCGGCTCGAACGGACTATCGCCCTCGTCGCCCCACGTCCGCGCGCCGAGGATCAAGCCTTTCACGCCGAGCCAGCGCGCGGGCTCGAGGATCGCGGAGAGCTGCTGCGTGGGCGCGGAACGGGAGTCCGTTTCCTGCGCCGCATCGCTGAGGTACGTCGCCGGCATGATGCCGGCCTGGATCTCGACGCCGGGCCGGCCATTCGGGATCGCGGAGACGCCCGTGGTCGCGGGCATCGGGCCGAGCGTGGTGCAGGCGGTGGCGAGGAGGGTCAGCGGCAGCAGAATTCGCGGGGACATGTCTGTAGAACCCGCGACCCGCCCCACGCGGGAACGGTGATCGACGGCACGGTCCGGCAGGAACCGCTACTCGTCGTCGTCGTCGTCGGACTTGGCGGGTTTCGCGGGTCGGTACTTCTTGATCACGGCCGCGACCACCGGGGTCAGCCCGAGGGTGGCGAGGATCCGGAGCGGCATCGTGGCCTTCGCCGCGACCCAGCCTGCACCGATCACGCCGAGCACGCCGCTCGCGCTCGATGGCTCGACCCCGACGCCGATCGCGATCGAGAATCCGATGATCGCCGACAGCGAGAGCGCGAGGTACGTGTACAGCGCGACCCGCCCGTACTCGGCCATGTGCGCCTGCAGCCGCTCCTTGAGCGTGCGCTTTGCGGGCGGAGCGGGCGGAGCGTCGGCGGCGGGCTCGCTCATAGCTTGGATGTAGCACGCACGAGGCTACCGGGCCGAGGCCGCGCGCTTGGATCGCGCCGGCTTCTTGTCCTTTGCGGCCGGCTTGGCGGGAGCCTTCTTCTCCTTCGGCGCGAGTGGCCGGTCACACCCCGCGGTCGTGGAGGAAGTCCTCGATCGCCGCGTGGACCTCGTCGGGCTTCTCGACCTGAACGAGGTGCGAGTGGCCGGGGAACACGACGAGCTCGCTGTTCGGGATCGCGCGCTGCATGCGCTCGGCGGTCGCCACGGGTGCGAGCTGGTCGCGATCGCCGGCGATGATCAGCGTCGGCACGGTGATGGTCGGGAGCACGGCCTCGGCGTCGTGATCGAAGTACGCACCGACGACGTTGCCGAACAGCTCGGGATCGAGAGCACCGGCGTGCTGGAACAGACCCTCGAGCACGTCGGGCGGGCACGCCTCGCGGTGCGCGCCGCCGCTCGCGTACGTCAACTCGCGCGCGATCCGCAGCCCCAGCGGTGTGCGGAAGAATCCGAGGATCGGGCGGGCGAGGGTGGGTTGCCGGCCGAACGCCTGGAAGGCGCCGATCACCGCCTTGCGAAGTCGCGGCGACGGCGACACGCGATCGAGTGGGTGCCCGGGTGTGCCGCAGATCAGCACGAGTGCGCGCACCATCTCGGGATGGCGCCGCCAGGTCTCGAGCGCGACCTGCACGCCGAAGCTGAGGCCGACGACGATCGCCGGCGGTAACCCGCTCGCGCTCCACACGGCGTGAGCGTCGTCGGCGAACTGCGCCACGCTGACCTCTCGGTTCGCCGGCGTTTGCTGCGCGCCATGGCCGCGGTAGTCCCAGGCCACGATCGGGTGATCGACGCCGAAGTGCGGATTGAAGAACCGCCAGTGGTGGTTTGACGACACCAGCCCGTGGGTCGTGAGGATCGGCGTGCCCTCTGCGCGCCCGACGATCTCGTACGTCAGGGTCTCACCGTCGCTACTGCGTGCGATCACGCGCCCACCGTATCAGCTACCAGGCGTACCGGTTGCCCTTCCAGTTCAGGAACTCACCGGACTCGGCAAGCGTTGCGCGATCGATCTCGCGCAGGATACCGCGCACCGAATCCTCGACGGGCGTGGGGGCTCCGCGTCCGCCCATGTCGGTCTGGACCCAGCCCGGGTTGATCACGACCGACATGATGCCCTCCCCGCGGAGATCCGCCGCGAGCGAGCGCGACATCATGTTGAGCGCGGCCTTCGACATCCTGTACGCGTAGTTGCCACCGCTCGCGTTGTCGCTGATCGATCCCATGCCCGAGGTCACGTGCACGAGCTTCTTCTTGGCGCCGCGGCGCACGTGCGGCAAGAGCGCCACGACCACGCGCAATGCGCCGATCGCGTTGACCTCGTACGTGCGCGCAACATCGGCCATCGCGAGGTCCGCCATCGCGGCGAGCGACTGATCGTCGGCGCCGTAGACGCCGGCAACGTTGAACACCACGTCGATCGCCGCCGAGCCGAGCTCCGTCGCCAGTGCGCGCACGCTTGCCGCATCCGTAACATCGAGCCGGTGGAGCTGAACCCGATCGCCGGCGAGGGCGCCGAGGTCGCGAGCATCCGCGGGGTTGCGCGCGCACGCGCGCACGTCGTCGCCACGGTTGCACAATTGGCGCACGAGCTCGAGCCCGATCCCGCGGTTCGCTCCCGTCACGAGGGTCTTCATGCGCAGGACCATGGGCTAGAATCTGCGCGTGGCCAAGCCTCTGCGCTGCGCGAACTGCAAGAGCTACATCACCCAGCAGGAGCTCGAGCTCCGCAAACCGCCGGGGCATCCGTGGCCCCTCACCGATGAGGGCGCGCGCGCGCTTCACGAGAACGAGCAGCGTGGCGGGCCGAACCCGCAGTGCCCCGAGTGCGGCAATCGCACGTTCAACCTCGAGCGACCGCCCTCGATCAGCTAGCAAGCCCAACGAACATGGGGCGCGCAGCAACGCGAGCCGTTGCGCAGGCCGATCAGCTTCGCTGGCCGAGACGACGCAGTCGACGCTGCAGCGAGCTGCGGTAGATGCCGAGCCGGCGCGCGGCCTCGGAGATGTTGCCGTTGCAGTCCGCCATCACGCGCGCGATGTGCTCGGACTCCGCCTGCGCGAGGGTCGGCGTGCCGGCTTCCGGTGGCGGCTCGTTCGCCTTGTCTTCGATGCGGCGCACGATCTCGCCGCCCGTGACCGGCTTTGTCATCACGACGTCGGCTCCCGCGCGCACGGCGGCCACCGTGGCGTCCACCGTGAGATACCCGCTGACGAGCGCGAACATACTGCCGGGCATCTCCAACTTGAGCTGGCGCACCACGTCGAGTCCCGAGCTCGACCCGAGCCGGAGATCGACAACGATCAGATCCGGCCGCTCGCGGCGCGCGAGCGCGTGTGCTTCGGTTGAGGTGGAGGCCGTGAACACTTTGCGCGAGTGGCGCAGTGTTCGGGCCATTGCAGAGAGTGTGCGCTCGTCGTCGTCGAGCACGAGTACGCTCTTGATTCTGGTTTGCTCCGCCGCCTCACCCATATCGAAGCTAGTAGCGTACCGAATCTCGACGGACAGTAGAGGGGTATTTGCTCCCGACCATGCGAAGGGGGGGGGTGCCGCAAAACGCTGCAGGCAGGCTCCGGATCTCCCGCGTTGTGTAGGCTAAGCGCTCGTGCCGCCTGCAAGTTGTCCTCGGTGCCGTCTGCTGCAGCGGGGGGGAGCATGCGTGGCATGTGGTGAAACCACTGCGCCGATTGCGGAGCTGACGCGCGTGCGGATCGAAGGGTTGACCACCGTGAAGCGGAAACCGCCGACAGGCTGGCGCGATGCCGTGGCACTTCTCGGCACAGCGTTCGGCGTGTTCGGCGCCGCAGTCGCCGGCGCTCTCGTGGTGGGGCCTGGCGGCTTGTTGCTCGGGCCCGCGTTCGGCGTGTTCGGTTACACGAAGCAGTACTGGAAGGCGGCGCTCAAGCGGCGGCCGCGCCTCACCGCGGTGCCACCACCGACGCGACCTGAAGGCGAAGCGCTGGTCGGCGTGGCGCGGCCGTTCGAGCGCACGCTCGAGGGGAACGTGCTCGCGAGAGCGACGACGATCCACGATGCGCAGGGCGTGATGGTCCGGGGCGTCGAGAGCGTTTCGTTCTGGCTCGCCCTCGATGACAAGCGCGTGCTCGTCACCGGCGAGGTGTGGCTCGCGAGCTTGGTCCCCGCGCAACTGCCGAGCGCCACCGATGCGCTGCGCGAGCTCGAGGTCAATGATCTCCCGGTGACCCGAGCCCAGCGGCGCAGGCTGCGTGCGTCGCGCGTGATGATCGAAGCGGGTGATCGCGTGTCGGTGATCGGCCACGTGCGCGAGGAACAGCTCCCGGGTGGCGGCGGCTATCGGGACTCGCTCGCCGAGACGATCCGCGGCGAGCCGGGTCAGATCGTGTGGATCCAGCGCCTCTGACTGTGGCAGCCACGTCAGCGTGCGTGGCGCTCGCGCGACGCCACGCGCGCGATGCAGGTGCGTAGACGACGCTCCGATCCGGTCCAAGTCGCACGTGGGACTGTGGTGGCGTGCGCGCCTCCACTCTCGCTGCGTGGCACGCCCGCTGCTGAAGACAGCGCATGGCCCGTTCGCTCCGTCGCGACCGCTTCGCATGGATCAGCTCGCTTCCAACCTGCCTCGTGCTCCTTGCCTGCCTGGGTTTGCCACAGGTCCAGGACTGCCACGGTCACGTCAGGACTGCGGCAGAGAACGGGACCAGCCCGCTGCTCATCGTGATGGCGCTCATCGCGGTCGCGCCGCTCGCGTGGCGGTGGCCGGTGCTGCGCCGTGCGGTGATCGTGATGGCGCTCGTCGCCGGTGCGATCGCGGTGATGTCGAGCATGCTCGTGTTGCCGATCGCGATCTATTGCTTCATCGCCCGGCCGTGGATGAGTA
>JBBRBG010000366.1:0-5088 GCA_038206055.1 Haliangiales bacterium
CGGCGCTGGCTCCGGTCGCGCAGCAGCTCCTCTACGGCCGCGTCGACATGGCTCGTGACGCGGCGAACCGCCCGGTGGTGATGGAGCTCGAGCTGGTCGAGCCGTCGCTGTTTCTCGGCCGGCAGCCCGGCTCTGCCGATCGGCTGGTCGCGGCGCTATGCAAGCGCCTCGCGTAGCCGCTCGAGCGCATCGATCGTCCACGCGCCGTACCAGAACAGATCCTTGCCGCTGACACGGACGATCGCGGCCGCTGGCAGTGCCTCGCGAAACAGGGCCTCGTCCTCGGCAGAGAACGCATACGGCTCGTCGGGCAGGATCACCAGATCGGGTGCGCGCGTGCGGACCTCGTCGAGCGTGACGCGCGGGTAGCGGACGTCGCGGCCGCTCGCATTGCGTGCCTCGCCCTTGCCGAGGTCGGCGGCGAGCGGATACAGGCGCAGGCGATCGCCGAACGCATTCCCGATGCCGATCTGTGCGAGGACATCGGAGCCGAACGTGTCGGCGTTGAGCGTCATCAGCGGATCCATCCAGATCGGAACGAACGCACGCCTCGTCACCGCCGATGGTGCGGCGACCTGATAGCCGCGCTTGATCAGCGCCTGGACACCGTCCTGCTTCTCGACACCGAGGATCCGCGCCAGGCGCGCGAGGTGCGCGATCCCCTGTTCCACTCGCCGCGGCAGCGAGACGAGCACCGGGATGCGCGCGTCGGCGATCGCCTCGAGCGCGACCCGCGAGTTCTCCTCCTGGTTCGCGATCACGAGCTGCGGCGCGAGCCCGATCACGGCGGCGACATCGATGTCCTTGGTGCCGCCCACCGTTGGAACGGCTGCTGCCTCGGGGCTCTCGCAGTAGGTCGTGCGCCCGACCAGCCGTGCGAGGGCGCCGAGCGCGATCACGCTGTGGGTATCGCTCGGGACCAGTGACACGATCCGCTGCGGGGGCTGGCCGAAGACGAGGCTACGCCCCAGATCATCGATGACCTTGAGGGTCGGCATCGGGCAGGTATACCCCAGCGTGCTAAGGTCTCGCCGTGGCTAAGCCCGCCGCTGATGAGGATCCGATGGTGGCTCAGGCCTTCAAGGCCGAGAGTCACGAGGAACTCGCTCACGCAGTCGAGCGGCTGACCTCCGACGAGGCGGCGTTCTTCCTGCTCAAGCTCGAGGCGGCGATCAAGAAGAAGAAGATCCAGATCAGCGGCTATCTCGCCGCGATGCTCGCCTGGGTCCTCGGCATGATGGGGGCGCTGGTCTGGTACGGCACCCACGATGGCTTCGTCGGCTGGGTGTTCATCGCGCCGTTCGGCGTCGTCGGCGTGATCTTGTTCGCGTTCGGCAAGTGGGCGGAGCGGGTCGGCCGGGTGGCCGAGCCCGCGAAACCAGCCGCTCCGTAGCGCCCCGGGGGTATGATTCCTCGCATGAGGAACTTCGCCCGCGCGCTCGCGCTGATCTCGCTCGCTGCGTGTGGGAGCGGGAAGAAGATCTCGGATGCGTCCATGGATGCGCCCCCCGCATGCTCGGCGCCGACCGCCGGATCGACCATCACCACGCGGCAGATCGGCACGGTCCCCGGCGCGGCGATGCTCGCGACCTCGCCGCCCGCGGATCCCCGACTGTTCGTGGTCGACCGCGACGGGTTGATCTGGATCTTCGACAAGGAAGTGCGGCTCCCGGAGGCGTTCCTCGATATCTCCAACGATATCGTCGCCGGCGGGGAGCAAGGCCTGCTCGGCCTCGCGTTTCATCCTATGTACACGGCGAACGGCGTGTTCTTCGTCTACTACACAGCGGGTGGCCCGAACGGCCCGCAGAACGTCGTCGCGCGCTGCGGCACCAGCACCACGAACCCAAACAAGTCCTCCGGCTGCACGGCGATCCTCTCGATCCCCGACTTCGCCGGCAATCACAACGGCGGCATGATCGAGTTCGGCAAGGACGGCTACCTCTACATCGGCACCGGAGATGGCGGCGGCAGTGGCGATCCGATGCGCACCGCGCAGAGCACCACGAATCTGCTCGGCAAGATGCTGCGCATCGACGTCGACAAGAAGGATGTCGGCAAGGAGTACGCGGTGCCCACCGACAACCCGTTCGGCAACGAGGTGTTCATGGTCGGCCTCCGCAACCCGTGGCGGTGGTCGTTCGACGCCGAGACCGGCGACATGTGGATCGGCGACGTCGGCCAAGGCGTGACCGAGGAGGTCGACGTCCTTCGCGCCGGCGAGCAGAAGGGCAAGAACCTCGGCTGGAGCGTGTTCGAAGGCACCACCTGCTGCATGAGCCAGGGCGACAAGTGCACGCAGAGCCCCCCGCAGGCGGCGTGCAACGTCACAGACATGGTGATTCCGAAGGATCAACGTACGCACAGCCAGGGCTGGCTCGCGATCATCGGCGGGCAGGTCTATCGCGGCAGCTGCTACACCGACATGGTCGGTTGGTACTTCTACTCCGACAACAGCAAGGGCGGCCTCGTCAAGGCGCGCCTCGTGGGCGACACGTTCGAGAAGACCGAGCTGACGGGTACGTTCCCGAACAGCCCGGCGAGCATCCACGCGGACTCGCGCGGCGAGCTCTACATCACCACGTCGTCGACGCCCGGCAAGGTCCTGCACATCGAGGCGGGACCCTGAAGGCGCAAACCATCCGGCTCGCGACCGGCATCGACTACAACGTCCTCACGTGGGATGGCCCGAGCGAGCGCACCATTGTCCTCGTTCACGGCTTCACGGACCTCGCGTTCGCATGGCGCGAGGTCGCGGAGCGCCTGGCGGTGCACGGCCGTGTGGTCGCGCCGGATCTACGGGGTCACGGCGATAGCGGCCGCGTCGTCGGCGGCTACTACTACTTCATGGACTACGTCGCCGATCTCGACGACGTGATCACACAGACCGCGCAGGGCGAGCTCGTGGTCGTCGGGCACTCGATGGGCGGTAGCGTCAGTGGCTACTGGGCCGGCACGCGCCCCGAGAAGGTGGCGAAGCTCGCACTCCTCGAGGGCCTTGGTCCGCCCGACATGGCGGCCATGGACGGCCCGATCCGCACCGCGATGTGGATCGATGCCTGGAAGACGGCGCGGGCGAAGCACAAGGTGCTGCCCTCGGTGCAGGCCGCGGCGGAGAAGCTGCGCGCGAAGGATCCGCTCCTCACCGAGGCGAGCGCGCTCGAGCTCGCGGTTGCCGGGACTCGGCCGGTCGAGGGCGGCGTGACGTGGAAGCACGATCCGTTGCACCTGACGATGGGGCCCTACCCGTACCGGCTCGACACCGCGATCAAGTACTGGACGCGGATCACGTGTCCCACCCTGATCGTCGACGGCGCGGACTCCAAGCTGAACCTGCCGATCGCCGAGCGCGCGGCGCGGCGATCGCACTTCGCGAACCATCGCCACGTCGTGATTCCCGGCGCGGGGCACGCGATCCAGCGCCACCAGCCGGCGGCGCTCGCCGAGCACCTGATCGAGCTACTCCGTACCTAGCTCGGGCGGCAGGTCGACCAGGGGGATCTCGATCTGCGCCGTGGTGCGGCCCTTCCAGATCTGCGGCACGCGGATGCGGAACGTGGAGCCCTTGCCCACCGCGGAGTCGACGTCGACTTCGCACGCGAGCAGCGCGGCGAGCTGCGTGACCAGCGCGAGCCCGAGGCCCACGCCGCCATAGCCCTTCGCATCACCGCGCTCGGCCTGGCGGAACGGCTCGAAGATCGTCGTGAGGTCCTCGGGTGCGATCCCGATGCCCGTATCGATGACCTCGAGGATCACGTCGTCTGTGGGGGTCGCCCGCGCGCGCACCGTGACGCGGCCGCCTTCGGGCGTGAACTTCACGGCGTTCGCGATCAGGTTGACGAGCATGTGGGCGAGCCAGCGGTCATCGGACTGCACCGTCGGTAGATCGGGGGCGACGTCGACGTCGAGCGTCAGTTTCTTGGTACCGACGATCCACGAGGTCGATGCGGTGACACGCTCGACGAGCTCGCCGACCTCGATGTGGGTCGGCCGCGCATCGATCTTACCGGCCTCCGCGCGGGTCAGCTGCAGCACCTCGTCGACGAGCTGGAGCAGCGATTTTGCGCTGCGCTTGATCGCGGCGAGCGCCTCCTTCTGCTTGTCGGTGACCGGACCGTAGACGCCGGCGGCGATCACATCGGAGAGGCCCTGAACGCCGTGGATCGGGGTCCGCAGCTCGTGCGTCATCGACGCCACGAACTGGCTGCGCTGCGTGGCCGCGGAGATCAACTGGCGGGTGCGCGCCTCGAGGTCAGCCTCCTTGCGGCGCAGCAGGCGCAGCGTGGCCGCGGAGAAGAACCCCGGCACACCCACGACGAGCGCGCAGTAGCCGATCGCCGTGATCGCATAGCCGATGGTCGGCTGCTGCCCGGGCGACCCCGGCACTGGTGTGGGCGGCAAGATGCCCGTGGTCATCAAGAGCAGCATCACAGCGAAGCTGAGGACGATCAGCGATGCCATCACGATCGTGATCGTGAGGTTCGAGAGAAGCGACAACACCGTCACCACGATCACGTAGGTGGGCAACAGTGGGCTGTACGGGCCGCCCGTGAAGTAGATCGCGGCGGTCAGCAGCACCACGTCGGCCACGGTGTTGAGGCCCTGCGTCTCCATGACCCACTTGTCGTTGCGCAGCCCGAGCCACGCGAGCGAGTTCGTGAGCAGCTTGACCGAGACGAGCGTGATGTACGCCCACTTCCACGGCGTCAGGCCGAGGAACGCCGCCGATGTCGCGAGGATCGCGAAGCCGATCGCAACGGCGAACCCGCTCCAGATGCCGTACCAGAGCTTCGGTCGGTTCGCGGGCGCGGCAATCTCGCCGAGCGCCGCGGCGAGCGCGCTAGGCTTCACCGAGAAGCTGGCGGACGGTGGACAGGAGCTGCACGAGATCGAACGGCTTGGACAGGTATCCGTCGGCGAGCGTGCCGAGCTGGATCGTGCGGCTCGATTGATCGCGATCGTTGTAGACCGCGCTCATCAGGAGGATCGGGATGTTCTTGCCCGACGGGCGTCCCTTGATCTCGCGCACCAGCTCGAAGCCGTTCTTGCGCGGAAGCTGGACATCGACGAGCAGCAGATCCGGCGCAT
>JBBRBG010000367.1:0-5059 GCA_038206055.1 Haliangiales bacterium
ATCCGAAGGACACGGCGAAGCTCAAGGACAAGCTCGGCTGGACCGACCGCGAGATCCTGACGATGGCGTCGATCGTCGAGAAGGAAGCCGTGGATCCGGCGGAGCGACCGCGGATCGCGCAGGTGTTCATCAACCGCCTGACGTCATCGAGCTTCAAGCCGCACAAGCTGCAGACCGATCCGACCATCCGGTACGGCTGCATGGTGCCGGCCCAGAAGTCGTCGGCGTGCATCGCGTGGAACGAGCCGTGTGTGAAGGCCGGCAAGCCGATGGGCTGCGATCGGCTGCACCGCGCG
This sequence comes from Haliangiales bacterium, assembly GCA_038206055.1. Classification (GTDB taxonomy): domain Bacteria; phylum Myxococcota_A; class Polyangia; order Haliangiales; family Haliangiaceae; genus JABFXX01. The sequence continues at coordinate 297 of JBBRBG010000367.1, forward strand.
CAGCTCGACGACGCCGACAACCCGTACAACACGTACGCGCACGAAGGACTTCCGCCGGGCCCGATCTCGAACCCGGGCAAGGCGTCGATCGAGGCAACGCTGTCGCCCGATGGCAGTGACTACTTCTACTTCGTCGCCACGTCGAAGAACTCGCGCAACCACGCGTTCGCGAAGACCGCCGAGGAGCACGAGCGCAACGTCAAGAAGTACGTCGCCAGCGACGACGCGCCTTGATCTTGCTCAGGCCGGCGTTGCGGCGGCGACCGCGGCGAGGATCGACTCCGGATAGCCGGCCTTGCGCAGCAGCGTGACAGCGTTCGTCGTCACCGCGGTGCCGGAGCGCAGCTGGTAATCGAAGCCCTCGTCGTCCTCGGCATCGAGCTCCTTGAAGTAGCCGCGATCGAAGTCAGGCGACAGCCGATGGGCGACCTCGAGGTCGTGGGTCGCCGCGGTGACGATGTGCCCGCGCGCGAGATGCTCGAGCACGGCGACGACGATCGGCACGCGAACGCTCGGGTTGGTGCCGCGGAATGGCTCGTCGAGTGCGAACAGCGCGGCGGGGCCTTCCGCCGCCGTGATCAGCGCGCGCACGGCTTTGACCTCGGCCGCGTAGGTGCTGAGGCCTTCAGCGGTGGCGTCGACCGCGCGCATCGCCGTGTGAACGTGGAGCAGGCTCGCGCGCCAGCTGCCGCAGACGGTGTGGATCGATTGCGCGAGCACCGCGTTGAGGGCGAGCGTGCGGAGGAACGTCGACTTGCCCGACATGTTGCTGCCGGTGATGACGAGGCTGCGACCGGGAAGCGCGAGGTCGTTGCCGATCGCATCCGGGATCGTGGGGTGCCGAAGGTCGAAGACGTCCAGGGCAGGGGGGCCGACGGTGAGGATCGGGAGCTCGAGCTCGTCGGCGCGCTCGACCCGCCACGCGGCGATCGATTGCAGCGCATCGAGCTCGCCGACCAGGCGATGCAGGCGCGTCATCGTGCCGCGCTCCTTCTGCAGCAGCTCGAGGCACGCCGACAGCGCCTTCGGACGGACCAGGAGCGCGGAGATCACGACGCCGGAGATGTCGAGCGGATCGTTCACGCTCATCGCGCGCAGCCGACGCCGCAGCGGCTCGAGCGCGGGCAGCTCCGCCGCGATCGCGTCGCGCCATCGGGCGGGGCCAACCGCCTCTGCGACGACCCGCACGCCGACGTCGAGGACCTTGCCGAACATCTGCAGCGCGCGCGCATGGTTCGCGAGGCTCGTGTTGGTGCGGTCGTCGATGATCACGTTCGTGATGAACAGCAGCAGCGCGACGATCAACAGAAAGGGGGTCACCAGGAAGCCTCCGGCGACGCACAGGATCAGCGCGAGCTGGAGCAGACCGAACGTGCGTCCCGACATCGGTAGCGGCGGCATCTCCGACCACAGCAGCAGCGGCACGTACGAGGTGTCGGGCTCGGCCATCCGTGCGAGCACCTTGCGCAGGCGCTGGGCGCCCGCTGGGTCGCCGGCGAGCTCTGCCAGGGCGGTCTCCCGCGTGGCGAGCACGTCGAGGCGCTGCGCCGGTGCAGCGATCATCCTCCACAGCTGCTGCGCACCGGCCGGGCTGACGGTGCGATCGATCGAGCTCGCCACGTCGGAGAGCTCGAGATCCTCGATCGTCGCCTGGTCCAGCCAATGGCAGCCCTCGGGCTGCGGCGCGTCTGCACCGCGCTCGAGATCGACGAGCCGACGCGCATCACCGGGTGGGGTCGGCACGAGGTGCAGTATGCATGGGCACGGCGCCGGTGGGCGTCAAGCCCGATCTCAGAACCGGGGCTTGAGCGACGCGCAAACGGTATCGGCGGCCTTGAACACGAGCTCGGCCTTGTCGATCGTCGCGCGCGCGCGCACGAGGTAGATCGCCGCCGCGTCGAGGTGCACGTAGTAGTAGCGCTGGGCGGACGCATCGCCCTCGAACGTGTAGTGCTTGATCGCGCCCACCGAGCCATCGAGCTGGCCGGCGTCGATCCGCGTGCCGCCGTTCGCGCCGAGCTGCTCGGGCGCGGGAATCTGGTCGCCGACGAGCGGGCCGAACAGCTGGATCGTATCGGTCGCCGAGCCCTCGTGCGCCAGGTGGAACGGACCCTGCTCGCCGGTCATGTCACCGGAGGCACGCAGCGAGAACCCGGCGGGCCACCAGCAATCGATCTGATCCGTGACGATGCGCCACAGCGGCGGCTGCGCCGCCACGCTGATCGCGTCGAGGACCTCGTGGTGATCGCGCATCCCGGTGCCGAGCACGAGTTGCGTGGTGCCGCGCTCCGCGGTCGAGTAAGTGACGATCGAGCTCTCGGACATCGAGCGTCGCTCGAGCGCGCCGCTCGGTGGCGCGCCCGGGCGGATGAGGACGTTGCGCACGAGGTTCTGCGCGCGCGCCGCGGCGAGATCGTACGGACCGAACACGAGCGTGCCGTCGACGAGATGCGCGGCCGCGATCGGCAGGCGCGGCCGCGTCTCGATCCCGTGGCCGGCGATCACGAGATAGAAGCTGCGCGGACCAAGCACCACGCTCGACCGCGTGCGCTTGAAGACGTCGAGAAGGCCCATGATGCGATCGTACGCATGGCTTCACGCGACAAACAACTTCGCACCCAAACGTGGGCCAGCGCACGAGTGCGAGCGTGGCTGATCAGGCGTTGGGGTTCGGCATCGCGACGACCGTGATCTCGTTCTCGACCGACACCGCGAGCTCCGAGCCACCCGTGGCTCCACTTGGCGTCACGCGATTGGTGCGGGTGAGGCGGAGCTGGTTCTCGCGCGCCTTGTCCTTCTCCGACTTCAGCGCACCTGCGGCCACCGAGTAGGAGCCGGTATCCGGGATCGAGAGCCGATCGATGTTCTCGGTGTCCATCGCGGCGGAGTCGGCGCCATCCGCGCTCCACTTGACCATCAGCGGGAGGGTCGCGTCGACCGTCGCTCCCGCGAGCGGCTCCTTGAAGGTGTGGATGCTCGGGCCATCGACGCGGAGGTCGTGGACGTAGTCGAGACCGCTATCGACATCGAGGATGTAGACCTCGTCGTAGCCGGCGCCGGTGCCGCGCCATCGCCCGTTGTTGTCCTGGGTGTACGCGAGCACCACCGTTCCACTCGAGCTGGTCATCGTGACCGTGCCCTGGGTGACGTTCTGCCCGTTGAGCTGAATCTTCACCGAGAAGTCAGTATCGAACTCGCCGGCCGCGCGCGCGTTCGAGAGCCGAGGGTTGGCGGTGACGCTCCCGTTGACCGCGAGCGTGGACGTTCCGGTGCCGGCGTTGTCGCCGGCGCCGGGATCGAGATCGCTACCGCCGCATGCAGTGAGAGCTACGAGCAGGCAAATGGATTTCATTTGAGACCATGATTTCTCGACGGAGACGTCGCCGTCAATTCACCAAAAAGTGCACAACGGCCCCGCGCACGCTTCGTACACCCGTGTGGTACGGTCGAAGCATGAGCCTCGTGGGACAGATCGCAGAGCTCCAGAACTACGCGACGTACAAGGAGTTGGCCTGGGAGGGCAGCTTCGAGGACTACCTCAACCTCGTACGTAAGCAGCCAACGGTCACGCGCAACGCGTATCAGCGCCTGTACGACATGGTGCTCTCGCACGGGGTGGAGGAGTACATCGACAACAAGAAGAAGCTTGTCCGCTACAAGTTCTTCCGTGACGAGCAACACGGCGGCAAGGACGCCGTGTTCGGCCTCGACGTTCCGTTGATGCGCCTGATGAACGTGCTGAAGAGCGCGGCGCACGGGTACGGCACCGAGCGCCGGATCATCCTGTTGCATGGACCGGTTGGCTCCGCGAAGTCGACCATCGCGCGCCAGCTCAAGAAGGGCTTGGAGGAGTACTCGAAGACCTCCGACGGCGCGCTCTACACGTACTACTGGACGCTGCCGGGCGCGCTCAGCGAGCACGCCGGTGGCAGCGAGACGTTCCCGTCGCCGATGCACGACGAGCCGCTGCGCCTGATCCCGGCTGACTGGCGTCAGCAGACGATCGACAAGCTGAAGCTTGGCAACGACGACCACAAGGTCAAGATCTTCGGCGACGTGAACCCGGCGTGCCGGCTCATCTTCAAGGAGCTGCTGAAGCACTACGCGGGCAACTTCGAGAAGGTGATGGGCCACGTGCGCGTCAAGCGCCTGGTCCTCTCGGAGCAGGACCGCATCGGCATCGGCACGTTCCAGCCGAAGGACGAGAAGAACCAGGACTCCACGGAGCTCACCGGAGATATCAACTACCGGAAGATCGCGACGTTCGGGAGCGACAGTGACCCGCGCGCGTTCAACTTCGATGGCGAGTTCAACATCGCGAACCGCGGCATCCTCGAGTTCGTCGAGATCCTGAAGCTCGACGTCGCGTTCCTCTACGACCTGCTCGGTGCGACGCAGGAGCGCAAGATCAAGCCGAAGAAGTTCGCGCAGACCGATATCGACGAGGTCATCCTCGGCCACACCAACGAGGCCGAGTACAAGAAGCTCTTGAACAACGAGTTCATGGAGGCGCTCCGGGATCGCACGATCAAGGTCGACATCCCGTACATCACGAAGGTCAGCGAGGAAGTGAAGATCTACACGAAGGACTTCACGAGCGACCGCGTTGGCAAGCACGTCGCGCCGCACACGCTGTACGTCGCCGCGCTATGGGCCGTGCTGACGCGGCTCGAGGATCCGAAGAAGCACTCGCTATCGCTGATCCAGAAGGCGAAGCTCTACGACGGCAAGACGCTGCCGGGCTTCACTCAGGACAACATCAA
>JBBRBG010000368.1:0-4990 GCA_038206055.1 Haliangiales bacterium
GAACGCGAGGTCGTCGCCCTGGCAACCGCCGCCCCCGCCGAGATCAGCATCGATCAGCGCATCCTCGAACAACTCGAGAGTGCCGAGGCGCCGCTCTCGGCGACGGCGCTCCGCAAGCGCTGTCAGATCCGGAACGCGACCCTCCAGGCCGCACTCATCGCGCTCGTCGCTGACGGTCGGCTCCGCAAGGACCGCACCGGCTACGCCGTCGCGCGCTGATTCCCGATTCCCATTCCCGCGATCCCTAGGAGCGTGCGGGAACGGGAACGGGAACACCTCAATTATCGCGCTCACAACGCCATCAAAGAGCGCGCTCCCGCTCACCAGCGCCGCCGAGGCGCGCGGTCTCGTGATCATCAACACGGGCGATGACGTCATGGAGATCGGCGACGTCAAGGCGGAGTCGCGCGCCGAGGTCGAGTCGGCGACCGAGCCGGGCGTCAAGGTCGGCGTGCGGTACAGCCGGTTCGGCATCTTCTGGATCGACCTGTTCCGCTGGGACACGACCTTCGTGCTGTTTCACGGCAACACGTTCTGGGAGGTCCCCGAGGCGGACCTCGCCGAGGTGTCGGCGGTTCCGCTCAAGAAGCCGTTCACTGCGACCGTCCCGCCGGGGTTGATCGGCCTGGGGTTGATCTTGATCATCTTCATCGTCGTGAAGGTCATCGGGCGCAAGAAGGCCGGCGATGACGCGGCCGCGGCCACCGGCGCGGCGCCACCCTCCGAAGCCGGCTGATCGGCTGCAACCGGCGCATTCGGGGCGTGTCCGTTCGGTACCGCGTGGTGTCGCGGGCTCGGGCGGGATCGCGATGGCCGCGACCTTGCCTGCACACCCGACTGATGTGTAGCGTCGCGACCCATGACCAAGGTCGCTGTCGTCACGGGAGCGGGGCGCGGCCTCGGGCGCAAGATCGCCGAGCGTCTCGCGCGCACGGGTCACCACGTGGTGTGCACCGACATCGATGAAGGCGCTGCGCACGTCACGGCGGCGGTCGTCGACGGCACCGGCATGAAGCAGGACGTCCGCGATCCCGATGCGCACCGCGCCGTCGCGGCGGCGGCATCCGCGATCGGCTCGCTCGGCGTGTGGGTCAACAACGCGGGCATCCTCAGCGTCGGGGAGTCGTGGGGTGTCGACGATGTGGCGACGCGCCGGATGGTCGAGGTCAATCTCCTCGGCGTGATCTGGGGCTGCCACGCCGCCATCGGGGCGATGACCGCCGGTACGATCCTCAACATCGCGTCGATGTCGGCGATCGTTCCCACGCCGGGCCTCGCCGTCTACGGCGCCACCAAGCACGGCGTGCTCGGCTACTCGCTGTCGCTGGCGTCGGAGCTGCGCCGTGCGAAGCGGCCGATCACGGTCAGCTCGCTGCTCCCCGATGCGATCGCCGGCGACATGACCGCTGCAGTCGCGCACGACGAGGCCGCGAGCTTGCTGTTCTCGAACACGCAGCTCACCCTCGATGCCGTCGCCGATGCCGCCGCACAGCTCGTCGCGCGCCCGCGTCTGATCAAGACGATCCCGGCGTACCGGGCCGCGATGATCCATCTGCTGCGGCCGTTCCCGTCGCTCGGTCTGCCGCTGCTCGATCGGTTCGCGGCGATCGGGCGGAAGCGCCAGCAGCGCTGAGCGCCGCCTCGAGCGGAGCGATCATCTCGGCCTCGAGGCGAGCCTTGCGCAGCGCGACCAGCTCCGCCATCCGGCCCTTGAGCTGCACGAGGATCGCATCGGTGGCGGCGAGCGCGCTGTTCGCCTTGAGCTCGCGCCGGAGGATCATGCAGGTGTAGTGCACGCAGCGCATCGGCCGATCCGCGGCTTCGAGCGTGCAGCCCAGCTCGCCGCGAAACGCGCAACCCGCGTGATCGCCGCGCGGTGCGCGCAGGTCGCGCGGCTTCGTGCCAGCGGCGGCCAGCGCGCCGACCTCGTCGTCATCGAACAGATCCGCCGTGACACCGCTGCAGCAATCACCGCCCGCGTGCGCGCCGCGTGGCCAGCGCTTGCCGGTCGCGCACGTGTGGCAAGACGTGGTGTCCGCGAGCGCAGCCGAGGCGCGCTCCTTGAGGGCGCGGACTTCGAGTGCGAGTGCGCGCTCCTCGGGGCCGACCTTCGCCGCGCGCTCGCTGCGCAACCGGCCACGCAGCACGAGCAGCTCGTCCGCGCGCGACGGGACCTGACGGACCCGCACGAGGAGGCGCTCGATCGCGATCAACACGTGCTGAACCTAGCACCCGCGGGTGCGCGATCGGATCGGAACCAGCGGTGGCGCGGGCTTACGCGAAAGCGCTTGCACGATCGCGACACGCGCCTTAGCGTGACCTTCATGCATTGACGTCGACTCCTGCCACTACGTGATCGTCCGCAACGACGCCCCCTTCGGCGTCCAGGCCGCGATGATCGTTCACGCAGCCGGCCAGTCCGCGCAGCTCCCGAGCGCTCTGACAGCCTCGTCTCCGACGACGGCCGTCGCGCTCGTAGCGCCGCTCGACGCGTTGCTCGCGCTCGAGCGCCGGCTCCTCGAGCTCGGCGTGCCCCACGTTCTCGTCCGCGAACCGGATGAACCCTGGCGCGGCGCGCCGATGGCCATCGGCGTGGTGCCGATGCCTCGCGCGCACGTGCGCCGTTTGTTCGCGCACCTCTCGCTGGTGCGCGGAAAGGATCGCCATGTCTGAGCTACTGACCGTGAAGATCGTTCTCGCCCGCATCAACCTCCGCATCGCCGCGCTTCGCCGCGCACTCGGCCACCGCCACGACGACGAACCCTGGTGGCAGGAGCGCGGGCATACCGTGCGCGAGGCGCAATCCGAGCGCGCCGTCCTGCGCATGGTCGCGAACCTCTTGCACACCGAGCGCGCGAGCTCCCGTGGCCGCATCCACGGCGCATTCGCTACCCTCGACGACCAGCGCGCGTGGCTGCTCGTGATGGAGCGGCGGACCTGCACCCGCGCCGCGCGATTCGCGGGCGTTCCGGCGGAGACCACGCTCGCCAGCCTGCGCGCTGGCATCGCCCTCGAGGTCGCCGCATGATGTTCTCTGCAGCCGTGGTGAAACGGCATCACACGGAGAGTAATGACCTCCGAAGTGCGGGTTCGATTCCTGCCGGCTGCACTCGCGTTAGGATGCGCGCGTCATGAGCATCCAACTTCGTCTGTCGCTATTCGCCGTCCTCGCCGCGTGCGGCGGTGGCAAGCACCCCGTCGAGGCGCCTCCGCCGGTTCCGGCCGAGGCGCGGCCCGCCGAGGTCGTGGCGCCGAGTGCGCCGCCCGTGTCGGCGAGCAAGACCAAGCGCTACGACGCGGCGACGCTGTTCAAGAACACCGCGGTCAGTGCGGCGAACTTCTCGCACGATGGGTCGCGCGTCCTGGTCGCGATGGACACGTCGGGCGTGTTCAACCTCTACGCGCTGCCGACCGCGGGCGGCGAGCCGGTGCGGCTCACCGAGTCAAAGGAGTCGCAGTCTCCCCAGGGGTACTTCCCGGCCGACGATCGCCTCCTCTATTCGCAGGACACCGCCGGTGGCAACGAGATCAGTCACCTGTGGGTCCTCGACGGGAAGACCGCGAAGGACCTGACGCCCGGCGACAAGACAAAGGCGGAGTTCCTCGGCTTCTCCGGCGACAAGCAGTGGTTCTGGGTGATGACGAACGAGCGCGATCCGAAGGCGTTCGATGCGTATCGCTATGCGGCGAAAGACTACAAGCGCTCGCTCGTCTACACGAACAAGGCCGCGGACTCCGTTTCCGATATCAGCCGCGATGGAAAGTGGCTGGTGTTCGCGAAGAACCGCACGAACGCCGACAACGATCTCTACCTCGTCGATCTCGCGAAGCCGAAGGCCGCGCCGAAGCTCGTCACGAAGCACACCGGCAACGTTCAGCACGACGTGTTCGGGTTCACGCCGAACAGCAAGGCGCTGTGGTTCGGCACCGATGGCCAGGGCGAGTTCGCGCAGGCGTGGTCGTATGACCTCGCCACCGGCAAGGCGCGCTCGGAGATCGTCGCCGACTGGGACGTGGCGGGGGTCGGGTTCTCGGAGACCGGCCGCTATCGGGTCAGCACGACGAACGAGGACGCGAAGACCGTGCTCCGCGTGATCGATACGAAGTCCGGCAAGGACGTGGCGCTGCCCGCGCTGCCGAACGCCGATGTCACCGGCACGTTCTTCTCGCCCGACGAAACGAAGATGGGCTTCCTGCTGACGAGTGATCGCACGCCGCGCGACGTGTGGACGGTCGATGTCGCGGGCGGCGCGCCGCGCCAGCTCACGCATACGCTCAACCCCGACGTGAATCCCGAGGATCTCGTCGATTCGCAGGTCGTTCGCTACAAGAGCTTCGACGGTCTCGAGATCCCGGCGATCCTCTACAAGCCGAAGGATGCGTCGCCGGCGAACAAGGTCCCCGCGATCGTGCTCGTGCACGGCGGTCCGGGCGGGCAATCGCGCCGCGGCTACTCGGAGCTGACGCAGCACCTCGTCAACCACGGCTATGCGGTGCTCGCCACGAACAACCGCGGCTCGTCGGGCTACGGCAAGACGTTCTTCCACATGGACGACAAGAAGCACGGCGACGTCGATCTCAAGGACACGGTCGCCGCGCGCCCTTACCTCGCGAGCCTCGACTGGGTCGATGGCAAGCGCGTCGCGATCATGGGCGGCAGCTACGGCGGCTACATGGTCGGTGCCGCGCTCGCGTTCGCGCCGGAGGCGTTCGATGCCGGCATCGATATCTTCGGCGTGATGAACTGGGTGCGCACGCTCGAGAGCATCCCGGCGTGGTGGGCATCGTTCCGCGAGTCGCTCTACGCCGAGATGGGCGATCCGGCGACCGACAAGGTGCGCCTCCAGTCGATCTCGCCCTTGTTCCACGCCGAGAACATCAAGCGCCCGCTGCTCGTGGTGCAGGGCGCGAATGATCCGCGCGTGCTGAAGGTCGAGTCCGACGAGATCGTGGCCGCCGCGAAGAAGGCCGGCGCGCCGGTCGAGTACCT
>JBBRBG010000369.1:0-4970 GCA_038206055.1 Haliangiales bacterium
ACCAACATCTGGGTCACTCGGATCTTCTTCGACTGGTACGTCTCCAGGAAGAAGGGAACGATGGCCACGATCTCGATCTGAGCAGCAGCCATGAGTGAACACCACAAGTTCCGTTATCTGCTGCCGCCGGGAAATAACTTCGCGTTCGTCACGAAGTTCAAGGCCTGGCTCATGTTCTCGATCCTCGCCATGGCCGCCTCGGTCGGCGTCTTGTTCGTCAACAAGAGCGTCCGCGGCGACTATATGAACTGGACGATCGACTTCAAGGGCGGCTCCGAGATCATCGTCGCGTTCAATGACAAGGCCACCGGCGCCTACACCAAGGTCGATCCGGCCAAGGTGCGCGAGACCCTGGAACAGGGTGAGAAGGGCACCGAGGTCTCCGACATGTCGTGGAGCGCGGAGGAGGCCAAGACGAAGAAGGACGTCACCGTCAACGGCATGATCATCCGCACCACTCGGACCTCGGCGCTCAAGCCGGAGGTCGAGAAGGCGGCGCTCGACGACTTCAATACGACGTTCAAGGACAACCAGGTCAGCAAGGCCGTGTGGTCTGGCGATCGGCTGAGCGTTCGTTCGAAGAAGCCGATCACGTGGAGCGAGGCAAAGGCGGTGTTCGACAAGCACAACCTCCTGCTCAAGCCGTGGAGTGACGCGGAGCAGAAGCTCTACGAGCGCGCGGACGAGGGTACCGGCGACATCAACCAGTGGTACGGGATGGAGGGACTCGGTCGCGAGTACAAGGATCGCCTCGAGAAGGCGTTCCCCGGGGCCGCTGTCACCGTCGTCAACAGCTACCTCGTCAGCGCGAAGGCCGGCGACAAGCTGCGCAATGACGCCGCCAAGGCGATCGTCTACGCGATCTTCCTGATCATGCTGTACCTCGCGTTCCGGTTCGACATCCGGTACGCGCCGGGCGCGGCGTTTGCCACGGTCCACGACGCGATCATGGTCATCGGCGTGTTCGCCGTGACGTGGACGGAGGTGTCGTTGACCTCGGTCGCGGGTCTGCTCACCGTCATGGGGTTCTCGGTCAACGACACCGTGATCGTCTTCGATCGCGTGCGCGAGAATCAGGCGAAGCTGAAGGACAAGAAGATCGAGCGCATCATCGATATCTCGATCAACGAGATGCTGGTCCGCACGATCCTCACGTCGTCGACCGTGTTCGCGACCACGCTGATCATGAACATCTTCGGCACCGGTCTCGTGAAGAACTTCGCGTTCGCCATGAACATCGGCGTGATCGTCGGCTGCTACTCCTCGATCTTCCTCGCGGTCCCGTTCTTCATGTGGATCTCGAAGAAGTGGTACTCCGGCCCCGCGCCGGCGCGGCGACGTGCCGCTGCGGCAACGACGGCCTCGGTGGCGTCGGCCGACGACGAGCCTGCGAGCGACGAGTAGCGCGATAGATCCCCGGGATCGCACTGGAAACCGGGCTTGGATGTCATACCCGGCGCGTACGGTCCGGGCGTGCAACTCCGGCTGCGTCCCGCCGACGACCAGATCGTGGCTCGGCTCGCGTCGTCCTTGCGGGTTCGTCCCGCAACGGCGCGCTGCCTCGTCGCTCGTGGTGTCCATGACCCGCGCGACGCGCAGAGCTTCGTCGATCCGCGTCTCGCTGCGCTGCGTCCGCCGGCCGGACTCGCCGGGTTGCCGCGCGCGGTCACCCGCATCGCCGACGCCATCGCGCGCGGTCACCGGATCGGCGTGTTCGGCGACTACGATGTCGATGGCGTCACCACCGCCGCGCTCCTGACCTCGTTCCTCCGCGCTTCGGGTGGCGAGGTCGAGGTCGCCGTCGCGCGCCGCGACGCCGGCTACGGCTTCACGGTCGGCGCGGCGCAGGACTTCGCGCAGCGCGGCTGCCAGCTGATCATCACCGGCGATTGCGGGACCAGCGATCTCGACGCGATCGGCGCCGCGGCCGCGCATGGGATCGAGGTCATCGTCGTCGACCACCACACCGTCCCCGGCGCGGACGTCGAGCACCCGGCGTACTCGCTCGTCAATCCGTTCCGCGCGGACTCCACGTTCCCGTTCCGAGGGATGGCCTCGGTCGGCCTGGCGTTTTACGTCGCGGCGGCGGTGCGCACCGAGCTACGCGACCGTGGCCACTACCGCTCGCGCCCCGAGCCGGACGTGCGCGACCTGCTCGATCTCGTCGCCCTCGGCACGATCGCGGACCTCGTGCCGCTCACGCACGAGAACCGGATCCTCACGTCGCTTGGCCTTCGCCGCCTCCAGTCACGCGCGCGTCCGGGCGTCGCCGCGCTGCTCGCCGCCGCCGGCGTGTCCGAGGACCGCGAGCTCGATGCACACGTCGTGGCGTGGAAGCTCGCGCCGCGGATCAATGCCCCCGGCCGCCTCGGTGCCGCCGGGCCATCTCTCGAGCTGCTGCTCGCGGGCGACGATACGGCCACCGAGTGCGCCCAGGTCCTCGAGTCGGCGAACCTGGAGCGGCGGGAGATCCAGGAGCGCGTGATGACCGAGGCGCTCGCGCAGCTCGGCGACCGGGACCCTGGTGCGGCGATCGTGATCGCGGGCGAGGGCTGGCCCTCTGGCGTCGTCGGCATCGTGGCCGCGAAGCTCGTCGATCTCTATCAGCGCCCCGCGTTCGTGGTCGGCATCGATCCCGTCACCGGCGTCGGCCGCGGCTCGGCGCGGACCTGTGGTGGCATCAACCTCTACCAGGCCCTCAACATGGCGGCCGAGGTGCCGGGATGCATCGGGCGCTATGGCGGTCACGCTGCCGCCGCGGGGTTCACGATCGCGCGCTCGCAGTTCGAGGCGCTTTCGGAGGCGCTCGGCGCCTCGTGCGCGAAGCTCGCCGAGGGCAGCAAGCCCACGCCGGCCGGCCGCGAGATCGACGCCGAGGTCCGCCTCGCCGAGGTCGACGAGCGCCTCGCCATGGAGCTCGCGGGCCTCGGTCCGTTCGGCCAGCACAATCCCGCGCCGGTCCTCGTCACCCGCAACGCGCGCGTCACCGCGGTCCGCCGCGTCGGCGACCTCACGCGCAACGGCGGCCATCTCAAGCTCACCCTCGAGGACAACGCCTCCACCCTGCGCAGTGCGATCGGCTTCGGCCTGGGCGACCGCGAGGTCGAGGTGGGCAACTGCGTGGACCTCGCATTCGTGCCCACGATCTCGACCTGGCAGGGCCACCGCAGCGCCGAGCTTCAGCTAGCTGACCTGGCGATCACGCAGGGATAGCATGCGGGCTCGCAAGCTCGCCCTGGGCGCGGTATCCCTTCGCTGTGGACGAAGAGCCGGTGCCCAAGCTGCCGCGCGGCCGCGGGCTCAAGCTCGATGGCCCGATGATGTTCCGCATCGGCGGAACCCTCATCCTCCTCATCATGATCATCCTCATGCGTAAGCCGTGCGCGAACGCGACCTCGAAGTTCGTCACGGGCTTCGGCGACGAGGGGAGCGGCGTGGTGCCGAAGCCCGGCACGATCGACGTCGGGAATGGCAGCGGCAGCGCGAAGCCGATCGGCGATGGTATGGAGCACGTCGGCCCCGGCGCTTCAGAGGAGGAGGTGCGCGCGGCGTGGGAGCGCACGCGGGCGAAGGCAAAGGCGGCGGAAGCGGCGGCCGGCTCTGGTTCTGGTGTTTCTGGTGGTTCTGGTTCCGGCTCTGCCGGGTCGTCCGCGGCGACGAGCGCTGGCTCAGCCAAGTAGCGCCGGCCGCCGCTGCCGCCCTTGCACCACGCCGGCGCCGGTTCGGGTTCGGGTTCGGGTTCCCGGACGCCGGTGCCTTCGGGATCGGGATCGGGATCGGGATCGGTGTCGGTGTCGGGATCGGGATCGGGATCGTGTCCGACAATCGGGTCCGACCCCATATTCGGACAGCGAGGTGCGCGGCTGTGCGGGCCGCGCGGCCCGGAGAGGCTCACCGGGTGGAGAGCCGGTAGGTCATCGCGCGGACTCGATCCGCGAGCTCGAGTGCCTCGGCGACCAGCGCGGGCGCGATGTACTCGAGCGCGACGGCCTGGTCGAGCTCCATGGTGACCTCGGCGGCGCTCGCGAGCGCCATTCGGAAGAAGTGGCGGCGGTCCTTGCCGACGCGCCGATTTCCTTCGGCGACGTTCTGACCGACGCTCTGTGCAGCGCTGCGCAGCTGCTTCTCGAGGACGGGATCGTGGGACCTCAGCGCCTTGAGCGCCGGGACGCAGGACCGGAGGAGCTGGAGGGAGCGGGTGTAGGCATCGAAGGTCACGGGGGACTGATTGGTTGTCATGCCCCGTTCCGCGCGAGAACCGTGTCGCGCGCTGCGAACCGAGGTGAGCGCTCTCGTCGGTAATCCGCGCGCGCGGCACGCGTTCTCGGCGCGAAGGGGCAGAGACAACCAATCAGGCCCCGTGACCGCAGATGCCGCAGACCGCTCGCTCCAGCGACGACCGCGATCGACGCGAGGTCCGCACGAGCACGGGCGAGAGCTGTGTACCGAGCGTCGGCCTCGACGAGGCGCGCGCGGCCACCACCGCCACGGGGCGCGATGGCGCGGTGCTTGTCACGAGCGGCGGGGTAAAGGGCGAACCGCTCGCGTGGGCGGCAGCGCCCCGCCTCGTCGAGCGCGGGTCATTGCGATGAGCTCATGGCCGGCCTCCTGCGTGGGGGTTCGTCCTCCGAGCTGCGAGACCGCCGCGCCGCGCGCGCGAAGTGCCCGCCCGATCGCGAGCGCTTGTTCCCAGCGCGCGGCACGTCGCTCTCGTGGCTGGAGAGAGCGAACCCCCACACAGGAGTCACGTCCATGAGCCTCATCGCCTATGACCTCGCGCTCGATCTCGTCGGAGCACTGCCGCCCACGCTCGCTACCTTCAAGCGCCACAACAAGCGCCTCGCCACGCAGCTCGAAGATGCGGTGACGAGCATCCCGCTCAACATCGCCGAGGCCACCGGCCGCATCGGCGGTGACCGGTTGCACCACTTCCGCATCGCGCTCGGCAGCCTCCGCGAAGTGGGCGCCGC
>JBBRBG010000370.1:0-4828 GCA_038206055.1 Haliangiales bacterium
GCGCGATCCCGATGTCGTGAAGGGCATGGCCGAGCTCGGCGCCCTGCTCCGCCTGATTGGCTACCTCGCGCGCCCCGCGACCCAGTCGCTCCTGCTCAAGTACGCCGATCCCGATGAGCCACGCCCGATCCGGCTCGCCGCGATCGCAGGGCTGCGCCGCATCGTCGCCACCAGCGAAGCGCGCGGCACCGAGAAGGTGATCGAGGCGCTGATCGACTTCGCCGGCGGTGATGACCTCGCCGTCGCGCAGTCCGCCGTCGACACCCTCCGCGGCGCGCGGATCCCCGAGTCGCAGGCGAAGCTGTTCGCCGGCCTCGCGAAGTCGAAGAACCCCGCCGCGCAGAAGCTCGCGATGGAGCGCATGCCCGCCGGCGGCGGCGCCTCCGCCGTCAAGGCCCTCGTCGAGGCGCTCGGCGGCGACGAGCCCACCGCGCGCGACGCGGCCGCCCGCGGCCTGTCCAAGGCGCCCGAGTCCGTGCTTCCCGTGACCCGCGCCCTCCTCGCCACGAAGGACGAGCAGGCCGCGCGTCGCTACGCAGGCGTGATCCGCTCGCACCGCGGCAACGTCTCGAACCAGGCAGTTGAAGAGCTCGCCGAGCGCGTGCGCGAGTACATGGACCTCCATTTCAAGGGCAAGGCAACCGCCGATCAGATCGTCCTCGAGCGCGTCCTCGCCGAGCTGATCGCCGATGTCGCCCCGACCATCCACGTCGAGCTGCTGTTCGAGCGCGCCAAGCGCCTTCGCAAGCAGGGCAAGTCCGTCGAGGCGTTCGGCAGCCTCAAGCCCCTGCTGCGCTCGCGCGCTGACATCGACACGGCGATCGACGACGAGCACCGGTTCTTCCTCGCCCTGCTCTCCCTCGAGGCCGCAGGCGAAGGTCTGATCCGCACCACGCGCACCGACGATCCCGTGTTCGAGCAGTTCAGCCGTCTCGCCGCGAAGGGCTACCCCGTCGCGAAGCAGCTCGCGCGCGAGAAGGACGTCTCGGACGAGGCCCTCTACGGCCTCGGGTTTCGTCTCCTCGAGTCCGGCGACGGCTCCAACGAGGAGCTCGGCGCCGAGCTCCTGCAGGGCATCATCGACGAGCGTCCACGCAGCAAGCTCGCGAAGGCGGCGAAGAACAAGCTCAAGCTCACGGGCCACAGCGACGACGACTAGCCGATAGAGTCGGCCTTACTGAGTGTCGCTTACTGAGAATTCCACCACACCTACATCCAGCACCTACTGGATCGCAGGAGACACCGCGGTGGCGATTCGGCATGCTCCCCGGATGCGCAAGTTCGCCGTTCTGCTCGCCGTGTTTGTAATGGGCTGCGGAAGTGATGGGGCCAGCAACACCGGCGACGACACGCCGATCGATGCGCCCGCTGGACCGCCCGACGCACCGCCGCTGCCCGCCGGCTACACGCGGCTGGTCGGTCGCACGTGGTCGTTGCCGGCCGGCGCGACGGACACGTACCGCTGCATTCGCTTCACGGTGCCGACCGAAACCTACATCACCAGCATCGTCGCGCAGGCGCCTTCCGGTACGCACCACACGGTGCTGTCGATCGCCGCTGGCAATGCCGCAGGCCCCGACGGCGAATTCGATTGCTCCGTTGGATCGATCGGCCGCCCGATGCTCTACGCCAGCGGCGTCGGCACCGACCCGCTCGACTTCCCGACGAACGTCGGTCTCAAGATCCCGGCCGGCACCCAGGTGCACCTCAACCTCCACCTGTTCAACGCGACCGACAACGTGCTCACCGGCGACTCGGCGATCTTGGTCAAGGCATCACCGACGCCTCCGCCGATGCTCGCGGAGATGGTGTTCGCCGGGAAGCTCAACTTCAGCATCCCAATCGGCATGCAGGACGTCACGGATGGGGGGTGCACGGTTAACACGCCCTATTCGTTGTTCGCGTACTGGCCGCACATGCACAAGACTGCGAAGCACTCCAAGCTAGAGCTAATTCGTGGGACCACAACCACGGTTCTCCATGACCTGGCCTACGATTTCAATGAGCAGAAGTACTACAAGCCGCCCGCCGAGGTTTCGGTGCTCCAAGGCGACAAGATCCGGGTGACGTGCAGCTACGACAACACCACCGGCCAGACTCTCCATTTCGGAGACAGCACGAACGACGAGATGTGCTTCATCGGCCTGTACCGCTACCCATCGCAGAACGCGAGCATCACGCAGTGCACTGACTTCCCCGGCGGTATCCCGGGCTTCTGATTCGCGGCTACGGCCTTCTTTCGTAAGCGCCGATATCCGGCGCCGCTCCCTGCGGCCGCGAAACGCCGTCCAAGTCCGCAGACACCGACGGAAACCGAGGCGTCGCAACGCCGTGATCGACAGCGGGGCTGGACGACTTGAGGTGGTAGTCGCCGCCCGTCGCGTCGACGAACTGCGGGTCCCCAAGGATGTTTCCCGCGAGCGCGGTAGCCTGGGGGTACACGACGTTGTTGTGCAGCTGGCAGCCCGTGCCGGTGACAACATCGAAGCTGCCCGCTCCGAAGACGATGTTGTTGTCGTAGATCATGGTCCGGAACGCACTACCGGTCCCTGTTGAGGGACAGTAGGTGCCCGATACCCCGACGACGAACGTGTTGTTTCCGAACGTCGCCAAGGAACCAGGGCTTGTCGTGTCGCCCGTAGTGAATTGGATCGGCGCGTACTCCAGCAGTGAATTTGTGAGCTCGAGCCGGACCCGGGATCCGTATACGGTGCCGATAATCGCTTGGTGGTCCGGCGTCCCCCTGATCCTCAGCCGGTCCCCGCTGAAGGCGGCGTTGTTTCCAAGGTACACGGCGGCGAAATTGCTCGAGTTGATTCGGAGATCGGACGCCTCGAGCCTCAGCTGACAGTAGTCAACCCGCGCGAGCGCGGTGTCGGAGGCACTCAGCACGCTGTCACTGAGGCGCAGTCTCGAGGAGCCGGTCGAGGAATCGCAGGTGACGATATCGACCGTGGCAGTCAGCTCGGGTCCGCGGATCCAGACGTCGGCCCCTCCGGTGATCGCGACTGCAGTGTTCGCAACGATGGTCGCCCCGGTCGCCACCACGACCAGTGGGCTGTTCGTCGGACGATCGAACGCGAGCCCAGCCGCATAGGAACCGGGAAGCAGCCGGATGACAGGCTGGACGGCCGCGGTCTCCGCGAGAAGGCTGGCGTGCGCAATGTTGCACGGGTCGGCCTTGGTACATGCCGAGTTGCCTCCGCCGCCACTGGACGCGTAGAGGACGCCGGTTTCGGCGATACATGCTCCAGACTGGCACACCCGGCTCGAGCATTCGTCGTCCAGCACGCAAGCGCGGCACGCTCCTCCGGAATCGCAGATCGGCGATGCGGCGGTGCACTGGTCGTTGCTCGAGCACTGACGACAGCCCGTGGCGTCGTTGCAACCCTGCTCGCACATCACGATGGTGTAGTCGTTTCCCGCCGCGTTGCACTTCACTGACTGATCGGCCAGACAGCGAACGAACGAGGACGGCTCGCAATCGACCGCAATGCACGTATCCGGCGTGCCCTCGAAGGTGCCGTCCGCGTCGCAGTAGGGATAGCGCTGGTCCGTGCATAGCCCGTCCGCGCAGGATCTCGGGTTCGGCGCGGTACACGCGATGAGACCCATCCCTGACAACACCGCGAACCCTGACAACAGCGCCAAGCGACATCTCATCCCGCGATGCTCCTCGACTTCACGGTCGGTGTCGAGCCGAAGCCACGAGCGGCGCCGCGTCATGTAGCAACCCACTCCACTCTCCAAAGGAACAACTCCGGTGCCTGCCGCAAAACGCTGCACCCACCGCGGACCCTACGTCGTTGGGTCAGCGACGAACGACGAGATTCTCTGTCTCAACGCCGACGAGTCGCCCTCGTCGGCGTTCGTCGTTTCGGCGGCGCGAACACGCGCTCCTCGAGCTTCTCCACACGACGCGGCAGCGTCTCGAGCACCTCGGTGAGCGTGGGCTTGTTCTCGCCGAGTGCGCGGATCTCGGTGCGCAGCAGCTCCGCAACGGCGTTGACATGGCGCGCGAGCTCCACAGAGAGAGTCCGATTGACCTCGGCAAGCTTGTCGTCGATCTCTCGCCTGAAGACGGTGAACTCGCGTGTGAACTTCTGTTCGAGCTTCTCGTCGAGCTTCTCGTCGAGCTTCCTCTCGAAGCGTTCCTCGAACTTCGCGAATTCCTCGCGAAGCTCGCGGCGTGTGACCGGGGCTTCCATATCGTCTTCGTTGTCGGGCATCGTAGCGAACCTCGCGCGGGAGCGACAGCACGCCGTGTGCCGCGCCAACCGCGCGGATCTCGGAAGGCGGCTGTCCGCAGCGGGTCGTCATCCAGACCCGCGTCCGCGATCCGGCCGGACACGAAACGCTTTCCTTCCGCGGCGCGGATCGGTAGATTGCGCGAATGAGAACGGTGGTTCTAATTGTTGTGATCGCGGCGTGCGGCGCGCGCGAGCCCGCAGCGCCGGATGCAGCGATGCCCGACGCGAGCGGGGCCGCGCCGAGCTATGGCGAGCGGTGCGGGAACGCGATCGACGACGACGGCGACGGGCTCGCCGACGAAGACTGTACGCCGCGGCTGTTCGCGGGCGTGTATGCGCCGGGCGTGGCGGTCGATCCGGCGCTCGCCGCGATCGAGGGTGCGACGCACCAGCCACTCGCCGTGCTGCAGACGTATCACTCGCTGTCGGCACAGGGCATCGCGCGCACGGCGCCGGATCTCGCCGCGATCTTCGCGCGCGGTCAGGTCGCGCACCTCAACGTCGAGCCGAGCGGCTACACGGCGCAGGAGTACGCGGCGCCCGCAGCCGCTCCGCTCGCGACCGACCTCGCCGCGATG
>JBBRBG010000371.1:0-4819 GCA_038206055.1 Haliangiales bacterium
AGACCCGCTCCGCGTTGGTCAGGTTGAGCAGCACCCCGCGCTTCTTCAGCACGAGATCGAGGGGACCCTGCTGCGCCTCCTCGCGCATCTGGATCTCCGCGATCCGCTGGCGTTCGGCATCGATCGCCGCCTGCGCCTTCAGCTTCTTCTCCTGCTTGTGCCTCGCGACCAGGCGGTCGTCGCCCTGTTCGATCTCGAGCGGTACGTCGAGCTCCTCCGGTGGTGGGGCGAATGGATCGGGCGCCGCGGCCGCCGGCGCTTCCTTGCGTGCCTCGATCTTGCCGAACCGGAGCGAGCTCTGGGGCGGCGGTTCGTCGTCTCCGTCGGGGCGTGCGCGCTCGAGCTTCTTGAAGCGATCGAAGCGGCCCACTAGGTATCGTCCGATCGCGAGGCCTGGCGTGCACGCGTGGATGCCCACTCGCGGAGGGCGGAGATGTCCTCCTGCATCGTGGTCGAGAGCGGCCGCGTCTCCGTGAGCGCCTGCTCGATGTGGCGCTGCTCGAGCTGCCCGCGCTCCTCGAACGCCTGGTAGAGGCCGGCGATGATCGCCTGCTCGATCTCCGCGCCGGAGAAGCCGCGCCCGATCTCGGCGAGGCGCTGCACGTCGAACGCGATGGGATCGCGCGCGCGGCGGCGCAGGTGGATCTCGAAGATCTCCGCGCGCTCGGCCTGCGACGGGAGATCGATGAAGAAGATCTCGTCGAACCGACCCTTGCGGAGCAGCTCGGGCGGCAGGTCCTTGATCGAGTTCGCGGTGGCCACCACGAACACCGGCGCCTGCTTCTCCTGCATCCAGGTGAGCAGCGCGCCGAACACGCGTGCGCCCACGCCGCCGTCGGTCTCGCCGCCGCCCTTGACGCCGGAGAGGCCCTTCTCGATCTCGTCGATCCACATCACGACCGGCGCCACGCCCTCCGCCGTCTTGATCGCGCGACGGATGTTGTCCTCGGAGGAGCCGATCAGGCTGCCGAAGATGCGCCCCATATCGAGGCGGAGCAGCGGCATCCGCCAGTGCGACGCGATCGCCTTCGCGGTGAGGCTCTTGCCGCAGCCCTGGACACCGAGGAGCAGCAGGCCCTTCGGCTCGGGGAGGCCGAACTGGCGCGCCTCGTCGCCGAACGCGGCGGTGCGCCGATCGAGCCACGACTTGAGGAACTCGAGCCCGCCCACGCCGCCGAGGTCCTGATCGGTCGGGTAGTACTCGAGCAGGCCGCTCTTGCGGATGACCTGGCGCTTCTCCTCGAGCACGAGCTTGATGTCATCGGCATCGAGCTTGTCGTCGATCGCGATCGCGCGGGCGAACGCGTTCTCGGCTTCGTTGAGCGTCAGGCCGAGCGCGGCCCGCACGAGCTGCTCGACCTCGTTGCGCTGGAGATTGACCTCGGCGCGCCCCTGCTGCTTGAGGACCTGCGCGATCCCGCGGAGCAGATCGAGAAGCTCGCGGAAGTCAGGCAGCGGGACATCGAGGACGGTGACGTCCTTCTCCAGCTCCACGGGGATCTTGAGGACCGGCGACAGGAGAATGACCGTGGAGTAGCTGTTCTCGAGCTCGTGCGAGAGCTCGCGCAGCGCGCGCACCACGAGCGGTTCGTCGAGATAGGGATGGAAGTCCTTGAGGACGACGAGCGACGGATCGGTCAGCTTGCCGACGGCCTGGAGCATCTCCACGGGCCTGGTGATCGCCTCGATCGGATAGGTGGCGCGCGCACCGCCCGTTCGCCGCAGGCCGCGGGTCGCGGACCATTCGACGAGCTGCTTCGAGTGCCGGCGCGCGAGCTCGCCGAGGATGGTGTCGACCCGCTGCTCCTCCCACGACACGAGGTAGACGAACGGATACCGCGCTCGGATCAGCGTATCGAGGCTCGCCGCGAAGTCCCGCGCGGCCGATGGGCGTTCCACGCACCTAGTATAGCGAGGTCGCTCCCCAGGGTTTGCGTGGTGATGTCGATCGGTTGCACGACGCGCTGCGTGGCTAGGTCACTTGACCTCCCGAAGCACGAGTGACCTGGCCAGCGGATCCGCCACCCGGGCGCAACTACGCGACCTCACGCGGATTCCTCGTCGACGATCGTGGCACATGCGCTGCACAACGGATTCCCATCAACAGCATCCTCGCCCCGGAGATACAGCCATGATGACCAACGCCAAGAACCTCACCGTCCTCCTCGCCCTCGCTCTGGGCACCACCGCAGTGGGTTGCGCTGCCGATGCCCCGAATGACATGGGCGATGACGGCGGTGGCGGCGGCGGTGGCGGCGGCGGGGACGAGACGCCGGTCCCGACGGACGCGACCGGCACGTTCAAGATGCGGAGCACGTTCGACCTGGCGACCAACATGCCCGGCAAGGTCGGCGAGGTCTCCAACACCATCATCGCGATGACCGACGACGCGACGGACCCGGCCAACTGGATCCTCGAGCAGATCATCGCGAAGCTGCCCAGCGGCACGGTGAAGACCGCCCTCAACGGCGTCCGCCCGTTCGTCGCCGGCTACCTCAACGACCGCCTCCTGCAGTTCGCGCCCGACTTCGTCACCACGATGGTTCAGATGGGCCACGACTTCGGCGCCATCGCGAAGAACTTCGGCACCAACGAGCAGCTCGTCATCACCGGCGCCCCCGGCGCGTACACGTCGTCGCACTCGGTGCTCGGCGCGCACTTCAAGATCGACCAGGTCGAGTCCGACCTCGCGTTCGCGGACTACAGCGTCGCGAACGTGGTCGTTTCGAATGTCGGCGTGACGCTCGACGCCACGGGCCGCCTCGGCATCGCGGACCACAAGGTTCCGCTCGCGTACGGCAAGGTCCTCAGGATCGGCCTCGACGGCATGGTCATCCCGATGCTCGACCCGAACGCGCACAACCTCGGCGAGCTCCTGCAGCACCAGGTCGACTGCGTCGCCGTCGGCAACCTGATCGCTTCCCAGCTTCCCTTTGGCATCGGCGCGAGCGCCCTTGCCACCGCGTGCAACGCGGGCCTCGTCGCCGGCGCGGGCGTTGTCTACTCGAAGATCGACGCCATCGACGGCTCGGCCCTCGAGTTCAGCCTGACCGGCGCGGCCAAGGCGCTCGACAAGAACAACGACAAGAAGATCGATTCCATCGCGACGGGCCAGTGGACGGGCAACCTCTCCTACGCAGGTACCCCGGCGCCGCTCGCGGCCGCCACGTTCTACGGCGACCGCATGTAAAGGTTCGACGGCGCGGGTGGTGAGCCCGCAATGTCGAGGATGGCTGGCCGGCCGGAGCAATTCTGCTCCGGCCGGTTTTATTTTCGGCGACGGCGATTCCTCGTCGAGCGCGGTCATTCGTCTCCAACGGAATCGAATGGCCTGACCAGTGGAGTTGCCGCTCTGCGCCAGACCGCATCGCAAGTGATTGATCGATCGTTGCGGATCGCGTGGCACACGCGCTGCACATAGAAAAAGTCACCAACCGCAATCCTCGACGGAGAAACCAAGATGATGACCCGCAGCCTGTCCATGTCCTTACTCCTCGCCCTTGGTATCACCGCCGTGGGTTGTGCAGCGGACGCCCCCGGCACGCCCGGCGACGACACCACCGACCCGTCGAACCCGGATGGCCAACCGGTCCCGACCACCCCCGAAGGTCGGTTCGCGGTGCAGAGCGACTTCGACCTCGCGACGGGCCTCCCGGGCACCGTCGGCACGGTCGTCAACTACTTCATCCAGGCGACGGACGATCCGGATGACCCGACTCGCTTCATCGTCGAGAAGCTCGTCGCCGCGCTGCCGAACGGCAGCATCAAGAACACCCTCAACGGCGCGATCCCGTTCGTCGCCGGCTACCTCAACGATCGCCTCCTGCAGGTCGCGCCGAACTTCGTCAGCAAGATCGTCGAGGTCGGTGACGCCTTCGGCCAGGTCGCCCACAACTTCGGCACCATCGAGGTCCTCGACGTGACGGCGAGCGGCGCTGCCACCAAGACGGTGCAGGGCCTCCACTTCAAGGTCGACAACATCGACCTCGACTACACGTTCGCGGACTACGCGATGGACAACATCAAGGTCGAGGGCCTGCAGGTCACCCTCGAGCAGACCGGCAAGATCACGATCAGCGCCCACAAGGTGCCGATGAAGTACGGCGCCGCGCTCAAGATCGCCCTCGACCACGCGATCATCCCGCTGATCGACCCGAGCAAGCAGAACCTCGGCGAGTTCCTCAAGGGCATCGTCAACTGCCAGTCGGTCGGCCAGCACGTGTTCGACGCGATCGGCCTCGGCTCGCCGAGCACGTACGAGAACGCCTGCAACGCGGGCCTCGTCGCCGGCGCGACGGCGCTGTACACCCAGCTCGACCGGATCGACGGCTCGGCCCTCGAGTTCGGCCTGACCGGCACGGCGCGCGGCATCGACCGCAACCGCGACGGCAAGATGGACGACATCCAGACCGGCGTGTGGACGGGCGAGCTCCAGTACGCGGGTTCGCCGGCGCCGCTCGCGGCCGCGAAGTTCTACGGCTCGAAGCTGTGAGCTGAGACGCCCCGACGCTCCCCCGAAGGCCGCCCGCGAGGCGGCCTTCGATCGTTTCGGGCGGCGCGCGGGCGGCGGCGCGCGGGCGGCATCTCAGTACATCGAGCGGTCGGGGGCCGGGGCCCCGGCGTGGCGCTCGAGCTCCGCGTTGACGAAGCCGCCGAGCACGAGCGCGATCACGGACAGGTAGAACCACAGCAGCACCACGACCACGCTGCCGAACGCGCCGTACACCACGTCGTAGGTCGCGCCCCGCTCGACCCACACCGAGAGCCCGAGCGAGACCAGGATCAACAGCGCGCTCGCGATCGCGGCCCCCGGCCACAC
>JBBRBG010000372.1:0-4814 GCA_038206055.1 Haliangiales bacterium
GCACCACCTCGTCGTCACGACGACGAGCGACTTCGGCGCGAAGCGCCTCGAGATCAAGCTGGCGCAGACCGGCGAGACGACCGAGCTGACGTTCGTGCACCACCTTGCCGACAAGCGGAAGATGGGCGGCGAGTTCGGCCCCGGCTGGGAGTACTACTTCGACAACCTCGTCGCCGCGCTCGCAAACGCGCCGCTACCGAAGTTCGACGACTACTACCCGTCGCAGAAGCAGTACTTCGTCGACCAGATGTGACGCTCAGGCGGCGCGGAATCCGCTCGGGGTCGCGCCCTGTTAGCCTCACGGAATGTTCACCATGGCCGCCGTCGACGCGTACGCGAGAACTCTCGCCGGGGTGACCGTTGGCACCAAGTGGGGCCGGCGGACCTGGCAGGTTGGCGAGGCGGGCTTTGTCTGGGATCGTCCGCTCAGCAAGGCGGACATCAAGCGCTGGGGCGATACACCGCTACCGCAGGGTGAGATCCTCGGCGTGAAGGTCGAGAACCTCGACGCGAAGGATGCGCTCCTCGAGATCGCGCCCGCCGGCGTCTTCACCATCGAGCACTTCAAGAGCTATCCCGCCGTCCTGATCGAGCTGCGGCTCGCCCGCGCGGCCGAGGTGCGGCGCTTCATCCTCGACGCGTGGCGCACGGTCGCGAGCGAGCCGCCGAAGCCGAAGCGGAAGCGGAAACAGCGGTGAATCCTTGGGGTGACAGCGACGAGGGGCAAAACCCCAGTTGCCACCGGATGCGCACGTCATTGAATGACGTACCGCCGGACGCGCGCGTTCGCAGACATCACCATCTATCCGTCGAGCCGCAAGCGAGCACAGCCGCGCTCGCGCATGGTGAACGGGACGTCGCGCTCGGCGAGGCACCCCCCGGTCGCGACGCCCGCCACCGATGATCACGACGTGCGTCACGCGGCGGATGCCACGCACGCGCGCGCCTCTGGCGAGCTCGCGAACAACTGCAGCCAGAACGACGTTCCAGCTTCATGCGCCCGTTCGTGCTCCTGCTTTTGCCTGCTCTCGCCTTCGCCGCGCCCGTCTCGCCCGCCGCGCCCGCGATGGTCACGAAGGCGTTCATGCGGGAGATCGCGGCGGGCCGCGTGAAGCCGTCCGACCTCGTCGATCCGGACACCGGTGTCCTGCACGTTATCTACACGTCGAGCGAGCGGGAACCGCCCGAGACGAGGTCAGCGCGCCGGCTGTGCGGCGACAAGGCTGCGCGGGCGCTCGCGACGATATTCCGCAGCGACCTGCGGCCCGCCATCGAAGCCGACGAGCTATTCAGCTGCAAGAACCGACCACGGCCGTCCTGCGTCGCAGGCCTTGCCGGCGAGTGGATGACGAAGACCGAGTACGTATTTCGCTCGAGCGCCGACGGCAAGCTGGTCCTCGACACGATCATCAAGACCAACTCCGTCTACAATCCCGAGGACGAGGCGCGCGTCGTCGCCCGACTCCGCGCAAAGTACCTTGGCGGTCTCTGCGACTAAGGCTTCGAGCAGCGCACCGGCCGCTCGTTGCGCCCGCGGACAGCGGCGTCGGTGCGACACGAATACACTGCCACCGGTCGCGTCATTTCTTGCAGCGCGCGAGCGGGACCGTGCGCTTCGCAACGAGTGTAGTCGAATCGACGAGCACCAGGCTGGCCGTGGTGATCTGCGCGGCGAGGTATTCGCCGGAGGCGAGCTGCACGAACGGAGCTCCTCGCAACGACCGTAGCTGTTTGAGAGCAGCCTTGCACTTGCCGCGCTTCGGCGAGCGGTTTCCAAAGTCGAAATCCTCGAGCTCAAAGCCCGAACAAGGGACGCCGCGGCGCCGCGTGATCTGGCGCGTGTGTGCAATCACGTCGACGACCGTCGCCGACATCAGGCCGGTCTCGACGAGGAGGGCATGCGTGTCATCGAGCACGCTGAGGCCACCTGAATAGACGCTTAGCAGCTCATCGCGATCGGGCATCCGTTCGGTGGACCGGAGGGGATCGTCTGCCGCCAACAGCGTGGGCGTCGTCGAGAACGACCACACACCCGCGTACGGGCCGGCGTCGATGCCCGTGACGAGGAGCAGATCCTCGACGAAGGCAAAGTTGAGGAACGAGTTCGAGGGCCCGTAGTTCGGTTCAAGCGGGAGTGGGCCCCTCGAAGCCTTGGTGCCGGCATCGAACAGGTCCACGCGCATCCCGTTCCCGCGAACCCCGATCGCCACGGCCTTCCGGTTCGTGCTCCACCCGATCTGTGCCCAGGAATTAGCGAGGTCGTCGGCCGCGGACGGAAGGCAGTATCCGTACGCGCATCCGTGCACGAGGCGGACCCGAAAGCTTCGCCCGGGAATGGGCACCACGTCACGGTAGGTCAGCGCGCCGCTGTTCGGATCGACATTCCAGCATGCAAGGAGCCCAACGTACGGGCGATCGCCGTCCTCATGCAGGCAGACCACGACCGCTCCGTCGACCTGGCCCAACGTGAACGAACGCTGGCTGTCCCCGTTGGTCCGCGGCGTGGGGGCTTCGTCGTCGTCAGATTCGTCACGGTCTCTCGGCGGCACCGGCGCTTCGCGCGGTAGACAGTTCGTCCCGATGGGGACGATCGCGGTGGCCGCCCTCATCCGATCCTCCGTGTCGTCGGGCGGGGGCGGCAAGGACACCGCAGCCGGCGGTGCATCCAGCGCAGATACCGTGGTCGCGGGCGGTGTGTCGCCGCTCGCGGTACGCGTGCCCGCGGAGCTGCACCCGAGAGCCGTGACGAACAGGGCACAAGCGTTGAGTAGCCGCATGGGCGATGGAGCCTTTCAGGGTCCTCGTTACTACACCTGACGTCACGCCCCGCGAACGGGCAAAACGTCAACGACGCGCCGACTATTGCATGCCCGGCAGAGGGTAATGCGCGGACCCTCGCGATCTATCGCTCTCCGGAGACCTCGATCGAAATACGAGCAGCCGACCGGCCGTTGCCGCGAGGAGATGAAGGCACGCGAGATGATGATCCTGCTGCTAGGTGGGTGCGCTGGCACGCCGCGAGCTCACCTGGGCGAGACCGACAGCGCGCACCGACCGGCAGGCTGCGACACGAGGGGCGTCTGGCGCGTGAGCTGGGGCGGAGGATCACCCAGCGCAGATGACCTCGAAATCACCTTTGATCCCGACTTGATGCGCGTTGTCTTGGATCCGGCGCTCGGACGGACGGGCCTCGTGACTGGCATCGATCCAGCCGCGTGTCGAGCGAGCGCGCTTCAGCGCGAGGAGGTTCTCCGCGGGGCCGAGGGTTACGAGGACGAGGATGTCACGCTCCGCTTCGACTTCGTGCTCGGCGAGGGACCGCAAGCGGTGCACGGTACCGAGCGCAGAATCATGTCGTCGCCACCAGCGGACGGCTCCTACTCGCTGTCCGGCATCGCGCGGCGACAGGCCGACTGGACCAAGACCGGGACAGACGATGACCTGTAGCCATCCTCCGACCACGATCGCAAAGCGATCCAGAGCAGCGATTGCGATGGACCGGCGCAGTGGCGCCGTCGTGCTTGACGACGAAGTGCGCGGCGCCATCGACGCGAAAGTAGCGACGAACCCGCTCTCGATGACCGCATGCACGAGCCGGGTGCGGACGACGGGGGCAGCGATCTGCGCGATGCTGCTGATGGCCTCGTGTGGATCGTCCTCGGCACCCGACCAGCAGACCCGTGGACCGCTCGGGTCCATCGTCAAGGCGACAAAGGGTGCCGTGCGGCTCGCCGCTGTGCGCCATCCCTTCGCGCTGTCCGAGGTGCCAACCTCCTGGCTGGAACTCCCGATGACCGGTACGATCGAGATCGATGCCGATCTGACGATCCCGATCGTGGCTGGAGCCCGCGACTACGCGCGCGCCCATGGTTCGCTCGCCGCTCGCTGCGTCGGCACGTGCCGGATCGGCGACGATCTTGCCAGGCTGACGTTTCCGTTCTTCGGCGACAGCGTCGCGTTCAGCCATCTCGACTTCACCGACGTCGAAGCTCGGGTTACCGTTGCCGACGGTCACGCACTGCTGTCCGGCTGGCATCTCCGATCGCCGGACCTCGAGGTCCACCTTGAGCTCGACCTGGCGCTCGCGACGCCGCTCGACGATTCACGCGTGAAAGGCTGCGTGCGGTTCAAGCCGACCGACGCGCTGCAGGCGCGCGACCCCCACCTGCATATGTTGGTGTCGCTGACCGGTGCAGATCGGGATGGCAGCGGTGCGTTCACGGTCGTACTCGCAGGCACTGCGGGCGCGCTTCGCGTCCAGCCGGGAACCTGCCGCGCGCTTGCGCAGTAGCCACGTCGGGGATCCCGGCTGGCGCTTTCGGAGCGTCGCGTACCGGTGCGTCCGGTCTGGCGAATCAATGGAGCCGCGAATTTCGCGACCCGTAACAGATCGGGAGGGTGAGACCCTCCCGATCGAAAAGCGACCCCGACGGGATTCGAACATCAGCCGAGCCCTTTCGTAAGTGCGCGTCGCGACACGATCTTCGAGCGATGTCGGGCACTTGCCGGTCGTGTTCGTCACGCTTCGTCACGCCTCGTCAGCCTGCGTGTCGCGAATTCGGGCAACGGTTGCCCGCGCTCGATCGCCGGGATCTGATCGCGCTCGTCGACGTGAGCCCAGCTCTTCCTCTGAACAGATCGAGCACTTCAAGGGCTACCCGGCCGTCCTGATCGAGTTGCGGCTCGCCCGCGCGGCCGAGGTGCGGCGCGCCATCCTCGATGCCTGGCGCACGGTCGCGAGCGAGCTGTCGAAGCGGAAGCGAAAGCGGAAGCGGAGACCAGCGTCTGCCGACCGAGGGTGACGGCGTCGAGGG
>JBBRBG010000373.1:0-4762 GCA_038206055.1 Haliangiales bacterium
CAGGATCCCGCGCAGTCGTGGCCTCGGGTTGTGAGCCGCGCCCAGAAGGAAGGCCGGATGGTCGACGCGCGCCTGCACGCGGAGAGCTATGCCGAAGGCGCACGCAACTTCGATGCGGTGCAGCGCCGGTTCCCCGACGTCGAGACGCTCGTCGTCGACGTGAGCGATGAGGCAAGAGGTGCCCGAGAGGTCGACAGCCTACCGGGGAACGCTCGCGAGGTTGACGCAAACACGGAGCATCAGCGGAACACGCAGGACGTCAAGAATCGGCCCGACCTCCCGGAACACCTCCGCTCGGGTGGAATGGAACAAGGCGAGGGTCTGTGGGGTGCACCCGACCACCGCGCCCTCATCGACGAACTGGCAGAGCTTCCCCCCGGTGATATCTGGGCGGCGGCACCGAGCTCACGTTCGGAGCATGGCGGAGCGACGGCCGAACACGCGCCTCGTTGTGTGGTCGTCCGCGCACAACGAGCCGGCCCGGGAGGCGATCAAGATCCTCCGCGCCGCGATCCCCGAGGTCGTGATCCCCGCTCCGCGGCGCGATGAGCCGGTCGTCGATCTCGCGCCACGCAGGATCTGGCCGTGGGTCGGTTTGCTCCTCGTGGTCGCTCTCATCGTGTCGCGCTGCGTCTGAGCGGGATCCAAACGCTAGGGAGCAATCTCGTCGGCGCCGCGTTCAGCACCGCGTTGCCCGAAGCCGCTTGAGCACCGCCAGGAACCCCTCGCGCGATACAAGATCGAGCGCCACCAACTCATCTCCATCGATCTGGATGATCAGCCGATGATGGATCCCGACGCGGACGAGCAGCACGGCGCGTCGCCCCATGTCCTTGGCTTGCTTCACGTTGCGCCACGCACCGACATCGCGCGCGGCAAGTGACCCGAGGGTGCGTACCGCCTCGGCGGCGACGCTGGGCGGTACGCGCTCGAACGCTGCCCGTACGGCACGCTCGATCCGTAGGCCGAGCACGCGCCGAGTCGGAAGCTCGGGGACGTCCGAGGCTTGCTCGTCGAACTCGTCATCTACCGCAAGGGAGCGCAGACGCCCTGCCCCCTCGGTATCCTCCACACTTCTCGTAGCGGTGGCAACGGAGAGCCGATCGCGCAAGTCCTCGTTCTCGGCGCGCAGCTCATCGCGCTCGGCGTTGCCTTCCGCGATGATCGCCTTGAGCTGATCGTTCTTCGCACGCACCATGCGGCGCTCGTTCTCCTCGGGGGTCGACACATTCACAGGTGGCCTAAGGACCTCGGCTTCCAGCTCGGCGATCCGGACTTCGAGGCTGGCGCGTTTTTGATCCGTGCGCGTGGCGCGCTCCGCGATATCGGCGCGTAGCGTCGCGGCTTCGCCCTCAGCGACACAGAGCCCGCGCCATCGCTCGACCGCGGGATCTCGTGCGGCGTCGGGCAACCCGAGCTTCGCTGCGGCACGTGTATTCGCCAGCAGCAGCGCTTCCCGCTCGTTGTCTCCGAGCCCACGCAAGAGCGCGGAGTGCGCGATCACGCGGCCAAGATCCCACAATCCCACGTTCGGACTCGTGAGCAAGATCCGCGCGATCTGCGCCAGCTTTTTCCCATTCGCCTCGTGCTGCGCGGAGTACAGCAATGAGCCCAGCGCGTTCAGGGTCTCCGCGGGCGTATCCGCCGAGGTGAGGACCTCAGCGTTGATCGCGACCTCGGCGATATCGAGGCGCGACAGCTTGCCCTTCTCGCCCTCGACCAACCGGGAGCGCCCCGCGAGCGCGGCCTCGAACAGCAGCTCGGCGCGAAGCGACTCGACGAGGTTGGTCGCCACGTCCCGCACCGTCATCTCGTGGAGCATGAGCGCGGCCAGATCGAACCGACGGGCGTCGCGGCACCGGTACTGGATGACGAGGAGCTGCTGCGGATCGGCGACGTCGCGCAACTGCATCAGATCGCCGAGGGGCAACGTGAGCAAGTCGGTCGCCGTCAGCTCCTCGATGTTCTCGAACAACCAGCGCGACCAGGCGCCATCGGTGATCTTCGCGACGAGCGATCCGACGTCGGCCGTGGCTGGATTCTCGCGCTGCGTCCCGCAACAACGCTTGTGCTTCTTGCCGCTCCCGCACGGGCACGGCGCGTTGCGAGGTGCCGAGACGGGCGTGGCGCGCGTCGCCACGGCTGGTTCGACGCCCGTCGTAGGCATCGCCTGGAACCTCAGCTGTAGTGCGGCCGGGCGGCGCGGACGCTCGGGGACAACCGTGCGCACGAGCTGTTCCGTGTCCATCTGGAGCAGCTGATCGATGATCGCCAGACCGCTCGCGTGGGTCGCCTCGGGCATCCAGTCGCGGATCTTTTCCTCGAACCCCGCGGCGACCATCTCGCGCGCGACCTGTGCGCGGGCTGCCGCGCCGAGCTTCGAAAGCGCGGCGGAATCGTAGGTCGACAGCAGCCGCAAGAACATCGGGAGCACTACTCCGTTCGTCGGAGGCGCGAGCCTCCAGGCGGCATAGAGCGCGGTGCAGGCAAGATCGCCCGACTGGGCTTCGTTGTAGTGGATCGGCTCGGCGAATGCCGCGAGCTTCACTGCGTCGACGCCGCCGCCCTCTGGATCGTGCCGTGCCCACAACACCATGAGGCCGACGAGCAGCACGGGGTTCGTCACGCCCGGGAGCAGGCTCAGCACCGTCGAGTAACTCACCTGCGCCGATGCGCGAAGCCGCGCGAACACCCGCACGATCGCGTCCTCGTACTCGCCAGCCTTGATGGATACCGCGATCATCTCGTCGCTCGTGCTGGCGGTTTCGTTGTCCAGGGCGAAGACCGCGCCCCGGCAGAGGGACATCCGCACGTGCGTGGGCGGTGCCCTCGTGTGTATCTCGCGGACCTTGCGGATCACGTCGTCGACCAGCTCATCGATCAGGTGCTCGCGCGGCGCCCCCACGAGCGGATTCGCGAGCGACGCGAGCACGGCGCGCTCCATGAGTAGCGCCATCTTGTCTGCCATCGCTCGCACCAGCGCGACCCCGGCTCCGCTCGCGGCCGTGCCATTCAGGTACGCGTTCAGGTCGGGGTGCTCTGCCTTGAGCCGCGCGGCGAGCCGCGCCCCGAACGCTGTCACCACCTCCCCCGGATCGAACCGCCCCGGTGAGCGAGGCACCGCACGGGTGATCGGAGCCGTCCCGAGAACCGGGAGGCCGTCCTCGTCGATGGCTTCGAGCGACCACTCTCCGGCGGGGAGCTTGTCCTCGAACTGCTGGAGGAACTCACCCGCGGCGTGCGCGGGGACGACCAGCGGAACGCCGGGCTCTGCACCGATCGGGCCTTGGCGCCGCCGGGGGAGCATCTTCCCTTGGAACTCGACGCTCGGGTGCCAAAATAGGTGATAGGCCGTCGGCCGTTGAATCGCCATCGCCGCGGATCAGCTTACTCGTCTTCTCGCCCCGAACGCAGGGGCTCCGCGAACACCCCCATGAAGCCGCGCGGCCATGCGATCTTCGACGGCAGACGGCGTGGCAAATTTTTGCCACGCCGCAGCCGAACTGGCCGGATCAGGCCAGACGGCGACGGACAGGAACTCGGGCTAACTCGTCGAGACTGCTGCAAGGCCACGCGACCCATGGTCATTTCGTGTTGTCTCGACGGGGTTCGAAGCCCTCCTTCGGAGCCAACTACGAAGCGCGTCGTCACCACGCAGTGGCGACGCCTTCCGGAAGGCATCCTGGATGGGGTCGTCCACATTTCCGGCAGATGGTCACATCGCGCGTCTCGCGCTCGACGAGACCGTGCAATTTCGTCCGCGCGGTCATTCGATGACCGTCAAGGTCAACGATGGCCAGCTGTGCACGTGCACCGTCGCGCCGATCGGCGCATCGGTCGTGAACGCGGCGACATCGTGTTGTGCCGCGTGAAGGGTGCGCAGTACCTGCATCTCGTGAAAGCGGTGCAGGGCGAGCGGTTTCAGATCGGCAACAGCCGCGGCGGCATCAACGGCTGGGTCACGCTGCGGCAGATCTTCGGGAGACTGGTGAGGGTGGTATGAGCGGACTCGATCATGAATTCGTGTTGGTCGCCGCTGCCGAGCACTCGCCGGCGGAGTACCTGGAGTTCCTCCACCACGTGAGCGCGATCCGCATCCACGACGATCTTCTCCACTACCTCGGCGACTCGCTGGACTAGATCCCCACACTCAATCCCGCAACAGGCCAGTGCGGCCGAGGTCTGAACTTCTACGGGCCGACCGCCATTCTCGTCGAGGGTGCTCCGGTCGCGGTTCGCGTGTTCCGAGCCTGGGCGGACCTGTTCCGCATCGGGCCGCCTCAGCTTCTACTGACCGGCGGATGGAGCATGATCGAGGATGACCCGACGTCAGGAAAGTACGAGCGCCATCAGTGTTCGAGAGACGACTTCGTCTCCGCGCTGGAGCGCATCGCGGACGGCTGTCACCTGGTGTTAGGGAGCATCTCCGTCGATGGATAGCTGTTGCGTTGCACGCCCCGAGGCAGCTCTCGTTGCAGATCGATTGGCAGTGCGCTGGTGTTCCCCGGACCTGTTCCTATCGCGCGCCCAGGGTCGCGCAGCCGGGAACGGGTGAGCTCGACGATCAGCGATCACAGCGATCACCGCGACCGCCTGGGGTGAGGGGTTGCCGCGATCATCGCGATCACGACGATCACGACGATCACCCGATGGTGAGGGTTGCGCGAGGGGTGTCAGGTCGATCGCGTGCTGAGGCGCCAGCCGGTAGGCGTTCTCTCGACGATTCGCTCCACCTCGAGGGTCTTGAGCGCTTGGCCGAGGA
>JBBRBG010000374.1:0-4677 GCA_038206055.1 Haliangiales bacterium
GACTCGGCCGCGCGGCCGCGTCGATCTCGATCGTCCCGCCGAACGTCGCACGCCCTCCGAAGTCGCCAACGATATAGAGATTCGCATCGCGATCCGACGCCGCCCCGCGCGAGGCCGAGCTGTCCGTCGCGGCGCAC
The DNA here is from genome assembly GCA_038206055.1 of Haliangiales bacterium. Taxonomy (GTDB): domain Bacteria; phylum Myxococcota_A; class Polyangia; order Haliangiales; family Haliangiaceae; genus JABFXX01. The sequence continues at coordinate 138 of JBBRBG010000374.1, forward strand.
GGCACGAGCCACAAGGCCTTGCCTGTCGTGGCGTCGAGCTTGCCCACGAAGCAATCCTCGGTCCCGGGCGGTGCCCGCAGGCTCGCGCCCGCGAGCGTCGTTGCCGCCTTGTAGATGCCGGCCACGAAGACCTCGTTCGCACCTGCGGCCGCGAGAGAGATCACCTTGCCACTCGATTGCTGGTGGATCCACGACACGTGCACGTCACGGTCGACGCGCGCGACGAACCCGCCGCCCAGCGAGAGCTTGGTGTCGACGAAGCTCGCCTCCTTTCCGCCGAGGCCCGCGACGATCATCGCGCCCGTGCCCGCGAGGGGCAGCGCCTCGTGGATGACGTCCTTGCTCGGCCCGTGGACGAACCACGCGGCCCGGACGAGACCGCGATCCGTGCGCGCGGTCGCATCGGTGCCGGCGATCCAGCGCGCGAGGTAGTCGCGATCGCCACAATCGGAGACCGTCGGTAGCGCTTGGATGGCGCCCAGCGACCATTCATCGAGGACCTTCGTTTCGCGCAAGAAGCGCGCGAGCTGCGCGCGGCGTTCGTCGAGGCACGCGGTTGCGACGCGGTCCTGGCTCCGGCACGAACGCTCGGTGAGCGCGACCCAGTCTCGCGTGTACCGGTCGACCGCCGACGCGATCGCGCTCCACGTGGCCGCATCGGGGCCGGAGAACCGAGCCGCAAGCTGTCCGCGCACGGATACGTCCCAGATTCCCGCCATGCGATCCGTCGCATCGCAGGCATCGGAACGGTCGCGCATCAGCGCTCGGGCGCCAAAGGCGATGGCTCCGATCGCGAACAGCGCGATCACCGGACGAAGGATCCGCGACGCCAGCGGCCGCGCTTGTACGGATGGTGCGAGCGTGGGATCGAGCTGCGTGCGCAGGGCGCGCACGCTGGCGACGAGCTCCGCGGCGGTCAATCGGTCCTCGCGCCGCTGCGCGAGGCAGCGCGCGATGATCGGCGCGAGCTCTACCTGCACCGCCGACAGATCAGGTGGTTCCTCGGCGACGCTGACGCCGAACGGGAGGGCCCCCGTTGCGAGCTGGAACGCGATCACGCCGACGGCCCAGACGTCGGTACGCGCATCCTGCAGCTCACCGAGCCACTGCTCGGGGGCCATGTAGCCGGGAGTCCCGGCGTGCGACAGCGTCGATCCTCCGCCGGTGTCATCGCTCGACGGAGCCGTCGCGCGACCGATGCCCGACACGCCGAAATCGAGAACCTTGACCGTGCCATCGTCGAGAAGGAACACGTTCTGCGGCTTGAGATCGCGATGCAGGATGCCCTGCGCGTGCGTATGCACGAGCGCTGTCGCGACGTCCTCGACGATGGCAAGCGTCTCGAGGAGGGAGAGCGTGCCGCGCTCGAGCCGCGTCGCCAGTGTCTCGCCCTGCAGCCGTTCGAGTACGAGATACAGGATCCCGTTCCAGTTGCCGAACTGGTGCAGGGTCACGATGTTCGGGTGATTGAGCGCCGCCGTGGCCTTGGCCTCCCGCTCGAACACCTCCGGTAGCCTCTCCCCGAGTCGACCGATGCTGCGCTCGAGGCGCATGAGCTTGATCGCGACCCTGCGACCGAGCTTCAGGTCGCGCGCCGCATAAACGATGCCCATCCCGCCGGTGCCGAGCCGCTCCTCGATCGCGAAGTTGCCATCGACGATCGTGCCTGGCTGGAGCAAGACGAGGGTGGCCAGGTCCGCGGGGAGGTCAACCTCGGGGGCCGCGGCGATGTCCCGCAGCAAGCTGTCGTCGTCGTCGCGGGTCTCCATCGACAAGGTAGGGTACGACGGTAGTGTGGGCCTCGCTGGTCGATGTGACGGACGATCGATACAATCTCCGCATGCCTGTCGATCGGCACGTCGAGGCCGAGGTCCTCGCCTGGTGCGAGCGCGGCGACTTTCGCACGGCGGTCACCATCGCGATTCGCGACTACGGGCCCGAGGTGCTCGGGTTCCTCGTCGTCCTCGCGAGGGACCCATCCGATGCAGGCGATGTGTTCGCGGACGTCTGCATGCGCATGTGGAAAGGGCTCCCGGGCTTCGAGTGGAAGGCCTCGCTGCGCACCTGGATCTACATCCTCGCGCGGCGCGCGTTCTCCGCGTTCCAGCGCGAGCGGATCGCCTACCGTGAGCGTCACATCCGGATCTCGGATGTCCCGGAGATCGACGAGATCATCGCGCGCATCCGCACGACCACGCTCGCGCGCTTGCATCAGGAGCAGAAGACGCGCGCCCAGCGGATCCGCGAGAAGCTGTCACCCGACGAGCAGGCGCTGCTCACGCTGCGACTCGATCGCAATCTCGAGTGGCGTGAGATCGTGCATGTCCTCGACGATCGCGAGGATCTCGACGACGAAACCGTGGCGCGCGAGGCGGCGGCGTTACGAAAGCGGTTCGAGCGGCTGAAGGAGCGCCTCAAGCAGCTCGCCGCCGAAGACACCTGACGCCGCCGCGGCCGGTAGTGAGAGCGATCATCCCTTCCGGCAAACATCCAACGTCACCGAACGGGTCGTCACACCGGACCGTCGCGTGATCACTCCCGCCCCACATGTGCGCAAGCGCTCCTTCTGTCCCCGACCGCTCCGCTTTGTTCGCCGGCGCTTACTTCGCCGCGCTGCCCGAGCCGGCCGCCGCGCTTCCCGCGCCCGCGCCCGAACCTGCGCCCGCTGCGCCCGAACCTGCGCCCGGGCCTGCGCCCGAACCTGCGGCCGGGCCTGCGCCCGAACCTACGGCGCTTCCCGCGCCCGAACCGCCGGCGCCCGGGCCCGAGCCGGGCGGCGGCCCCATCGGCCGCGGCTTGAACGTCGACTTCGGGACCTTGTTCTTCTCGGCCGGGATCGTCTTGATGAACGCCGCGATCGCCGTGACGTCCTTGTCCTCGAGGGTCGCCCAGCCGGCCTGATAGAACTGCATCGGACCCTGGATGATGGTGCCGTCGGGGCGGGTCATCGTCTTCATCGCCTTCACGATGTCGGCGTCGGTCCACTTGCCGATCCCGGTCTCCTTGTCGGAGGTGAGGTTCGCCGCGTTCAGCTTGCCGTCCCCGAGGAACGCCAGCTCCATCACCATGCCGCCGCCGAACGGGTGCCCCATGAAGTCGGGCATGTGGTCCTTGCCCGGCGTGGCGTGGCAGTTGTTGCAGTGCATGATCGTCACGAGGTACTCGCCGTGCTTGACCGGGTCGGCGACGGGGTCCGGCTTGTTCTCCGGCTTGGGCACCGGAACCTGCGCCATCTTGAGATCCTTGTTCGGCGCAACGACGTGATCGATCGCCGGGACCTGCAGCAGATAGGTCGCGATGGCGCGCGCATCGTCGTCGGTCATCCGGTTGTAGTTCGGGTACGGCATGATCGGGAACAGGTGGCTCCCGTCGGGGCGGACGCCCTCGCGAACCGCTGCCATCACGTCCTCGACCTTCCAGTTGCCGATCCCTGATCCCTTGTGCGGGGTGATGTTCGGGGCGCGCCACGTGCCGAACGCCTCGGGCACCTCCATGCCGCCCGAGAACGGCTTCGAGAAGTCCGGTCCCTTCTCACCGAAGCCCATGTGGCAGACCGGGCAGCCGAACATCTTGGAGAGGTACTCGCCGCGGGCGACCAGCTTCGGATCCGCCGCAGGCGTCTCCGCGACAGCCGTTCCGCTGCCGGCTGAGCCGCTCCCGGGGGATCCGCTGCCCACGGGGGGCGTCGCGACCGCCGGCTCCTTTCCCTCCTCGGGCTTCTTCTTGCTGCAGCCGACGGCGACGGTCGCCGAGAGAATACCGATGAGGATGCGCGCCTTCATTGGGGCCATCGTTCCCACAAATTCGCGATTCGCGGCAATGGTGACGCGAGGAAATGTGCCACCACGGCACAGTGCCGGGACGCCGGCGCGCCCGCACCGGGCAACACTCAGCGAGGAATCGCCGCGGGGACTCGGAGATCGCGGAGCAGAGCCTCTTCTTCGCGAAGCGCGAAAGAGCACTCCGCTCGGAGATCTCGGCGCCGCGCAATCGCCGCAGAGACTCGGAGACCGCGGAGCAGAGAGGCTCTTTGTCGCGAAGCGCGAAAGAGCACTCCGCTCAGAGATCTCGGCGCCGAGCAATCGCCGCAGAGACTCGGAGACCGCGGAACAGAGAGGCTCTCTATCGCGAAGCGCGAAGGAACACTCGGCTCGGAGAGCTCGGAGTCTCTGCGGCGATTCTCTCCGCATGCGCCGAGCGGGGCTGACCGTGGTGCCGACGCCTGGCGGTCCGACCCGCCGAAACGACGAAGAGCCCGAGGGTGATGCTCGGGCTCGGACGGGCGCACGCATGTGCGCCGAAAAAGAATGAGGGCCCAGTCTTTCGACTGAGCCCCCAAAACCCCGGCAGCGTCCTACTCTCCCACAGGGTTGCCCCTGCAGTACCATTGGCCCTGAAAAGCTTAACTTCCGTGTTCGGGATGGGAACGGGTGTGACCTCTTCGGTATAGCCGCCAGGAAAAAACTGGCCGAAGTGCGATGCATGGCCGGCTTTGGTAGCCGGCAGTCAGCTCGAGCTCTGGTGAGCTCGTGATCGTGTC
>JBBRBG010000375.1:0-4654 GCA_038206055.1 Haliangiales bacterium
GCCGACGGGGAACACGCCGACGGGGAACACGCCGACGGGGAACACGCCGACGGGGAACACGCCGACGGGGAACACGCCGACGGGGAGCACGCCGACGGGGAGCACGCCGACGGGGAGCACGCCGACAGGAACCAGGCCGACGGGGAACACCCCGACGGGGAACACGCCGACGGGGCGCACACCGACGGGCAGGAACCCGACGATCGGCAAGAACCCGAAGACGCCGAACGAGCTTCCCGGGCCCGCGAAGACCGGGCCGAGCGCGGAGACGGTCGCGGCCGCCCGCACCTCGTACGAGGCGGGCAACTCGAAGCTATTCTCCGGTGATCTCGATGGCGCGATCAGCGCGTACAAGCAGACGCTCGCGCTGTATCCGGGCTACTCGGCGGGATATCGCGGCCTGGGCCTCGCATACGCTCAGCAGGGCAACAAGCCGAAGGCGCTGCAGGCGCTGCGCACGTACCTGAGCGCGGCGCCGAACGCCAAGGACGCCGACCTCATCCGCAAGCGGATCGCGGCGCTCGCCGGCGGTTAGCGCTTCGCGCGACGGCGCACGAAGGCGAAGAAGCACAGCGTCTGTGCGCCGCCGATGGTGGCGATCGTCGCCCACATCGCGGCGTGATGATCGCCGATGGTGTCGAGCAGGATGCCGCCGACGAGCGGCGCCATCGCGATGCCGATCATCTGCGCGAAGCTGACGACGCCATAGGTGCGGCCGCGACGCGCGGGATCCGAGACCTCCGCGATCGCGGTCTGGTGCGCGGGATCGAAGATGACCTCGGCCCCGGTGAGCGTGATCATCGCGATCGCGCCGCCGGCGAAGCCGGAGCCCGCACCGATCAGGCCAAAGCCAATCGCATCGAGCAGGGACGCCCAGGGCAGGGTGCGCGTGACGCCGAGGCGGCGGATCAGATTCAGCGCCGGGAACTGGAGCAACAGCACGCCGAGGCCGTTGATCGAGTACAGCAGGCCGACGCTTCCCTTCGCGAGGCCGAGCTCGTCGGTCATGTAGATCGAGAACGTCGAGAACATCTGCGTCTCGAGGAGCGCGCACAGGAACGTGCCCGCGAGCAGCAGCTTGAGGATCGGATCGCGGAAGGCGGCGAGCAGCGAAGCGCCGATCGGCTCCGATGGCGCGGGCGCGGTGGAGCGCTTGACGGGATCCTCGACGCGAAGCGTGACGAGCGCGGCCGCCACCATGCCGCCCGCGGCGATGTAGAACACCACACCGTACGGCACCACCATCGTGAGCAGGCCGCCGAGGGTGGGTCCGACCGCCCAGCCGAGGTTCGTGCCCATCCGCTGCAGGCCGAACGCCTGGATCCGCTGGTCCTCGGTGCACACGTCGGCGACGAGCGCGTAGGCCACCGGCTCGAAGCAGCCGCGCAGCGACGAGGTGATGACGATGTTGAGCGCGAGGCTCCACAGCGGAGCGGCGAGCGCGATCTGCGTTCCGAGGAGCGCGATGAACACGCTGCGGACGAACAGCGCGGTCGTGATCAGCGGCTTGCGGCCGATCCGGTCCGACAGGTTACCGGCCCACGCGCTGGTCGCCGACTGACCGAGGTTCGCGGCGAGGGCGATCAGGCCGTAGGACCAGGCAGGGTAGCCGCGGGTCTCGACGATGTAGATCCCGAGAAAGGTCATCACGAGGGACAGACCCATCGTGTTGACGGCGCGGGCGAACGCCATCTGCCAGACCCGCTTGTCGAGGCCAGCCCAGCTACGGCGCACGGGGCTTTCCTAGCATGCGCGGGTGGGCTACAAAGCGCCGGCCATGCGGACTCGCCTCGAGCGGTGCTACCGGTTCGAAGCGGCACACTTCCTCCCGAAGGTGCCCGCGGGGCACAAGTGCGCCCGGATGCACGGCCACAGTTATTCGATCGAGGTCGTGATCGAGGGCGAGATCGATGCCGAGCGCGGCTGGGTCATGGACTTCGCCGAGATCGACGAGCACGCCCAGCCGCTGGTCAAGCAGCTCGATCATCAAGTGTTGAACGAGGTCGAGGGCCTCGCCAATCCCACGAGCGAGCTGCTCGCCGTGTGGTGGTGGGCAAAGCTCGCGCCCGGGCTGCCCGGTCTTGTCGAGGTCGTGGTCTCCGAGACCCTCACGTCGCGCTGTATCTATCGCGGCACCTGATACGCTGACGGCGTGGGTGCGAACCTCCGCGTCGTCACGTTGAACTTCTGGGGCACCGAGGCGCCGCTCGATCAGCGTCTCGCGCTCGCGATCCGGCAGCTTCGCGCACTTGCCCCCGACGTGGTCTGCCTCCAGGAGGTCCGTCCACTCGACGGGCGTGCCGGTCGTACCACCGCCGACGTGATCGCCGAGGCCCTCGGTCACTCCGCGCACTACGCCGTCGCCGTGAGCTGGGACGACGGCGCGCACGGCAAGCTCCCCGCCGGCCAGGAGGGCCTCGCGATCATCGCGAAGTCGGTCTCGAACGCGCGCGCGATCGCGCTCCCCGATCCGCGCCCCGCCGACGCGCGGATTCTCCTCTCCGCGCAGGTCGCCACCGACGGCGGTCCGGTCTGGGTCCACACCACGCACCTCCATTATCGCCTCGACGACGGCGTCGCGCGCGAGCGCCAGGTCCTCGCGATCGACGCCGCGATCCGCGCCGAACGCACCGATACCAGCGCCCCGCAGATCCTGTGCGGCGACTTCAACGCCACGCCCGACTCCGACGAGATCCGCTACCTCCGCGGCTTGACCACACTCGACGGGCGCCGCACCCACTTCCAGGATGCGTGACTCCGCTTGCGTCCCTCGGCCGGGCCGACCGACGGCCCGGCCGAGGGCATCACGTGGTCGAGCGAGAACGCGCAGACGCGGCCGTTGCGCTCGCTCGATATCGACCGCCGCATCGACTACGTGTTCGTGACCAGCCGCAAGAAGGACGGGCGCGGCACGATCCACCGCTGCGAGGTCGCGCTGACCGATCGCGACGGCGACATCTGCGCGAGCGATCACTACGCGGTGATGGCCGACGTGCAGGTCGTCGCAACTCCATAGCGACTCGGGTGTCCGGTTCGCATGCTGCCCATCGCCATCATCGTCGCTCTGTTCGCGCCCGGCGCGACGTTGAACCAGTGGAAGCCCGGCGATGTGTGCCTCGCTGGTGCCCACGGCGCACTCCACGGCGCGCTCGCCCCCGACCTCAACGATCGCCGCATCGCGCCGCCGATCCAGTGGGACCAGGTGTGCCACGACAATCCGCTCGCGAAGGGCTGCATCTAGCGCGCCCCCGCCGGACGGACGGCGACGAATCCACGCGACCGAGCTTCCAGAAAGAGGAGCCCCGAAGTTCTCGAAGACCCTAAGGAGAGGCTTTCTCCTGCAGGAGAAGACTCTGCTTCGGGACCTTCGGGGGCTTCGGGGCTCACCTGAACCAGCGGACTTGCCGTTCGCAGCCGGCACTGCGGATTGCCGCTCGCGCAGGTCTATGACCTACACGCTCCCAGCTAGCCGCGGCCTAGCGAGCGGGCATCTCTAGATCACTTCGGCAGCGAGTTCTCGATCGCGGCGATCACCGTCGGATCGTCGGGCGTGGTCTTCGGATCGAAGCGGGTGATCTTCGTGCCATCGGCGGAGACCACAAACTTCTCGAAGTTCCACCGGATGTCGCCGGTGTGGCCGCCCGCGTCGGCGATCGGTGTGAGCTCCTTGTAGATCTCGTTGCGACCCGGGCCGTTGACCTCGATCTTCTCCATCATCGGGAACGTGACGCCGTAGGTGGTGGAGCAGAAGGTCTCGATGTCCTTCGGTGCGCCGGGCTCCTGGCCGCCGAACTGGTTGCACGGAAAGCCGATGACCGTGAAGCCCTTCGGCTCGTACTTCTTCTGCAGCGCTTCGAGCGCCGAGTACTGCGGCGTGAGCCCGCACTTGCTGGCGACGTTGACGAGCAGTAGCGCCTTGCCCTTGTACGCAGCGAGCGAGGTGTCAGCGCCCTGGAGGGTCTTGATCGCGGTGTTCCACATGGGGAGATCCTTGTCGACGGGGACGGGGGTCGGCGCGGTGCCGGGCGGTGGGAGGTTGGCCGGATCGGCCGCGGCGGCCGTCGGGCCCTGCACGACCCTGGGATCCTGCGGGGCAGGCTCCGTCTTCGAGCAGGCACCGAAGGTTACGAGGGCTCCGAGGGAGACAAAGGAGACGAGGACCGTGGCGAGCCTGCGCATGGGAGGGAACGTACAATAATGAGCCCCGCGGGCAAGGGGTTTGCTATAGACACCACCCGATGCGCCACCTGTACGCCGATTTCATCGATCGCGTTGCGAAGCCGATGCGTTACCTCGGTGGCGAGTACGGCAGCGTCGTCAAGACCGGGCCGGAGGTCCTCGCCCGCGTCTGCCTCGGCTTCCCCGACGTCTACGACATCGGCATGTCCCACCTCGGGACGAAGATCATCTACTCGCTGCTCAACAAGGACCCGCGGATCGCGTGCGAGCGCGCATTCGCGCCGTGGACCGACATGGAAGGCGAGCTGCGCGCACGCAACCTTCCGCTCGTCTCGCTCGAGAGCCAGCGCCCCCTGTGCGAGTTCGATGTCCTCGGCATCTCGCTGCAGTACGAGCTGACGTTCACGAACATGCTCACGCTGCTCGACCTCGGCGGCATCCCGCTGCGCGCCGCGGATCGCGCACCGGATGCCAC
>JBBRBG010000376.1:0-4591 GCA_038206055.1 Haliangiales bacterium
GCTGAATCGGCCCGGATTTCCCGGAGGCTCCAAATGTTGAGAGGATGGAGTCATGGGACGGAGAAGCAAGTATCCCGCCGAGGTTCGCGAGCGCGCGGTGCGCCTCGTGTTCGAACAACAGGGCGCGCACGAGTCTCAGTACGCCGCGATCGTTTCGGTCGCGACGAAGCTCGGCTGCACGCCGGAGACGCTGCGAAAGTGGGTGAGGCAGCACGAGCGTGACGACGGCAAGCGGCCTGGAGTCACGACCAGCGAGCGCGACCGGCTGAAGGACCTGGAGCGTGAGGTGCGCGAGCTGAAGCGAGCGAACGAGATCCTGCGCAAGGCGTCCGCGTATTTCGCACAGGCGGAGCTCGACCGCCGACCGAGGTGATGGTGGCGTTCATCGAAGAACACCGCGACGAGTACGGGGTCGAGCCGATCTGCGACGTGCTGCCGATCGCCCCGTCGACGTACTACGCGCACCGCGCGCGAGCGCAGGATCCAGCGAAGCGTCCCGATCGCGCCAAACGCGATGAGGAGCTGCGTCTGGAGATCCAGCGCGTGTGGGACGAGAACCACGCGGTGTACGGGGCCGAGAAGGTGTGGCGGCAGCTCCGTCGCGAGAAGGTCACCGCGGCGCGATGTACCGTCGAGCGGCTGATGCGCGACATGGGGCTTCGCGGAGCGGTCCGCGGGCGCGCGTTCAAGGTCACGACTGTGGCCGACGAGACCGCGATGCGCCCGCCGGACCTGGTCGACCGCGAGTTTTCGGCGACGCGACCGAATCAGCTCTGGGTCGCCGACATCACGTACGTCGCGACGTGGCTGGGCTTCGCCTACGTCGCGTTCGTCATCGACGTGTTCTCTCGCCGCATCGTCGGCTGGCGGGTGTCGAGCTCGCTCAAGAGCGGCCTCGCACTCGACGCCCTCGAGCAAGCGCTGCACGCTCGGCCCGATGCCGCCGGGCTCGTGCATCACAGCGACCGTGGCACCCAGTACACGTCGATTCGCTACACTGAGCGTCTCGCTGCCGCCGGCGTCGAGCGCTCGGTCGGAAGCGTCGGCGACTCGTACGACAACGCGCTCGCAGAGAGCATCAACGGCCTGTACAAGACCGAGGTGATCTATCGGCGCGGCCCGTGGCGATCGATCGACGCGGTCGAGTACGCGACGCTGGTCTGGGTCGACTGGTTCAACAACCGCCGTCTGCTCGAGCCACTCGGCTACGTGCCACCGGCGGAATTCGAAGAGGCGTACTATCGAAGTCAGGAGAGCCAGGCCATGGCGGCCTGACTCAAGTAAACCTGCCTCCGGAGAACCCGGGCCGATTCAAGCCGCTGTCGCCGTCACGACAAATCGGTGAACCGCACAGAACCGCAGCATCGCCCGAGCCTCGTCCACCTCGCCGCCGCGGAAGCCGTGTGCGAGCACAGCCGCTGATATCCCTCGTGCCGTCATGACATGGACCCCACCGAGCGGTGACCGGTTGCCATCTGGAAACCGGCGCTCGGGATAAGGGTCCGGCACCAACATCGCGGCGCCCGGAAGGCTCAGGTCGGACATGCTCGCGGCGATCGTCGCGACCTTCGGACATCGCCCCCACATTCGGAGCAAGTCGACGGCGACTCTCGGCGCAAGCGGTCCTCCGCAGCCTCGCTTGGCGATGACCACGAGGTCCCCCATGTCATCCTCCGATCCAGACGCCATCGGCAAGTCGCTGCTAAGCACCTCGCGGAGCTCGAAGTCGGCGGTGAGCATTTCGCCAGCGAGATCGAGCGGGAAGAAGAGAATTTCATCGCGACAGAAGCCGCCAGGGCGCGGATCTTCCGGATCGGCAAGCAGTGCCGATAGGCCGAGCCCGAATCGCGTGCCTCGGCTACTCGCCACGCGACTCGACCTCGTTCACCCGAGCGGTTGGATTTGGCGTCGGCGGGTAGTCCGCCTCCAGCCGGTGCGGGCCTGCGGCCTTCACCGACGGAGTCCCCCGCGCTCGTAGATGAACGAGAGCGCGGAGCAAACCGCAACGGCGAGCGATTCGTCGTACCTGCTCATCGTGTCTTGGGGTGTGCGCATCGATCGCTTCGGGGGCGCCGCGGTTTCGACCCGCACTAAGACCACCGACTCATCCGCGTGACGCGTTGAGCGAACTCCGCGATCGTCATGATGTCCGGACAATCCACGTAATATTGAGCCTCGAACTCTGCATGCCGTTCGGCCGTTGGCGCCATTCTGCCTTCGTGGCTCGTGTCGCAAATGGCCTCGAGCGCAACAAGGTCGAACGGCTCCTTTCGCCGCCGGGCGGCTTCGGCCTTCGCGGCCGTGAGTCTTTCGGCATGTTCTCTCTTGGACTTGGCGATCGCCTTCGCCATGTCTTCCTTGTCGTCATCGGCCGTTGTCATTTGGATTTCTCCTGGCGGTGCGCATCTAGCGCTGATTTCCACGTCCAGCCTTCGTACTTTGCGTTGGCTCCTTGCCAACCGTAACCGCTGCACGGACCCATCCTTGCGTGACCAGTAGTCCAGAGTAGAGCACCAGGCCAGCTGCGCTCGCCAACCCCCACTGACGTCACGCGATAGCAGCCCAGCGCTCTGCCCGCACTGGCTCACCGCAGTTCGTACTTCACCAACTCGAACCGGCACCTCCGCCATGGGAGTCGCCACCTGAGAAGCCCGACGACGACCCCGCGTCGGACGAATCCGACGACGAATCCGACGACGACGAGGTGTCGGAGTCAAACCAACCGAACGAGCTCGAGCTGGACGACTCTCCGCCCGACGAGGGCGACGATTCGGACGAAAGTACGCCGATCAATCTCGGCGTTTCGTAGCGATGCCGTTCGACGTACTCACAGTGGGAGCACGCGTCGGTGACCTCGACCTCGCCCTTCGCGGAGTACGTTGAACGAGCAACGGTCGTGGTGGTGCTTCGCACGGTCTTGTACTTGCAGGTCGGGCAAGGCTGGTAGTGCGGCGCCCACTGACGCTTTCGCAAGGTACGGGTCGCGTGACATCCGGGGCACAGAAGAACGACGTAGTTGACCGAACCAACCTGCTCCTCTGCCCGTTGACCGGAATCGAGGTGGGCGTCGTCGGCAACCTCGTCCAGCTCCTCCATGCGCCGGGGCGGGACGCACACCGAACACATTCGTCGACGGCGAAGCGCCCCGATGCCGAGCACCATCCCGATGCCGAGCGCACCTGCGCCACCGCCGATCAGGAAGCTCAGCATGCCCCAGCGCGGATCGGCGCCGATTCCAGTCCGCCTACCCGCGGGCTCGTCGCGATCACGATCGTCTCCGTTCGACCGATAGGTGCCAGCCGGTGCGTTGCTCGCACTCTCCGCGGGCGCGTTGCGGATGTGCTCGTCGATCGCGCGGACTCCTGCGAGAAGGCCACCGCCAAGATCGCCCGCCTTGAATCGCGGAACCATCGTGTCGGTTTGCATCGACGAGAGCCACTCCGCGGTTAACGCAGCCTCGATCCCCGTTCCCGTCTCGACCTCGATCCGTCGTCGGCCGATCACCAACAGGACAAGCACCCCGTTGTTGGTTTGAGCCGAGCCAATGCCCCACGTCTTGAACAGGTCCGTGGCGAACTGCTTTGGTGTGCCCGGAACATCGTCCACCGTGACGATCGCGAGCTCGATACCGCGCGCAGCGTGTAGCGCTTCGGCGACGGAATCGAGTTGCTGCCGCTGCTCGCGGTCGAGGACGTGAGCCTGATCCGAGACCCACCCGGCTGGCCGAGGACTTGGAACGTCGGCCACGGACGCAACGCTGAAACCGATCAGTGCAACGAGTGCCAGCATGCTGCCCCTGCCCTTCTCAGCTGGGCCGGGGCTTTCTGCCCGGCCTGAACAATAGGACGCGACGCTCGACGTCGATCCACGCGCGACGATACCTGAGCCAGACGACGAAGGCCGGAAGCAGGCCGGCGACGACCATCGCAACCGCGATCACGCCGACGTTGGACTCGCGACGCGCCTGCGATCGCATCATGAAGACCAGCCCCAACAGGCTCCCGGCGCCGCCCGCGAGCAAGGCACCGAGCCAGACCTGGATCCGGTATGTCGTCGCGCTCGGATCTCGTTTTCCGCAGTTCGGGCAGCGCACGAACAAGAGCGTGCGCGACGCGACGACACCCGCGATGTCACTAGCCGACTCCCCACCTACGTTGGCCGCGCCACCGGTCGCGCTGACACGGGCGCGCGATTCGTAGCCGCAGCGGCGGCACTGGTAGTCGCCGACGAAGTCTTCGGTGATTGCACTCAATCGAAGTCCTATTGTCCTACTCGACGAGCTTTGATGGAGGAATCTGGCTCAAGCGCTCCTGGTGCGGTATCTCGTGTTGGTAGACCCATCACAAAGGCGAGCAACGGGCGCGGCCGAACGAACGATCTACCAAGAGGCGACGTCATCCTCGGTTCCCTCCTTACCGTCCTCCCCCGTCGACATGACACCAAAGCCTCGGGCCTCGGCGGGCAGGTTGGAGTCACACCGCATCTTGTATGTTCCACCCCAGGGGTCGGAAATGCTGTTGGAGGTGAGGTATTCGTTCAGGACCTCCAGCTTGCTCGGGCAACCTAGCTTCCCGGAGTACGAGACCCATGA
>JBBRBG010000377.1:0-4574 GCA_038206055.1 Haliangiales bacterium
GGCCTCGGCGGGCAGGTTGGAGTCACACCGCATCTTGTATGTTCCACCCCAGGGGTCGGAAATGCTGTTGGAGGTGAGGTATTCGTTCAGGACCTCCAGCTTGCTCGGGCAACCTAGCTTCCCGGAGTACGAGACCCATGACGGGTACGCTTCCAGGGCGTACTTCTTGACGGTGTCGTAGGCGAGGTCAAGCTTCGACAAGTCGACACCGACGATCGTGCCGTTCGTACGCCGACACTCCGCACGATCAAGTCCCGATTCACGGAGGTCGGCAGGCGACATCTCTTTCGCGCCACCAAAATCACCCCTGAGAACGAGGTTGAGGAAGCCGGCGCAAGAGTCTCTGAGAGAATGGACCAGGAGCGTGCTCCCGTGAGCCTCAGCTCGCGCCGCGGGATCGGACCTCTGCATGATTTCCGTGAGCTTCTTCGCGAAATCCTCTCCGCGGGACCCGCGGGACCCGCATGCAGAACAGAGCAGACACGCACTCAAGACCGAGACTAGAGTTTGGAATTGTTGCTTCATGGTCCGTTCTTCGTGGCGAACTTCGCCACGTCCAATGCCGCGGTGGTTACCATCTCCCGCTAGAGATGCTCGTAGGGCGGCGTGACAACGTACATCTCCTCCGTCGGCTTCGCGCCCGCAGGAAAGCCCGGCTTGACACCACGCAGGACGTCGAGAACCGTCGCACTCCAGTTGCTGGCGTGGAGGCACGGGATGTAGCCGTACTTCTGTTCGAGTGCGCGGCTCTCCTCGGACATGGCGTGGTAGGTCGTCCGGTAACGATCCGAACTTTCGTACTGGATGAGCGTCTCGGTCGTCGTTCGATCCCCGAGGTTGCGCCGCGTGACGTGGAGAATGCCCCAGGAAAGCATTCGCCGGAACACGGAGCTCTCGAGCAAGAGCGGCCACATCTCGTCCTCTTGCTGCTCGCGAACGGCATCCGAGTCGAAGCTCCAGTCACCGCCCGTCAGGCGCAAGAGCTTCTCGATGTAGCGAGACCCGATCAGAAGCCTCACGGAGTCGAAATCGAACCAGCCTCGACTAAAGGTCAGTTCGCGGACGCGCGCGAGCGCCGGACATGCCGCGAGCGCGGGCATATGCGGGTTCCAGTACGGCCAATAGCCTTCGTCGAGATAGGGAAGTGTCAAGTTCACTTCCAGGATCGGGGCGAGCGACAGGATCTCGTCTCCGTGGAGAAGAAACGTCTCCAGGGGCATCTGTGCCGTTCTCGGAAATCCCCGCTCGAACGTGACGCTAGTGGCTCCCAAGCGCTTGAGCGGTTCCGCGACTCTGGCCTGGACGCTGTCCGCGACACGGTCGTAGGGGTACTCGTTGACTGATCGCCGGATTCCCCTTGCCCAATCGGGATCGTGCGCCTCGATGGCAGTGGCAAACTCCAGGCGCAGATCGTCGTGCTCTGGATGCTCGACTATGGCGCGCATGATCTGTGCGTCCCGGCTCATTCCTCGGATTCCTTCTTCACGTGTTGTTCGGAAGCCTGCATCGTTGTCGGCGCCATACCTGCGGCGAAGTTGCCGCTCTTGGCATGAGCATCGTCGTCCCACGCTTGGTCGATCTTTGAAATGTCCGCCTTCCCCTCGGGACCCATCCGCACGAACTCCTCCCTGGGTATGAACCGCGAAGCCGCGCCACGAACCTCGAAGGCACGATATCCGCCACCGATGCGGATGTGGACGGTGTAGCCGAGGTAGCGCCCACCGCTCTTTGCAAAGTCAGCCTGGATCCACACAGGGCGTTCCCTCGGTGTCGGCTTCAAGTCGCCGTCCGGATCACTGCGACGGGCTTCCAGTGCGAGTGCTCCGATCTCCGGCGGCAGCTGACCGGGGCTGCCGAGCGCGCTCACGAACATATCCCCGGCGACCACCTGGCCGTTGTGCTCCACCGGAGCCGACGCCTTGGTGGCCTTGTCCTTCGTTCTCAGCTCGATGCGCTGCGAGCCGTCAGCAGCGGTCTCGATCTCGGGCGTCGTGAAGTCGAGCGCGGGATCGAGGATGAGGTGCAGACGCTTGCTGCTCTTCGCGACGTCTACGTTCACTCCAACGGCTCGCGCACGTTCGGCCACCTGAGCGTCTCCGTGCTGCTCTGCCATCGATCGAAACTGCCCGTTCTCGAACAAGCCGGCGGGCTGATTCTGCGCGACGAGCGTGACCTCCGCCTTCTGCGTGTTGGCGAGGATGATTTCGGCTCCGCTGACCGCGTTGCCACCGGCGCCCGCGAACACCCAGGTCCGCTTCACGTCGTCACGCTTCTTTGCAGTGTCCTTGATCGTCTCGTCGTTGGCTTCCTTGCTGAAGAAGACTTGGCGCTTGCCGTCCGCGGCGTCCTTCGTGACGAGCTCGTTCCAGCGCTCGCCGCCCTTCGCCGCGCTCAGCGCCGTGTCGATGGAGATCCGATCGGGCGACGCATTCGCGCCGCCGGCGCCTGGGGCACTCGACTCCGTGGTCTTGGCCTCGGTCTCGCGCATGGCCTCGAGCATCTCGGGCGACGCGTCCCGCAGCACCTCTGCGACCTGCGCCAGCTCAACGTCGCGCGTCGTCTTGATGTCCTGGAGCCGTTTGAGTGCCTTTGCAGCGGCGTCGTGGTGTGGACCGTCTTTTTTCTTTGCGAGCCTCCGTAGCGCGGTCTCGATCGACAGGATGGTCTCCCCGGCGCTGATGTTGCGCGCACCGCCGGGGACGTTCTCGCTCGGGAAGCCGGGCGCGCTGGTAACGCTCCCACCGACTTCGAGTGTCACAGACGCGGAGCCATCCGTGGGCGTGATCTCGAGCAGGATCTTGCCATCCTCGGCTTTCAGCGTTCCGCGGCCGTTAATCACGTCACCCTGAGTGGCTAGCGAGTCCTCCCAGTAGCGGATCGCTTCGATCGGGATCCGCTCGCCGGGTCCGGCGACCTCGCGCACGTCTCCAAACCGCGCGCGGAACAGCTCCTGAAGTTGCTGCCCGACCTGCGCGATGTTTTCCGAGCCATCGGACTGCCAGCGACCACGGGCGTCGACGAGTAGCTTCGCCGGGTCACGCCCGGCGAGCGCTGCGCCGGCGCCGATCTGGACGCCTTCGATCCGCGGATGCTGGCCCGGGTGCTGCGCTTGCTGCGCGCGGTACCTCGAGAGCGTGCGCTGGCTCATGAGCTGACGCAGCCGCGCCGCGACATCGGCGTACTGCGCGATCTGCTCACGCGTGAGCCGCGCGCCCGGCTTCTCCGCCATGTTCGGTGGTGCATCGTGCGGAGCCGCCCGGCGCTGATGATCGGCCTGCTCGGCGGTGAGATCCTTGATCGCCGCCGATCGCTGAACTTCGGTGAGCGGCTCGCGGAGGGCGCGCGCGAGTTCGGCGCGTGCCTCGGGCGACGCCTTCAGCGCCGCGTCGATCGCGGCGCGACGCTCGTTGGCCGTCGGCGCGCCGTCGCGGATGCCCAGATACTCGGTGAGCATCGCCAGCTCGGCGCGTGCGTGCGCGGCCCGAGCCGGATCTCCACTGGTCGCCGTGCGCGCGAGCACCGAGATCTCGGCGATGCGGCCGTGGTCGTCGGGCGAGAGCACGCTGCCCTCGTGGCCGGCGTAGTTGCCCTGCACGGCCTGTCGGTGTGCATCCACCAACCGGGCGATGCCGTGGGCGACGACCCGATCGACCTGCTCGATCGGCAACCGCTCCGAGATCTGGAGCACGTGCTCGCCGCGCACCTGGATCCCGTCGATCAGCGCGATGCGCGCCGAGTTGGGGACGAGGTGGGCCGGGTTCGTTCCGTCCGTGCGCGCCACGGTGACCTCGATCGAGGTCCAGGTGAGATCCGCGAGCATGACGAGGTACGTTCCAGGCTTGGACGATGGACGGATGTCGTTCACGCCGGGCAACGCGGCGGTAGTCGCCGTTGCCTTCGCGCGATCGAGCAGCGCGGCGGAATGCGGGGCCGACTTGTCCACGCCCTGCGTTCCTCCGCGCATCTCCGAGCCCGGCACGCTCGCCACCGAATTCGACAGTTCGTGCGTCGCCCCGGGCGGGCGGGTGCCCGCGTGATCGGCCGAAGCCGGTGCCTGCGCCGGTCCGCTGACCTCGTGCAGCTCGATCACGTGATCGCCTGCGCGGATCGTGGTCGTTCCGCCTTCCACTTGAACCTTTGCGCCCGGATGCGTCGCCTGGGTCTGGCGCACGGCCCGCTCGATGTCCTCGGGGGTTCCGCTCCACAGCGTGCCCGGCGCCAGCTCGCGCAGGCCCATCAGGTGGAACTTCGTCGTCAGCATTGCAATATCGCCCGCGTTCGCGCGCTGGCCGATCAACTCGGCCTTGTTGTGCGCCAACTCGTCGGCCGAGAAGCCGCCGTGATCAGCACGGGCGAGCAGCTCGTCGATCACCCCGATCTCTTCGTCGATCAGCCGCTCCTGATGTTCGAGAACGTCGAGCGCGGCGTGCGCACGCTCGGCGGCCGGCAGGCTGACGAGCTGCGTCGCGAGCTCCTCGAGATGGCGGGCGTGGACGCCGAGCTGCTGACCCTGCTCCGTGCCGCTCTTCCGTGCCAGAGCATCCATCGCCTCCTTGCGCTGCGCGATACGACCG
>JBBRBG010000378.1:0-4570 GCA_038206055.1 Haliangiales bacterium
GTTGCCGCCGTGGCGCCGTCGAGCAAGGGCGGTCGCACGGCCGCACCGCCGGCTCCAAAGCCGACGAACGATGGCGCCGCTGCGAGCGCGAGCGATCCGCTCGGTCCGAGCGATGCCGCGCAATCGAACCGGCGCTCGGCCGTCCAGATCGAGTCGGCGAAGGCACCCGATCTCGACAAGCTGAGCGACGAGGGCGGCGGCGGCGGGGCTCCGCTCCAGGCCGCGGTGGACAAGGAGCGCACCGCACTGAAGGCGTGCGTCGTTGCCTCCGGCAGGGACAAGCTCGCGCTCAAGGTGCACTTCGCGAAGGGTGTGGCGACCATCTCGCTCGCGGAAGGCAGCGCCGCCGACAAGGCATGCGTCGCAAAGGTCGCGGCGCGGATCAAGCTGACCGTCGATGCGGCCGACTACTCGACCGTCATCACGAAATAGTCAGAGCCGCACGGAGTCGACATCGACGCCGAGCTCGGCGCAGATGTCGGCGAGCGCCGGTCGATCGACGCCGTTCCACGCCATGTCCGCGAGGTCGCAGGCGATCGGGCAATCGACGCGCAGCGTGGCGAGCGTGGTGTACAGCGTGGCCTCGGCACGATGCGCGCGCAGCGTGGCGGCGAGCTTGTCGGCGCTGCGGATGCTGACCTTCCATGCCGCAGGGTCGTCGGGGATCTGCGGGATGTGCTTCCACACCGAGAGCACCTTCGCCGCGGAGCTCTTGCCCCAGCCTGGCAGGCCAGGGATGCCATCGGCGGTGTCACCGACGAGCGCGAGGAGATCGGGGATCGACTCCGGCGGAACGCCGTGCTTCTCGATCACCCCTGCGCGATCGAGCGTGACGTCCTTGAAGCGGTCCCAGCACACCACGCGCTGATCGATCACGCACTGGCACATGTCCTTGTCGACCGCGGTGATCAGCACGCGCTCGATCGCAGGGTTCCCGGCAGAGCGAGCGGCGGCGGTGCCGATCGCGTCATCGGCCTCGAACTCGACCATCGGCCACACGCGCAGCCCGAGTGCCGCGGTGGCGCGCTCGGCGAGCTCGAACTGCGAGAACAGGCGCGGATCGATGCCCTCGCCGGTCTTGTAGTCGGGGAACAGGTCGTTGCGGAACGACTCGATCACGTGGTCGTACGCGACGCCGCCGTGGGTCACGGTGCCGTTGCGCAGCAGGTTCGAGAGACTGCGCACGACCGAGCGCACGGCACCGACCTCGCGGCCGCCATGCTGGGCCGGCGGCGCGCCGAAGTACGCGCGGAACAGCTCGTAGGTGCCATCGAACAGGTGAACCCGCACGCAGAAGGACGGTACAACCTCCCCATGCCGATGTCCCCAAGCTATGCGGCGCTTGCGCTGTGCGTCGCTTTGGGTTGCGGCCCATCGTCGAGGAGCACCACCGTGACCCCCACCGCCACCAAACCGTCGCCGCTCGCCGCCGACGCGGTCGCCGGCATCACCGACCCGACGCTCAAGCTCGTGGTCGGGCATCACTGGGAGTTCATGATGCGGTGGTCGCCGACCTGGGCGACGACGCTCGGGGATCACCGCTACGACGATCAGCTCGCGCCGCGTGATCAAGTGGCGCAGGCCAAGATCGAGACGGAGCGCGCCGCGCTGATCGAGGAGCTCGACAAGATCTATCGCGACCGGCTCAACACCGTCGACCGCGTCACGCATTCGCTGCTGTACGAGAAGCTGTCGACGGATCGCGCGCTCGAGCAGTGCAAGTTCGAGCAGTGGACCGTGGAGAACGGCGGCAGCAGCGTGTTCGGCGAGCTGTCGTATCTCGTCGAATCGCACACCGTGAAGGCGCCGGAGGACGTCGCAAATCTGATCGCGCGGCTCGGCCAGGGGCCGAAGCTCGTCGAGGATACGGTCGCGAACCTTCGCCTCGGCCTCAAGAGCAAGCGCGTCGCCGCGGCCGAGAAAGTTCGTCGCGCGATCGATCAGCTCGATAGCGAGCTCGAGAAGGGCGCCGATGCGTGGTCGATGATGCAGCCGACCTGGGCGACGGTGAAGGGCACCGATCCGTGGCCCGAGGGCGTGCGAGATCGCGAGTACGCGGCGCTGCGCGAGGTGGTGAGCACGAAGCTCGTGCCGGCGATCGTTCGCTATCGCGACTTTCTTCGTGACGAGATTCTTCCTGCGGCGCGCACCGAGAAGGAAGGCCTCGCGGGGTTGCCCGGCGGCGAGGCGTGCTACCGCGCAACCATCGCGAGCCACGTCGGTCTCGCGATCTCTCCCGCGGAGCTCCACGCACTCGGCGTCAAGGAGATCGCGCGCACCGACGCGGAGCTCGCGGCGCTCGGGAAGAAAGTTCTGAACACGCCGGACCTCGCGGCGACCATCCTCAAGCTGCGCACCGACAAGTCGCTGTACTTCACGTCGGGTGCCGAGATCCTGGCCACGGCGCAGAAGGCGCTCGATCGCGCGAAGCTCGCCACGCCGAAGGTGTTCTCCATGCTGCCGAAGACGGACTGCGTGATGCGGGAGATTCCTGCGTACGAGGCGCCGTACACCACGATCGCGTACTACCGGCAGCCTCACTACGACGGCACCAAGCCCGGTGAGTACTTCGTCAACACGTACAAGCCGGAGACCCGGCCGCGGTTCGAGCTCGAGGCGCTGACCTGGCACGAGTCGATTCCGGGGCACCACACCCAGATCGCGCTGTCGCAGGAGCTCGGCGCGTTGCCCGCGTTCCGCAAGCTCGATGGCTCGACGGCGTACGTCGAAGGCTGGGCGCTGTACACCGAGCGGCTCGCCGACGAGATGGGGCTGTACTCGAGCGATCTCGATCGGATCGGCAAGGTCAGCTACGACGCGTGGCGGTCGTCGCGACTCGTCGTGGATACCGGCCTCCACGCGCTCGGCTGGACGCGCGCGCAGGCGGAGGCGTACATGAAAGCGCACACCGCGCTGACCGAGGCGAACATCTCGAACGAGGTCGATCGCTACATCGGCTGGCCCGGGCAGGCGCTCGCGTACAAGGTCGGGCAGATCCAGATCTCGAAGATGCGCGCTGCCGCGGAGGCGAAGCTCGGCGCGAAGTTCGACCTCAAAGGCTTCCACGCCGTGGTGCTCGGCTCGGGCGCGGTGACGCTGCCCGTTCTCGACGAGCTGGTGCAGGCGTGGGTCGACGCGCGAGCGAACTGAACGACGAGCGAGGACTCGATCGCGGGCTCGGGCCGTGGGCGGCGGCGTCGATCACCGTCGGCACGATCATCGGCACCGGTGTGTTCCTCAAGGCCGCCGTGATGGCGCAGCTCGGTGGATCTGCGGCGTGGGTGCTCGCCGCGTGGGCGGTGGCCGGCGTGCTGTCGCTCGCAGGGGCGATGACGTACGCAGAGCTCGGAGGGATGTACCCATCGGCCGGCGGCGAGTACGTCTATCTGCGGAAGGGATACGGCCCACTCATGGGCTACCTCTACGCGTGGAACCGGTTCTGGATCGCGACGCCTGGATCGATCGCGGCGTATGCGGTGGGCAGCGCGACCTTCCTGGCACCGGTGCTGCCGGGGAGCCTCGGCGGAGGGAGCGTGCCGCTCGCGATCGGGATCATCATCGTGTTCACACTGATCAATTGCCTGAACGTCCGAGCGGGAGGGAGGCTGCAGACCGTGCTGACGATCATGAAGGTCGTCATGATCCTCGCGATCGCGGTCGGAGCCTTGTTCGCGCCCGCAGGCAACTGGTCACGCGTGACCGAGGCCGGCGCATTCCCCGGGTACGGAGCATTTGGTGCGCTCGTGCTCGCGGCGTTGTGGGCGTATGACGGTTGGAACAACCTGCCGATGGCGGCCGGGGAGGTTCGCGATCCCGAGAAGAATCTGCCGCGCGCGTTGGTGGGGGGAGCGCTCGGAGTGCTCGCCATCTACGCGATGGTGAATCTCGGGTACTTCCATGCGCTGCCATTTTCGGAGGTCGTGACATCGAGCTCCACGCTGTATCCGGATGCCCCGGCGGTGGCGCAGAAGGTAGCGACGCAGTTTGTGGGAGGAACGGCGCAGGCGGTGCTCGCCATTGCGATGACGGTTTCGGCGATCTCCGCGATGAATGGATCGATGCTGACCGGAGCGAGAGTGCCGTATGCGGTCGCAAAAGATGGCCTGGCGCCGGCGCCGCTGGCTCGACTGTCCGCTGCACGGATCCCCGCGGTTGCGGTGCTCGTGCAGGGAGGACTCGCGTGCGTGTTCGCGCTGAGTGCGCGCTTCGATCAGCTCACGGATGCGGTCGTGTTCGCGAGCTGGTTGTTCTATGCGCTCAATGCCGGGACCGTTCTGATCCTGCGGCGGCGATCTCCGGAGACCACGCGTCCGTTCCGCGTTCCCGGGTATCCGTTCGTTCCGATCGTGTTCATCGTGCTCGCGATCCTGTTGCTCGTGAATACGATCTGGACAGCACCAAGACCGTCCGCGCTCGGACTGGGAATGACCGCGCTCGGTGCGCTCTTCTACGCTGTGTTTTATCGGCGCCCGCGCGCTTCCTAGCAACGAGCGTGTAGGTCGTAGACCTGCGCGAGCGGCAATCCGCAGTGCCGGCTGCGAACCGGAGTCCGCTGGTTCAGGTGAGCCCC
>JBBRBG010000379.1:0-4548 GCA_038206055.1 Haliangiales bacterium
CGCACGGGGCGGACAAGCCTGTGTGGAATGGGTGCAGCTCGGGTCGGCCGCGTGATCGGGATCGGTGGGCACGAGTGCGCGGAGCTTCGCGCGGTGTTTGCTGGCGGGCCCGAACACGCCTGCGTAGCGAACCAGATGTCGACGCGGCGGCGGGATGATGCCGACGAGCCGGCGCAGAAAGGCGACGGGTTCGAGCGCCACGAGCTCGTGCAACACCGTGCGCTCGGGCGCGCGTCGTTGGTAGCCGCCGAGCGGTTGTCCCGCCGCGCCAGCCGTGCGTTCGTAGACTCCGCCCGCGAGCACGCGCGGGCGCTCTGGAAGATCTGCGCTACGCCGCGCCCGCCACGCGCCACCGACTTACGACCGTGGGCGTCCGCATCTCGGACGCCGGCTACCGCGTCTGCCGGTCGGCGACTCGCCGGTCGATGCCATCATGTCCGCAGTTCGGACGACGACGTCACCACCGAAGGCTTCGGACGACGACGTCACCAACGAAGGGGAAGAACGATGCGGCCGGCACCTGGATGGCGCACGGCAGTTGGCGACCGCCGGCAGGAATCGACCGTAAATCCAGGTCTTGACCGGCGGCCCACAGGTGACGTATCCAGCGCGCCATGGCGTCGATGCGCGTGTGGTGTCTAGGAGTGTGGCTGGCCGTCGAGCTGGCGGGCTGTGCGAGCAAGCCGCCCGCGGACGACACGTTCGACGATCTCGCGACCGTTGATGTCAAGTCGGATTACTTCTCCTACCGGCTGAAGATGCTCGGCACGGTAACCGACGGTGCCTCGATGTCAGTGCCCTACACGCGGACCCCGCGGTTTCGCGGTGTCATCGTGGGCGGCACGGCCGGCGATACGGTGGACATCTGGGTCCGCTCGACCGATGGTGGGGACGCCGTCGCCTGGCTCCTCGATGACCACTACAAGGTGATCGCGAAGAACGACGACGCCGACGACACGACCGCCGACAGCCACCTCCACGTCGTGCTGCCGGCCTCGCCGAGCGGCACGTACAAGGTCGTCCTCCGCGACTACTACATCAAGAAGCACACGTTCAGCGCGAGCTACGCCATCACCAGCCCGGCGTCGCCGCCGAGCTCGGGTACGAGCCCGCTCGTGCAGGCGTTCCTGCCGCTGTACCAGGCGGGCGGTGCGACCTACGCGACTGACAGCCACGTCGTCGCCGAGACCTCGCTGCCCGTGGGGGCGCGCAGCGGGTTCAGCGACTTCGTCGGGGCATCGCCTAGCGGCACCACCGTCACCGCCTGGAGGTTCAAGGTGGGAACGGCGACCAGCTACGCGGTCATGATGGCCTTCGACCAGCAGTACTTCGTGAGCCTCTACGATGCGGCCGGCACCTGGGTGGCGCACGGCCACACCAACGATCTGGGGGCGCATCCGGCGCTCGACTGGGACCTCTACATCGACGATCCGTCGATCTGCCGGTGTGGCCTGGCGCCGGATGGCTCAGGGTACGCCGGCTGCGAGTGGGTCGACGGCCAGCGTTACGCGTCCGATATCTCGGACTGCGACTAGCGAACCCAGGCGCTCGCGCAGCTACGGAAGCGGGGGAGTGCAGGGGGCCTGGCAGGTTGCCCAAGAGCTGCTTTGTTTCGCCTACGCGCTAGAAGATGCAGATGCCGCTTTCCGAACTGCGGGAGATTCACCGCTTCGACGGAGCCGAGCACGCGCGTCTCGCGCTGGCGGTAAGAGCCAGTTTGGGGCCCGATTGGGCCACGACCACAGCCACCAGCGCCGACTCTTTGCCGCTGATTCACCTGCCAACGCAGCTGACGTTCCTCGTCATCCCCGGCGGAACGTTCGAGATGAGTCTGACGCAAGCAGACATCGAAGAGCTGCAGCGACACGTTCCCTGGGATGCCAACGGCGTGTCGGCCATCAAGCACGGCTGTGCTGATGTGTCCCCCCCACACCCGGTGACGGTCGCACCCTTCTTGTTGGCGGAGGAAATCGAGCACGCGGAACCCGCGTCGGATCCGGCTACCGGTGCATCGGGAGTCGTGTCGTGTCGTGGCTGGCATCGTGGCACCCGAGGAGCACACCGAGGACGAGCGCAAGCATTCGCATGGTCGAACGCTAGGCCCATCGTGTGAGCGTTGTGTCGCCACGCGGTGAGATCTAGCTCTCGCATGCATGGGACAGTCGCGCATGGCTCGACCCGATCGGCGCATCCGGCGCTCGCGCCAGCAGCTGCACGAAGCGCTCGTCACGCTGATCCTCGAGCGCGGGTGGGACCGCGTCACGGTGCAGGCGGTGTGCGATCGCGCCGGCGTCGGGCGGTCGACGTTCTACGTCCACTTCGCCGACAAGGAGGATCTGCTGGTCGGCGGCCTCGAGCACGTTCGCGACGATCTCCGGCGCCATCGGCGCGCGATGAAGCAGGCGCCCGCGTTCGCGTTCGTCGGCGGCCTGATCGCGCACGCCGACGGATCGCGCCGGTTGTTTCGCGCGGTGATCGGCAAGCGCGCCGGCGTCGCCGTGCAGCGCCGGTTTCGCGAGGTGGTCACCGAGTTGATGATCGACGATCTGCGAGACCAGGCGGTCCGCGACGCGATGCTCGAGGTCACGAGTCGCTTCCTGACCGGGGCGCTCGTCGAACTGCTGTTCACGTGGGTCGAGGGCAAGGACGGCGCGCCGGCCTCGGAGGTCGAGCAGCAGTTCGGCAAGCTCGCCGCGCCGGTCGTTCGCGCCGCGCGCTGAGATCGGGGCAGTCACCGGGTAGGTGTCCAGGAACGCGCGCGCGCGATTGCCGCGCTCGTCGCGGGTGGCTATTCGAGAAGACAAGGAGAACGCACATGACTCACTCACTCGCCGTGCTCGCCGTCATTCTCGCGCTGCCAGCCTGCCACGATGGCCACGGCCACGACCACGCGGTCGCCCCACCCGCACCGATTACCGAACTCGGGATCGCGGTGCCGATCGCACCCGGCAAGACCGCCGCATGGCAGGCCGCGCTCGTGGACCTCACCGGACCCCGCTACGCGGAGTACGAATCGTCGCGCCGGCGCTTCGGCCTGACGTCGCAGACCACGTTCCTCCAGTCGACGCCGATGGGTGACTTCGCGCTGATCCACCTCACGGGCCCCGACGTGCACGCGTCGTTTCACGCGATGTCGAGCAGTCACGACGCGTGGGACGTCAAGTGGCGCGAGCTCACGCTCGATCTGCACGGGATGGACTTCGCGAAGGGCGAGCGCGTGATGCCGAAGGTCGCGCCCGCGTTCTCGATGGAGAGCGGCGATTCCGCGCACGCGAAGCCGTTCATGTTCCTCGCACCGCTCGCGCCCGGTGCCGCGGATCGGATCCGCGCGATGACCGCCGACGTGACGGGTGCACGCCACGCGGACTACGTACGCGCGCGGTCGGCGATCGGCGTGCGCCGCGAAGCGGTGTTCCTCGAATCGACGGCCATGGGAGACGCGATCATCGTGTACTGGCTCGCCGATGATCCGACGGCCAGCCTGGCGCAGCTCGCGGCCTCGACCGATCCGTTCGATCGCTGGTTGCGCGACGAGGTCGCGCCGCTGCACCCGATCCCCCTCGACACGATCACCACGATCGCGAGCCGCAACACCCTGGTCGGGCAGTACCCGCACTAGGCTAGAGCTTGCCCGGAAATTCGGGTCGTTCTCGACGAGAAAACTGATCAGGAGGATCGACAAGTCGGTACGAATCCGTCGCGTGGATCTCGGTGACTCGACGGGAGGTCCAGCATGGGTACTCGACGAAAGGGCGGCAATCGCCAGCCCGAGCTGTTTGCGCGCTCGACGAAGCCGATGATCGCCATCGAGATGAATCACCGGCTCGTACGGCTGACCCACGAGCTCGACTGGACGGAGCTGGAAGAGGTTGTCGAAGCGATTCGAGCCCGCAAGCTCAAGAATGCAGCGGGACGGCCGCCGCACCTACGCGCGTTGATCGGCGCTGTGGTGTTCCGTGCCACGAGGCGGATCACACCTACCGCGAGACCGAGGATCAGATTCGACACTACGCACCGGCGCGGTATCTGTGCGGGTTGACGGAGACGGAGTGGAGTCCGGACGCGAACACGATCCAGGACTTCGAGGAGCTACTGGGCGAGGACGGTATGAAGCGGCTCAACGAATACGTCGTGACGGAGGCGGTGGAGGAGAAGCTGGCCGATCCGAAAGTGCTGGTTGCGGACACCACGGCGCAGGAGGCGGTGATCCCGTATCCGAACGAGATGAATCTAATGGCGACGTTCCTGACCGCGATCACGGCGGCGAGCTCGAAAGCCGGCGGAGCACTCAAGGCGTTCGGCGCCGCGATGGCGGTGAAGTTCGCTGCCGGCAGAAAGCGGTTGCGCGAGTTTCGGCTGTTCGCGAAGGAGAAGTCGAAACAGGCACGGATGAAGTTGACGTCCGAGATGACCAACCTCGTCGAGGACGTGCAAGCCCATCTGGCCCGGGCACTTCAAGCTGCGGAGCCGCACAAGCAGCGCTTGGTCAAGTACGCGAAGGTGGCGCATGCCAAGACCAAGCAGCTTCACGACACAATGAGCAAGCTG
>JBBRBG010000380.1:0-4542 GCA_038206055.1 Haliangiales bacterium
GACTGCGCACCGCGCGCGCTCTCGGCGAGCTGCCGGTGCTGTCCGCGGCGCTGCGCGACGGCGTTCTGAGCTTCTCCGCGGTCCGCGAGCTGACCCGGGTCGCGACGCCGGCCACCGAGGGCGCGTGGCGCGCTGACGCGACCATCGATCGCGCGCGCTGCGATGCGCAGCATGTCGGATCTCTGGAGGGAGACGGGCCGGCTCGTGCGGCTCAGGCCATCCCACCCGCGATCGATCGGTTCGTGCGCCTCCGCGATGGGGGCCGCTGCCAGACACCCGGCTGTCGATCAGCACGCGCGCTCGAGCTCCATCACATCGTCCACCGCAGCGACGATGGCTCGCACGATCCGAGCAACCTCACGCTTCGATGCTTCTCATGCCACCAAGCTCATCACGAAGGTCGACTGACGATCCGCGGTACCGCGCCCGATCAGGTGGTCACCGAGCGGCGCGAGCAACACGCGCTTGCGGTGCCGCGTCCGGTGGCAGATCCGGGCCACGCCGATGCCCGCACCGAGGCCCGCGACGCGCTCGTCACCCTCGGGTTCAAGCCGTCGATCGCCAAGGCCGCGATCGACGAGGCCGCGGGCCACGTGGCCCACGACGCGACGACCGAGGCCTGGATTCACGCAGCGCTTCGGCGGTGTCCCAGGCCCTGCACCTGAGTGCCACTCCACAGAGGATCTGGCTGGCCGGGCGCGCGGGACACTTACGCCGATCGCATAGAAACCCGGAGCGGACTTTCGATCCGGAGTCCTAGCCGCCGGTGGGCTTGTGGAGCGCGAACGCGACGAGGATGAACAGCACCGCCAGCACGATCAAGACAACGATGTAGGTCGCCTTGGTCGCCTTCGGGTTGGCGCCATGCTCGGCCATGTCCTTGTCGTGATCGATGTCGGGAGACTTCTCGGGGATCTCGATCAGGTTGGGTGGCTTGCCCATGGCGCGTGCCATCACATTGTCCATGGAAATTGGTGCTCGCCGCCAGCGCCGGGCGACAGCGCAGTGACGCTTGTTGCCGCACCGATCGGCAGCGTGCCGTAGACGTGCGGGAACAGCGCGCCGCCACGCGATGGCTCCCAGCGCAGCGCCGTACCGAGCTGCGCTGCGTCGATCTCGACGAGGACGAGGTCGGCCTGGCCGGCGAAGTGCCGGCGCGCCGTCTCCTCGACTTGCTGGCGTGCGGACAGGTGAATGAAGCCGTCGGCGCGGTCGACGGCCGAGCCGGTGAACACGCCCGCGATCTCGGCCGCGCTCCACTCGGCGCGGGTGCAGATCTTGTAGAGCGCTGTCACCTCAGCGCCAGTCTACGCCGAGCTCGACGAGCACGGCGCGATCGCGATAGCCGGGGACCAGCTCGGTGAGGCCCTGCTCGAAGCGGAAGCCCGCCGTCAGCGGTGTGGTCGGAAACGCGATCTCGAGCTCCGCAGCGGCGGTCGCACCCGCACGATTGACCGCCATCATGTTCCGCGTGTCCGCGAACCGCAGGTCGCCGCGCAGCTGGCCGATCAGCGCGATGCCGATCGCGTGCGCATCGACGACCGAGTAGCCCATGCCCGCCGACACGCCGATGGTGTCGACGGAGTCATCCGCCTCGCCGCCTCGCCGCGTCCAGTCGATGCGCGCCGACACGAACGCTGGGCCCGAGACCATGTACCGCGCCGCGGCGGCGACGGAGGGCCGCAGGCGCGCGGCCGCGGCACCATCGTCGAACAGGCCGCCGCCGAGACGCACGCCGAGCCACAGTGGCAGCGGCGCAGGTGGCGGTGCGGTCGCGAGCGGATCGGCGATCTCCGGCCCCGTGCGCGGTCCGGAGATGCCGAGCATCTTGTTGCTCATCAGCGACCGGCGCTTCACGTCGGGCGGTGGCCCGTCGGTCTTCTCGAGCGCGTTGTCCTCGCGGAAGTCGACCTTGCCGTCCTTCGGCGCCGGTGGAGCAGCGGAGTCCGCGGCGACGTCGAGATAGATCGAGCCGCGCGCGTACGGCTGCACGGTGACGGTGTTCTTGTACGTCTTGCCCGCAAAGGTCGCGGTCACGGTGTGCGTGCCGGCCTTGACCCACACCGTGGTCGGGGTGACCAACGGCTCGCCGGGCATCGCATCGAGCTCGGCGGTCATCGCCTCGGGCCGCGAGACGATCGAGAGCTGCGACATCTCGCTCTCGCGCAGCTGCTTCTTCACGTCGCGCGAGATCCGCGCGACATCGGCCGAGACGTCGTCGGGCAGCGTGACCTCCTCGCAATCGCTCAGGAACAGCGCGGCGCGCGGGAGATCCTTCTTCTTCGCGTATGCGGCCCCGAGGGTGCAGCGCGCGGCGGGATCCGGCAGTTGCGCTCGTAACCCGGCGACATCGGATTTCGTGAGCGCCTCGGCGAGCGGGCCAGCCGATGCCGACCCGGCGGCCATGGCCGTCGTGAGGGCGGCCAACACTGCGATCCGGGTGGTCGTCACGTCACTCAAGATGACACGGCGCGCGTAGGATAGTTGCGGTGTCTTTATCTGCCCGACGCGCCGAAGTGATCCGCGTGTTCGAGCGCTATCTGACCGAAGTCGTGGAGCGTTATGACTTCTGCCCGTGGGCGCGCCTGTGCCGCGAGGGTGGCGAGCTCGCGGTAGAGGTGCTGTGGGGAACACCGACCGTGGCCGAGTGGGTCGCCGCGTGCCAGCAGTTGCTCGCTCGCCCCGAGACGCGCGTCGCGATGGTGATCGCACCGGAGCTCTCGATCGGATCGAGCGAGCTGCACGGTCTCCGCGCCGAGGTGTCAGCAGGCGTGCCCTCCGCCGGCGTCGCCGATTTTCATCCCGAGGCCACGATCGATCTCGTCACGCCGGCGCGGCTCGTACCGTTCATCCGGCGCTCGCCGGATCCGCTGCTCCAGCTAGTGCCGTTCGCGCTGCTCGATCAGGTCCGCGCGAACCCGAGCGCAGCGAGGCTCGCGCAGCAGGCGCAGATCCTCGGTGGTCACGCCATCCCGCCGCGCCCGGATGCCGCCGCGCGGATCGCCGCCGCGAACCACGCCACGGTCAGCGCGGCTCCGGAGGATGTGACGCGCACCCTTGACTCGATCGCGGCGGATCGAAAGGCCAGCTACGCGCGCGTCGGAATCACTTCGTCCCGCTGACGGTGATCAACAGATTCGAGGTCGGAAAGCCGAGCGCGGCGGTCGTCTTTGGCTGCGGCGTCGTGCAGCCGGGCGCGCGCAGGTAGCTGGGCTTCGACTCTCCAAGCGCGTTGCCACCCAGGTAGAAGTACTTCCCGGTACCGAGCTGGTCGGGCGAGAACACCTCGACGATCATCTGGGCGTTGGCCGGCACCGTCGCCAGGATCGGAACGTTCACCGTCGTGGTCGCCGTCGATGCGGTGTTCGGGACCGCGAACGTGGCGGCCGTGATCGGCGTGACCAGCGCGGTGTCGAGCTGGGCGGGCGGCGGTGTGACGTTGCCCGAGTACGTGCCGATCTTCACCTGCACGTTCGGCAACCCGGTCGCTTCCTGCACGCCGAACGCGACCGAGGTGACCGACAGGGGACCCGCGATTCCGTGATCGACGAGCTTGAACACGCGGTACCAGCTGTTCTCGGCCGTGGTGCCATCGGCGTTGTTGCCGCACGCGATCGAGCTCGCGGATCCCACCGTGGCGCCGGTGTTCTGCGACATCGTGACCATCATCGGCGCGGCGTCGATGTTCGGCCCGTCGATCGTCACCGCGACATCGGTACCGGTTCCGTCGATGCCCTTGGCGTCGGGCGTCGGCTGGTCATCGCCCGTGCCCGAGTTCTTGCCCGCCGCCGCACACGCGGCAGCGAACACGATGGTCGTGGCGAGCAGCCTGCCCCTCCGCATGGTCGCAGCATACCCCTCGGCCCATGTAGGTAGGAAGGAAACTGTTCCAGGGCGAGCTTACTGGACGACGATGATGCCCTTGGCCATGTCCATGCTGCAGGCGTAACCGAGCTTTCCCGCCTTCGGGAAGGTCACGGCGATCTCGACGGGCTTGTCGAGCGGCAGCTCGCGCTCGATCGTCTTGCCGTCGTCGAGCGTGACCACGACGCTCTTCGTGCACGTCTGATCGGTCTTGCGCGTGAACACGAGCACCACAGGTTTCCTTGCCGGGACGCTGATGCTGTCGGGATCGAAGCCGCGCTTGGTGACCGAGACCTCGATCCGCGACCGGTCCTTCGCGGGTGCCTCGGCAAGCGCGGAGCCGGTGAGCGCGACCGGAATCAGGAGGGCGAACAGCTTCATCATGGGTTTTGCTCGAATCGGGATGACGTGTATGTACGACGGGCTTCTGATGCTGCGCAGTGGAGGTCCCTCCACTCAATCATCGTCCTTGTCCGGAGCCGCCGGCGGATGCGCACCGCCCTTGTCGGAGGCCTCCCAGGCGTCGGTCCACGCCTGGATCTTCGCGAGGTCGTCGCCCTTCACCGAGCCCGGCTTGTCGAACGGCATCGTCGGCTTCTTGCCGGTGGTGCCGAGCACCTCGCGGATCGTGAATCCGATCGTGCCCGTGTGATGACCACCCGGCGGATACGTGTCCAT
>JBBRBG010000381.1:0-4515 GCA_038206055.1 Haliangiales bacterium
GACGGTGATCGACCTCTACGCGACCACCGAGACCGGACCGATCGCGGCGAGCCTGCCGGGAATCGCGGGACACGTCGTGCTGCTCACGGATCTGTTCGTCGAGGTCCTGGGCCCCAGCCGCTATCTGCCGCTGGTGCGCTATCGCACCGGCGACTACGGCCGGCTCGCCACGGTGATGCTCGCCGACGGACGCCCCGCGCGCACGATCCTCGATCTCGATGGTCGGTCTCCCGTCGCGTTCCGCGCCACCGACGGTGAGCGGGTCAGCTCGGTCGACGTGGCGCGGCGCATTCGCCCGCTCGCGCCGTTCGTCCAGCACGCGCTCCACCAGCGTGCCGACGGCTCCGTCGAGCTGCGACTCCGGCCGCTACCCGGCATCCCGATCCCGCGCGAGGACTTCGAGCACACGCTCCGCGATCTGTTCGGGCGCGACGCCAAGGTCGACGTCGTCATCGATCCGACCCTCGGCTCCGGTGGCGGCAAGGTCATCGCGTGGCGGAGCGACCTGCCGTAGACATTTTCACGGACAGCTCGAGAACCAGGCCTCGAACGCGCCGTTGCTGCAGACATACACGAACGGACAACAGCTCGTCCCGTAGACGCAGTGCACACCGTCGGCATCGCACGGCCGGTTGACGTTGGGCTCCTTCGCCGGGCAGCCCGCCGGGTTCGGTGGAGGTACACAGCGCTGCCCGGCAGGTGTCGGAACCACGGGCGTCGGGGTCACGGGCGTCGGGGTCACGTGCGTCGGGGGCACCGGTGTCGGCGTCGTCGTGGGCTTCGGCACTGGCCGCTTCGGTATCGGCTTCGGGGTGGGCTTTGGTACACGCTTCTTCGGCATCGGCGCCGCATCAGGAGCCACGGCAGCCGCATCGTTCGGACCATCCGCGACCGCAGCATCGATCATCGGAGGCGCGTGCGCCTCGGGCGGCGGGTCTCTGAACCCGCAGCGAACGACCACGATCACCATGAGGACCGCGAACGCCACGCACGCGGCGAACGCTCGCCTCATCGCATGCTCCTGGTGCTCATCTGATCCGGATCATCGTCGCGGTACGCCAATCTGGGAACGGGCGTCGGTTCTAGCGCACAATCGCGCCGTGCCCAACGAGTCTTCGGTCGGTACCCTCCGCGACCTGCGGCTCTCTGATCTCGTAACGTTCTTGATCGTCTCGCGCACCGGCTCGGTCACCGCGACGTCGCGCGAGATGAGGGTCACGCCGTCGCAGACCAGCAAGGCGGGACGGGAACCACGAATCCATCAATATAGCTCATGGTGTTAGCCTGTCTGGCTCGTTCGCCGAAGCGGCGCATTGACGAATTGCCACGCCGATTCTCACTCGCGCATCACGCGGCGCGATGCTCCCCGCCCCCCACTGACCGGTGGCTCGACGACGATCACGGGCGCGGCCAGCAACGGTTTGATGCGGAGCTCGCTGGCGCGTGGGAACTCGTCGGGCTTCAGCTCGAATAGCTGACGCTCGCAGCTGGCCGATGAGTCTCCGAACCAGCCCAGCTCCGTCGACTTCGCGAGGCAGGTTGCGAATGCGTTGATCGCGCTGGCCTCGAGCGGCGCCGCGACGTTCATCACGACATCGCAGTAGGCGTCGCGCGTTTCCGCAGTGGCACGCGGAATCGGGGTGGTGAGGAGCTCGCTCGCAAAGGTCTGCGAGATGGTGCCGAGCCGCGAGGCGGCCGTGATCGAGCTTGCGGCGTCCTTGGCCGCCAGCACGTCATCGTACTTGCGGTTCGCCGTTGCCCCGAGCTTCTGCTTGTCCTCGATAAATGCCGCGAAGCGCTTCAAGCTGGCTTCCCGCAGCTGCTTCGCTGGCGCGAAGGTCAGCCCACGAGGAAACGTGACCGCGAGGTAGGCCTCGAGGTCTGCGTCGGCGAGGGCGAGCTTCGCCTGCGCGTAGTAGTAGCGAGCGGCAGGGTCGTCGAATGCGCCGGACCTCCGTTCGAATTCCCTCACCGCCTCGGCGAACGCCACGTACGCACGCTTGCGCGTGGCCTCGTCGCGCTTCGTCGCGGTGATGGTTCGCATCGTTCCTGCGCCGCACGTACGCGGCGTCCGTTCCTTGACCTTCACGCACAGTCCATCGACGACGGCGTGCGGACAGCTCTGCTTCCACAACAGGGCACCGATCATGGCCTGCGCGATCACGATGCGATCGGGTCCGCCCTTCGGGCCGTACGTCCGGAGGTAGTTCTGCAAGTGCGTGATGGTGGCCGCTGCGTCGGGCTCGTAGAGCGCGGTCAGCGACCAGCTCGCGTTCGCCGCCTCGGTCGGCTTCTTGGCGCCGAACGTTCGGATGAAGTACTCGGTGTCCTCGACGGACTTCTTGCGATCGCCGAGCGCCTTGCGGAAATAGATCGCATCGCTCATCGCCTCGTACGCGTCCTTCTCGCCGGCGTAACGCTTGGCATAGAGCTCGAGCTTCGCGGCGGCCAGGTCGTACATCGCGATGTCGCCATAGATCTTGCCGACGCGAGCGGTCGCGCGCGCGGTGATCCGGCTGTTGGGGTAGTACTTCTCGAGCAACGCATACGCGAGGAGTGCCTGGCTGATCGACCGACCTTGTTCGAACGAGACGCCGGCGTTGTAGAGGACCTCGTCGTTGTCCGCCGACTCGCGATCGGCGTTGTAGATGTCGAGATAGGCCGTCGCCGCAGCGACGTACGCGCTCCAGTCCTTCGACTCGTTCGCGGCCCTCTCGAGCCCCTCGGCGCGCTTGCGCCGGCTCTGCCGCTGGAGCTGCGTGACCGTCCGAGCGAGGTCTTCTCGATCGCGAAGGAACGCGGAGTCCTTTCCGAGCTGGTCGGCAAGTGCGAGCAGCTGGTCGTACCGCTGGAGTCGGTTGTAGGTGTCGAGGAGCAGATTTGCCGCGTATTCGGCAACGTCCTGACGTGGGTAGCGCTCGATGAGCGAGCGGAAGATCGGGATGGCGAGCTCGAACTGATCGAACCGCCGATAGAGATTCGCTTTCAGGAACAGCACGCCGGGAACTTCGGGGTCGGCTGGATCCATGTACGTGACGTAGCGATCGAACGCGGCCATGACCTTCTGCTCGCGTGCCGGCAGCACCTGCGGCGCTGGTTTCCAGTCGCCACCAGCGTTTGGCAGCGGCGTTGGTCGGACGCGCGGGTCGACACTCAGCGCGTTCTTCCACGCGAGGATGGCCGCGTACGCAGCGGCGCGTTTGATCTTCAGTTCGACCGGCGCTGCGTCGATCTGACCGAAGGCGAGGGCGGCGCGCTCCCAGAGGTCGGTCTGTTTGCTCGCATCGGGCTCGGTCTCGGCGGCGCTCCACGCCAGCTCGGCCGCCTGGACCTGCGGTGCCAGCTTGGGATCGAGCTTGGTCGGCCTCGTGAAGCGCGGTCCTGCCACGGCGGTGACGGCGAACGCGCAGATGAGAAGAGCGGTCTTCATCGCGCTTCTGACACCGGGCGGCCCCCCAGGTTGCCGATTTCGGCGGACGAGCTCGATTGAGCGCCGCCGACGGCTGTGCACGAATCGTACACGGCGCGACGACGGGTTTCATCCAGGCCTCAGCGTGACCGCGATCCAGTGATCACATGAAGACCAAGATCGGCATCGCCTCGCTCGCTCTCGCGCTGTTCGGCTGCGGCGACAACGTGGTCGGACAGACCGTCGCCGGCCGCGTCGATCACGGCACGTTCGGCTCGGTCGTCGACGAGGTCAAGGTCCTACAGCACGGCGTGACGGTAAACGAGGCACCGGTCACGGCAGACGGCACGTTCAGCGTCTACGTCCCCGCCGGTACGAAGATGGCGCTGCACTTCGGCACGACGGTGGAGCAGCTCGCGCTTGTTGCGCCGCGAAGCACGGGAACGGTGGATCTGACGTTCTCCGTCGTCGGGGGCGGCACCTTCGACCTCGGGATGATCCGCCGCTTCGATCAGCCGCTCACCCGCGCCTACAAGCACGGTCCCGCAGGCGAGACCGCGAGTGGCGAGTGCGAGAACGGCATGGACGCCAGCGGCGCGGTCTGCGTCGAAGACGACGAGCAGCAGAGCTGCGATGGAGAGAATGACGATGGAGATCACCAGGACGAGGGCGACAATGGGGACGCCGAGTCCGACGACGATGGTCCGATGACGAGCGCGAGCGTCGCGGGCGCCGTTGCGGAGCACACGGTTCCCGCGACGATGGGCTGCGACGACGGCAACGACCACCAGAACGAGGGCGAGGAAGAGGGCGATCACTGAGCGAAGCGTGGTCTCACGGCGCGGTTCGCAGCGATGTCCAGCCACGTGACCAGACGGCCGGGTCCTCGAGCGCCGTGATCGCGATCAGCTGATCCCGCTGCGTGAGC
The DNA here is from genome assembly GCA_038206055.1 of Haliangiales bacterium. GTDB lineage: Bacteria > Myxococcota_A > Polyangia > Haliangiales > Haliangiaceae > JABFXX01. Next base: position 4,338 of record JBBRBG010000381.1, read on the forward strand.
ACGGCGCGCAGCGTGACCAGGTCGCCGCTGACCGCGACCACCTCGAAGTGGCGCTCACCGTTCTCGCGGTCGATCGGCGCGAGCGCGGTCCAGCGTGAGCGCAGCAGGAATCGGCGCTGTACACGACGCATCGGAGCAAGGTGACACGTCCGACCGCGTCGGCCATGTCGTGAGCTTC
>JBBRBG010000382.1:0-4480 GCA_038206055.1 Haliangiales bacterium
GCGTCGAGATCCTCGGCGAGTCCTGGCGCAACAAGAACCAGCTCGATCCAGATCGCCCGCCAGCGAAAACAAGCCGATCACGGCGTCAGCTGACGTAGTGGTCGACCGTCAGATCACGACGGGAAACGTCCGCCGTTAACACCCCTGAAACGGATCGAAGAGACCGGGCCGCTCGATGCCGTTACATCGGTCACGTAGGTCTCGTCTCAATCGCGCGGCTTGAACAACGACGCGCGGAGCCAGTCGCGGTTCATCCGTGCGATGGTGTCGATACTGATCGACTTCGGACAGGCGGCCTGACACTCCCCGTGCCAGGTGCAGTTGCCGAATCCTTCCTCGTCCATCGACTTGACCATCGCGAGCACTCGTCGTGTGCGCTCCGGCTGTCCCTGAGGTAACAAGCCGAGGTGGGTGATCTTTGCTGCCGTGAAGAGCGAAGCAGACGCGTTCGGACAGGCGGCGACGCACGCACCGCACCCGATACAGATCGCCGCGTCGGCGGCCTCCTTCGAAACGAGGATATCGTTGGCATCGGGCGCGCTGCCGGTCGAAGTCGAGATGAATCCCCCGGCTGCGATGATCCGGTCGAATGCGCTGCGGTTGACGACGAGATCCTTGACCACCGGGAACGCATCGGCGCGCCAAGGTTCGACCCGGATCTTTGCGCCCTCGCGGAAGTGCCGCATGTGGAGCTGACACGTCGCCACCGCACGAGCGGTCCATGCGCGACGCCGTCGATCATCATCCCGCACCGCCGGGTCGAGGTCAGCCGCAGCAACAGCCGCGTCGAGGTGCCATGCGGGGTTCGACAGAAGTAGGCTGCGCCGGCTGCGCCGGGTAGTACGTCACGTCCACGCTCCGGGACCTGGAGACCTATGCGCGCGCGGAAAAGGCCACGGTCGCGATGCTCCTCGAGCAAGCCCAAGAGCCGCTCCGGCTCCCCAGCGCGGACGAGATCGTCTCCCTCGCCTACGACCTCAACAAGCGGGTGATGGAGGATCCCCAGGCCGGTCGGGAGCAGCTGATCCGGTGGCTGAAGGACGGGACGCTCCGGGTCTCCGAAGCACCGGACGGCAAGACTTACGCGAGGGGCGATTTGTTGCCGCTGGTGATCTTGGCCGAGGCCAAATTGGCTGAAGCCGAAAACACCAAACCCGGCAATCACTTGCCGGGCCGGTATACACACGTCGTAGCGGGGGCACGCTCGGATCGCTGATCTCCTTGATAACGTTCGAGTTTATGGCCATCAGGACTCTGGTGGACCGGGCCTGAAGCTCTCGTGTGCTCGAGATCGTAAATCGCTCGCCGATTTGGTGCGAGCGATTTTCCCGGCCGAATTCGGGGCGTCCGGGTCAAGCTAAGGGTTTGGGTGCGGCTCTTTCACGGCGCGCTCGACGGGAGCAATTCCGATCACTTGACGAGCTTCAGCACGGGGCGCTTCGCGGGCAGCGGGTCGGGAATCGCACCGTCGGCATAGCGTGACCTATGCGTCCGCTCGTGCTCCTTCTCGAGATGAAACAGCCAGTAGTCGTCGAAGTCGCCGCTGGTTCGCAGCGCGCGAAGGCGGAGGATGGCCTCGGCGCCCGTGAGCGACCAGCGCGCGCCGGTGCGGCCCATCCGGTCTTGCACGAGGTAGCGGCACGCTCCTTCGATCACGCCCGTCGCGATCGGCAACCCGTCGGCGAGTGCACCATCGTAGTGCAGGAGCCGCGTGTGCTTCACCAAGTACCCGGCAGCCTTCTCGACGGGGCGCGCGGCCGTGGCGTCCAGATCACGGCTCTTCGCCATCAGCCGCATGCTCTTCGCGATCTCGCCACCACTGCGTCCGCTGAGCAGCTTGACGAGTTGGTGCTCGACCCAAGACTCCGCCTCGGATGTCCCATCTTTGTGAAACGCGTATGCGGCACGCCACAGGTACTCGAGCACGTGGACGATATCGAGCACGATCGTGATCTCGACACCCACCTTGCGCGCCGCGCGCTGGACGCGCTTGATCTGGTCGCGCTGGCCATCGACGAGCACGATCCACCGACGTCGATGATCCGGATCTCGACGTCGCGCTTCGTTGAAAGCGTCTTCGATCACCGCCTGTGCCGAACGCTGCGCGCTTGCCCAGATCCGCTTGTTCGTCGGTCGAGGACGCGCGTCATCACGCTCGCGCAGGCCGTGCAACACGTCGCCGCTGGTGCGCTGCCGTCGTGCGATCGAGTAGACCGCCGCGACCTGGGCCATCCGCTTGCGGTTGGGCTTCTCGCCCTTCGCCAGGCGCGTGTGCAACTTCGGCTCGGCCGCGGCCGCCTTGCGCGTCGCTTCGCGAAGGTCCTCGTGCCGCATCGCGATCCCTTTCCCGTCAAAGCTGAGCACGAGCAGGTCATCGGTGACCTCGGGTTCGCACAGCCGGTCGGCATAAAACGCGTCGAAGTCTCGGGCGGCACGCACCGTCAATTCCTCGACCTGGCGCTTCGGCACGGTCCCGCCAGTCCGCTTCGCGATCAGCTCGACCACTTCGTCGAACGACGACTTCGCGGTCTCCTCTGCCACCACGCGTCGCAGTTCGTGCGTGTACTTCTCGTCGGGCAAGCCGTGCGCGGCGTCGAGCGGCGCGATGCCATCGACCCCCGGCGCCTGGTACAGCAGCCGCTTGACCTCGATCTCTCCGACGGGTGTTTCGATCCGACGTGACGACGTCCGAGCGTCTCGCCGCGCGATCCCGTCCGCACCGATCACCTCGACGCGGCGCTCTTGCTCGGCGCACTGATCGAAGTAGCCCTGCATCATGTCGCGCAGCAGTGCGGTGCCATCCGTCGCGAGCAGCCGCGACACGTCGTCCGCAGTTGCGCGTTCTCCAACCATCGCCATCAGCCGTTCGATGAGTTTGTCCATCGCGGACCGAGCCTCGCAGAATGGGTGTCATTGGCGATCGTCGCGGTGCTTGCCGTTGGCATCGGTGGCGGACGCTACCCGGACGCGACCGATCCGGACAGCGCGTCCGAAACCAAGTTCGCGGAATCGATCAGGTTTCTATCGCCGCGAAAGATCCGCACCCAAAGGGTTTGAGATGCGCTCTAGGTTGAGTTAGCTCCTCGGCAACTCGATCGTGAAGATGCAGCCGGTGCCGGGCCGATCGCGCACGCTGATCGTCCCACCATTCGCCTCCACTGCGCGGCGACTGATTGCGAGACCGAGTCCTACGCCGGAGCGGTCGGCGTTCCTTTGAACGAACGGCTTGAACAGATCGGCGGTCATCCCGGGGGACAATCCACCGCAGCCATCCGCGACTTCAATCCGAACGCGGTTGTCGACGACGTGCGCGGTCAGCGTCACGTGTCCACTGGGCAGGGTGAACTTGAAAGCGTTCTGAAGCAGGTTGGCCAGTGCGGAGGCCAACATCTGCTGATCGACGTTGACCGCCAGCTCCGGTTCGATGGAGACGCTGAAAGCGATCCGGCGCGCAGCCGCCTCAAGCTGCGCCGCGATCCGCGCCTGCTCGATGATCTCGTCGATCGGGGTGAGTACAACCTGTGCGTGAAGCCCGGACACGAGACGAGCGCCCGCGAGCTCGCGATCGAGCAGGCCGCGTAGATCCTGGAGGCTCCGTTCGAGCACGCTTCCGGTCGCACCCGTGATCGCGCCGTGGCCCGACCGGATTGCCGTGAAGGCAAGCGTCGAGGTGTTGAGTAGGTTTCGCAGCTCGTGGGCCAGCGATCCCAGTCGCTCGTTGAGCGTCGCGGTTGCGGCAACGGACTTCACGTCGTCCCGCTGGCGACCGAATTCAGAGACCGCATTGGCGATGGCGCTGTCCAGGCAGCGATTGAACTCGTGAAACTCTTCGACGGTGATGGGCTCCTTGCGCTCGGCGGCCAGCTCGGTAACTGCCTGGCACAGATCGCCGTAGTCGTGGACGACCTGATCCACCGTGAAGCCTCTGCGCAACAGTTGTCCCCCGTGGAGCGCCGCGGACCGCTCGATGTTCTGCGGAGCGGGTGTCCGCACGATCTGGCCAGCGAGCCGCATCCCTCGCAGCGTCTCGACGAGCTGTTCGATCAGGACCGGGATGCCGTGCTCAAGCTCGGTGCCGCTTGGCGGAGGTGACGAACGCGTAGCCACCTTAGCCCGACAACGCTCCGCGAGTTCGAGTCGGTTAGCATCGAGGAATTCGTGAAGCACACACAAGCGTAGCGCGTACGGTTCGGTCCACATCTGCGTGGATCTACGGACTTACGAGCAGCGGAACGAGCACCGCGCGCCGCTCGCGCGCCGCTCGCGCGCCGCTCGCGCACCCGTCCACCAGGAACGCCGCAACGGTGGTGATCGGTCGCCGTCAGATCAGGACAGAGTCCGTCCGCCGTTAACGCTCGTCGAATTGATCGAGGAAGACCTCCACCATCTGCAACTGGACCTCGCGAAACTCGCGCGGATGTTTCCTTCCTTGCGCCCCGCGTTCCTGGCAGTGTCCGCGACGGCGACTCCGGCCAGAGTT
>JBBRBG010000383.1:0-4369 GCA_038206055.1 Haliangiales bacterium
GGGTGGGTCCCTGGATACCGGTGACGCCGGTGGTTCTGGTACCCACGCTCGCCGGTGGCGACACCGAAACACGGGGAGGTCGGCATACTTGGTGGCGCGCCGGTCGATCCGAGCGCCGAGTGTGTCTTGCATCACGACAGATCCTTTCGGTGAAAAATGGGCGCACGACGAGCCACGCACCGCGTGCGCGCGTCGAACCAGCACAGAGAGAACAGCTACTTCTTGTTCAGCGACTGGAACGTCCCGGCGAGCTCCCCGATCGCGCCGGCGGCGCCAGGGAACACCGCCGCGAGGTCGACGAGCTTTGCGATCCGGTCGATAGCCTCGCGTGTCGCCCGCGCATTCGCGGTGCGGTCCTGGGTCCAGAAGATCACGAGCATCAGGTCGACGCCGTACAACAGCTCCGCAAGCGCGGCGGGCGGCGATCCCGTCGCTCCCTCGACGACCGAGCGATGCAACGTCTGCCAGCGCTCGCGCACCACGGCCGTCGCGGGCGACAGCGCACCGAGATCTCCCTCCGGATCGAGCGCGGACTGGACCAGCGCCAGCAACGTCTTGCGATGCGGCGCTAGTACCCTGAACCGCGTCCGCTCGAGTGCCGCCCATCGCTTTCCCACACCGCCCTCCGGCAGTTTCAGCTTGTGAGCGACCTCTGCGGATAGTTGCTCGTACAGCGCGAGTACCAGCTCCTCCTTGCGCCGGAAGTAGCGATACGCGAGCCCGATCGAGATCCCCGCCTTGTCCGCGATGTCGCGCAGCGTTGTCTCGGCGTAGCCGCGCTGCTCGAACAGCGCGAGCGCCGTATCCACGATCCGCCGCCGGGTTTGCTCGCCTTTGGTCGTTGCCACAGAAATGAACATATTCACTTCTGCGCGGAAGGCAAGCGCAAAAGTGAACGCGTTCACTTTAAGGCACCGCGATTCGATCGAGCACGCCACGATCTCGAGCAGCCAACGACGAGGCCAGGCTAAGTCATCGTTCTGTCAGGGCTAACCGCCCGGGGAGGTGTCCTTGACGCCCCCCGCTGATGAGGGGTATCCCCTGGTCATGCGAGACGTCGTCATCGTCGGTGCCGCGCGCACCGCCATCGGAAGCTTCCTCGGTTCTCTCGCCAGCGTTCCGGCGCCCAAGCTCGGTGCGACCGCGATCAAGGCGGCGCTCGAGCGCGCCGGCGTTGCGCCCGGTGACGTCGGCCTCGTGCAGATGGGCATGGTGCTGTCGGCGGCGGTTGGCCAGGCGCCCGCGCGCCAGGCGGCGCTCGCTGCCGGCCTGCCGAACTCGGTCCCGTGCGTGACGGTCAACAAGGTGTGCGGCTCGGGTCTCGAGGCGGTGATCGGCGCCGCGCGCGCGATCGCAGCCGGCGAGATCGAGATCGCGGTTGCGGGTGGCATGGAGTCGATGTCCAACGCGCCGCACGCGCTCAAGGGCTCGCGCACGGGCACGAAGATGGGCCCGCTCGAGACCGTCGACACGATGGTCCACGACGGCCTGTGGGATCCGTACAACAACCAGCACATGGGCATGTGCGGCGAGCTGTGCGCCAAGGAGAAGGGGATCCCGCGCAGTGCGCAGGACGAGCACGCCGCCGAGAGCTACCGCCGCGCGCTCTCCGCGCAGAAGGAGGGCAAGTTCAAGGCGGAGATCGCCGCGGTGAAGATCGCGGACAAGAAGGGCGACATCACCGTCGATTCCGACGAGGAGCCGGGCAAGGGCTCGATCGAGAAGCTGCCGACGCTGCGCACCGCGTTCCAGAAGGACGGCACCATCACCGCGGGTAACGCGTCGTCGCTCAACGACGGCGCCGCGGCCGTGGTGCTGATGTCGGCCGACGAGGCGAAGAAGCGCGGGCTCAAGGTGCTCGCGAAGCTCGTCGCGACCGGCTACCACGCGCAGGCGCCCGAGTGGTTCACCACGGCACCGACGCCGGCCATTCAGAACGCCCTCGCGAAGGCGAAGTGGGACGCGAAGTCGGTCGACCTGTGGGAGATCAACGAGGCGTTCAGCGTGGTGTCGCTCGCGAACACGCAGGCACTCGGCCTCGACTCGAACAAGGTCAACGTGTGGGGCGGGGCGGTCGCGCTCGGCCACCCGATCGGCGCCTCCGGCGCGCGTATCCTCGTCACGCTGCTTCACGCCATGGCGGCGAACAACGCGAAGCGCGGCGGTGCATCGCTGTGCATCGGCGGCGGCGAGGGCATCGCGCTCCTGATCGAGCGGCCCTGATGCAGGTCAACAAGCTCGGGGTGCTGGGTGCCGGCCAGATGGGCCAGGGCATCGCGCAGGTGGCCGCGCAGTCGGGGCTCGACGTGATCATCGTCGACGCCGCGCCTGACTTTGCGCAGGCCGGCATCGGCAAGATCAAGAAGCAGCTCGACCGGCTCGTCGAGAAGGGAAAGATGGAGGCCGCCGCGCGCGACGCGACGCTGTCGCATCTCAAGGCGGGGAACCAGCACTCGGACCTCGCGAGCTGCGATGTCGTGATCGAGGCGGCGCCGGAGAAGGAGGAGCTGAAGCTCGCGATCTTCAAGAGCCTCGGCGAGGTGTGCAAGGACGATGCGATCCTCGCCTCGAACACGTCGTCGATCTCGATCACGAAGATCGCGGCGGCGAGCGGGCGCCCCGACCGCGTGGTCGGGATGCACTTCATGAACCCCGTGCCGCTGATGAAGCTGGTCGAGATCGTGCGCGGCTTGCCGACGAGCCAGGGCACCGTCGATACGGTGATGGAGCTCGCGAAGCGGTTCGGCAAGACCACGATCGGCGCCCGCGACATCCCGGGCTTCATCGTCAACCGCATGTTGCTGCCGCTCCTCAACGAGGCCTGCTACGGGCTGTACGAGGGCCTCGGCACCGCGGCGGATATTGATACCGGCGTGCGGCTCGGCCTCAACCATCCGATGGGACCACTCGAGCTCGCCGATCTGATCGGCCTCGACACGTGCCTCGCGATCGCCGAGGTGCTGCATCGCGAGCTCGGCGATGACAAGTACCGGCCGTGCCCGCTGCTCCGCCAGTACGTGGCGGCCGGCTGGCTCGGCAGGAAGGTCGCGCGCGGATTCTACGAATACGACTCGCAGGGCCAGAAGAAGATCTGAGGACAGCATGAGCTATGACGATTTCGAGACGCTGAAGATCGCCATCGATGGCGCGATCGCCACGGTGACGATCAGCCGCGAGGCCGCGCTCAACGCGCTGTCGAGCAAGGTGATGGCCGAGCTGACCCACGTCGTGGGCGAGCTCGAGATGTCCACCGACGTGCGCGTGGTGATCCTCACCGGCGCGGGCAAGGCGTTCGTCGCCGGCGCCGATATCGCCGAGATGCAGGACATGGCGCCGAACCAGGCGCGCGCGTTCGCCGAGATGGGCGGCGCAGTCGGTCATGGGATCGAGAGCAGCGAGAAGGCCTGGATCGCGGCGGTCAACGGCTTCGCGCTCGGCGGCGGCTGCGAGCTCGCGCTGTGCTGCGATTTCATCCACGCCTCGGAGAAGGCGAAGTTCGGCCAACCCGAGGTCAAGCTCGGCGTCATCCCGGGCTTCGGCGGGACGCAGCGGCTCGCGCGGCGCGTGGGCGTCGCGAAGTGCAAGGAGCTGTGCATGACCGGCGACCAGATCAATGCCGCCGAGGCGCTGCGGATCGGACTCGCCGATGCGGTGTGGCCGGCGGAGGAGCTGATCGCGAAGGTGACCGAGCTCGCGCAGCGGATCGCGGCGAACGGCCCGCTCGCCGTCGCCGAGGTCAAGCGACTGATCCACGAGGGCCAGTCGATCTCGCTCGATGCGGCGCTGTCGCTCGAGGCGCGGAGCTTCGGCCTGATGTTCGCGACGCAGGATCAACGCGAGGGGATGGCGGCATTCCTGGGCAAGCGCAAGCCCGAGTTCAAAGGACAGTAATCGTGAACTTCACACCTACCGAAGACCAGCTCGCCGTCCAGACCACCGCGCGTGACTTCGCGACCGCCGAGGTCCTCCCCAAGGCGGCGGAGATCGATCGCGAGCACCGCCACCCCGCCGAGCTCGTGAAGCGCATGGCGGAGCTCGGCTTCCTCGGTATCGCGGTGCCCGAGGAGTTCGGCGGCGCCGGACTCGATCACGTGTCGTACGCACTCGCGATGGAAGAGGTGTGCCGCGCGTGCGCCTCGACCGGCGTGATCATGAGCGTCAATAACTCGCTCGTGTGCGATCCGATCAATCGCTTCGGCACCGAGGCGCAAAAGCGCGAGTGGTTGACGCCGCTCGCGTCGGGCAATTTGCTCGGCTGCTTCGCGCTCAGCGAGCCCGAGGCCGGTTCGGATGCCGCGGCGCAGCGGACCACGGCGGAGAAGCAGGGCGACGACTGGGTGATCAACGGCACCAAGAACTGGATCACGAA
>JBBRBG010000384.1:0-4299 GCA_038206055.1 Haliangiales bacterium
GTCGATACCACGCTCGCTCCGCTCTACCCGATCTTCGCCAAGGACTTCGCGCAGGACTGGCCGTTCGTCCTCGTGAAGAGCGGCTCGAAGTACTTCACGAAGGGCAAGGCCACGCTCGGCGTCGTCGCCTGCGCGAGCGACGCCACGGCGCTGGCGATCGTCGCGCGTGCCCGCGCGCTCGGCCACGGCGCGGACTCGTTCGCGCGGCCGGCACAGCTCGCCGAGCTCAGCGCAGGCCTCGGCGATCTCGTGCCGCGGATGGCCGCGATCAGCGCGCACACGATCCGGCTCGCGACCGCGCTGCGAATCGCGCTGCGCGCCCACGGCCACTAGATCACGATGTACGCGATCTCGGAAGAGCAAGTCGCCGACGGTCTGGCGACCGGCATGCTGTCGTTCTACCTGCCGCCGGCTCCCACGACCTACGCAGACCTCGTTGACGAGTTCGTCGCGTACTTGCTCGCGCATGCGCCGGCGTTGGTCAAGAGCCGCGTCAGCTACGGCCAGTCCACCGGTGGCGGCAAGCCGGACTACTTCTACGTGATCAACCCGGAGGAGTCGACGCAAGGCGCGCTGTCGGCCGAGGTAAAGAACGCGCAGAAGCACGACAACGTGCAGATCTGCCGGATCAGCGTTCCAGAGCACGCCGACGTCGACGGCCTGATCGCCGCGATGAACGGCTTCTTCGCGCTGAAGTACGCGCGCTAGCGCCAATGCTCATCGGGCAGGCGCCGCTCACGGAACCGTCGTGTCCTCGGGATCCTCGTCGTGCATCGCGAACATCCGGATCGCGCAGCGCAGGAAATCCCCCTCGGTCACGAGACCGATCAGCTTGCCGTCGTCATCGATCACGGGAAGACAACTGAACCGGTGATCGATCAACATCGTACCCGCGGCGGAGGCGCGTGAATCCGGGCGCACGCTCCACACCTCGACCGACATGATGTCGCGGACCAGGACCTTCGACTCGATCAGGTCGCGCGTCGTATCGGCCATATCCCGCACGGAGCTGACCTTCGCCCCCAGGACATCGCGATTGGTGACCATGCCCAGCAAGCGCTGTTCGGCATCCACGACCGGCAGGTGCCGGAACCCGTGGAGCCGCATGACCTCCTCGGCCAGGGTCAGAGACTGTTCCGGAAAGAACGTGACGACCCTGGAGGTCATGATGTGCTTGACGAGGACGGCCACGGCGCCATCGTGACAGATCAACCTCCGCCGCGGCCGGCGCGATGCGCTGGAGCTTCTCTCTATCAACCAGCGTCGCCGCGTGGGTTGGCCGGCGCGACCGGGATCGTGAAGTAGAACGTGCTTCCGCGGCCGACTGTGCTCTCGACCCAAATTTGCCACCGTGGCTTGCAATGATGCCCTTCGAGATGAACAGCCCGAGCCCCACCCCCTTGGTGTAGTCGCGCTCCTTTCCGCGCCAGTAGCGCTCGAAGACCTTCTCGCGCCCCTCCTCCGGGATCCCGTGGCCGGTGTCAGCCACCGAGAACCTGACCTCTCCCTCCAAGGGCACTGCCTCGATGGCGATCGTGCCGCCTTGGGGAGTGAACTTGATCGCATTCGCGACGAGATTCCCGAGGACCTGCCCTACGCGATTCGGATCGCAACTGATCCGAATCGCTGGAGCTTTGCCGCTGATCGAGAGTCTCTTCTCCATGCACAGAGGTGCGTAGGCCTCGACGACGTCGGCCACGATCGTCTCTGCACTCCCTTCCAGGTGCTCGATATTGAGCCGGCCGGAATCGATGCTGGCCACGTCGCCGAGATCGCGGAGGAGCAACGCCATCCGCTGCACCGCCTTCTGGATCACTGCGGCTCCCTTCCTTACCTGCTCACCCTCGGGCCCGACGAGCGGGGCTTCGAGAATGAGCGCTGCCGAGAGGCCGATCGTGTTCATCGGATGTCCGAGGTCGTGCGCGACGATGGAAAGGAACTCGTCGCGCATCCTCGTGGCGCGCTCGGCAAGCTTGCGAGCCGTGGTCGCCTCCTCGAGAAGCTGCGCACGATCGAGCGCCAGCGCGCACTGCTGGGCGAACGCAGCCAAGAACACCCGGTCTTCGGCTTCGAATGTGCGCTCGTCGGAGAACGACAGGCGGAGCGCCCCGATGAGCTCGTCGCGTGAGATCAACGGCAGGGCGACGGTCGCTCGATAGCCCGCCTTCTCGAAGAACGCGACGTGCTCCGGATACTGAGCGTGAAGCTCGCCCTTGTTTTGCAGCCACGTTGGGCTCCGCGAGCGCGCCGCATCAGCGAGCGGGTTGTGCGAGTCGAGCGAGAAGCGCGTTCGGCCGTCGACAACGTTCGTGGGAAGATGCGTCGTGGCATACAACGAAGTGTTCGCTACGCCCACTTCGCGAAGAATCTCCAGCCGGCTCCCGTCGTTGGTGACCCGCGTGACGAGTCCGGCTTTGGCGGCGGTTGCCGCCAAGCCCGCGGAGAGGATCACGTCGGCCACTTCCGTTGGAGTCATCGGTGCAGCGAGCACGGCGGTGATCGACTGGAGTCGAGCCAAGCGTTCGGCCCCCCGCTTGCGCTCGCTGATGTCCAGCACGACGGCGCGACACTCCCGCCCATCGGAAGATCGCGTCCCTTCAACCGTCACGGCGATCGGCGCCCGCCCCTCGCTGGCCAGCTCGAGCTCGCACGTTCGTTTCACGTTGGTCGCGAACACCTCTTCGAGAAAGCTGGAAAAGCTCGACCGGCTGGCCTCGGCCACGAACATTCCGAAGCGCTTGCCCGCGAACTGGGCGCGCTCCGCCCCCAGAAGCTCCGCCCCGGCGATGTTCAGCTCGCGGATCTCACCGTCGCTCTCCAGCGTGAAATAGCCCACCGGGGCAAACGCGTAGAGATCGGCATAACGGTGCGCCACCTCCTCCAGTTCGGCCCGCTTTTCCTGATGGGCTTCGAGTTGCATCTCCAACTCGACCTGGCGGACCTCCAGCTCGTGAAGGAGTTGCGCCGGGTGACGCTCGGCTGGACCTTCTGGTTTCTCGGGCGTAGGCATGGGTGGGTTCGTGTGCCCGTTGACGCCCGAACCTAACAGCATCCTTGAAGTTGATCGACGGTGCAGCGCGCGTGTCGTCAGCGCGGCGTGACGCGTATCGCGTGGCGTAGCAGAGGTCGTTCTCTCCTCGGACGCGGCCGTACTTCCTCACGCGCGGGTGCGACCTCGGGGGTGGTCTTCACTTTTGTCTCCGCGGCTCGCGCGTGCTTCGCATCGGGATGGCGCAGCCCCCACTTGTGCATCGCCATGTAGATGCTCTTCAGGTCGCGGCCGGGTTCGGTCAAGCTGTACTCGACCCGAGGCGGCACCTCCGCGAATACGTGCCGTGTCAGAAGCCCGTCGGCCTCCATTTCCCGCAGCTGCAAGGTGAGCATCCGCTGGGTAACGTGAGGCAGCTTTCTCCGGAGCTCGCCGAAGCGGCAGACGCGCTCCACGGTCAGGTGCATGACGATGAGGACCTTCCACTTGCCGTCGACCATGTCGAGCACTCGCTCGATGACGGCAGCCGGTTCGGCGACGTCGTCCGGCCCGCACTCGTCCTGCAGCTCCTGAACGCTGGGCTTTCGTTCCTTGGTTCCCTTTTGGGTACTAGATCCCAAAGTTGTGCGTACTTGCGGCATGGCGGGTTGCACAGCAGGCTGACACGTACCGCTGGCCAGAGCCAGTGGCTCACGAGGCCGCCCATGACGACTGCGCTCCCTGCCAGCAAGACCGACAAGCGAATGCAGATCCTCGCCTACCTCCTTGGCATCGCACACGTCATCTTCGGGGTGACCAAGCTCGCCGCGGTGCCGACGCTGGTCGAGCAGTTCCAAGGGTGGCAGCTGCCATCCTGGATGATGTACTTCGTCGGCGTCGCGCAGTTGCTCGGCGGCGTCGGGTTCTTCGTCCGGAACCTCCGACTCCCCTCGTCCTTCGCGATGGGGCTCGTGATGATCGGCGCCACGGTGACGGTGCTGGCGAGTGGGCACGAGCGTGTTGTGGCCCCACTCACCATCCTCCTTGCCGCCCTCTGCTTCGCCGTAGCCGGGCACCGACTGGTTCAGTTCGCGCGAGAGTTCGTCGCGGACGAAACCGCGAAGGCTGCTCTGCCTGTCGTGGACGCCCAATAGATCTAATCGACGTCCCCACGTTCCAACCTCGGAGGTATCCAGTGGCCGTTATTCAACTTGTCCGGTTTCGTCTAGCTGCAGGCGTCGATGAAGATCAGTTCCGCGCGCTGAACGAGCGCTTCCAGCGTGAGGTGGCCCCGAAGTTGGTGGGGCTGAAGCGTCGAGAAGCCACGCGCG
>JBBRBG010000385.1:0-4249 GCA_038206055.1 Haliangiales bacterium
CCGGCAGCGTGCTGCGGTTCATGGAGCTCAACTGCCGGCTGCAGGTCGAGCACACCGTCAGCGAGGAGCGCACCGGCAAGGATCTCGTGGTCGCGCAGATCGAGGTCGCCGCCGGCCGGCCGCTCGCGTGGACCCAGGATGCGATCACGATGACCGGCCACGTCATCGAGTGCCGGATCAATGCCGAGGATCCGAGCGCCGGCTTCGCGCCCGCGCCGGGTACGGTCACCACGTGGGAGCCGCCGAGCGGCGACGGCATCCGCGTCGACACGCATGTCGAGGCCGGGTACGTCGTGCCGCCGTTCTACGACTCGCTGCTCGCCAAGCTGATCGTCAAGGGCAGCGATCGCGCCGATGCGATCGAGCGGATGATCGCGGCGCTCTCCGCGTTCGACGTCACCGGCGTGCCGACGACGATCCCGATGCACCTTGCGATCATGAAGAGCGAAGCGTTCCGCTCCAACCGCTACGACACGCGCTCGATCCCCGGCTGGCCTCCCGCCGCCTGATACATCGCGCTAGCACCGCGGCACCAGTTGACGCCTGATCGCCATTCGGCTCAGATCGGCCGATGCCAACCAAGCGCGCGAAGCCGAAGGCGAAGCCTGCCAAGGCCAAAGCCAAAGCCAAGCCGAAGACCAAGACCAAGACCAAGACCAAGACCAAGCCAAAGACCAAAGCCAAGACCAAACCTGCCAAGGCCAAGCTGATCGAGGTCAACATCACGCTCAACGAGCCGGTTCAGCCGGTGGAGCGTGGCGAGCGGTACGAGGATCCGCTGTTCGAGCTGCTGGAGAAGGCGTCCCTCGGCGGCGCGGGTGATGGTGGCGGGACCTTGTGCGGCAAGGATGGCGAGATCGAGGAGGCAGACTTCGATGTCTCGATCACGTCGCTCGAGGCGATCCCCGTGATCCAGCGCTTCCTTGCCGAGACCGGCGCGGCGAAGGGCTCGGTCCTGCGCTACCAGCAGGGCAAGAAGACGGTGGTGGTGCCGGTCGGCATCACCGAGGGCCTCGCGATCTATCTCGACGGGGTCACGTTGCCCAAGGAGGTCTACACCCCGAACTGTCTCGAGGAGATGCTCGACAAGCTCTCCGCCGCGCTCGGCGACGATTTCGACTTCCGCGGATCGTGGCAAGGTCCCAAGGAGACCGCTCTCTACCTCTACGGCCTCAGCGCCGAGAAGCTCCTCGCGAAGGTCGAACCCGTGCTGCGGGCGGCGCCGCTCGCGCAGAACGCTCGGGTCGTGGTCGGCCACCTGGCGAAGCAAGGCGCGCGCGAGCTCAAGATCTGACTCGTCATGGTGTAGCGTCGCCCGAGCATGGCGTTTGTACCGCTCGTCCCGATCGGCGATCCGCTCTCGAAGCTCGTCGACGAGCGCACCGCAGCTGACCAGCGCGCGGCGCTCGGCGCGCTCGAGGAGCGGCTCCGCATGCGCCGCCGCGAGGTCGAAGGCGGCTGGGGACCGAGCTACGTCGACCGCGTCCACAAGAAGGGCAAGCTCACCGCGCGCGAGCGCCTCGAGCGCCTGCTCGATCCCGGCACGCGTCCGTTCGAGGTCGGCACGTTCGTCAACTACGGCGAGGTGTTCCCCGGCGATCAGAAATCGCCCGCCGCCGGTGTGGTCACCGCGTTCGCGCGCGTCGAGGGCCGCTGGGTGATGGTGATCGCGAACGACAACACGGTCGCTTCGGGCGCGTGGTGGCCGCGCACGCCGGAGAAGATCCAGCGCGCGCAGATGATGGCGATGCGCCTCCGCATCCCCACGGTCTATCTCGTCGATTGCAGCGGGCTGTTCCTGCCCGAGCAGAGCAAGAGCTTCCCGGGTGCGCGCGGCGCGGGTCACATCTTCAAGATGAACTCGCTGCTCTCGGCGAACGGCGTGCCGCAGATCGCGGGCGTGTTCGGCGACTGCATCGCGGGCGGCGGCTACATGCCGATCATCTCGGACCGCGTGTACATGACCGAGCAGGCGTACATGGTGATCGCCGGCGCCGCGTTGATCAAAGGCGCGAAGAGCCAGAAGATCACGTCGCTCGATATCGGTGGTCCCGAGGTCCACGTCCACCAGTCGGGCTGCGCCGACGTCCGCGTCCCCGATGACATCACGCTCCTCGCGTGCATCCGTCGCGATGTCGCGCGCCTGCCCTCGAGCGGCGCCGACTTCTACCGTGGCGACCTCGCCGCGATGGACCCGCGGTTCCCCGCCTCCGAGCTCACCGGCCTGCTGCCCGCCGATCACCGCGAGGCCTACGACGCGAACCAGGTGCTCGCGCGCCTCGTCGATCAATCGATGTTCTGGGAGGTCATGCCCGAGGTCGGCGAGGAGATGATCTGCGGCATCGGGCGGATCGGCGGTCTCTACGCGGGCTTCGTGATCAATCGCCAGGGCCTCGTCGGTGATCCCGAGCATCCGGGCCGCCAGCGCCCCGCCGGGATCCTCTACCGCGGCGGCATCGCGAAGATCAGCGCGTTCTCGCGCGCGTGCAACGACGACGGCATTCCGCTGATCTGGCTGCAGGACATCTCGGGCTTCGACATCGGCCTCGAGGCGGAGGCCCACGGCTTGCTCGCGTACGGCAGCTCGCTCATCTACACGAACTCGACGAACACCACGCCGATGTTCACCGTGCTGCTCCGCAAGGCATCCGGTGCCGGCTACTACGCGATGAACGGCCTGCCCTACGATCCGATCGTGCAGCTCTCGACGAGCCTGGCGCGCCTCTCCGTGATGGAGGGCCGCACGCTCGCGATCGCCGCGTTCAACACGAAGCTCGACGACGATTTCCAGATCCTGTCCACCGATCCCGCCGAGCGCGCGAAGATCGCCGCGGGCATGAAGGAGACCGAGACGCGCATCGAGGGCGACATGGATCCCTTCGTCGCCGCGAAGCAGCTCGACACCGACGAGATCGTCGAGCTCGGCGAGTTGCGGGCGTACCTGTCGGCGCTCGTCGAGATGACGTACCAGAACACCGGCTACCGCCGCGTCAAGAACCCGCGGATCTGGTCGATGCACGACCTGCGCGAGCTCGTCGGAGGCCGGCGATGACGCGGCAGTTCGAGCCGCGCCTCGAGGTCCTCGCTGCGCGCGATGGCGACGGCTGGATCCTGAAGAGCCCGGCACCGGGTCTGTTCCTTCCCGCGGCGGGACTCACGCTCGTCACCGGTGGTCTTGCGATCGGCGACCTCGAGGTGCTCGGTCGCCGCACCCAGCTCGTCGCACCCGAGGTCTCGGGCCTGGTCACCGGCGTCGCGCTCGACACGCGCAAGGTCAGCTACGGCGACACGTTGCTCGTGCTCGGCGCCGCGAGCGCGATCGCCGGCCGGGCCGCCGCCGTGGAAGCCGCTCACGAGACCACCGGCCTCGTGTTCCGTGCGCCGACCAGCGGCCGGTTCTACTCGCGCTCCACGCCGGAGAAGCCGGCGTTCGTCACGGTCGGTGACACCCTCAGCGCTGGCTCCACCGTGTGCCTGCTCGAGGTCATGAAGACGTTCAACCGCGTGACCTATGGCGGCCCCGGCCTGCCGGAGCGCGCGCGGGTCCGCGAGGTCCTCGTCGCCGATGGCGCGGACGTGACCGCGGGCGATCCGCTGCTCGCGCTCGAGTAGCGGCTACCAGCTCGACGACCACGACACCAGCGAGCCCCCGCGGATCGGGACGATCGCGACGTCGGGGCGCTCGGTGCTGACGGGATCATCGCCGGTGACCAGCCGGACCACCGCGTAGGTCACCAGGCTGACCCCGACGCCGGCGGCGGCATAGGACATCCAGCGCAGGCGGGCCGAGCGATCGAACAGATCGTTGTAGTCCTCGAGCGTGGTCGCGCGATCGGCATCGCTGCGCGTGGAGCGCGACATCAGGAACAGCGCGACCGAGCCACCGAGCGAGGTCCCGCCGACCGCGAACGCGGCGATCGTGACCGCATCGCTCTTGCGCTCGGTGCGCACGACGGTCCGGATCTCGATCGTGGGCGCATCGCGCTGCTCGACCTCCTTGGCGTTCTCGACGGGCACAACCGCCGGGGCCTCGCCCGCCTCGATGTCCTTGCACAGCTCGATGTTCGAGGTGACCGCGCTCTTCGTCTTCTCGTCCTTCGCCGTGTCGAGCAGCTGCTGGTAGTGGACGACCGCGTCCTTGCAGTTGCCATCGAGCCGCTCGGCCTGCGCGAGCGCGTACAGCGCATCCGGCCGGGGATCGAGCGCGTACGACTTCTCCAGCGACGCGGCCGCGGCGGCGTACTGCTTG
>JBBRBG010000386.1:0-4239 GCA_038206055.1 Haliangiales bacterium
CTCGTGCTCGAGCAGGCGAGCCCGTGTGCCCCGGTCGCGAACGACGTTGAGGCACCGGTTGGTGATGGCGCGATAGAGGTAGGGGAGGTCCACGTCACGATTCCACTTTGGGATCAGGTCGACGAACAGCGCGTGCACGACATCGGTCGCATCTTCGCGGCTGCGAAGGATGCGTTCAGCCTTGCGTACGAGCGCGGGCCCGTACGCGCGGTACGCCGACTGTGGATCACTCGCAGCGTCCACCCTGGATGCCGGTACTGTCACACGCGCCGGGCGCGAGATCGTCCTTCACGGGGCACTGCTCGGGCGTCGAGCACACGCGACCATCGTCGCATTGCTTGCGCTCGGAGCCGCGGCAACGATTCGAGGCGCAATCGTCGTCTCCGACGCACGGCTGGTCGAAGGTGCGGAGGTGGCCGCCCGGGCTGCACACGTACGGTCCCTGGGCGTAGGCCTGCGCGCAGACCTCGCCGCCGCCGCACGGCACGCTGTTCGCGCAGGTCGAGCAGACGAATCCGGCGCACACGCCGCTGCCGCACTCCGCGCCGGTGATGCACTGCTCCCCGATCGCGTGGCCACCGGTCGCGACGCACGTGACGGGGACGTGAAGCACGCGCGATCCGGCCTTGCCGACGCCGCAGGAATCGCCGGCGATGCACGCGGAAGCGCCGAGGCCCGGATCGCAGCCCACGCACTCGCGCGCGATGCCGAACCACGACCCCGGATCATTGACGAGCCGGCACATCCCGCTCGTGCAATTCGCATCGGTGGCGCACACGCCGCCGAGCGGCGCGGGTGCGGGGACGACCTCGGTGAAGCCCTCGCACTCGCCGGTCGCGGTCTCGGCCTGGAGCTGCGCCACGACGGCTTTGCCCGGGCCCTGCTTCGTGATCTCGAAGCGCACGCCGCCGTAGGGGGCGCGGATCGGGATCCGGTACGATTGCGGCTTCCAGTTCGAGGTGGGGATCCGCTCGCTGTACTCGACGGATCCATCGCCGTAGACATCGATGTTGAGGTGCACCTCGGCGGACTCCTCGACGTTCGAGATGAGCTCGAACCGGATGCATGTGGTGTCGCCGCTCGTCACCGGTGTGAGCTGCTCGAACGCGACGTCGGTGCCGATCATCTCGACCCCCGAATCGTTCTTGTTCCAGGTGCCGACCTTCTTGATCTCGCCGCGCTCGACCTTCCAGGTGCACAGCACGTCGCCGCACCACAGATCGAAGCCCTGGTCGCGCGTGATCTGCCCGCAGTCGGTCGCGCCGACCTGGGAGGCTGCGGCGACGACGAGGATGATGGAGAGTGGGAAGCGCATGGTGGACCTCTAGAACGAAGCGCCGAAGCTGATGTGCACGCGGTGGCCGCCGCTGGCGTGACGGTCACCGATGTCGTTGGTGACCGAGGGGCTGTACGCGAAGTCGTAGCCGAGGGTGCCGCCCCAGCCGGTGTCCCACGGGCTGCGGATAACGAGTCCGGCGCCCGCGGAGAGCGCGAGGCCGAGGTCGCTCTCCGTGGTCCACGTGCCTTCGACGTCCCTGAAGTGCGAGCGGCCGACCGCGAGGCCAGCCCCGAGCTCGCCGTAGAGCCCGACGAACGAGAGCAGGCCCTCGCGCCCGTCGCTGCCCATCTGCACCGCGCGCCCGACGGCCATCGCGCGGATCGTCGACCACTTGGTCGCGAGGCTGGTGTCGCTGTCGGAGCGATTCCACTGCGGCGCCTGCTCGAAGCTCGCCGCGCCGCCGAACCACAGCTGCTTCGTCATCTGCCGCAGGTACGTGGCCGCGATGCCGGTGGTGAGCGACAGCGTCTCTTCGGAGTAGCCGAAGTTCGTGAGCGTTTCGGTGTAGCCGTCGTGGCGCTCGGGACCTGCGAACAGATCGAGCTCGAGGAGGTGACGCGCTGGAACCGTCGAGCCTCCGGGGCCCTTGGTCGTGCTCGCGACGATCGCTTCACTCGTGCACTTGTCGAGATCGAGCGTCACGCCGCCCGGGCCCGCGGAGAGCTGACAGCGCTGCAGCCGCGAACCAGAGCGCACGAGCACCTGGTACTCGCCGGGCGCGACGGCGATCCGGACCGGAGCCCCCGCCGCCTTGTAGGTCTCTGCGACCACCGCCTTTGCCTTGCGGTCTTCCACCAGCGTCTTGCCCTCGAGTGAGGCCGGCAGCTCGATCGAGCTGGTCGCCGCGCGCGGGAACGACATCGGGATCTCGCCGTGGCCTTTGAGATCGACCTCGAGGCTGACGTGCTGCCCACCGACGGCGGTCTCCGCGGTGGCGAGCAGCGTCTGGTGGTACGCGTAGCGGTACGCCTCGTCGATCGAGACCTGACCATCGCGGTTGGTGTCGCCGGCGCCGCGCATACCGACGAGCAGGTGATGCGTGAAGTAGCTCGAGTGCAAGGTCTCGCTCTCCTGCGAGAGCTCGCTGCCGCTCGACGACGCGAGCACGGCGAAGCCGGTCGCGTCAAGCTAGTTGCGCGAGTTATACGAGAAGTCCGCGGCCAGCGCGGCGCCCTTGACGCGCGAGAATGCGCCGCTCTGGCACGCGTCGAGCACGACCACGGTCAGCGCCGCGGGCACCGAGAACAGGCGCGTGCGCAGCTCGGCGAGAGGCAGCTCCTGATCGCCGAGGTCGAGCGCGGTCGCGCGCGCGTGACCGGAGTAGTAGAAGAACACGCGCGCCTGGCGGCCGGCGGCGAGGTCTGCGGAGACGCGGGTCGATAAGCGAACGAGGCGATCGCGTAGTTGATCGGGCGTGGGATGAACGATGACGTCGACCATGTCGACCGAGTACCCGCCGAGCTCGCCGAGCAGGCTGGCGACGCGCCGCGCGTCATCCTCGGCGTATCGGAGCGTCGTCTGACCGGGGCCGCCCGCGTTCGAGCCCACCACGATCGCGTAGGTCGCGATCGGCGGCTGCTGCGCCTGGGCGCGCGCGGGAGCGGCGGCGAGCGCGAGGCCGCAGACGGCGACGGGGAGAACAAGCGAACGGAGCATATCGGGGTGCCTTGCTCCTATGACACGCCAGCTCGGCGGGATGGGAACCGAAACGTTTGCGTCAGATAACGGCAGATTACGGCTCGTCCTTGTCGTCGATGTGGATGGCCCGCCGGATCGTGGCCTTGCCGAACTTCGCCGCCACCTTGTCGATGGTGTCGCCGAGCCGCTCGCCCTTGGCGCGCGTGGCCTCGTCGAACCCGAGCTGGCGGGGAGCATCGCGCGCCTCGAGGCTGGTCGCGGTCACGCCACACAGGCGGACGCGGCATCCCTTGCGCGACTCGACGGCGACCTTGTCGAGCAGCTCGATCGCGATCCGTCCGAGGACTGCACCGTCGCTGGTCGGCATGTCGAGCGTGGTGCGGCGAGAGATCTCGCGAAAATCGTCGTACTTGATCGCCAGCACCACGGCGCGCGCGCGCAGGTTCGCGGCGCGCAGGCGGCTCGCCACGCGATCGGCCTGATCGAGCAGCACCACGCCGAGCTCGCCCTTGTCATCGATGTCGTCCTCGAACGTCTCGCGGTGCCCGACCGAGACCGGATCCGCTTCGGGGTGGACCTCGCGCGAGTCGTCGCCGCGGGCGAGGGCGGCGAGGTGGTGACCGGTGATCGCGCCGAGCCGGCTGACGAGCGCAGCCTCCGGGTAGCGCGCGATGTCTCCGATCGTCGACAGGCCCATGCTCGCGAGCACCTGGCGCGTCGCCTCGCCCACACCCCACAGCCGGGTCATCGGGAGCGGGTGGAGGAACCCGAGCAGGCCCTCGGACGTGACCACGCGGAGACCATCCGGCTTGTCGATATCCGAGGCGATCTTCGCCGCGAGCTTGATCGGCGCCACGCCGACCGACGCGACCAGCGACAGCTCGGAGCGTACCCGAGCCTTGATCGCGTGCCCGATCGTCGGGCCGTCGCCGAGCAGGCGCTCGCTCGCCGTCACATCGAGGAACGCCTCGTCGAGCGAGAGCCCTTCGACTTCGGGCGAGTAGTCGCCGAGGATCCGGAAGAAGCCGTGCGACGCCTCGACGTAACGATCCATGCGATGGCGCACCACGATCGCCTTCGGGCAGCGTCGCAAGGCCTCCGCCATCGGCATCGCCGAGCGAATGCCGAACGCGCGCGACTCGTACGAGCACGATGCGACCACGCCGCGGCGCGCGGAGCCGCCGACGAGCACGGGCTTGCCGCGGAGCTCCGGGTTGTCGCGCTGCTCGACGGCCGCGTAGAACGCGTCGAGGTCGACGTGG
>JBBRBG010000387.1:0-4166 GCA_038206055.1 Haliangiales bacterium
GCGACCTTCGCGCCCGCTCGCGACCCACCCCAGACCGAGCTCGGGTGGGACGATTCCGCGTAGCGGCCGACCGCCAGCCTGTCGGCATGGGCTCGTCCGTCCTCGCGTCGCCCAAACGTCGGCGGGCTTACGTTCGCGGCAGGCTCTGAACCCCATCGCTGCCCGATCCTTTCCAGGCGCCCCAAGGCGCCCCAAGCTCGCCCAGCCGAAACCCCGCTTGTTCGTCCTTGCCGCGGACGCCGAAAAGTAGGGAAGAGAGATCGTGTAGGCACGCGAAATCCCGAGCCTGTCAATTCCACCAGCCAAGCTCGACGAGCCGCGTTTCGAACGCAGCCTCGAGCTCGCGAACAAAATCGCGTGTTGGCAGCTTGGCCTGATCGGTCGCGATCGCCGGCACGTCCTTGTGGCAGTCGAGCACGAGGCCGCATCGCCAGATCCGATCGAACTCACGAGGTCCGTCACTCGTCGGCCGTGAGGTCGACCACGTCGCCGGATAAACGTCCACGAACGCAGGCAGCGCACTGACCCCGTCCAGTTGTTCGGTTGTCGCGCGAACCTCGACCTCTTCACCTTCGGCTTGCACCACCTTGTAGTCAGCCCCGAGGTACAGAATCGTCGACAGGATGTAGCGATCGCTCTCGTCGACCGATGGATACATCGACGGGCCAATCACCGCCGACACTACCGGTCCCTCGAGGCCGTCGTAGACGACCATAAAATTCGGCGGGATGCCGCTCGCCGTAGCGCCATCGATCTCGTGGCAGTCCTCGCCGGCGAGCGCGTAGTACGGCGAGTCGGCGCGGCGAAATCCCCACCGCGTCAGGACCGCGTCGACCTGCTCGACATGGCGCCAGGTCGGTCGCCAGTTCGTATCAACAACGAACAATCCGTGCGTGTATTCAACACCCATCGCGACCTTTTATCATGGTCGCTGTGCCAGTCGCGGCAGGAGCGTCGACGGTCGATTGTCAGATCGCGACGGGAAACGTCCGCCGTTAACATCCACAGGGTTAGCTCGCGCACGGAAGAACGCTCGCGTGCATCCGATCGATCGCTCGCGTACCTAGCGAGAGCGCGCGAAGAATTCCAGGTCCGGGCCAGCGCTACGAAAGGAACCCGCCGAACTGCTCCGGCGAGTCTCGCCTTTTTCGGCGCCAGTGATGCGCGGAGCATCGCCGGACTTGCGTGATCGTTCGGGGTTAACGCACACGCAGCGGGGCGGTACTCCATTCCGGCGCGTTCAGCTCAATCCGCACCGTGGGATGGCCGTTCTCGTCGAGCACGGTCGTGTAAAGCTTGCGCGCTCGCTCCTGTTTAGACTTCGTGGCTCGCACCTTCCTCGCTATCTCTCGCCGACCCCTCTCCTACTCTCTCGCGCGCTCTCTCTTCCGGGCCTGACCTCGTTCTCTCTTTCTTGCTGACACCGGGCCTGACCTCGTCGGTGTCCGAGCCTTGGACGCGAGCAACAGGGGTCCGCTTTTGCTCGCTGGCGAGCCGAGTCGCCGGCGTCCGACGTTCGGCCGCGAGGTCTCGCTACTTCGCGGCAAGTGCGCGAGGCCTGGCAAGCGGAGCGTGGCGCGAAACTTTCACGACGCGCGCGGATGCTCGCGGGCGGATTCTACGAACGAACGTCCGGCGCGGCCGGACAAGCGCTGGGACACACCTACCAGCGACGCGCACCCGAGCACACGGTGCTGCACGAGCTGGTCTCGCGCCACGCGCAAACTCTGATCGCCGAGCTCCGCGATGCCGACGGATGCGGCCTGCCAGCGTCTCATCGGCGCCAAGACGACCGCGTCGTGTTTCTGGGCACGGACGAAGACCAGGGTTCGCCGCCAGTTCGGCCCGCTCGTACTCAACCGAGGGATCGAGATGCTCGGGTGGGGGCTGTTGCGACAATTCAAACGCCCGAAGGCATCGAGACGATTTCAGGACCGCAGCGGGTCGCGTTTCGTCCGGAGCGCGTGTTGTGCTCAACGCCCGGAGGCATCGAGACGATGATCAGGTCACCACCGGCCTCGCTGGGTACCACTTCCACCGGGATCACCGGTACCACCCCCAGGTCGCTCTCCGTGCGCAGGGAGGCGCCCTCAGCTTCTGGGCGGCGGTGCGTTCGGGCGATCCGGAGAGACCGACCACGGTGTGCGGCTCCGCCGAGCTACGGCACGAGGCTGTCTGGTGACGCCGGCGCGAACTGTAGGGGGCCGCACGCACGAGTTGTGCGCGAACGCCGGCACGAGCTGCAGAGACACCGAAGCGAGCCGCACGCCGGGCGAGAGCTCAACGCTTCGAGCGGCCAGGCGTTGCCTCTCGAAGACTCTCAAGCCGTTGCCGCAAGCTGAATTCCCGCAGTCCGCCATGCACACGCCGACTTCACCGGCCTCGCACGATCCGTTGCCGCAAGCAAGATGGATCTGATCGAGATGCTCGCCGCCCGAAAGAATCAGATGCTTGGCGCGCTGAGCGGGGGCCGGCAAGCGGCCAGCTGAAACGTGTCGTCGTACGGACGAGGCAGCCCAGTCGACTCGATCAAGTTTGCCCGCAGCCGCAGCGAGGTTCGCCAGGATCGCGGCAGCATGTGAGCGGCGGCGCCTCGCATAGCCATGGCGTCCGGCACGCAGACTAGCGAACATCGGATACCCTGCTACTTTCACCGGATGCGATGGATATCAGTCGCGATCGTTGTGTGCCAGGCCGCGTGCAATAGCACACCGAGTCCAGAGATCCCGCCGACGGCGCCTGACTGCAGCTCGCCGCCACCGACGGCGCGTGACTGCAGCTCGCGCGGGTTCCCCAACCGGAACCTGCGGCGCGCGGTATGCGCTGCGCTCCACGACCACGCGTACGACTGCACGTGGGAAGCGCCGGCGCTTGCCACCGTGACCAGGCTCAAGACGACCTTCTGGGAGCACGAGTATTCGACGATCACAGCCGATGTCACCGATCTCGACTGGGTCTCGTGCTTCCCGAATCTCGAGGACCTCGACGTCCAGACCAACCACCTCACCGACATCCGCGGCGTCGCGCGCGCGGTCAAGCTGCGCTGGCTCCACCTCTATGCCAACCGGATCAGCGATGTCTCTCCACTCGCCAACCTGGTCCAGCTCGTCGACCTCGGACTCGCCAACAACCAGATCACCGACATCCGCCCGCTCGCCAACCTGACGCGGCTCCGGACGCTGTGGATCAGCGGCAACCCGCTCGGCGACATCAGCGCGCTGCGCGGGTTGACGAACCTGGTCAACCTCGAGGTCCACGACACCGGCCTCGACGACGGCGACACCGACGTGCTCGCGAAGCTGACCCGCCTCGAGGAGCTCCGCGTCGATGGAAACCGGCTGACGAACGTGCGTTTCCTGTCCGACTTGACCGCGATGCGCCGGCTCCTGCTGCGCGACAATCACATCACGGACCTCGCACCGCTCGCGAAGCTGCGCGCGCTCGAGTGGCTCTACATCGGCGGCAACGGCATCGACGATCTATCGGCGCTCGCCGGGTTGCCGAAGCTGGTCCACCTCCAGGCCGAGCGCAACTATATCCGCGACGTGAGCGCGCTTGATGGGCTGCCTCTTGAAGCCGTCAACCTCGGCGAGAACTGCCTCGATCCGACGCACGATCCGCGCGCCCGCAGGATTCTCGCGAACACCGGCGGACTCGCTACCAACCCTCAGCGTAAACAATGTGAGTAGTCAGGCACGGCGGTCTACTACCCCGCGACGACGACCTTCGACGCGATTCGCGACACGATCGGGCGCCGGTTCGAGCGCGCGAAGCTGACGGCCAGTCCCGACGACATCACGCTCGCGTTCGACGAGACCAAGGTCATTCGCCGATGCCGAACCCCATGTTCCCGAGGAAGCGAGGTGGCACGGCGAACGCGCCGAGCCGGCGCAACGCGCAGCCCTCGAGCGAGCTGCATACCGTGTCGAGATTCTTCGTGAACCTTCGAGAAAGGGCGGTCGGGCTAACTGGTCGATCTTGCACGGGCAGATCCCGGCTGGCAAAGCATGTCCACCCAATGCCCTAGGACCAGGACGGTTGACGGAGGGCGTGCAAGGAGTGTGAGGGAGCCGACCGTTGGGAGACTCGGACCTGAGCGGCGGGCGCAGACTCGCGGTCGTCACCGTGGCAGCGGTGGCGAGGCGAGGAACATCAGGCGCCGAAGT
>JBBRBG010000388.1:0-4075 GCA_038206055.1 Haliangiales bacterium
CACCTCCGAGGTGTGCATCGACGACGACGAGCAGTTCGACCGCGTGAAGAAGTTCACGCAGGCGTTCCTGCCGCGGTTCACCGAGCGCATCAAGAAGTACGACTCGCGCCGGCCGATCTTCGACCACTATCACATCGAGCCCGCGCTCCGGCAGGCCGTCGCGCGCAAGGTCCCGCTCAAGTCGGGCGGCTCGCTGGTGATCGATCAGGGCGAAGCGCTCACCGCGATCGATATCAACACCGGCAGCTTCACGAACACCGGCTCCGGCAATCTCGAGGACACGGTCACGGCCAACAACCTCGAGGCCTGTGAGGAGGTGGCGCGCCAGCTCCGCCTGCGGAACATCGGCGGCATCATCGTCATCGACTTTGTCGACATGGACAAAGAGGGCAACCGGCGCAAGGTGTGGGATGCCTTCCAGAAGGCGCTGACCCGCGATCGGTCGCGCACCAACGTGACGAAGATCAGCGAGCTCGGTCTCGTCGAGATGACGCGCAAGCGCACGCGCGAGTCGCTCGTGCAGCTCCTCACCGAGCCCTGCCCCACGTGCGAAGGCTCGGGCGTGGTCAAGAGCGTCACCACGGTGGCGTACGAGATCCTCCGCGAGGTCCGTCGCTCCGGGACGCTCGTCGATAACGACAAGATCGATCTCGAGTGTGCGCCGCGCGTCGCCGAGATCCTGCAGCGCCAGGAGCGCGACTATCTCGATCATCTGGAGAAGCGGTTCCAGAAGAAGATCGAGGTCGTCCCGCAGAAGGGCTGGAAGCCGGATCAGTTCCGCGTTGCCGGCAAGATGTCGACGGAGATCGCAGCCGAGGCCGAGGCGCTCGCCCCGAAGCACGTCCACAACGGTGGCGCGCAGGCGACGGGCGGTGGTGACCGTGGCGGAGATCGCGGTCGAGGCGGAAATCGCGGTGGTGGCGGCGGCGGTGAGGGTGGTGGTGGTGGCGGTGAAGGCGGACGCAAACGCCGCCGTCGTGGTGGACGCGGGCGCGGCCCGGCTGCGCAGGCCTGAATCGGGTGAAGTACCGCGTCTTTATCGCGCGCGATCAGTACAAGGTGTCCTGCGCGCACATGACCGTCTTCCCCGACGGTTCGAAGGAGCGCCTTCACGGCCACAACTACTCGATCGCGCTCGCCCTCGACGTCGAGCGCGTCGACCTCGCGGCGATGATCCCGTTCTCGTCGGTCAAGCACTCCCTCGCAGAGCTGTGCCTCGCCTGGAAGGAGCGCGTGCTCCTCGCCGCAAACAACCCGCACTTCACGCTGATCCGCGACGACCACGAGCTCGAGTTCACCCTGTGCGCTGATCGCTACGTGCTACCGCGCGGCGATGCGCTGCTCCTGCCGATCGACAACATCTCCGTCGAGGGCCTCGCGGTCCACGTCGCGGAGCTCCTGCGCGACAAGATCGCCGTGCTCTCGCCCCACATCCTCGGGTTCGAGGCCACGGTGGCCGAGTCACCGGGCCAGGGCGCGAGCTGCTCGATCTCTTTGCGGTGACCGCCGCCAAGGCCCACTGGTTGTTGTCGGCCGCCAAGGGCGCTCCTCGCGCTGCCCGGCACTTCCGGGTGGTTCGCGCGCCGGCACTTCCGTGGGTTCGCGCGCCGGCACTTCCGTGCCCCGGAGGGTATGGCCGCCAAGCCGCCAAGAGCGCCAAGGAAGATTTGAGTCCCGTCGCACAATCTAGCGCGACCGCGAGTGCTCTGCCGTCGTTCCTCGAGAGCTCGCGCCGCGCCTTCGCGCGCTCGCCCATGTCGCCGACCGGTCCGGCACCATCACCATCGGCACCATCGGCACCATCGGCACCATCGGCCCATCGGTTCGGCTCCATCGGCGCCATCGATCGATTTGAGAACCCCTGAAACGGGCTATGAGCGAGCGCGCGAAGGCGCGGCGCGAGCCCTCGAGGACCGACGGCAGAGCACTCGCGGTCGCGCGAGATGGCGCGATGGGACTCAATCTTCCTTAGCGCTCTTGGCGGCTTGGCGGCCATAACCTCCGGGGCACGGAAGTGCCGGCGTGCGAACCGCACGGGAGCGCCCGAGGCGCACTCGGCGGCCGCGCGCACTTGGCGGCCGACAACAGCGCGCGAGGCGCACTTGGCGGCCGACGCCAGGCTCAGCGGCGCAGCGCGAGGCGCGCGAGCCCGAGGCAGATGGCGGCATTCACAGCCAGCCAGATCGCGCCGAGCCCGAACACCGACGGCATGTACGTCACGGCGAACATCGGCACCACCGCGAAGAACGCGAGGTGCGCCGCGACGCCGACCGCGAAGCCCGCGAGCGGCACGCGCGCGCGCTTGATGCCGTAGCCGACCGCGAGGAGGACGAGCGGGATCAGCGCGCTGAAGAACAGCGCGTTGCCGTGACCGCCGGGGCCGAACAGGCCGAGGTCCCACGATGGCATGCCGTGCGTGAGCGCGTGGAACCCCGGCGCGGACGACATCGACGGCGCGAAGTACGGCAGGAAGAACAGGCCCGACGAGCCGAGCAGGACGCCTGCGAGGTAGCTCGGGCCGAGCTTGACGCCGAGGCCCTTGCGACGCGCAGAGGCAATGGCGCCTGCCATCAGGAGGCCGAGCCCGAACTGCCAGCCCCCCGTGGAGGAGCGAGCGCGGAGGATCGCGGCCGGCGCGTCCATGATGCCGGCGCCGTATTTCTCGGCGGTGTAGGTCTGGTTCGCGGGCTTGCGCGCCGAGTCCTTGAGGATCTTCTCGACCTGATCCGGATTCGTGATGCCCTCGCCGACGATGAGCGCGGCGACGCCGGCCACATGCGGCGACGCCATCGACGTGCCCATGTACGCGGCGTACTCGCTGACCGTGGGGTCGCCGAGCTTGATGGTGTTCTGGAGAATGCCGCCGTCGGGGTTGTTGCGGCCGCCGGAGGAGTCGCGCGTGTTGCCACCCGGCGCGGCGATATCGATCTCCTTGCCGGTGTTCGAGTAGAACGTGATCGCCTCGTCGTTCTGCGTTGCGGAGACGGCGACGGCGCCGGGATACGCGGCCGGATAGCCGACCTTGTTGCGCGACTCGTTGCCGGCGGCGCAGACGACGACGACACCCTTGTCGTGTGCATAGGCGACGGCCTTCTTGAGGACGGCGGACGGGAACGCGCCGCCGAGGCTCATGTTGATGACCTTCGCGCCGTTATCGGCCGCGTAGCGGATCGCATCGGCGATGCCGCCGACGGAGCCGGAGCCCTGCGCCGAGAGGACCTTCAGCGGCATGATGCGGACATTGCGCGCGACGCCGGCGACGCCGATGCCGTTGTTCGTCATCTGCGCGATGGTGCCGGTGACGTGCGAGCCGTGGCCGTGGTCGTCGTTCGCGTGCTTGGTGTTGGAGACGAAGTCGTACGGCTTGACGTAGGTCAGGCCCTTGAGGTCGGGCAGCTCGATGAACTTCTTGTAGTCCTCGTACGCGACCCCGGTGTCGAGGACGGCGACGATGACGCCATTGCCGTCGGCGAGCTTCCACGCCTGCGGCATGCCGATCTGGCGGAGGTTCCACTGCTTCGCGTACATCGGATCGTTCGGGAAGTTCTCGTGCGAGGTCTCATCGTCGACGACGACGGCGCGCTGCTCCATGTCGTCGGGCGACAGCATCATCATGCTGTCGGGCTCGGCGATCTCGACCTCGGGGTTGGCCTCGAGGATCGCGAGGATCGCGTCCCGGCGGCCGGGCTCGACGTGCGCGCGGTACAGCTTCGAATCCGCGGCGGTGTCGTCGACGAGCGCGAGCTGGACGCCGGCCTCTCGCTCGATCGCCGCGATCTCGTCTGGGGTGACGTTGTCCTTGAGGTCGACGAGGATGTCGTCGGGATCGGTCTGGGCGGAGACCCGATCGGCTGCCTGTTCCGCCTCGGTGTTGCCCGGATCGGTCTTCCCGCGGAAGTGCCAGTACAGGAGCACGAGCGCGACGATGACGAGCAGCCAGAGGATCTTGCCGAGGCTAGAACCGCGCTTCGGTTGGGTCTCTTCGTCCATGACGATCAGTATAGGTCGTCAAATCAGGATCCGCTCGTCCGCCGGTGTTTCGTCCTCACCGAGCATGAGCTGGTTGTCGATCTCG
>JBBRBG010000389.1:0-4075 GCA_038206055.1 Haliangiales bacterium
GTTCGGACGCGAGACGAACGTCAGGCCCGTACCGCTGAGGGTCAGCGTGTTGAGCGTCATCGTCGCCGTGCCGGTGTTCTTGAGCGTGATCGGGATGTCGATCGGCTCGCCGACGCGCGTTCCACCCTGCGCCTGCGCACCGGAGAGCAGCGCCGGGCTCGACGGGAGGAACGCGAGGTTCGAGCTGATGCCACTGCATGTGACGGAGATCGTCGACGTCGGCATCGCCGGATCGTCGCTCGAGATCGTCAAGGTACCGGTGACTGCGCCAACCACCGTCGGGCGGCAGGTGATCCCATACAAACTCGAGCCGCCGTTGGGCGCCACCACGTGAGATGCCGTGGTTCCCGAGGCGATCGCAAACCCCTTCGTCAGCGCTGCCGCGTCGAACGCTACCGAGCTCAAGGTCATCGGCTGCGGACCGCTGCCAAAGTTCTTGACGAGCACGGTCGCAGCGCTCGACGTGTCGCCGACCCGGACCTCGCCCAGATCGAGCATCGCAGTCGGAGACACACCGATCCGGATCGCGGGTTCCGTACCGCGCCCGGTGAGGGTGAACGTCGTCGGGACGCCGTTCAGCTTGACGGTCACCACGCAGCTCACCTGCATGGTCACGGTCGGCTTGAACGTTGCCGTGAACGAATAGGTCGTCGCCTGGTAGGTGGGGCAGCCCGAGCCGCCGACGCAGACATTGGTCACCTGTGCGGGCAACCCCGATGCGGCGATCGAGAAGTCCGGGCAGGTCTCGGTGATGCTGTCGACCGAATCGCTCTGCACGCCGGATGCCGGGCGGATCGTGAACTGCTGTGCCGCGGACGAGGTGTTCACCTGGACGTCGCCGAAGTTGTAGTCCTGGAGCGGCACCGTCGTGGCCTGCTCGGAGGTCCCGAGCTCGAGGCTGTTGATGCACGCCGCGATCGCGAACAGCAGCGGCAGGGCGATCGGGGCGAACCGAGCCAGGATCCGTCCGGTACGACGTAGACTCACGACACCAGCATCGGGTGTCGCGCCAAGGTGAGTCAACCGATGATCACCAGCGGATCACTGGATGATGGGTCTGCGCGTAACCGCTACACCCACATCACGGTGCGACGATCCCGCGAACGTAGTCGTAGGCGGGTCCGGATACGCCGCCGGGGACCAGCAGGTATGCGAGGAACATCGCGAGGGCTGTGCCGGTGGCGATCGCCAGGCCACGTGCCCCGGCCACCCGATAGATCAGCCACGCCGTGATCCCGCTGACGACAGCCAGGTACGGCACGAGACCGAGGAACCCGGTCACCCCGAGCGCTCCGCCCAGGTTCGGGCCGACGAAGCCGTCCCACAGCATGTGGAGTGTCACGTCGCGAAACGGATTCTTGAGGCTGTCGGGCCAGTAGGGGAACGTGGCGGAGCTGAGCGTGTAGATCACGACGCCGACGATGATCGCGCCGGCCACGACACCGAATAGGTTGGGGCGATCACGCAGCGCCTGGAGGTGTGCCGCGACGAGTGGCAACAAGAACGGCAAGAGTGCCGTGATGTACCGCGGCCCGACCGCGCCGCCGCCGCGCCAGAAGTTGATCGCCGAGATGAACAGCACGTAGATCACCGCGACCGCCACGCACACGATCGCGATCCCGCGCACGGTCTCGCGCTTGCGGCGCAGCAGCTCGACCGCGCCATAGATCGACAGCAGAAGCCACGGCGATAGCGTGACGAGGCCGTTGTCGAACGAGAACAACGAGCCAGCAAACGCCTCCCAGCGCAGACGGGTCAGGCCGAGGAACCCTTGCTGGTGGTACATCGCAAACGTCGTCGACGCGTCGTAGCCTGTTCGCCACGGGCTGCCAAAGCACGCCTGGTGGTAGGCGAGGAGGATCGCGAGCGGGACAGCGGCGGTGATCGCCGCGCACGCCGCGACCCTGGCGAGGCGGGGCAGGTCGCGCCGCAGCCGGACCACGACGTAGATCGCGACCGGGATCGCGGCGAACACTGCCTGGTAGTCGATCAACGGGGCCGCGCCGGCGAGCAGCCCTGCGCTCGCCATCGCCCTCAGGCCACGTTTGCGATCAACGACGTCGACGCTGAGGATCCACGCGCTCGCCACGCATACGGCGGCGAGCTGGTGCGAGAAGTAGAGGATCGAGTAGGTCATCGCCATCGACCCGAGGGCGTAGGCGACGAGCACGAGCTGACGGATCACCGGATCGGGTGCGAACCGCGCGAGGAAGCCATACAGAAGGACGAGGAACAGCAGCGTCGGCACGACCCCGGTCGTGATCCGGCAGATCCACAACGTCACCGCGAGGCTGGGCTCGCCCGCGATCGCGTTGACCAGCGCGTAGATTGGTACGGCCAGCATCGACGAGCCGGGAGCCTTGTTCGAGTACAGGTGCTCGCCGCTCTGCGAGACGTCGAGAGTGAATCCCCACGTGGCGACTCCGTGATCGATCTCGAAGGTGCGCTCGTGCACCATCGCCTTCACCAGGTATGCCCGCGGCAGCTCGTTGGCGCTGCCGAGCCGAGGGAAGTACGGGAAGATGTAGAGATAGGCGAAGGCGATCGCGACGAGCCAACCATGGCGGTCCGCCCAGCCACGGAGGCGCCGAGAACGTGGCTCGAGCTCCGCCGCAGGCATGCTCGTCGTCGCGCCTAGAGTCGCGCGGTGACGCCGAGCGCCGGGATGAAGGCCGTGGAGCTCACGGCGCGGAGCATGCCGCCGAACTCGACCCGGCTCTGCGGGTTGAAGTTGTATTCGACCCCTGCTTCGATCATCACGCCGAAGTGCCGGTTCGCGACGATCTCGAGCCCGGCCGCAGCCCGCGCGCCGACCCGCGCCCCATCGTTGTAGAAGATCGGCACGCCCGCGGAGACGATCGGCCGCAGCCGCCCGGTGAGGAACGCGTAGCTGCCCCCGACGAACCCGCCGAAGTTCGAGCCGACGATGCCGGCGGCGTGCACCTGGATGTGCTCGGTGATGTCGAAGGCGCCACCGACGAACGCCGCCGCGCCGCCGTGGATGTCGAAGTGTCCGAGGACCAGGGCGCCGAGCCGGCTGCGCGGCTCCTCCGCTTCACCTTCGCCGGGCACGGTGATGTAGACGTTGGTCGAGGTTGGCTTCGGTTCGGCAACGAGCACGACCGCGACGGGGGCGCTCTGTCCGACGGCGACCTCACCGTTGGCCAGGAACGGCTTGTAGCCCTGGCGCCGCGCGTGCACCGTGTAGGGCCCTGGTGACACGCGGGTCAGCTTGGCGGCGGCCGCCGGGACCCAGTCCTCATTACCGATCTGGATCTCGGCCTCGGCCGGGGCGGTGATCTCGAGGCGGGCCAGATCCTTCTCGAGCTTCGCGATCTCTTCGGTGACCTCGGTGCGCCGCGCCGGATCTGCTTCGGGAGAGTCGAGGTAACGCTGGTATGTGTTCACCGCCTCGGCGTTGCGGTTCAGGAGCTTCAGCGTGGTGCCGATATTGAGCAGGATCTTCGAGTTCGGGAACCGCTTGTACGCGTCCTTGAACACCGCGAACGCGCCCAGGTAGTCACCCGACTTCACGAGCTTGACGCCGAGCTGCATCAGCTCGCGCGCATCACCCTTCTGCCCGTCCACAGGCGGCGCCTCGGGCGCTGGTTGCGCATCTGTGATCCTCGGGGCGCTCGCGAGCGCTGCCAAGATCGTTACCGACCAGAGGGCTCGACCGCGCGGGCACGACAATGGCATCCACGAGAAGCATACACGGACCGGATGGATTCGCGGGATGAAGCTGTCCGCTGGCCTACGTCATTGGACACCACGGCGCGACGAGAGCCTGGTGCTACTCTCGCCGACCATGAAGGGTGCGCTCTCGGTGTTGTCGTGTTTCGTCCTCGGCGCGTGTTGTCCTCCTGCACCCGCGAAGAAGCCGGTGCCCGTGGCGGTCGCGGCGAAGCCCGACGTGAAAGATCTCGCCGCGCCAGAGGAGGTGCATCTGAAGAACGTCCGCCAGCTGACCTTCGGCGCCGACAACGCCGAGGCGTACTGGGCGTTCGGCGGCGACAAGCTGATCATGCAGACGAACCACGCACCCTACAAGTGCGACCAGATCGAGGTCCTGAAC
>JBBRBG010000390.1:0-4016 GCA_038206055.1 Haliangiales bacterium
GGCTGTACAAGGCGATCCGCGCGATCGACAGCGACAAGCTGCCGTTCGACAAGATCATGGACTTCTCCGTGATCAAGAAGCTCGGCGCCGAGCCGAAGTACGCCGAGAGCAAGAACGAGTACGAGTTCAAGTTCACGCCGGCGAGCAGCAACGAGGTCAACGTCGAGAGCTCGGTGCTCACGAAGACGGTGACCATCAACTTCTTCCCGAACTCGTTCGACCTCTACAAGAAGGTCCCGGCGAAGGGCGGCTCGGGCGACATGTTCTACGACGGCAACGTCGAGTACACCGTCGAGGAGATCGCGAAGCTCGCCGGCTCGTTCGGCGCGGCGCGCATCGTGATCGAGGGCCACACCGATGGCTCGATGAAGGGCTCGGCGGACGAGAGCCTCGTGAAGGAGCTGTCGACGCGGCGCGCGAACTCCGTCAAGGAAGCGCTCGTCAACAAGTTCAAGATGCAGCCCAACCAGTTCACCGTCAGCGGGATGGGCTGGTCGCGGCCCGCGGATCCCAAGGACCCTGAAAACCACGCGAAGAACCGTCGCGTGGAGGTCAAGGTCGTCCCGGCAGAGGCGCAGTGAGCTCAGGCGGCGACAAGCCGACCGACGACAAGCCAGCGGCCCCTCCGGCCGCCGGGACTGTCTCGAAGACGCCTGTCGCCGAGAGGGCTGCCGCCGCGGAGAAGCCGCCGACCGCCGAGGAGAAAGCGGCCGCGCTGGCCGCGCTCGAGGCGCTCGGCGATGACGATGCCGTGACCAAACCGGCACCCGCGAAGGTCGCTCCAGCGCCGGGCGCGGCGAAGGCCGCGTCGGCACCAGCGGCCAAGCCGCAGCCGAAGGTGGAGGCGCCGAAGAAGCAGCCACCGCCCGAGGATCCGAACAAGATCCCCGAGGCACCGCCGTGGTGGCGCACGCTGCGCGCCGATCCGCCACCGCTGACCCGCACCGCGCTCGGTGTGGGGCTCATCGTGTTTCTGATCCTGCTGTGGTGGCTACTGACCCTCGGCGATCCGGTGAACCGCTTCGTGTCGCCTTCGAAGCTGCCGAGCCCGAGCGAGGTATTCGGTTCGTTCGGCCGGCTGATGGACCGCAACCTGATCGAGAGCATCATCGATACGCTCGAGCGCGTCGTGATCGGCGTCGGGCTCGCGGCCCTCGTCGGCGTCACGATGGGCGTGATCGCCGGCGCGCACCGCGGCATCGGCGCCACGGTGATGCCGCTCGTGATCTTCCTTCGCTCGGTGCCGATGGGCGCGTTGACGCCGCTCACGCTGATGCTGTTCGGTGATGGCGAGAAGCAGAAGTCGCTCTTCCTCTTCCTCGCGATCGTTCCGTTCGTGTTCTCGGATGCGCTCAAGGCGATCTCGATCGTGCCGGAGCGCTACGTCGAGACCGCGCAGACCCTCGGCGCCTCGCGCATGCAGATCATGCGCAAGGTGCTCGTGCCGCTCGCGCTGCCCGACATCGTCACGAGCCTGCGCTTCCAGTTCGGCCTCGGTCTTGGCTACATCACGCTCGCCGAGCAGATCGATACGGAGCGTGGCCTCGGTGCGCTGATCACGGGCAGCGAGAAGCGCGGCCTGTTCGAGCACATCTATCTACTCCTGTTCGTGATCGCGTTCCTCGCGTTCACCATCGACCTCATCCTGCGCACCGTGCAGCGCGGATCGTTCCCGTGGAGAAAGGACCTGTGACGCAGGACCCCCAGCATCCGAAGACGCCGCCTGGCGTCACGGGCACCGGGCCCGCCGGCGGCGCTGCGCCAAAGCCGACCACGCCGGCGCGCGACCCTGCCGCCGAGGCGGCCGCGCTCGCGATGTTCGAGAACGACGAGAAGCGCGGCAACGAGCGGGACGAGCCGCCCGGAAAGTCCGACGAGAACATGGCGAAGGCGGCCGCGAAGCCCGCCCCACCTGGACCGGCGCCGAAGGTCCAGGTCATCACGGGCGGTGTGCCTGCCAAGATGGCCGACCTCGGCAAGCCACTGAAGAAGCCGCCGGTCGTCGCGTTCAACAAGGTCACGAAGACCTACGGTAAGGGCTCGGACGCGTTCACCGCGATCAAGGACGTCACGTTCGAGATCGAGGACTACCCGGGCCGCGGCGAGTTCGTCTCGATCCTCGGACCCTCCGGCTGCGGCAAGTCGACCGTGATCCGCATGATCGCGGGTCTCCTGCCGCAGTTCCCGCAGACGTCGGGCACCGTGCTCGTCGATGGCAAGCCGGTGACAGGCCCCGGCCCCGATCGCGGCATGGTGTTTCAGGACTACACCTCGTTCGACAACCGCACCGTCCTCGATAACGTCGGCTTCGGCCTCGAGTGCCGCGGCCTGCATCGCACGATCACCGAGACTGGCGCGTCGCGCAGGCAGACGGTCACGAAGCTGACCACGCACGGACCGCACAACCTCTCGAAGGGGATGACGGTCACGATCAGCGGCGTCGCGAACGGGTCCTTCGACGGGAAGTTTCAGGTGCTCGCCACGCCTGCGCCGGAGGTGTTCGCCATCCAGCAAGAGGGCCAGCCCGATGCGGAGAGCGGCGGCGGCGCCGTCAGCGTGCCGACGCTCTCGAACAGCGAGCGTAACGAGCGCGCGCGCTACTGGATCGAGAAGGTCGGCCTCTCGGTCAAGAAGGACGAGGACAAGTACCCGCACCAGCTCTCCGGCGGCATGCGGCAGCGCGTGGCGATCGCGCGCACGCTGATTCTCGAGCCGCGCATCATCCTGATGGACGAGCCGTTCGGCGCGCTCGATCCGCCGACGCGCTCGCGGATGCAGGATAATTTGGTGAGCCTGTGGCGCGAGCAATCGCCGACCATCTTCTTCATCACGCACTCGATCGAGGAAGCCGTGTTCCTCGGCGATCACATCCTCATGTTCTCGAACTCTCCGGGCACCGTGCTGAAGACGATCCGCGTTCCGCCTCCCGATCGCCCGTCGATCGTGATGCAGCGCGATCCGAAGTTCATCGAGGTGGTGATGGGAATCCGCGAGTCCATCGACAATCTCGAGTCGTCGAACCGAGCGGGAGACTGACGTGGCCGAACCGAAGAAAGCCGGAATGTTTCGCTACCTCAAGGAAGCGTTCATGTTCCGCTGGAACCTCCTGCTCCTCGGAGGGGCGGCGGCGGCCGCCATCGTCTCGGGCCACGCGGACATCGCGCTTCCCCTGGTCGCCGCGGCCGAGGTCACGTACATCGCCGGCCTGACCTCGCTGCCGAGGTTCCAGGGCGCCATCGATGCGAAGGCGCGCGCCGAGACGCGCGGCGCCACCGGCGGCCAGCCTGTGGTCAGCGCCGAGGTGCAGGCGAACGCACGCGACCGCATCCTCGAGGTCCTGAAGTCGCTGACCGAGGATCGCCGCGCGCGGTTCCTCCGGCTGCGCGCGCGCTGCGTGGAGATGTCGCGAATCGCGAACGCGGTACGTGGTGACACGGGGGATCGCAGCGGTGCTTCGACGGAGCTCCGTACGCCGGCCCTCGATCGGCTGCTCTGGGTCTACCTGCGACTGCTGCTCTCCGATCAGGCGATCTCGCGGTTCCTCCAGGCCGCCGACGAGGACTCGATCGACAAGACGATCACGGACCTCCAGACCAAGCGCAAGAAGCGCGCGGACTCCGTCGGCGAGGCGAACCAGGCCGACGACCGGATCATCCGCTCGCTCGATGACAGCATCACGACCGCCGGCGCCCGCAAGGAGAACGTCGCGAATTCGAAGAACAACGCCGAGTTCATCTCGACCGAGCTCGATCGTCTCGAGAACAAGATCCAGGCCGTCACCGAGATGGCCGTCGGCCACACCGATCCGAACGAGATGTCGAGTCGCATCGATGCGATCTCCGAGGGTATCTCGCAGACCGAGCACACGAGCCGCGCCCTGCAGCAGATCACCGGCGTCAGCGACGCTGATACAACGCCGTCGATTCTCGACACGGACCTCACCGCGCAGCCGCGCGCGGTGGAGGGTATGGGCGCGGGACGGAGAAGCTGATGACCGATCAACCGAAGACTCTCGC
>JBBRBG010000391.1:0-3953 GCA_038206055.1 Haliangiales bacterium
AAGGAGCGAGATCGTGAGGCCGAGCTGATCGTCACCTTGGGACGCAGTACGAGCGCGATCGTGGCGGCGACGATTTCAGTGAGTCGGCGGAATCGGCACTCCGTGGTCAGCGGGACGATCTACGGCGCTCGGGACGGCAAGCTCGGCAGGAGTGCGGAGGTGGAGCTGACAGGCCGTGACGACATCATCACGCTGCGGCACCTGGTCACATACCTCGTCACCGGAGCGGGCGCCGACAAGGTGACCGTGCACGAACCACCGGGGAAGGAGCCAGCGCGCACGATCGATACGCCGAGGAACGACGCGCCGAAGGTCAGCACGCCGAAACCCGTCACACCGAGGACCGACACGCCGAAGGTCAGCACGGCGAAGGATGTGCCGATCGCCCCCGAGGCGGAGAAGACCAAACCGGTTCCCCGGAGTAGGGATCCCAAGGAAACTCCGAAGACGGAGCCGGCGTGCGACGCATACACGAACCCCCACGGTTGTCCGAAGTAGCTCTCCGTGCACGGCCGCGTTCCACGCCAATAGCTCCGCGGTAACGCGGGCCTCATTTCCATCACTCGCTGTTAACTTCGTCGTGCTCGAAGCGAACGCGGGGAGGGCCGCCTCGAACATCGGCGTACGAGAGGTCACATGTGGCCTACCAGAGCGTACGTCTCGCGCGATCCTCGCACCCGGCACCAACCGGCAAGCGGCAGCTTGCAAGGTTGTCGGCGGTGACGGCCTCGGTGACCAACATCGATCCGCAAGGCAGCTCCGAGTGGGTCATCGACGATCCGATCACGCAACTCCGCGAGTGGGGGACCGACCGGGCGCATGAACTTCCGCCGCCGGGCACGGCAGCAGGCTTCTTGACCATCGGGCGCGCCGTGAGCTGCGCGTTACGGCTGCGCGATTCGACGGGCAACGTCTCGCGTCAACACGCCGAGCTCGTCCGCCACGCGGCCTCGTGGGTGATCCGCGACGCCGGGAGCAAGAACGGCCTCTGGCAAGATGACGCCCGGCGCGACGGGTTCACGCTCGCGCCAGGTGTGGAGGTCGGCGTTGGAACCGTGCGCCTGATTGCGGAGAGCCCTCGCCTGATCGCGCTGCAGAAGGTGCTCGCGCGCATCATCGGTTGGGGAGCGGAGCGGCGAGGGGACGTGGACCGCGCACTGCGCGCCGTGCGCGAGCTGTCCACGCTGCGAAATCACCTCGTGCTGTGCGGGGAGGGCGACCTGGTTTCGGTCGCACAGCACCTCCACCGCGTCGCGCTCGGTGGGTTGCGGCCCTTCGTGCTCTGCGATCCGACGCTTCCTCGATCCCCCTCCAACGCGCTCGCCCCGGGCAACGAGCCGGATCCGAGGCCGGCCGTCGTGTCGGCCGCGGGCGGCACGCTGTGCCTGAGAGCGACCCGGCTGCCGTTGGAGATCGCGTCGGTCGTTCGCAAGCTCCGAGAGCCGGGAACGCGGGTGCGCCTCGTGATCTGCGCGCAAGCCGTTGACGAGATGACCACGATCGTCGGCTCGCCGATCTTCATGCCGCCGCTCTCGCGTCGGCCCGGGGACCTGACGCGCCTCATCCGCGAGTACGCCGACGATGCGATCTCCACGCTCGGCGCCGCGCCGACGAGCTTCACCCCTCGGGACCTCGAGTTCATGATGGCGAGAGGACCGAAGACGCTCGCCGAGATCGCGAAGGGCACGCTGCGCTTGGCGGCGATCCGACACTTCGGCGGCGTCACCCGTGCGGCGCGGTACTTCGACATCTCGCATGTGGCGCTGTCGCGGTGGATGAGGCTCCCAACCCGAGGCGCGCGATGACAATTTCGATCTCCGCGCTGGCAGCGCATCCACCGGCGCGCAGTTGGCGCGTTCTGATCGTCGACGACCACGAAGCGTCTCGGCTAGGAACATGTCACGTGCTCGCGCTATGCGGGCACGTCTGCTTCACCGCCGGCACAGCACCGGCCGCGATGGATGCGATCGACGTTTTCAGGCCCGAGGCCGTGGTGCTCGAGTGGAAGCTCGCCGGGGGCGCCGGTCGCGGCCTCACGCATGCGTTGCGCACGAAGGCCGCCGCCTCGTCGCGGAAACTTGTTGTCTTGGTCGTCTCCACGTCCGACGAGCCCGACGGGTTCCGCGAGCGGGAACTCGTCGACGCATACTTCACGAAACCGATCTCGATGATCAGGATCGCCGAGATGCTCGTTGCTCTCGACGACGACTTCTCGTTGAGGTGCTACACGCACCCGATCGATCACCTTCGGAGTGCCAACTCGCGCCATTGCGACCGAACCGCTGACGGCTCACCTGTTCCGCGCCTGAGCCCGATCGTGCGCTATCACCAATCGATCGACGAGGTCGAGTAGCCGTTGTTGCACTCGGCTCGGGACAGCCGGTGGGCATGCGTCCGGGTGCATCAGTTCGAGCCCCCATCGACCGACCTATCGTCTCAGGGGCGAGAGTCTTTGCAGGTCGAGAGCGCGTTGTTCTTCTCGGTGATCGCTATCTCGTGGCCGCGCTTGGTCTCCTCGTATTTGTCTCGGAGCTGGCGGGCGTACGGGACGACGTCGGGATCCGTCTCGCCGCGGACCTTGTCCAGCGCGGAGGCGAACACGTTCATCACGCTGCGCCGGTAGTCGATGCACTTGTTGATATTGTCCATCGTGGTCTCGACCAACCTCTTGCGCGTCTCGAGATCCGCGACCGCCTGCTCGACGAGCTTGCCGGCCTCGTAGATGTCCTTGTCGACCGCCTCGATCTCCTTGCCGATACGATTCTTGTCGTCGTCGGCGGTCGCACGCGACTTGTCGTCCTCGAGCTTGCGCTTCTTGTCTTTGAGGTTCTCGACGTTCTTTCTCGCCTGCTCGATCTTGTTTTTGAGATCGCGCGTGATCGAATCGCTGCCGCAGCTCACGGAGCGCGACGAGTTCTTGCACCAATCCGTCACACCGCTGCCCCCCGAGCTGCACGTGCTGCGCAGGTCGCTGTACGGGATGCTGTCGCAGCCGTCTTTGGACGCGGCGTCCTTGAAGTCGGAGAGCTTGTCCGCGAGAGCGACGGAGGCTCCGAAGACCAGGGCAACAACAACCATCATCTTCACGTTTCGTTTCATGACGTCCTTTTCAAGCAGGTGTCCAGTAGCTATCGAGCGCAGCCTGCGCGGCGCGGCCAGGAGAGCCGGAATCGGTGGCGAGCCCGCTCAGTGCGGCGGCGATGGCGGTGCGTTGCGCCGGCGTGAGCGCGTCGACGAGCGCGTCGAACCGCGCGTGGCCGAGGCCCGTGCTGGCGCCGGGTGCGGGTCGCGCGAAGATGATCGGGAGCATTTCTGCTGCAGGCGACATCACGCCTTGCTCGACGACCGAGCGCAGATACACGGGCAGCACCGCGATGAGATGTCGAGTGCCGAGAAATCCGAGCGCGTCGGTGTTGGCGAGGAGAACGTTCGGATCGAGTTGCTCCCAGGTCTTGCCGTCGACCGCACGCGTATACAGTCCGACGTCGGAATACGTCGTGCCCCACTGCACGAACGCGCCGTCCCCTTGGATCGGTTCAGGCGGAAACGCGGTGCGGAGCTGGTCGACAAAGTCGTTGGCGTTCATCCGCGCGAATCTAACGTGGTTCATCGCCCTCGTACTCGCTGACGGGCTGGGCTTTGGCGGCTCTGGGGCATGCGTGGAGTTGCCTGCCGCGTATTGCGGCAGGGCCTCCGCGCACGCCGCCAGCGAAGCGATTCGTGCGATGGTAGACCGCGCTGCCGTGATCTGGGACTCGGCCGGTGAGCAGAACTCCACCGAGTTGTCC
Source organism: Haliangiales bacterium (assembly GCA_038206055.1). Classification (GTDB taxonomy): domain Bacteria; phylum Myxococcota_A; class Polyangia; order Haliangiales; family Haliangiaceae; genus JABFXX01. The sequence goes on from JBBRBG010000391.1 coordinate 3,789, forward strand.
TGGGTCATCGCTGAAGCTCGGAACCGCGGCCTCGCTGTCGAAATTCTGTACGTACATCAGGATCCCGCGCAGTCGTGGCCTCGGGTTGTGAGCCGCGCCCAGAAGGAAGGCCGGATGGTCGACGCGCGCCTGCACGCGGAGAGCTATGCCGAAGGCGCACGCAAC
>JBBRBG010000392.1:0-3808 GCA_038206055.1 Haliangiales bacterium
GTGAAACGGGCACGCCGACTTTCCGGGCGGGACCTCGGTGTAGCTGGCGCCGATCTGGGTCAGCCCGACGCGCCGGGCGACGTCGGCGTCTCGGCTGGCGTAGTGTGTTCCCTTCTCGAACGTCTCGAGCTCGAGCGTCGCGAGGCGGATCACGGGATCGAGCTCGTCGGTCATGGGTAGATCTAACCCATTTGGACGCGGACGCGAGCGTCAGGAGCGGCGGCGGCGGCGACCTGCGACGAGAGCGAGCACGCTGCCACCGAGAGCGAATGCCCCTGCCGGAGATGTGGAGCCGGTCGCAGCAACCGGCCGGCTGATCGCCGCCACCAGCCCCGCGCCCGCTGCAATCGTTAGGCCGAGGGCGTCGAGGACCGCGCGCGCGATCGAGGGATCGGCGACGAACGCAAGCCGTCGTCCCGTCTCCAGATGTTCGGGGCACGGTGCGACGTCAATCACGCTACGCTCGCTCCTCGTGCGTCACCGGTTGCAGCGGAGGCCTGCTCGTCGGATCGATGATCCAGGACGTCACGAACAACAAGCTCGGGCGCGAGGTGGACAGCACGTGCCTGAAGGGCCTCGCCATCGTAGGCGCGCTCGTCGAGGGCGCGATCGCGGGGGCCGTGATCTATCACGGCGACCACACGCTCGACGCGGTCATCCTCCCGGTGATCGCCCTCGACGGGATCCGAACGACGCGAATTCGAGCGGCGTTCCAACTGCTATGCGATCGCTTCGAGGAAGCGCGTCGCGATCTTCTTGCGACCGATCTCGAAATCGACGACGAACGTGGGCTCGCCCCCGGTCGTATCCGTCGAGACCACTGTGCCGTCGCCGAACTTTGGGTGGCGCACCCGAGTCGCTGCCGTGGGCACCTGCGTGACGAGCCACGCGCGCGCAGCCTCGACGTGCAGCGCTGCCTCGCGTGCATCCGCCAGGGCGCCGGCACGATCGCCGAGTGCGAGGCGCACCTGCGAGCGAACCCAGCGGCCGGTGTGGGCGAACGCGCGGCGCGCGAGCAGTGCATCGAGATCCGCGCGCGCGGACTCGAAGTTGCCGACGCGTGCGTGTGCGGCCCCGCGCTGTTCGAGGAGCGTGTCGACGTTGCCTTCGGGCCACAAGCGGTGCGCCTGCTCGAGCTGATCGAGGCGAACGTGATCGCTCGTCGCCGTATTGGCACCGAGCACGAGCGCTTGCGCGATCGCCTCACGCTCCACCGGTGACCGCGGTGTCTGGTCGTTCTCGCCGTATAGCTGCAGATCGGTGCAGCGAGCCGTCAGGCGCGGCAGCTTGGCGCGGAGGTCCGCCACCGTGTGCGGGCCGACCTGCCAGTCGGGTGCCCAGGTGTTGGTGTCGATCGTGTCGACCTCGCTTCCAGCATTGACGTCGCGCTCCCCCAGCGTGGAGCGCACCAGGTGCCACAAGCACCACTCGCCGGGTGGATGCTGCGCATGTTCGAGGAGCGCGTCGATATCGTGCACCGCGGCGTGCACCGCGGCACGGCCCTGCGCAATCACCCAGTCGACGAAGCCCGACGCGGCAATCCGGGAACCGAGGAGGACGCGGCACGCGGCCGTCACATCCTCGCGCCGCAGCGCAGCCTCGTAGCTTCGCACCCAGCGATGGAAGCCGAGCACCTCGGCAGTCGCGAGGTCGGCGAGCAGCGCGCGGAGGCGCGAGGCGAATTCCTCGATGGTCTGGGTGTTTGCCCGAGCCGCATCGAGGATCGCCCAGAACCGCGCTTCGTCGATCTCGCCGCTCTCCTCCCACCCCGTACGCGACTCGACGTACTTCGCGTACAGCGTCGGGAACAATTTCGCGTAGAAGCTCTTCGTCCACGCCCGGCCCCGCTCGATGCGATCCGGCGGCCACGCCTCGCTGCCGGGGACCGTGACGGTCGGGAGGGGAGGCAGCTCCGCCTTCGCCGCGCGCTGATACGCAACGCTCGCGACGTAGAGCATGCGCTCGTCCTCGCCGAGCGAGGGCAGCTGCGCGAGGGACTCGGGATCCACGATCGCGGCGCGCACGACTGCCTCGCCGCGCGTCACGAGCCAGGCGCGGAAGTAGTCGAAGCCGTCGTCGCCGCAGCCACCTTTGATCGCGTACGCCGCGGCCCACAGGTCCTCGCGGTTCACCTGGGCGCGGTACGCGGAGAACCACGCCTGGAACGCGAGGATGTCCTCGGACGGCAGCCGCAGGAGGCTGCCCGCGAGCTGGGTGGACACGGGCTCGCCTGCTGCTCGTGCCGTGTCGATGATCGACCAGAACCGCTGGGCATCCATGCGTCTCCGGGTACCACAGCAGCGTGCGGCGACCGACCGATACGATCCGTCGCATCCGCGCCGCTCTGCTTCAGCGCTTCGGCCTTGGCGAGAGCCACCTTGAACTTCCTCATCCCATGAAAAAGTGACTCAATGGCGGTCGCTCAGGTCGATCCAGTGTCGAGCTGGAGCTGCCCCGAGTCGAGTCCGCGCACTCGGAACGATCGGTCAGCGTGTGGTGCTCGCGTGGCAGTCAGCTGGACATCGCGTCGCGATCGACGTGGTTGCCGGGACGATCGGCGCGCTACCGAGCAGCGGGCGCACCGGCCACGGTCGGCGCGATGTTCCGCGCGGGCGATTCGCTCTTCGAGTGGCCGCGGAACGAGCAACGCGTGATCGACTTCGCGCACGGCGCGCGCTTCGACGTTGCGAAGGGTACGTGGAGTGCTGTCACGTCGGACAAGGCACCGCCGTCGGACGAGGTCTACTCGAGCACCGTGGTCGGTTCTCAGATCTTCATGTCGACCGCCCATCACGGCGCGCAGATGTTCGATATCGAGCATGACGCTTGGTGCGATCCGGGAGGACCCAAGCTGCCCAGTTATGCCCATGCGTGGCACGATCGCGTCGCGCTCGTCGGATCGACGTCGATGCCGAACAGCGAGACGTGGGTCTACGATATTCCGGCAGATCGCTGGAGCTCGGCAGGTCACGTTCCGCACGCGCAGGAGGGATCGGGCTGGGCGCTCGACCTTCAGAGGAGGGGCCCGACGCCAGGATCTCCGGTCCGAGCGAGCCGGGCGAGGCCTACGCCCCGTTACCGCGAATGTTCGTCATCGACCTCGCCGCGGGGATCGGGTCCTACACCGATGACCTTCATATTGCCCGGGCATGACGCTGAAGCGCCTCGACCTGGTGTCGGGACTGATCACTAGCGAGCCCGCAAGAAGACCAGTCTCGTGAGAGTCGCGACGGGCTACGATGCCATGCTCGCGGACGTCGTCGTGTTGATCGATGCCGGCCGGCGTGCGTGCGGTCGTTCGTACGTCGAATGCCGTCATGACGATGACCTACTGGGCGGTCGGGCGACGCATCGTCGAGGAGGAGCAGCATGGGAAGGCGCGCGCCGACTACGGCGACGTGCTGGTCACCCGCCTCGCCGTGGACCTCGCTTCCCGCTTTGGCCGCGGATTCGGTCAGCGGAACGTGTTCAACATGCGCGCCTTCTACCTCGCGCATCGAGACGAGAGTTTGCAGACAGCGTCTGCAAAATCTCGGTCCGAGCCGGCACTCCAGAAATTGCAGACGGTGTCTGCAAAATTCGCCGGCCTCGATGAGCTGTCCCACGTCGCGGGACGCTTCCCGCTGCCCTGGTCGTGTTACGTGCGCCTGCTCTCGGTTCGCAACCCCGAGGCGCAGCGGTTCTACGAAGCCGAGGCGCTGCGCGGTGGCTGGACCGTCCGCCAGCTCGACCGGCAGATCGGGAGCCAGTTCTACGAACGCACGGCGCTCTCGAAGAACAAGGCGGCGATGCTGCGCAAAGGGCAGCA
>JBBRBG010000393.1:0-3649 GCA_038206055.1 Haliangiales bacterium
CGAGTCGCCGGCCTCGAGCCGGTGGGTGTCACCCGCGACGTCGATCTCGACGGTGCCCGCGGTGACGACGAGGTTCTCGCTCGTGCCCGGCGGGTGGGCATCCGCATCCTCGACGCTGCCGGCCGAGAGGCGCAGCTCGTAGAACTCGACGCGGCGCGGCTCGTCGAACGGGAACAGGGCGCGCGAGCTGAAGCTGCGGTCCTTGCTGGTCAGCAGCTTCGACTCCGCCGAGCGCAGCACGAGCGCACCGGACTGCGTGCGCGCGCTGATCAGCGCGGAGAACGTGACCTCGAGGGCGCGCGCGATCTTCCACAGCACGTTGATCGTGGGCGCGCTCTGGCCGAGCTCGATCTGGCCGAGCATCGCGCGCGACACCCCGGAGATCTGCGCGAGCTTCTCGAGCGAGAGGCCGCGGCGGGTGCGCAGGCGGCGAAGGTTGCCACCGACGACGGGCGCGAGATCGGTCTGCGCAGCCTCCGCGGCCGGAGCGGCGGCGGCCGACGTCGGCGTGGGAGCGATCGGCGCCTCTGCAGCGGCCGGCTTGATCGTGGCTGCTTTCTTCTTCACCGTGACCGAGGTTCGTATATCACGGCCGAAGGTCTGTTATAGCGGAATTGCAAGGCCAACGAACGTTGGGCGCGCGCAGATCAAGCGCTCAGCTTCCGTGCGCTGTCGAGCCCGGGCTCGCGTACGCGGACTCGCCGTGCAGCGCGCTGTCGAGGCCGTCGTGCTCGACCTCCTCGTCGACGCGCAGGCCGATCACGACATCGATGCCCTTCAGCACCACGAAGGTGACGACCGCGGACCACGCGCCCGCCGCCGCGATCGCGGTCGCCTGCTTGCCGAGCAGGGACACGCCGCCGCCGACGCCGTTGTTGTAGATGCCGCGCGCGAACAGACCGGTGAGCAGCGCGCCGGTCGCACCGCCGACGCCGTGCACGCCGAACGCGTCGAGCGCGTCGTCGTAGCCGAGCTTGCCCTTCATCAACACCGCGCCGTAGCACACGCCACCGGCGATCATGCCGATCAGGAGCGCCGCCATCGGCGACACGTAGCCCGCGGCGGGAGTGATCGCGACGAGGCCGGCGACGAGGCCCGATGCCATGCCGAGCATCGTGGCCTTCTTGATCCGCGCGCCTTCGACGAGGCACCACATCAGCGCGCCGGCCGCGGCGGCGAGGTGCGTGTTGACGAGCGCGAGCGCGGCGCGGCCGTCACCGAGCGAGCCACCGCCCGCGTTGAAGCCGAACCAGCCGAACCACAGGATGCCCGCACCGACGACGGTCATCGTCAGGTCGTGCGGCGGATGGCGCGTGGTCGGATATCCCTTGCGCTTGCCGAGCACGAGCGCGACCACGAGCGCCGAGACGCCCGACGACAGGTGCACGACGGTGCCGCCCGCGAAATCGATCGCGCCGAGCTTGTTCAGCCAGCCGCCCGCCGCCCACGACCAGTGCGCGATCGGATCGTAGACGAGCGTCGTCCACGCGACGGTGAACACGCAGTACGCGGAGAACTTCATCCGCTCCGCATACGCGCCGGAGATCAGCGCGGGCGCGATCACCGCGAACATGCACTGATAGATCATGAACGCCAGATGCGGCACGGTCGCCGGAGCCGCCGCGTTCGCCGCGCCCGCTGCACCGGTCCCCACGCCATCGAGGCCGAGGAAGTCGAGGCCGCCGATCACGCCGTGCCAGCTCTCGCCGAAGCACAGGGTGTAGCCGATCAGCGCGAACTGCACGGTCACGAGCCCGAGCGAGAAGAAGCTGTGCATGAACGTCGAGAGCACGTTCTTGCCTTGCACCATGCCGCCGTAGAACAGCGCCAGCGCCGGGGTCATGAGCATCACGAGGCTTGCCGAGATCAGCAGCCACGCGGTGTCGCCTGTGTTCATCCCGACATGGTGGTCGGGAGCATGTTTCCGGCAGGTAACCGGCTCGCAAATCCTGTGCGTGAATCGAGATCAGAGCCGCAGGCGCACACCGCCGAGGATCTGGATATCGACGCTCGTGTAGTCGACCTTGCGGTCGTTGGGATCGTTGGGGTTGTTCGGGTTGCCGTTGTTGTTGTGATACCCGATCGGTAGCGCCATCTCGACGCCGACCTGCGTGCTCCCGCTGCCGACCGAGAACCACACGCCGCCCGCCGCCTCGAAGGCGAGGCCAACATCGGAGTCCGATCCGGTGACGCGGAAGCCGAGGATCGTGGCGTCGACCGAGGAGTGAATCAGGTCGATGCCGGCACCGAACCGACCGACGAGCTCGGTCTTCGCGTTGAGCCGGTGATGCACGACGACGTGCCCGAGGAACCGGAACCGGCTGAAGTTCACGTAGTTGATGTTCGACGACAGCGGATCCCACTCGAAGCTGAACATGCCGCCGATGTCGCCTCCGCCGCCGATGCGCGCCGCGAGGCCGAGGCTCGGATCGACCGAGTCCTTCCAGTCCTTGTCGCTGACTGGCAGCACGAGCCCACCTCCGAGCTCAACGTAGGCTTCCGCCCGTGCGATCGAGGGAGCGAGGACGACAAGGCCGAGGACGAGCAGCGAAGTGGTGTGCTTCATTTTGTTCCGAACAGGCGATCACCGGCGTCGCCCAGTCCGGGAACGATATAGCTTTTCTCGTTCAATCTCTCGTCGATAGCGGCGGTGAACACCGGCACATCCGGATGCGCATTGTGGAACGTATTCAGACCTTCCGGACATGCGAGCAAACACACGAACTTGATCGATCGCGGCTGATTTTCCTTCAACCGCGCGACCGCTGCGACGGCCGAATTTCCGGTCGCGAGCATCGGATCGACGACGATCACATCACGGTTCGGCATGTCCTCGGGGACCTTGTAGTAGTACTCGACGGGCGCCAGCGTGTTCGGATCGCGATACAGGCCGATGTGGCCGATGCGCGCGGACGGCAGCACATCGAGCATTCCCTCGAGGATGCCGCCACCGGCGCGAAGGATCGCGATGATCGCGGTCTTCTTGCCGTCGAGCATCGGCGCCATCATCGGCGCGATCGGTGTCTCGATCGCAACGAGCGTGGTCGGAAGGTCGCGCCACACTTCGTAGGCGAGGAGCATGCTGATCTCCCGCAGGAGGCTGCGGAACTTGCTGGTGCTGGTCTCCTTGGACCGCATCAGCGTCAGCTTGTGCTGGACCAGTGGATGGTCGATGACGTTGACAGTGCCTGCCATGGGGCGCGGAACGTACCGCACCCGGGGATCGCGTTAGCGCTGCGCGACGTGCGTGTTCGCGGCGGCGACCGCGGTGCCCACCGAGGACACCGAGACGACGGCGGCGAGCGCGACGAGGGCAGCGAACACCACGTCACGAACAAAGCTCTTCTTCTGGCGGTCGGCGATCGTTGCGAGGTGGTTGGACATGCTCGCTTCCTTGTTCATGGAACGAGCCAACCCGAAGCCGAGCGATCTCGGAGACTTAGGGCGCACCTCAGGGGGCTGAGACCTGTCGCATCGATCGTCGCACCACTGACGCTGTCGCACCCGACCTAGGGCGCCCCGGCCGGACGGACGGCGACGAATCCACGCGACCGTGCTTCCAGAAAGATGAGCCCCGAAGTTCTCGAAGGCCCTAAGGAGAGGCTTTCTCCTGCTGGAGAAGACTCTGCTTCGGGACCTTCGGGGCCTT
>JBBRBG010000394.1:0-3612 GCA_038206055.1 Haliangiales bacterium
CTCGTTTGATGGCCGATGAAGTCGTCGGTCATCTGAGATCCGGTCGTCGAGGGGTTCTTGATGCGGACCTCGTGCTTCTCACCCACGACGAGGAGATCGTTTCGACCCACGTCGATGGTTCTGTCGTGGAGTACCGCACCGACCTGATCGTTGCCGACCGTCTCCTTGTCGTCGTGTCGAATGACCGCGGTTCGATCGCGTTGGGCGTGCGAGAACACGAGCTCTTGTCCGGCGGCATCGTCGAACGACATTTCGTTGAAGCCTTGCCCGCCAGGGCTCGATTGCGATCGAAGTCCGTTCCGCGTGATGCCATTGGCGGGTGGGAATGGGACAGGATGCGTGGCATTGTAGACGCAGCCCGTCACCAGAGGCCGGTCGATGTCGCCGCCCAAGAACTGAACGACGACTTCCATTCCCACACGCGGAATGAACTGCGCTCCCCACCCCGCTCCTGCCCACGATTGAGCAACTCGCACCCAGCATGAGGTACGCTCGTCGGCATTGCCTTGAAGGTCCCAATGAAACTGGATCTTGATGCGGCCGAGCGGGTCCATGTGAATCTCCCGCCCTGAGGCGCCTGTTACCGTCGCAGTCTCGCACCACGAGAACCGCCGAGCGGTCGGGACACTGGGTCGGAGCGGTACGTGCGCGGGAGCGCATCGAAACTCGTTCTGATAGGCAGCACGTCCTGCGGGCACGAATCCGTGCGAGTAGGCCTCGTGCCTGACCTCGGCAACGACGAGCTCTTTGGTCCATGAGGGATCGCCATCGCTGATTCGGAAGGTTCGACCAGCCTGGAGTCGTCTGGTGAAGCTCGCTCCCGTGGCTGAATCCGCACCACTACGGAGTTGCTCCAGGCGGGTGCGGGCGAGCGCGACATCAGGCGGACTCTCATCGCCGTGGCCGCCATCTTCTACCACCACATCCAGATGCTCAAGCGCTTGGCTGCTGCGCCCAGGAACGACAGTTTCGTCTCTCGGGTGGAGTCCGGGCCGCCCGAAGTCGAAGGCACGTGCATGGAAGGCCGCGGGTCGGACGCGACGCGTTGGCGCGAACCTCGAGATGTGGTGTTCTGCAATGCTCAGTGCACCCCCCGCTCCGCTCGGACGGAACGCGAGATCGGGACTTCCCTCGAGGGCTGATAATAAGGTGCGTTGTCCATCAGCACCACCACGTCGGTCGAGCCCATACCAGTGAATCGAGCTTCGCCTCCTCCGGAAGGGTGGTCGAAGAAGTAGAAGATTCCGATCTCCGCTGCGAGCCGTTCGAATAGCGCGAGGTCGCTCTCATCGCGTTGTGCGATCATTTGCCGCTTCGGATAAGTCCCCGCGAGACGGAGCCTGTGCGCGACTCGGTGTTCGGACAGCAGCGTCGTCAATACGTCGACGGGACCCTGGTCTTGGAAGACTCGGCTTTGACGTCGATGACGCAGGAGGGCGAGGTGCGGGACCATCTTGAGCTCCACGAGCACTCTGCTGTCACGCAACCCTCCTGAGGCCACCGGACCCAGGTGCCTGACTCGCTCGATGATTCCGTGAAAGACACGCGCCGGGGCATCCAAGAAAAGAATGCTCCCGCCGAGCCCGAGCAGGTTCGGGGCGTCAGTTGCATCCTCGGGGGACAACGCAACACAGGCGAGAGCTCGGCCCAACCGATTCACCGTCTCGCGAGCACGCAGCGCCACGATTTCTGGGGGCGAAGAAAAGAGCTTTCCGGCGACGTGCAGCATGATTGTTCCGCTCATCGCGCGCTCCTTTCTCGCCGAATGAGCGCAGCAAAGGCGCGCTGAAGCTCAGGCTCGGAGCCGAGACGCTGTGCCCAAGCGCTGGCGACCGCCGTCCACATCTCCTCGTCGAGAACGAATCGACGTAAGACGGTTTGACGCGGCTCCTGGGCCGCGAGGGCGACGACGACCTCTGCATAGCGTTCGAGCGGAAACATCGAGAGGTCGACTTGATCTGGACTGACCACTTGCGCCGCTCCTCGAAAGGGAGTGACCTCTCGCTGCTCGAACTGACCCGGCGCGACGGTGGCTCCCTTTTCAGGCGCGTCCTCCGGAAGGTAGCTCGTGCCGGATGATGGGCGCTTCGATGACACCCCTGGCGACGAGAACGGAAGTGGCGAATTGCTCGGCTCGTTGGAGGGGACAGCCGTCATGCGCGGCATTCCTCTCCCGGTATCCGGAAGGGATGAAACACGAATGTGAATCGAGGCTGAAGGTCGAGGTGGGTTCAGTTCTGCGATCTGCGGCCGGACAGCATCGGGTGCTCGAAGGAACGGCACTCCGGCCGAAGACGCGCGACTGGCTCCGGCGTCGATGCGTGCCACGATGTGGCTCAACTCGAGCGGAGCGGTCGGAGCCATCGGATCGCTGGCCTGACGATTGAACGGCGCTGGAGCTATGATCCCCATGAGCGACGCCGGTGCAGGAGGCACGAGCGGCGCCGGAACTGAAACGTCCTTCTGCGGCACGACAGGAATGCTCGGAGCCGGTGGATGGATCCCCTGCGGCGGCACAGGACCACCAGGACCAGGACCGAGACCGCTTTCGTCACAGGGCTGGTGAGGTACGCTGCCGCGGCCCCCGAGCTGATAGGTTGCTGCGGCAAGCGCCGGCGCCGGGTCGGGTTCCAGAGTCGAGGGTGGTGCTCCGGGCGTTCGGATGTACCGAAGAAGCTCGACCGGGCCTGTTCGTAGGCGTCGACGTACGCTGCCAGGGTCCTCTCGTCACCTTGCTGACGGGCGCCAGCAAGAATGGCTTCGAGCCGGGAGACGAGCGCCACCGCTTGAGCCGTGGTCGTCTCGTGATCTGCACGAGCCATCTCGGCCGCGAGCCGGCGCAAACCTTCGTCCCAATTTGCCATAGCGGGCTATCGTCGACGCCTAAGGCGTCGAGTCAAAATCGAATCGCCCGCTGTGGGTTGATTTTCTGGTTGCCGCCGCTTCCTCGCATAGAGCCTGAACGAACCGATGGCGCGATGCCCAGCGGGCTCCCGTGACAAGCTGCGCCGGGGGGGCCGACCAGATTGGCAGCGTGGCCAGGTTCGCTCGTCGTCGAGGAGCTCATCGAGATATTCGCGAGCGTTGCCCGGCCGGCGCTTCCGCGCGAGGTAACTGGCCTGATTTTGGACGCGGCAGGGCGTCAGGTCGGTCAGGACAAGATTCCGAGTGATCTCGTTGGTGGGCTTCGGGAAGCGATTGAAGCCACGCTGGTTCACGATCTGTGGCGGAGTCGCGACGCCGGAGCGTACGCAGCACTTGCCGATCGCGTCATGACGCAGTTTCGAAAGCAAGCACGCCTAAACCTGCACCCAGGCAGAAGCGCCCAAGGGTGAGTCGGCGCCCGCTCCACGTCTGCCCAGCGTATTGGCGTTGAGCTGCGATTGATGCTGCAATCGCGGCTAGGCGGAGCCTTCAGTCAGTCTCTCAGGTCGGGGCCCGAGTGATCGATGCGGGCTCGAGACGACGGCGAGCGTGCCTGGCTCAGCGCTTAGGAAAATCGAACCGTGAAAACCCTCGGATGCCCGGCTGAAGCCCGTCCGTCCGAACGCTACCTCCGCGGCTCGAACCCCGCTCCCGAGCCGATGACCGAGCTCCCGGACGATCCGCACT
>JBBRBG010000395.1:0-3531 GCA_038206055.1 Haliangiales bacterium
GCCTGCGTGCGGCCGTGCGCGGTCAGAGGGCGATGCGGATCGCGGATCGCGATCGTCTCGGGGCTCGCCTCGGCGTGGCGGACCAGGAACACCTGCACGAGGCGAGCGTAGCGCAGTACGTTACCGCGCATGAAGCTCTACGGCACCACGACGTCCCCGTTCGTCCGCCGCGTGCGCGTGGTCGCGGAGGAGGTCGGCGAACCGATCGACCGGATCGACACCGCAACCGACGCCGGCATGGCGCAGCTCCGCGAGGTCTCGCCGATCCGCAAGGTCCCGGTCGCGGTGATCGGCGGCGCGACGCTGTTCGATTCGCGCGCGATCATCGACCGGTTATTCATGACGCACGGCCACGGCGGGCTCACGCCGCCGCGCGATCGCTGGCACGAGGCGAACGTGGTCAACGCGATCGATGCGGCGCTCGATGCCGTGATCCAGCTGTTCTATCTTCGCCGCGACGGCGTGGCGATCGATGGCACCCCGTATGCCACCCGACAGATCGAGCGCGCCGACGCGATCTTCGCGTGGCTCGCGACCCAGCAACTCTCGACGGTGCAACTCGGGCTCGGCGAGATCTCGCTCGTGTGCGCGCTCGACTGGATGGACTTTCGCAAGACCTATCCGACGGAGCGTGCCGAGGGCGTCGCCGCCGTGCGCGCGGCGTGGACCGATCGGCCGAGCGTCGCGGCGACGCGGCCTCACGCGTAGCGCTAGAATCATCCGCGAATGCTCCGTGGCACCGATATCGGGCGCGCCGTCGACATCCTCTCGGCGGGCGGCCTGGTCGCGTTCCCGACCGAGACGGTGTACGGGCTCGGCGCGGATGCGTCGCGCGAGGATGCGGTTGCGAAGATCTTCGCGGTCAAGGGCCGACCGCGCGCGCACCCGCTGATCGTTCACCTGGCGCCCGAGGCGCGGCTCGATGACTGGGCGATCGACGTGCCGGCCGCGGCGCGCGCGCTCGCGGCAGCGGCGTGGCCCGGTCCGCTCACGATCATCCTGCGCCGCGGACCTCGCGTGTCGTCCGCGACGACAGGCGGCGGTGACACCGTGGGGCTTCGCGTGCCCGCGCACCCGCTCGCGCAGGCGCTGCTGCGGGCGTTCGGCGGCGGCATCGCGGCGCCGAGCGCGAACCGGTTCGGCGCGGTCAGCCCGACCACCGCGGATCACGTCGCCGCAGATCTTGGCGACGAAGTCGGGTACCTCCTCGACGGTGGACCGTGCGACGTCGGCGTCGAGTCGACGATCGTGGATCTGTCGCGTGATCGCGCGGTGCTGCTGCGCCCAGGCGGGATGCCGCGCGAGGCGATCGAGGCGATCACGGGGCCGCTCGGTGCGGCCGATGCGGCCGCCCCCGCAGCGCCGGGAACGCTCGCGAGCCACTACGCACCGCGCGCGCAGGTGATCGCGGTCGCGCTCGACCAGGTCCCGGCGGCGGTCGCCGCGGCCACCGGAAGGATCGCCGTGCTCGCTCCCGCGCATGCGTTCGCGCAGTGGCCCGAGCTGCGCGCACATGCGCACCCATTGCCCGACGACGACGCGGGGATGGCGCGCGTGCTCTACGCGGCGCTGCGAGATCTCGACGCCGCGGGCGTCGATGTCGTGATCGCTGCGTTGCCTCCGGCGGCGGGGCTGGGCGAAGCTGTCGGCGATCGGCTGCTGCGCGCGGCCGGACCGCGCAAGGGACCTCTATGACGAACATCCGCGTCGGCATCATCATGGGATCTCAGAGCGACTGGGAGACGATGAAGCACGCATCGGACGTGCTCACCGAGCTCGGCGTCGGTCACGAATCGAAGGTGGTGTCGGCGCATCGCACGCCCGATCTCCTGTTCGAGTACGCCGAGGAAGCGGAGAGCCGCGGCCTGTGGGTGATCATCGCGGGTGCCGGTGGTGCCGCGCACCTGCCGGGGATGACGGCGGCGAAGACCCGGCTGCCCGTGCTCGGTGTGCCGGTGCAGAGCAAGGCGCTGTCGGGGATGGATTCACTGCTGTCGATCGTGCAGATGCCGCGCGGGATCCCCGTCGGTACGCTCGCGATCGGCGAGGCGGGCGCGGCGAACGCGGGCTTGCTCGCCGCGGCGATCATCGCGCTCCACGATCCCGCCGTCGCCGAGAAGCTCGATGCGTATCGCAAGGCGCAGACCGAGAAGGTGCTCGCGGGCACGCTGCCATGACTCGGCATCTGGCCTTGGGGCCGGGCTCGACGATCGGCGTCCTCGGCGGTGGCCAGCTCGGTCGCATGATGGCGGTGACCGCGCGGCAGATGGGCTTTCGCATCGTGGTTCTCGATCCGAGCCCGCGCTGCCCGACGGCGCAGGTCGCCGACGGAGTGGTGGTCGGTGCGCTCGACGATCTCGATGCGGCAAAGCACCTCGCGCGCCAGGTCGACGTGATCACGCTCGACACCGAGCACGTCCCGGCGAACATCCTCGCCAAGCTCCACGAGATCACGCCGGTGCGGCCGGGGTCGGAGGTGCTGCGCACGATCCAGGACCGGATGGTCCAGAAGCAGTTCCTCGATCGCCTCGGCGTCGCGCAGGCAGCGTGGGCACCGGTGGCTGACTCCGTCGAGCTGCAGACCGGCCTCACGAAGGTCGGCACGTCGGCGATCCTCAAGGTTCGCCGCGCGGGCTACGACGGGAAGGGTCAGGTCCGCATCGATCCGGGCGCCGACGCCGTGGCCCAGCTCGCGCGGCTGCGCGGCGAACCGGCGGTGATCGAGGAGGTGGTGGCGTTCGCGCGCGAGGTCTCCGTGATCCTCGCGCGCGGGATCTCCGGCGAGATCCGGATCTATCCGATCGCGGAGAACGTGCACCGTCGGCACATCCTCCACACCACCCGCGCACCCGCCCGGATGCCGGAGCCGCAGCGCGCGAAGGCGGAGGCGATCGCGATCAGCATCGCGGAGGCGCTCGATCACGTCGGGGTGCTCGCCGTCGAGATGTTCGAGCTCGCCGATGGCCGCCTGCTCGTCAACGAGCTCGCGCCCCGGACCCACAACAGCGGCCACTACACCTACGGCGCCTGTGCGACCTCGCAGTTCGAGCAGCACGTGCGCGCCGTGTGCGGGCTGCCGCTCGGCGATCCCCGCGCGCTGACCGGTGCCGTGATGGTCAACCTGATCGGTGACCTGTGGGCCAAGGGCGCGCCGCCGTGGCAGCACGTCCTCGCGCGGCCCGAGGCCCGCCTCCACCTCTACGGCAAGGACGCTCCGGCCCCCGGTCGAAAGATGGGGCACATCGTCCTTCTCGACGACGACACGGATCGCGGCCTCGGCACAGCAGAAGCCCTGATCGCGCAGCTAACCCCGCGAACGTGATAGGTTTGCGACCAGGGAATGGCGACCCTGGTCTATTCGGACGTCGACGGTGTCGATCGATCGTTCGCGCTCGCGAGCGAGCCGGTGATGGTCGGGCGTGGTCCCGAGTGCGCGATCCGTAGCCAGGACCCTCGTGTGTCGCGCCTGCACGCGCGGTTCTTCGTCGATCAGGGCGCGCTGTGGGTCGAGGATCTCGGCAGCTCGAACGG
>JBBRBG010000396.1:0-3318 GCA_038206055.1 Haliangiales bacterium
TCGCGCTCCGGGTCGTTCCAGTACTGATAGATCCACCCGAGCGTGGTGTCGTCGGTCCACACGGTCGCCAGCTCGTCGTCGTCGAGCGCGGTGATGACCGCGCGCAACGTAGTCGAAGGAATGGGAACCAGCGAGGTCATGCGGACCGTGCCGCAGAGACCCGGCAGATCGAGCGCGAGCTCGTCGAACACGAGCCCGAGCAGTGTGGCGTAGCCCTCGCTCTCGTCCCGCTGCCCACCACGGCCGGGACGCTCGGGGCGCACCAGCTCAGGCGCGGCTTCGCGGAAGTCTTTGTAGCCCCGGCTCTCCCATCCGCCGGTCACGATCGCGACCGGGCGGAGCTTCGCGGCCTCGAGCAACTTCAGATAAACAAGCCGCTGGAGCAGGGTCGCGGCTGCATCCTTGACGACGTCGCCAAGCAATCGCGCGGCGGCACCGCTCCGCGACTTCTCGGGCAGCGCACGGACTTGCTCGCCGATCCAGGCTTCGAGTCGCGCACGCCGGAGCCGTGCCGCCTCATCGAGGTTGGCCTTGCTCGCTTCGATCGAGAGCCGGTACGCGCTCGCGGTCGCCTCGCCGAGCTCCTCGATCAATCGCGCGCGCAGCTTGCGGATCGTCTGGGACAGCGCCCGCTTTGCCTCGCTCGTCATCGCCATGACAACACCATCGTTACTCTAGCCCCACCGTCTGTCGGTCGTCGTTCACCACCGCCTCTTGGCCCTCATCTGCCCAACGGGCCCAGAACGCCTTTCGGTGCGCTGTACGGCTACGTAGCTCCGCGAGTCTCGCCTCGAACGCATCGAGCACGCCGTGGAGTCGAACGGCCTCCCGAAGCTCGACGAGCCGCCTACGTGCCTCCGCGTGGTCGACCACACTCTGTCCAGCCAGAAATCTCGCCGCCACTTGCCAGACGTTCGCTTGGCGCTCGACGAGGTCCGCGAGGTAGCGCACCCTTGCCGCGACAGTCTCGGCCTGTCGGCGAGCAGCATCGTCCTTCATCGCGTCGTCCGCATAGGGGAGCTCGGCGACCTCCGCCCATCGACGGAGCTTGCTCAACGCCCTCGTTACGACCTGGCCGACGCGGCCCGTCGAGACCCTGAAGCTCGCGGCGAGCTGGGCGATGGTTCGCGCAGGGAGGCCGAACAGACCGAAGGCCTCGATCAGCATCCCGCGCTGGCGCCGCGTGAGCCGCGGCAGGAGCGAGAGGACGAGAGCCCACTGCTGGTTGGCGAGGTGGATCGCCTCCGGCGTGTCGTACAGCGTCGGCCTCGCACCGGAGAGTGCATGCCAGGTCGAAGCGAACGGCTCCTCGACGAGGCCGTCGGAGGAGGGTGTCAGAAACGTGATCCGAAACCTGCGCAAGTCGTCCGCACACCAGATGTCCGGAAAACGGACTCCGGTCTGCGCGAGGAGGAGCGTTGCCGCAGCCTCGGGATAGATCCGGCCGAGCAGCCGATGATAGCCGTCGCGGTTACCGGGCACCTTGATCCAGCGCAGCAGGAAATCGCCGCGGCCCGTGAACAGCGGGTGCTCGAAATGGAGGCCGGCGAACCGGTACACGCCGCATGTCGCGGGATCGAACGTTGGACATGACTCGATGACGCTTCGAATGTCGCGGTCCGAGGTCGGATCGAGTGCCGGTCGGTCGTGCCGTGCGGTGAGCAGGATCCGGGTCTGGAGCTCGACGCCAGCGACCGGAGTGCGTGGCGCACGTTGCAGAGGCACGACCGAGCTGCCCGGTGGTGGGATCCCGATGAGGTGTCCGCACTGGTATTCGTCGAGGCCGCCGAACAGATCCACCGGCAAGATCGGCATCGCGGGCAAGGTCTTGGGCACGAGCACGAAGATCCGCGCTTCGTGATCTGCGTGTCGCGTCATGACGCGGAAGTACTTCTGGGTTGCACGGACGCGCGACATCGACGGTGCGAGGTCGAGCAAGAGCTTGCACTGCGGCGAGCTCCAGCCTTCGATCAGGACACCGACCTGAACCAGGGTATCGATGGTGCCGGCATCGAACCGGGTCAACACGCGCTCGCGTTCATCGCGAGTGGAGTCCCCGAGCAGAAGCGCCGGTGCAGGCCGGCCTCGAGGGCGGTGACGCGCAAGGTACTGGTGTAGATCGTACGCCTGCTGCCTCGACGCGCACGCGATCAGGCATGGGACCTTTGCGTGCTCCGCATCGTAGCGGAACACTTCGACCGCGCGGAAGAACGGCGCCGACGACATCAGCCGACCGAGAACCTCATGTTCGAAGTCACCGGCCACGAAGCGGACGCGGGAAGCGTCGGCATCGACCTCGGCGACCCAGACCCGCAGTGGGGCGAGGAGCTCGAGCTGGAGTGCTTCGGCGAGCGTGATCTCGTGAATGAGATCCGGAAACACGTGCTCCAGACGACGCTCGCTGTCGTAGTCCGGCGTCGCGGTCAAAGCAACGCGAACGGCCATTGGATCGAACTGGTGCGCCAGGATCGTCGTACGTCCCAACGTCATCGCGTGGTGGGCCTCGTCCACAAATACGAGTGCCGAAGCACGGATCTCCTCCGGGAGATCGTTGGCGTGTCGTTGCAGCATGGCGTACGTGATGACGTTGATGCCATCGGCGACGACAAGCTTGCGCTCGCCGCAGTACGTCCCGATCGCGACGTTGGGGACGTGGCGTCCCAGCTCGCGCACGGTTTGATCGACCAGCGTCCGGGTGGGCACGATGAAGGTCGAGGTCAGCCCGGTCCGGTCGATGATGTGTCCGGCCACCACGGTCTTACCGGTGCGCGGCGGCTGGATGATGCGGCAAAACGGCGGGCTGAGCTCGCACGCGGGACGCGTGGCGAGGTCGGTGAGATAGGTCGCGAAGTCACCGAACACCCGCGCCTGCTCGACCCGCAGTTCGGGTTGGCCCGGTTGGGCCGCGGCGGATCCAATGTTCTCGAGCCGGATCGCTGCACGGACCAAGCGCTGGTGCATTGATAGCGACGCCGCATCGGGCTCGAGACGTCGGTGCTCCCCCGTTGGGAAGTCCGGGTGCACGCGCTGGCCAACGACCATGCGATCTACCTCGCTCCGGCGCATCGGGGTTGGGGCGTGCCTCGATGGTGGACGGCGCTCTCGATGTCGAGCCAGCTCATGCCGGCCTCGGCGCGCGAGTGGCCGAGCGATTCCTTCGTAGCGCGGTCACGCGTCACCGATCTACACCAGCCGCACGCGATGACCGGCCGCCAGCTCGACCAGGACGCGCTCGCGTACTTCGTTGAGCGCGCGATCGAGCTCGTCGGCGTTATCCACCTCGCGGTTACCGAGGTTGTGGGTGACCTTGCGGAGCAA
>JBBRBG010000397.1:0-3213 GCA_038206055.1 Haliangiales bacterium
CGCTCGGCGGCCGGCAGGCTGACGAGCTGCGTCGCGAGCTCCTCGAGATGGCGGGCGTGGACGCCGAGCTGCTGACCCTGCTCCGTGCCGCTCTTCCGTGCCAGAGCATCCATCGCCTCCTTGCGCTGCGCGATACGACCGTGCACGAGGCGGCCGATCGCGACCGAGGCGGCCTGAAGGATCGCGTCGGTGCTGACGTCTCCGGCGGCGCCGGCCTGCGGATGGCCGCTGCCATCGAGGTGGGCGAGCACCTCCGCCGAGATGGCGCCAAGTGCCATCCCCATGATCGCGTGTCCTGAGATCCCGATCGCTTCGCGGCCAACGAGCCGGACGACCTTGCCGGCGGTCGACGCACGCATCGCGGCCTTGGCCTCGATCGATCCGATCCGCGCGACCTGGGCGTCGAGTGACTTGTGCCACGCGCGAGCCACGGCGACATCCTTGGAGATGAGCCCCGCCGTTGCTTCCATACCGAGTGAGATCAGTGCGTTCTCGGCGAGCGCCTTGCCCGCGCCGTCGCCGGACATCATGGACTGGCCGGAGGCACCGGCGAGCGTCTCCGTCGCGAACTTCATCGAGAACAACCCGGCCCGCGCGCCAAGCGATAGCTCGGCCACCTCCGCGACGCCTTCGGCGGTCGTCAGCGCGCGCGCTGCGCCCTTGGTGATCACCGAGGCCAGGCTGGATCCCGCGAACGAGAACCCCATGATCGCTGCGAACGTCACGAGCGTAGTGCGGAACCGCTGGTCCTCGATAAGCGAGTACGCGCGCTCGAGGTAGGTCCTCAGCTCGTAGTCCTCCGATACCTTCTCGAACCGGTGTTGCGCTTTCGTCAACGCGTCGCGCTTGGCACTCACGTCGACCGGGGGAGGGGTGAGCCCGTCATCATCGCCCTGCTTGGGCTTGACGTTCTTGGGATCCAGGATCAAGTCCCGCCGCACCTCCACGAGTTGGGCGCGGAGCTGGAGCGTGAGGTCGCGGAGGCCGCGAAACTTGCTGCTGGGGATGCTCGCGAGCTTGGCGGCGATTCCGGCGTTCCCCGCTGCGGCCGCCTCGTCTGCGACAAGATCGAGTTGTGCGTTGAGGTTCTCTAGCCGCGCGCGGAGTGCGACTTCCTGGGCTTCGAGCTGCACGCGCTGCAGCTCGTCGGCATCGACCTCGCCGCCTGCGAGCAGCGTGTTCTCCAAGACCCGCGCGCGCGCTTGCGCGTCGTTGTAGGTGGCACCGAGTTGCCGCGCCGCGGCGCCGCTGGTCTTGGAGGCGCCGCGCTGCGCCTCGCCCTTTCCCCCTGCGGTGTCGAGCGCCTTGTCCATCCAGTCGCGATCGTCGGCGGGTGCCTTCGGATCGCGCATCGCCGGACCGGCGTGCATCTCGTCCATCGCCTGCATCGCGGCGAGCTGGTTGGCTTGCAGCGACTTGACGACCAGGCCGCGCTGCATCGTCTGCGCCTCGGTGATGAGGCCCTCTGAAACGTCGGCGAGCTGCGCGGTCGTCGCCGCCTGCGCGTAACGCATGAGGATGGCGTGCAGGGGATTCTCGGCGTCGTGGCCGGGGAACTGCTTCCCCGCCGCCATCGTGTTGGTAATGCTACCGGCGATACGGGTGAGCCGCTCGCGCTGACCGAGGACGACGGCGGCGTACGCCATGACCTCGCTCGGTAGCGCGGTGCGTAGCGCGTCGCGCTTGGTGACCGCGTGCATGACGATCGGGATCAGGTCGCCGGCGAGTCCCCACGGCATCAGCGAGGTACGCAGTGCGGCGAGCTGCAGGATGACGTCCTCGTTGGCAGCGAGCACGTGCGTCACGTCGATGCTGGCACCGATCGGCGTCTTCGCCGCCTGCTGGAGCGCGATTGCATCGGCCTGATCGCTGCCCGCGACGAGCATCAGACGGCTGGCGATCGTGTCGCTAGCCGAATCGGGGAGCTTGCCTTGTCGAACGCTCTCGGGCGCGCTCGCTCGCGCCTCCGGAAACTGGATCGCCCACGAAGCGGGCAACCCGAACAGCGAGCCTGCCTGCGCGAGACCATACGCGAGGTACGTGCGCGGCTCGCCGCCGAGGTACGCGAACAACACCGCGGCGACTTCCTCCGGCGTCGCGTCCGGAAGGTCCGCGCGGACCCAGCACCAGAATCGAGGGTCGCGGGTACCCTCCCAGGTCAACTTCGGGCGGCGCAGCGAGGTGCGCTCGGTGGGCTTGACCGACGCATCCGGAACCACCTCGGCGACGAGCGCGCCGCTCTTGTTCGGCGTGACGAGCGCCTTGGCGACGAATCGATCGATCGGCCGCGACGTGATGAGATCGCGCTCGCTCAGGCGCACGTTCGCGTCCTGGGGCGTCAGGCCCGCGCGTGCGCGATCATTCATGGCGTCGGTGTATCGCCCGGTCATACGGACCGTGGATCCGGCGACGGCTGACTTCACGAGTTGCGCGAACCGCAACCCGATCGCCGGGATCGAAACCCTCGCGACCGACTGCACGTAGCCCTTCTTCTCGGCCGGCACCGTCGCTTTGACCATCTTCGCGGCGCGTTCGAGCGCGACGGTGGTCTCGTCCTCGTGTTGTTCGAAGGGGACCATCGGTCCCAGCTCGTCGGCAATCCGGGCGGGATAGAGCAGCTCGTCGAGCGGTGAGAGGTCGCCCGATCGCGCGTGCTGCATCACGAGGTCGTGCATGGCACCGAGAACGGTCTCGGCGAACGCGCGCGGATCTTTCCAGGCGAACTGTTCGGTGGCCGTCGGAAACGACATGCCGGCAAGCTCGGTCCTCGCCGCGCTCCACAGGTCGCCGCTGTTCCTCATCACGTACGCGCGCAGTGCGCTGTCTGGACGCGGAGGCTCCTTCTCCGCGTGATCGTGCGCGGGGCGCGTGGCGGCTTCGGGTTGGGTTTCGGGTTTGAGCTTGAGGGCGTCGGGCACCTCGATCGGAGCCTTGACGCTGACACTGTCGCGTTGCGTATCCGCGCGCGCCGGATCGCTCGAGCCAGGCGCGTTCTCAGCGGGTACAAGAGCGCCTCTCGCCAGCACCTCAAGCGCCGATTGCCTGGTCGCCGCCGGCAGATTCGTCGTGAATAGCGTGGCCAGCGCGTCGTTCGGCGTCGGCTTTCTCAAGCGCGCCAGCAGGACAGCCCGGTCGCGTTCTGGGACGGCCGCCAAGGCGGCAAGCAGCGCTTGTTCTCGATGTTGCGCGGCTTTCGAGTCGCCTTCGGCGACC
>JBBRBG010000398.1:0-3212 GCA_038206055.1 Haliangiales bacterium
ATCCAGGCCTCGCCGACCAGCCGCACCGTCGACAACTTCATCGTCAAGCTTCGCCGAAAGCTCGAGGAAGATCAGAAGAGTCCGCGGCACATCCTCACGGTCTACGGCCTCGGCTACAAGCTCGTCCCTTGAGGGAATGCCCGGCAGGGTAGGATCGTTCCACCCTGATGCGATGTCTCCTCGCGCTTCTGGTCGTCGGCGTCGTGTCCTCGGTCAGCGCAGCGGATGGCATCCGCGATGGCGCGAACCATCACCTCGGCGACGACAGCTTCATCGCGGCCTACGGCCGGCTGCCGAGGGCCGATGACAGCGAGACGCTGCGCATGCACGTCCATCTCGCCTACGTGAAGGGCGTGCTCGCGGCGCGTGCGGCCACCTCGCCCGCGCTCGCCGGCCGGCGGGCCGAGCTGCTCGGTTACCTCGACGACTACATCGCGGCGGGTACCACGCCGCAGAACACGTACGTGCCGTGGCGCAGCCCGGTGTTCATCGATGCCGACGGTCGGATCTGCGCGGTTGGCTACTTGATCGAGCGATCCGTCGGACGCGCGGTGCCCGAGCTCGTCGCGTCGACACACCGGCTCGCGTACCTCGAGGACATCGCCGCCGCGATGCCGGAGGTCGCCGCGTGGGTCGCCGCGTCGGGGTTCACGCTCGACGAGCTCGCGTCGATCCAGCCCGGCTACATGGGCCCCGAGGTCCAGCACCGCACCGGCTGGGGCAAGGACGCGCAACCCGACGGCGCGTACCACGAGACCATCGCCGGCATCTCGATCGACGGCGCGTTCAAGCGCGGGCAGATGGTCGGCGCGTGGAAGCGCACCTCGGGGACCGGCGTCCTCCTCGGCGCCGGCACCTTCCAGGCCGGCAGCGGCACGTGGAAGAGCCTGCGCGCTGACGGAAGCGTGATGGCGCAGGGCCCGTTCGCGAACAGCCACGCGACCGGCTACTGGAACTTCTTCCACCCGAGCGGTCGCCTCGCCGCGACCGGCCCGATGGCCAAGGGCAGGCGCGCCGGCGTGTGGACGTTCTTCTACGACGACAAGGCCAGGGTGAAGCTCGCGACCGGTCGATTCGCAAAGGGCGAGGTCGTCGGCGACTGGCAGCACTTCGATGCCACCGGCAAGCTCGTCGCGACGGCGACAGGTCATGCCTGGGCCGATGATGGACTCACGCTGATCATCCAGCCCGGCGCCGATCGCGTGCGCCACGAGATCACGCAGGGCGAGCCCGCGAACGATCGCCGCCTCGATGCGTTCTACCTCGCGAACGAGAAGCTGTTCGTCTCGGACGACGGTGGCATGTACGACGGCCGCGGCAACAAGCTCGAGCAGCAGGCCGAGGCGTGGACCACGCGCACGTGCAACTGGAGCGCGAAGAAGAAGCGCGCGGCCGCCGCGAGCAACACCGGCCGGCTCTATCACCTGATCGGGCGCGAGCGCTGGGACGCGAGCGGGGAGCCGACGCCCGAGGAGTGCGCTGCCACGGCGACGCCGGTCCCGGTGAAGCGCGGCGCGAAGCTCACCGCGATGCTCGCGTCGCGCAAGGTGCTTCACGCGCCGATCCCCGTGTGGTCGATCGAGCCACGACCGGATGCCGATGCCGACCCCGTCGCTGCGGACGCGGGGCCTCCGCCCGCGATCGGCGACAACCCGCTCGACATGACGACGATGCTCGCGGACCACATGCGGTGGTACATGGAGTGGCCGTACATCGACGGAACCTTCGTCGCGGTCTACGAGACCGTGCCCGGGTACACGACGACGCCGAACTACTGAAGCGCGGTGGGGGTGAGGCCGGCGCCGTGCGCGATCACGATCGCGCCCTGCGCGCGCGTCATCGGCGCCGCGAGTGCCTCGATCATCGCGGTCGGTGCGCCGTTCGGGAACGCGTGGGCCAGCAGCGCCTGCGCGGCGCCTGCATCGAGCATGTCGTCGGGGCAGAACCGCGCCGGCGCGATCGCGCAGCCGCTGGTGACGCCGGCATCGCGCAGCGCCTGGATCTCGGCGAACCCCGGATCTCCGTACGCGACGTCCCAGAAGTGCGGGAGAAACGTGGCATCGAGGCCGCGATCTGCGACCGGCGCGGCGCCGAGCGACGCGACGAGCCCCGCCCATCCCGCGCCATTCGCTGGCACGCCCCAGTCGGCGGCGTCGAAGTAGACGAGGCCGGCGACCCGCGCGTCGGCAGTCAGCGTGGTCACGAGCGCGGTGATCCACGCATCCCGATCGTCGCCGGCAACCATGCGCGTGCCGGTCTGCAGCACGACGAAGCGGTCCCGCTGCCACGCGGCCGGATACGCGAGCGCGGCGAACAGCTGCGCCATCGGCGCGGTGACGCTCGCCGCGACCGAGTCGATCCCCGAGCGATACGCGCTCATGCCGAGCAGATCGACATACGCGTGCCCCGGATAATACCCGGCCGCCGATCCGCAGCTCGCGCTCGACGTCGCGTTCGGTCCGTACGCCCAGCGCACGCGGCGTGCATCGATCGCGCGCACGGCGAGTGCATCGCGCACGCGATCGTGGAACGCGCGATACAGCGCGACGAACTGCACGGCCGGCAAGCAGCCCCAGTCGGTCCAGCTGCCGTTCATCTCGGCGCCGAACGTCAGCAACACGCGGCCGTGCGGCGCCGCCTCGAGCGCGCCCGCGATCGCTTCGGCCATCGCGGAGAGGTCGGTGACGAGCGGCGCGCTCTCCGGCGCCGCGTACTGCGGCGCGGAATATCCGCTCGGCTCGACGTTGAGGTGCGCCACCTGACCGCGCGCGAAGATCGCGGCGAGATCCGGCGCCGTGCGCGCGATGCCCTGGACCGAGAGCGAGTGATACGTCTGCAGCACGGCGAGTGGCCGGTGCGTCGCGTCCTCGATCGCGGCGAGCGCCGGATCGGCCGCCACGCCCGGCGCGTACACGCCCGCGAACAGCCGCGGCGTGCAGTCTTCGTCGGCGAGCCCGTCGCCGTCGTCGTCGATCGCGTTCCCGCACCGCTCGCCATAGCTCGGCGCGGCCCCGCTCGCGTCGGGCATCGCTGCATCCGGCGCTGCGGGCTCGTGCGCGCCGCACGCCGCGATGGCAACAATTAGAACCACCGTTCTCATTCGCGCAATCTACCGATCCGCGCCGCGGAAGGAAAGCGTTTCGTGTCCGGCCGGATCGCGGACGCGGGTCTGGATGACGACCCGCTGCGGACAGCCGCCTTCCGAGATCCGC
>JBBRBG010000399.1:0-3186 GCA_038206055.1 Haliangiales bacterium
CTCGACGGCAGGCTGACCATCGATCGTCGTCGGCCGATAATCGATATCGGCACTGACGCACCCGAACTCGACGCGCCCATGCTGATCGGAGCAGAACTCGAAGTGCGCCGTTCGGACCATGTCGAGATAATCGTGGCTCCACCGCTCGGCCTCGGTAATCCGCCAGCATCCGACCAGGGGAGATGATGCCTTGCTCTTCACGGGGCGAACTCCCACGGCATCAGCGCGACGGCGCGATCAGCGGCGGTGATCGCCGCGTGAAGGTACGCGGCCGGATCCACGCCGTGGAGCTTCGCGGTCTCGAGCACGGTGTACAGCGTGGCGGCGACCTCGGTGCCGCGCCGCGACTTCGAGCCGTAGTGATTCTTGCGGCCGACGACGGGACCGCGAATCGCGCGCTCGGTCGCGTTGTTGTCGAGCGGAACGCGCGCGTCTTCGACGAAGCGGGTCAGCCGATCCCAGTTCGCGATCGCATACGCGGCGGCCTTGCCGATCGAGAGCGAGGTGAGCGTGGCGAGCTCCCACAGCCACGCCTTGAAGTCGACAAGCACCGCGGGGGCCTCGGTACGGCGCAGTTCCGCGCGCAGCGCGGAATCTTCGCCAGCCCGATCGTCAATTTCGTAGAGCGCACGAGCACTTGGAAACGACATCCCTAACACTATGGACGCTGAGGGCGGTGCATTGTGCGGGCAGACCGCAGACCAGCGTGGCGCGCAGCGTAGCTACCCGGTTGGCGGGTAGATAGCGGGGATTGCCTCGCGCTTGTTGCGCCGGTAGACGCGAAAGTCGGCGCGATCGACCGTGATCACGGTGTGCCGCGGATGCAGCTCGCTCATCCGGATCAGGCATAGATCAGCGAGGTCGGGCTCCCGATCCGCATAGCGCTTTGCGAGATACGCGAGTTGCGGGAGGTGCGCACGGCAGTCGAACGCTGGAACGACGAGTCCGTCATCGACCATGGCGAGCACCACGCCGACGTTGCGCAGATGAAACGCGGTCTCGGCGAGCACGGCTTCGCAGGTCAACAGCGGCTCGCGAATGCTCTCCGCGAGCTCGACGGCCCATCCGTGATGACGATCGCTGCGGTTCGCAAACGCTACGAGGAAGCCGGTGTCGGCAATGCCTTTCACGGCCGCGAGAAGCCCTTGCGGGACGACAGATCGCTCGGTCCGCGCACGCTTCCGGCGAGGCGCATGAACGTGCGATTCGCCGATCCGGCGCGGGCACGCTCTAGTTGCTCGCGCACGATGCGGCTCTGTGACTGTCCCGTGCGAGCGGACAGCTCCGCGAGCCAGGACGCCAGCTCCTTGGTGAGGCGGATCGTCAGCGTCTGACCCATGTGGCAGAAGTGTACTACATGGGCGCGCCGACCGCACGCTGCAGCGCTCCCAGGTATGCTGCTCGCCGCCATGCCGGGGACGAACGTCACGACGCACATCGCGCTCCCGCTCGGGGAGATGACCGAGCTCTCGGGCGGACGCGTCCGAGTGGTGATGCCGCTGAACGCGCGCACCCGCGGCCTGGTGCAATCGATCGTCGAGCGGCTCGACGGCGTGGCGGCCGAATGGTTCTGGGTGCCGAGCCGCGGCCTCGACGCCGTCGCAGCGAAGCCGGTCTCGAAGGCAGCCAACTACTTGGTCTCGAACACGCAACTGCTCCACTACGACCGTGCGCTCGCCGATGGCATCCCGATCGCGACCGGTGTCATCGAGGGCGCATGCCGCTATCTCGTCCAGGATCGCATGGGCCGCACAGGCGCTCGCTGGTCGCTGGCCGGCGCCGAGGCGATCCTCCGCCTGCGCGCGCTGCGAACGAGCGGCGACTTCGACGACTACTGGCAGTTTCATCTCGCGCAGGAGCACGAGCGCACGCACAAATCGCGCTACGCCGACGGCGCCATCCCCAACCCGCTTCCGCCTTCACGCCCGCGCTTGACGCTCGTCAAGTGATCGAAACTCTTCCCGTCGAGCCCGACGCGAAAGAGCCGCACCCTAATCAAACGTCAAAGCGAAATCTATTGAACCAGCTCAACAACGCGAGATTCATTTGCACCCCCCCCAAGGGGACTTTGCTCAGCGCAGCCGGGGAATTCGTGGACATAAACCAAGGTGCCGCCAGCAGAGCCGATGAATTCGTAGAGCTCTCATACGCACTCACGATCCACCCTATGGAAAAAGAACCAAACAAAACCCACCCGGGGGCGAGGCTCACTTTTCTGCCTCCAGGGAAGGTCGTCTACTCCAACCACTACTGTCTAGCTAACGTCGTCGCGCACGAAGCCTATCACTCGGTTGTTCGTCGAATCCCGAGATGGATCGTTGGTACGTCGAGTACAGACTTCGGCATGTTCGGCAACTTCGAGAGCCCTGGCGACGGAGTCAAACCCGTAGACGGCGAATGGACAAAAAGCCAGGAGGAAGATATCGTGAATCCTGCTATCGACCAGTGTATTCCATGCAACTGATGACACAGGTACTTTGCAGTCTGACCGTGTTGTGTGGCTACGGATGCGTGGACGATGGGCGGAAGATCGCTGAGAACCAGACTGCCAATGAGTCATCTGTCCACAGCACTAACGGCGACTTGCGACGTCTGATCTATCCGATGATGTCCTATCGAACTACTACCGGCAGTCGGCGATTCGATGTTGCAATCGCTGAGTTACTGAGCCGCAGCTGCGGGTCGTCACCGACGAATTGCGAATATACTAAGCGAGATTTCTGGTCGGGCCTGCGGCTTGATGTTCAGCGTGCGCCTACTGATGGTGTAGGGCGTGTTGCGCTCGCGCTCGCCATCGATCCTGATACCCGGTGGATAGCAAAGCTAGTGGCTTGCGGAATTTGCGCCGAGGTCGGTCGACAATGTCTCTGCGAGGGCCATTCGTGCGAGTTGGACGAGATGGTTCCGAACACGGTGCTTGTTGTGCCAGCGTGGATTGAGTGCGGGGCGATGGTAGTGGATGGAGTCGAAGTACCGTGGGGCAGAGAGGTTCGTCGCATCGACAATCTCTTTTGGGCGCCCAGTCCTCTACTGAAACGAACTCGATAAGAGGGTCGATAGGAGCGAGCGCGTGAGCGGATTCCCAGCTGACGCGTTGAGACATTCATCGTAAGTCCTCGCGGTGCCCCGTCGTGACCTGACGGCTCGCGCGTGATTCTGACGCTATCGACCCTGGACTACAGCACG
>JBBRBG010000400.1:0-3142 GCA_038206055.1 Haliangiales bacterium
CGATCCGAGTTGCCACTGCTCGCGCGCCATCTGTACGCCGACTCCGCGTAACGAGGCCGCGGCGGAGAAGCGGCTCGAGGAACTGTCGAGCGAGCTAGAAGGACTTGGGAAGTCGGATCCAAACGTTGGCGAGACCATCGCACTGTCCGCAGTCGCTTCCGAACCGATTGAAATGCGGGTCCTTGCGATCGTGGCATCCGGCGCAGTTCAGACCCTCGCGCGCGGAGCTCGTGTCGAGCTCACCGGGGCTCCGAATGTTCAGCCAGGTCTCGAGAGAGCTCAGCGTGGCGGCGCTGTCTTGGTCTCGTCGGGACGCGAGAGAGAGTGTGCGCACGCCGATCTTGGCGAGCTCCACGTGATCCATCTTGAGCGGTCGGATGCTTTGTCGCTGGTGTTCGATATGGCACGAGGAGCATTCCTGGATGCTCGCGTGGAACATGGTCGGCTGGCGACCGAGTAGACGCGCGGAGGTCGCGTGGCACGCGGTGCAATTCGCGACCGTCACGCCAATGGTCGGCTCGTGGCACGACGTACAACGGTTGTCGAGGTACGCGTGTTTCGGCGACAGTGGGCCAGGGCTGACGAGGTTCTCGACGGCGGAGGCTGCGGGATCGAAGTGCACCACGGCGAGTGATGCTGCGGTGACGACCGCCGCGATCAAGGTGAGCCAGAGCATGAACTGCTTCATCGCATCCACCGCAGTCCGAAATAGATGCCCGAGCCGATGTGTAGCGCGAGCAGGAGGTAGAGAACCACGGAGAGGACGATATGGATCACCGTTTCCTCGCCAGCCAAGCATCGAGCAGATTCTCCACTGAGAACCCTCGCCGCTCCGCGAACGCCTCGTGCGTCAGCTTGCTGCGCTCGAACTCAGCGATAGCGGTGATCCAGAACTCACGTCCGCGACGAAGCATTGCGCGAGGATCCGTCGCGTGCAGGCGAGACGCCATGCGTCCTCACCCCCGGACGGTTACCACATCAACGACGCGGATCCTGACCAGGCACCGACGGTGATGGCATCCGATGCGCCGGCCATCATCCAGCCCGCCTCGAAACCCTGCGCTCTCCATCGACGGAGATGCTCCCTAACAAGAGAAACGGGATATGCCGAGACGGCGAGTTCGTGCAGCTCGACCGTCGCGATCATCCACGAGCGGCGGCCGAGATTGGCCGCCCAACCGGTTCGTGATCGCTGCTCCGTGCGACCGCGCGATCGTCGCAGCTCCCACGACGGAACGCGAGAAACGCCGCGGTAGCCGCGCACGGCGCGCTCGCATGCAGCGGTCCAGCTGCCGAAGGGCGCGTCGCGGCCCGCGCATTCGGAAGCGCGATTCCATGTGCCGCTTCGAGTCTAGCTGCATCCACGAGTGCGGCGAGGCCGTGCTTGCCTCGGCTGCGCAATCGTCACCGACGCGGCCGGATCATCGAGATCCCGAACGCTCCTCCGATCGGATCTACACGTACGACGGCGGTCTGCTCGTCGGCCGCGAGTCGTCTGCGGACGAACCATGGACCACACGCACAAGCGGACGATACGTGCTCCCAGAACCTGATGAGTTCGCCTCGATGGATCATCGCCTCCGTCGCGATGAATCTGGTGGCCGCATGTGAAGGTCCTGAGGTTCGTGGAACCGCCGCGCTTGCACCACCGGGGCGGGTGCCGCGTATTGCGGCGGGAGCGGTTCTCGAGATGAAGATCGACTCGCGACTACAACGCAAGCGGGACAATGGCTCGCTCGTGGGGCAGGCGAGCAGCGGTCCGCACTACGACCGGGTCGAAGCCTGGATCGTGATGGCGAGCGTAGATCCCGCCTGGATCGCGGAGGCACGACCACTGCCTGGATCCGATCCGAACCTTGGACTGACCGGGCTCACCGCGGGTACGGCCACCGTATCGGTCCGCGGCTATGTGAGCGGTCAATGGAACGAGCTGGAGTTCGGGATCGAGGTCGTGGAAGCAGGATCACTCGAGTACCATTTCTTCGAGGATCTCTCGCAGACGCCACTCGTGTATCGAAGTGGCGAGGTTGCCACGCTCGCTCGCGGGTTTTGCTACGAGCGCACCGTCCAGATCTTCGACGAGCGCGGAGTATCGCTCGACTACCTTTGGCCGAGCACGATCCACCTTGCACCGACCAAAGGACGCGAGTACTCGTGTGGCGTTCACGGCATCATTGGGTCGGTGCTCGGGCGTTATGCCCTGCCTACCATCGGGAAGGCGAAGGCAGTGGAAGCAGAGTTCATCGATTCTACGCTGCACGTGAAATGGAACCCGCTCGAGAGGAGCCCCCTGGAAGCCGATGGTGGGATCGCATACGAAGCCGAAGTCGTGGCTACCGACGCAGAGGGCCAGCGCATCTCGTTGCCGTCTCCGCTCGGCCTCCAGCTTGCTGTGGAGGCACCGACCGGGTGCGCGTCGATCCTCGGGGCGCAAGTGATCCACCGACCACCGCACGAAGAGTGCCGCGTGATCGTTACCGTGCCGCGCGGAGCTGGCGAGCCTGCACTCGCATTGACCAGCCGCCTGCCCTAGCTCACTTCGTTCCCAGGCTGATCGCCTTGATGATCGGAGACGAGAAATAGGGTGAGTGCAGGAAGTAGTTGACGAACGAGAGGGACGTCTTGCGGTCGACGACGTTCAGCAAGCCGATGTTGTTCGTGAAGATGATCCACGAGTAGCGAAGGTCGCCGGGAAGGTGTCGCGCGCGACGTTCCAACCTTCCGCCGTGATGATCGCCTTCGTCGGTTTGTACCCGTTCGGGACCTTGAGCTCCTTGAGCTCGGAGGCTTCGTAAATGTCATCAGAGAACTGCGACTTCGTGCCCGGCGTCTCGTTGATCAGTACGCCCGAAACGATCTGCGTGTTGCTCGGCGGCGGTGCCACGTCGTTGGCGAGGTACTTCGCCGCCCAGAACAAGTACGTCTCGATGGAGATGTCTTGCGGCTGAAGCTCCGCGAACACGCCGTTCTGACAGTAGCCGGGCGCCTCCGGCTTGACCTGAGTGACGCCTTCCGCCGGCTGGCGCGTCATCGCATGCCGCAAGAACGCCGCCGGCTCGGGGACGAGGAATTCGAGCATGAAGCGTTTGCCGTAGCTGACAACCTGGGCGTTGTAGATCTTGTCGACGAACCGATAGACGCC
>JBBRBG010000401.1:0-3140 GCA_038206055.1 Haliangiales bacterium
AGCCCATTGCCCGGCGGTGGCACACCACCGGAAGCGCTGTTGCCGCTCGTCAAGCAGGCTGATCCCGGCAGACTGCGCCCGGCACAGGTTTAAGGCGGTTTCCGCGAGCGTCTGCAAAACGTGGTCGGGCGACAGCGATAATGTCCCCGCCAAAGCCACCAGGGCGCGGTTCTCCGACGCGTAGTCGGGCGGGCGCGTTGGTCGCCGGCTCAACTCATCGGTGGTAATGACCGACCTGAGATCCGGGTCAGCTTGATTGGGAGCATCAGGAATTTGCAGCATTTGTGCTGGCTGATTACATCGGGCGCTTCGGCGCCATCATACGCTCGATGCCGACGCCTCGGACGACATTCCTGTAGCGTAGTGTGCACATCCTGACGGCCGCCGCCACGGCGTGAGGCGAGAACGTCCGAGTAGTTCACAATCCTCAGCCACGTAGCCGCTGAATCGCGCTCGCGCTAAGACACGAATGTCGCCCGCGTTACGAGCGCGACCGCTCAAGAACGTCCGGTGTGAGACTCGATGGACGTCTGTCGCAAGTGGTCGGACATCGTCGGATTCGGCTGCACCACCTGCATCGGCAATTCGGGCCCGCTCGATCGCGAGCGAACACACGCTCAAGGCGAACGATCCTATTGCCGCCAGCGTGCCGTCGGGAAACCGCAACTTCGAGGCTCGCATTCACCAGAGCGTAAAGGCGAACAAGCCCCATGAAAAGGGCGGCTACCCCTTGCTGAGTCGATCCTCTTCGTGAGCGGCCGCACGTCGTATGAAATCGTTCAGAAGGCGTTTCTGGCCGGCGTTCCCGTCGTCGGCGCGGTGTCGGCACCGTCGAGTCTCGCCGTCGAGTTCGCTGAGGAGACAGGGATCACGCTGCTCGGCTTCGTGCGCGGCTCGACATTCAATGTGTACTCGCACGCGCATCGCCTGGCTCGCTGACGTCTCGACGCAACCGTTCAACAGATAGCGGTCCTCGATGCCAGAGACAGAACTGTCCCTGGTATCGCTTGGTCAGCACGAAGATGAAGCCGTTTGCGATGAGACTGACGCTCTGAACAGCAACGAACACAGCGTCGTGAATGACCATCGCGTAGGTCAGAAACAGCAACGCCGCCGAGCACCACAAGGCGAAGGCGGTCAGGCTGAGGCCCGCGGAGCAATGCTCTTTGATCAAGTGCTGGACTTGGGGGAGGTAGCCAGCGATCACGAGGCCGGTCCCGATCGCACCCAGCAGTTGCGAGACACGCATTGGCAGCTCCGGAGATGTCAGGTCAGTAACTTGATGCCGCTCGTCGCTGTCGAATGGGTCCTTGGGCGCGCCAGTAACTATCTCACATAGATGATGCTCCAGTCCGGCCTGTGCAGCACCCCGGGTGAGGTGAGGTCTAGCTAGCGGAGCCTCAGCGGATGGTCCGCTACGCCGCGAAGGTCAGCAGGGTGCTGCAGGCATCCGACGGTCCGCGTGGGGATCGTGTGGGCCGCGGTAGTGATCGGACGCCGGCGCGTCGTCCAGCACGACATGCGTGAGCGCCTCGTGCACCTCAATCATGCCGTCGCGGTAGTCGATGAAGCCGCGTTTTCTGAATTTGTTCATGAACAGATTCACGCGCGAACGCGTCGTGCCGACCATCTCCGCGAGTTCTTCCTGCGAGGTACGCGGCAGCACCCGTCGTGGTCCGTCCGGCGTGCCATGGCGCGCGAGCAGGAGCAGCGTGCGGGCGAGCCGTTTCTCGCTGCCGTTGAAGAGACGATCGACGAGATCCTCTTCCAGACGGATGTTGCGGGCGAGCATGTGCGCGATGAAACGATCCGAGACCGCAGGTTCCTCGTGGAGCAGCCGAAGCATGTCCTGCTTGGGGATGACGAGGATCTTGCTTACCGTCACGGCCGTTGCCGTGGTGAGGCGCACGCGTTGCTCTGCCAGTGGCCCTTCGCCGAAGAACTCGCCGCGACCCAGCATCCCCACCACCGCCTCTTTGCCGGTCTGGGACAGCACCGACAGCTTCACCTGTCCCTGATGAATGTAAAGAATCGTCTCGGCCGAATCGCCCTGCGCATAGATGCGGGAGGCAGGCTGATAGTCGACGACGGTCATCGCTCGATCCACTCCACAAACGATCCCACGCTGTCGGTCACCATCATCACGCGCAGGACGCGATCGTTGTGATACATGAGCTTCGCACCGGCCCGCGCGTCTTCGACCGATGCATAGTGCGTCCATGTCTGAGGAATGCTCGAAGCCGTTCCCTGTTTCATGGTCGGCCGGAGCCGGTAGGTGTGGGGGATCATGTTTGTCTCCGTTCATGGCGCGGGTTCCCAACTGATCCAATGATGGCTCCGCCAGCCGCGGGTGTCGTTGCGCTGCCGCAAACACCGCCTCCTTGCGCGAACGCAACGACATGCCTGCTCCGGTGGCCGACAATGTCGCACCAGCGCGTGGACGAGCAGGAGCCAGGAATGAGCCGACCGCAATTCGACATCACCGACCGTCGCGACGTCGCGTGCCTCGTGAACGTGTTCTACGACCGCGTCCGCGACGATGGGCTTCTCGGGCCCATCTTCGATGACGTCGCTCACGTCGACTGGGCGACGCACCTGCCGAGGATGTACGACTTCTGGGAATCCGTGCTGTTCGGCACCGCGACGTTCAAGGGCGCACCGCTCGTCGTCCACCGCGCACTTGCGCAGCAGACGCCCTTGAGCGGTGAGGCGTTCCACCGCTGGGTCACTCTCTTTCAGGCGACCGTGGACGACCTCTTCTCAGGGACGATGGCCAACCAGGCCAAGGACAGCGCCGTGCGGATCGCCGCAACGATGGAACAGAGCCTCCAGCCACGTCGTCATTGCGCGCAGTCGATAGACTGAGGCGATCCCCGCGCGATTGACCACGCCGAGTTCACGACAAAGACGAGCAACGCGAGCGCGTTCAGCAGTCCGCCCCACGCCCGCCAGCGCCCCAGTGCATCAACGAGGTCACCAGCCAGTCGCAAGGCGACCGACGCATGCAGAATGGCGAGATGCACGTAGAAGGCCGATCGAAACGGCAGCGGCTTTCCGATGACGGCGGGAAAGACGATCGGCGCGTGGCCGAAAATCATCGCCATCACAAATCCGAGGAAGATCGCATGAAGGACCGCATC
>JBBRBG010000402.1:0-3014 GCA_038206055.1 Haliangiales bacterium
GCGCATCCAGCACGTCGCATATGCGATCAACGCGAAGCTCGCGGCGTGACTGTTGTGGACGACGAAGTCGTTCGCGAGAAAATTGTGGTTGCCGTCGATCTCGAGGTCGTACGTCTCCTGAACGCCGGCAGGTTCGATCGAGACGATCTCGCTCCATCCTGCGATCGAATCGGTCATCCGAGCTGTCGCGACGAGATCACCGACGTGTAGATCGCCGAGCGCGCGCCAGCCCGCGGGCGTGAGGAACGGATGCTCGGCGGTCGCCTCGATCGCGTGCTCGGCGGTGCGGAGCATGAACACGTGCTTGCGACCACTGACCTTGCCGGCGATCACGTGCTTCGGCTCGACCTCCAGGCGCTCGTTGCAGGTCAGCGTCATCCGTAGTGGGTGGCGCCCTGTGACAACGTCCTCGATCCTCACCCAGCGACCAGTATCGGCATCGATCACGCGTGTCGAGCCGACCACGCACTCCGGAAAGCCATATTCGCCGAAGCCGCGGATCTGCTCGAACACGCGTTCGCCGAAGTCGCGCGCGATGCCCTTCTCCTCCATGCGCGAGATCAGGCGCTCGCGGTGCTTCTCGATGCGGCCCGAGCGGCGCCAGGCGGCCATGTCGCGACGGAGCTGGTCGGCCTCGCCGGGCGTGTAGTCGGCGGCGACCACCGCGAGCTTCATGACCTGTTCCTGGAACAGCGGCACACCGAGGGTCTTCGCGAGCACGGGCTCGAGGCACGCGTGCGGATACTCGACCTTCTCGAGGCCGCGCCGGCGGCGCAGGTACGGGTGGACCATGCCGCCGGAGATCGGGCCCGGGCGTACGAGCGAGACCTCGACGACGAGATCGTAGAACGTGCGCGGGCGCAGGCGCGGCAGCATCGACATCTGCGCGCGGCTCTCGATCTGGAACGTGCCGACGGTATCGGCGGTGCAGATCATGTCGTAGGTGGCCTCGTCCTCCGCGGGAATGGTGGCCATCGAGAGATCGATGCCGCGGTGCGCGCGCAGGAGGTCGAGGCCGAGGTGGAGCTGGTGGAGCGCGCCGAGACCGAGGAGGTCGACCTTGAACAGCGCGAGGTCCTCGAGGTCGTCCTTGTCCCACTGGATCACGGTGCGGCCCGGCATCGCGGCGTTCTCGATCGGCACGATGTCGTGGACGGGCTCGTGACCGAGGAGGAAGCCGCCCGGGTGAACCGAGAGGTGGCGCGGGAACTCCAGGATCTCGTCGGAGAGGCGCGCGAGGTGATCGACCGCGATCGCGCCGTGGTCTTGTAGACCGGAGCGCGCGAGAGCCTCGGGCTCGACGAGGCCGTACATCGAGAGGTGCTTCGCGGCGCGATCGAGCGCGGTCTCGGGAATGCCGAGGGCCTTGCCGACATCGCGCACGGCGGAGCGCGGCCGGTAGCGGATGACGTTGCACACCATCGCGGAGTGGTCGCGGCCGTAGACCTGATAGACGTGCTGGATCACCTCCTCGCGGCGCTCGTGCTCGATATCGAGATCGATGTCGGGCGGCTCGGCTCGCTCGCGCGAGAGAAAGCGCTCGAACAAGAGGCCCATGCGAACGGGATCGACGGCGGTGACGCCGAGGCAGAAGCACACGGCGGAGTTCGCTGCGGAGCCGCGGCCCTGGCACATGATCTCGCGCCGTCGGCAGAACGCGACGATCTCGTACATGGTCAGGAAGTAGCCCGGATAGTCGAGCTCCTCGATCAGCGCGAGCTCGAGGTCGAGCTGGCGGCGTACGTTCGAGGGGACGTCGTCGTTGTAGCGCCACGCAGCGCCGGTATCGACGAGCGCGCGCAAGTACGCGGCCGAGGTGGAACCATCGGGGAGGCGCTCGGAGGGATAGCGATAGCGCAGCTCGCCGAGCGAGAACGAGCAGCGCGCGGCAATCTCGATCGAGCGTGCGACGGCGGCGGGCTCGTCGGAGAACAACCGATTGAACGCGTGGGGTGCGCGTAGATCGTGCTCGTCGTTGCCGCGGATCTTCGTGCCTGCGGTGGCGAGCGTGACGCCGTGGCGGATGCAGGTGAGGATGTCCTGTAGCGAGCGACGCGCGCGCGAGTGATAGAGCACCTCGGTCGCGGCGACGAGCGGGATGCGAGCGGCCGCCGCCCGCGCGCGGAGGCGAGCTTCGCGCGGCACGTCATCGGCGCGGCGATGGCGCGTGAGCAACGCGTACAGGCGATCGCCGAACGCGTTGCGCAGATCGGTGATCACGGCGGCGGATGGCTCGGCCTCTGCCGCGAGCATGCTGCCCTCGCCGCCCCACAGCGCGATCACGCCAGCAGCGTGCTCGCAGACCTCGCGCCACGACGCGAGTGACTCCCCCTTGTCGCAGCGCCGGCGCGCCGAGGTGATGAGGCGCATGAGGTTCGCCCAGCCCGCGCGATCGGTCGCGAGCAGCACGAGCTGGGTCGCGGGTGGCCGCTCCGTGACCTCGAGGGTGACCTGCCGCGGCTTCGCGCGCTTCGTGCGACCGCGCCGGCCGAGCGACGCGGTCGGCGAGAGCGCATCGGTATCGGCGCCCCAGCCGGGCCCGCGCCCGACGGGCGCATCGTCGTGATGGAGACCGAAGCGCGCCGCGGTCACCGGCGATGGCGCGAGCAACGAGCCCGGCGCAGCGATCGAGACCTGCGCTCCGCACACGAGATGGACGCCGAGCTCGCGCGCCTTCGTGTGCGCGCGGACCATGCCGTAGACGCCATCGCGATCGGTGATCGCGATCGAGCCGAGCCCGACACGATGCGCTTCCTCCACCAGCTCCTCGGCGTGGCTCGCGCCCTCGAGGAAGGAGAAGTTCGACTTGCACCACAGCGGCGCGTAGCTCACCTGTACAAGTGTTCAGATATCGAGAACCAAGTCAATCCCGGGAGTTGGATCTGATAGACGGCCGCCGCCTTGGTATTCTGCTGGCGATGCGGTTCCGGCACGTTGCCCTCGCGATCGTGGTTGTCGTCGGCTGTCGGCGTCACTCCGAGCCAGATCCGATCGAGCCCGGGCTCCGGCCGCAA
>JBBRBG010000403.1:0-2906 GCA_038206055.1 Haliangiales bacterium
TGACCTTCTGGAACGCCATCACGGCCTGCATCGTGGCGCCGCTGTAGCTCCCGTCCGGGTGCACGTCGTAGTGCAGCGCGGCGAGCTTGGTCTGGAGATCGGTGACCGCCGGGCCGCTGTCGCCGGGCCGCAACCCGTTGAAGGGCGCGGTGGTCGCGGTGGTCGAGCTCGTGGAGCTCGACGTGGTGCTCGATGATGTCGTCGAGGCGTGGCGACGCGTCTTCACCGCGTGCTTGGTCGCAGCTTCGTCGTTCCCACCGCCACCACTGCACGCAGCGAGCGCGACCACGATCGCCGCGACGGCCACGTTCCGGACTGCCCTCAACTGAACCTCCTCATGCGCACATTGGCCACCAGACCGATGCACGCGAACGACACGATGATCGACGAACCGCCGTAGCTCATGAAGGGCAACGGGATCCCGGTGATGGGCATGATCCCCGTCGCCATTCCCACGTTCTCGAACATCTGCGCCACGAACATCCCGAGGACGCCCATGCAGCAGAGCGTTCCGAAAGGGTCCTGGGCAAGCCGGGCGGCCCGCAATATACGCCAGACGATCACCGCGAACAGTCCCAGCATGACGGCCCCGCCGACGAATCCGAGCTCCTCGCCCACCACCGTGAAGATGAAGTCGGTGTGCTGTTCGGGTACGTACGCGCCATTCGTCTGCGATCCGCCGAAGAGGCCCTGGCCGGTGAGCCCGCCGTTGCCGATCGCATTCTGCGACTGCTTGGCGTTGAATCCGGACTTCTCGGCATTGGTTCCGAGGTTCGCGAAGCTCGTGAGCCGGTCGATCTGGTACTGGTCGAGCACCCCGGCCTGCACTGCGACCACCGAGAGCGTGCCGGCCAGCAGGAGCAGCACGATCAGGTGCCGAGCACGGACCCCGGCGACCATCAGGATCGTGAACGCCGCGGCAGCCAGGACCATGTTCGTGCCGAGGTCGGGCTGCAACATGATGAGGCCCATCGGCAGGGCGCAGATCGCCAACGCAACCGCCAGGCGGCGCGGCGTCAGGCCGTCGCGGTGCATCGCGCAGTAGCCGGCGAGCACGAGGATCAGGAACAACTTGGCGAACTCGCCCGGCTGGAGCTGGAACGGGCCGATGTCGAATCGTGCCTGCGCGCCCTTCACGTTCGCACCGACGCGCAGGACCGCGAGCAACATCAGCACGGTCGCGCCGTACCCGAGCAGCGCAAGCTCGCGCAGCTTGCGGTAGTCGATGGCGGTGAGGATCGCCATCGCGATGACGCCCACGACGATCGCGACGGCCTGACGCTTCACGAAGTCGTACGGGTCGAGTCCCGCCTCCTCGAGCTTGCGGTGCGTCGCGGAGTACACCATCAGCAGGCCGAGGCCCGCGAGCGCGAGCGGCGCGCCGAAGAGCAGCGGGTCGACGTGACGCAACGGCGACGCGTGGAAGCGCGACCGACGGTCCGAGACGATGATCGAGCCGGATGCCATCGACGCGCTCAGTTCCCCGTCGGCGGTGCGACGTTGACGACCGGACCGACCGGCAGGCCGTTCAGCTGCTCCATGACCGCGCGCACGATCGGTGCCGCGGTCTGGGCGCCGTAGCCACCTTCCTCCACCACGGCGAGCACCACGTACTTCGGTGCCGCGGCCGGCGTGAGCCCCACGAACCACGACGTGTTCTGCTTGCCCTGGACCTGGGCGGTACCGGTCTTGCCCGCCGCGAGACCCTTCGGGAAGCCGGCGAACGCGGAGGCCGCAGTGCCCTTCGCGTACTCCACCACCCCGGTGAGTCCGGCGAGGATCGTGTCGCGGTCGGGTACGTCGACGTGCCCGATGTCGATCGAAGGCAGCTTGCGGATCGTGCGACCGCGCGCGTCGTGCACCTCGTCCGCGAGGCGCGGCGACCACTTCGTGCCGCCGTTGGCGAACGTCGCGTACGCCGATGCGAGCTGGATCGGGGTCACGAGGACGTCGCCCTGGCCGATCGCGGAGAGGATGTTGTCGCCGGGGAGCCAGTCGGGGTACGGGAACGCGCCCGGGTTCGCGTCGTGGATCTGCTGCTTCCACGCCGCATCCGGGATGCGACCCACCGCCTCGTTCGGCAGCGAGATACCGGTCGACGCGCCGAAGCCCCAGTTCTTGGCGGTGGCCTGGAGCGCGTCACCACCCGGCTGCTGGTGCTTCCACCGGTAGTAGAGATCGCCGCCGAGTGTGTAGAAGTAGACGTCGCTCGACACCGCCAGCGCGTGGTTCAGATCGACCCGGCCCGGAGCGCCCTCGCCCTTGAACGGATGGTCCGGGTCGCTCGGGTACGCGTACGAGCCGGTGTCGTTGACCGTCTTGGTCGCGTTGATGTCGCCGGCGGTGAGCCCGGCGATCGCGGTCATCAGCTTGAAGGTCGAGCCGGGCGCGTACTGCCCCGAGACGGCGCGGTTCAGCAGGGGGAACCCGCTGGCCTTGTCCTGCCACTGCTTCCACGTGGCCTCGGGGATGCCGTGCACGAACGCGTTCGGGTCGTAGTCGGGTTGGGAGGCCATCGCCACGACCGAGCCGGTGTTGGCGTCGAGCACCACCACCGCGCCCGCGGGCGCAGCCAGCGTCTTGAAGCCCTTCTTGTAGCTCGTGTCCTTGGCGTGCCGCGCGGCTTCGAGTCCCTGGAACAGCGCAGCCTCCGCGGTCTGCTGCGCCTTCATGTCGAGCGTGAGCCGCACGTCGTGGCCCGAACGGGCCGGGGTCGAGTCCAGCGTGCGAATCACGCGGCCCGCGGCGTCGACCTCGACGCGTCGCACGCCGGCGCGACCGCGTAGGTCCGCTTCGTAGCTCTGCTCGACCCCGCTCTTCCCGATCGTGTCGCCGAGCGCGTACGCACCTTTGGGCTGCACCGTCTTCAGCTCGTCCTGGTTGATCTCGCCGACGTAGCCGAGCAG
>JBBRBG010000404.1:0-2870 GCA_038206055.1 Haliangiales bacterium
CGTCACGAAGTACCATCGCCACCAGTATACGCTTCGGGTGCGCTCTGAATGCCGCGGCCCGTGTTCCTCGCTCTTGCGGATGACATCTGAGCAGGCGCTTGGAACTCACCGACGCGACGCCTTCAAGCTCGATGGATTCTGATCGTGCGTTGCTCGACGGACTCCGTCGGACCGATTCGGCTCTTGTGGGCACGCGCCAGGAAGGCGGCGAGTGCGTCTTTTGCTCGTGCGGCTGGCGAGGAGCTCGCGCGCGCGTCTACGAGCACCTATGCGGACTTAGGGCTCCTGCGATTTCTTCGAATTCTTAGCAACCGCCCGGGCGCACGGCCGATAGGGCCTGCCATGACCGAAGAACCCAACATGTCCCCCGAGCTGTGGCTGTTCCTCGCCGCGCTGACCATGGCCGCACACCCGAGCTTCGATCCGCTCGAGGAACACGCCGACAACCTTCGCGAGCTACTCCAACGAACCTCGCCCATCGCGAACGCGTAGGCGAAAAGTGCCCCCTCGGCAAGTGCCGCGGCGCGGAGGTCGTCCGCGCAGCAAGTCGCCCACCTCTTCTCGACACGACAGGAGCCGTACACCGATGAACGACAACGACACGCTCCAGCTATTGGAGCGAATGCGCTCAGCCTTCTCCGCGCAGATGACCAACGACTTGACCGATGAGATTCTCGCATACGCCGCCCGACGTGCACGATGGATCGAGCGCCAGACCGGGCGGTACGATCCAGGACTGCCGCGTGAACTACTCGACGACGCGATCGGGGACACACTCATGAGCACCGTCACGTGGAATCCGACGACCAGCCCGCTTGCGATGCATTTGAAGTCCGTGATCCGGAGCCGCATTTCGACCGAGCTGACCCGGCTGAAGCGGTTCCCCCACGTGTCGCTCGATGGCGCGTCGGAGGCCTTGGAGCGCGAGGTTTCCGAGGCGATGGAGACGGAGCGACGCGGAATCAGCCCGGCCGAAACGCAAACCTGCGCCGACCTCGTGGTGGCTGCACTGCGCGAGCTGGCCGGCGACAACGGTGCGTTGGAGTGGCTGATCGACGCCTACGCCGACGGAGCCACCGAACGCCGCGACGTCATGCGGGTGACCGGAATGACGGAGAGCGAATATCACAACGCCTACCGGCGCATGCTGCGCCTCGTGGAGCGCCTGTCTACCCATTTGCGCCAAGCCGCCATCACCGCGATGGTGTGAGGAGAAGACGATGACAACCACCAAGAACCTTCGGATCTTCGAGGCCATCGCGCACGAGGACGCGATGGCCGCCGCCGAGCGACGGGAGCTAACCCCACGGCAGCGGCGCGAATCCCGGCGCATCTACGAGGGTATCCGAGCCCGTCTCGATGAGTACGAACGTCACATAGTCGACGGCCCACCGATCCGTCCGTCGATCCGCGCGATGACACGCGACGCGATCGTTTCGCGGCTCGCGGAGTTGGGCAGAACGCACCCCACTGTGGTAGTCGCGCGGCACGGGGCGCAGGCGCAGGATCTCTCCGAGTGCGACTTGCGCATGGAGCTGGAAGCGGCGGAGTGTGTCGTCGAGCGCGTGAAATGAGGTGCGCGTGGCCCATTGCTGCCGCACAACGGTGGACGGCAGAACGTTCCCGTCGTGATCCCGTACCCCCTGCCGATGAACTCGATCCGCGGCTCCCAGCCGAGAGCGCGACGAAGTGCGTGGTCATCGGACAACGTTGCACCGGAGGCTGCCGTCTCGCCGATCAGAAGCGGGCGGCTCGAGACGCACAGCCTCACGGCTCGGCGCCACGGTCACTCGACGATGTGACTTGCTCACGCTGCAGCCGGCATCGTCGGTCCTCGGTCAACGCGAGCAACCGCTGATAGGCGCCGATAGGCGCGTTCGTACGTGGTCGCGGACCACGTCAAGAGCTTCATCACGTCGCGCTTCACGTAAGCGTGCTCCTCGTATGCTCCGAGAAGCGCGAGCACGAGCGCATCCGGTCCGGCGCGCTTACGCAAGTCGTTGACCGCGAGACACCACGCAGCATCGGGGGACGCCTCCTCCTCCGTGAGCGGAACGGGCCATCCGTCCTCGACCGACATGCGCGACTCCGCACCGGACTCATCACACGGCTCGCCGCTGTAGTCGTCCTCGCGCTTGCGTTTCCGATCATCGAGCGAGATCTGCGGCGCCATCTTGGAGCGGCGCACCTCACTGGCGAGGTCGCTGGCAATCACGCCGAGAAGGAAGCCGCACAGGTCGACACGGGCCTGATCCCAGATCCGCGCTCCCTCATAGAGCTTCACGACCGCGGCATGGATCCGATCCATCGCGGTGTCGGTACTCCGCTGCGTCGTGAACCGCTCGTATCGCCTGGTCAGTGCAGTTGCTCGCCGCACCAGATCGCGAAGCATGTCTTTGGTGTATTGCTTCTCGAATTCGGTCCACCACAGCCGCTCTGGCCTATCCGGGGCCGGTGCCAACTCCTTCCCTCGGAGCCTGGGGCCGCGTCCCGATCCGGTCGGTGGTCCGCTTGCCGAGGGCGTTGCGGTGGCGGCACCACCTTGGTGACCGTCCATCAGCTCGAGACCGATTGCACGTGCCGTGAGCGCTACGCTCGTAGGCCACGTCGGTAGCTCCGCGGTCGCGCCCGCTGTACCGCGGCGGTCGCGCGCCGGATCGCTCACGGCCGACGGAACGTCATCCTGGTCCGAGTCCAGGAGACCGCCACCCGGTGCCCGCTCAGCCCCCACACCAGCTTCGGCGCGCGGCGCGCGCCGGCAACTGACGGTCTCCGGAATCTCGAAGTGCTCGCCGTTCGTCTCAAAGGCGTGCTCGCTCATGTTCACATCCTCCTAAGAGGTATGGCTGACGAGATCGCGCGTCCGACCA
>JBBRBG010000405.1:0-2850 GCA_038206055.1 Haliangiales bacterium
TCAACGGCCGGCGCGAGTACCTCGAACGGTTGCTCGCGCTCGCCAGGACAGCCGCCACGGTTCGGTTCGTCGCGGGAGGTGCACCATGAAACGCTTCGCATTGATGGCCCTCCTGCTGGCGAGCGCCTGCGGTGGAGAAAAGGCCAAATCGTCCACCGATCACGATCAGGCCGAGTCGGTCGAGCATCCCGGCTCGGACACCGCGAACGACGGGAAGCCGCACGAGCACGGTCCGGAGATGATCAAGATCGCGCCTGACATGATGCGCGACCTACGCGTCACCACCGGCAAGGCGCAGGCACGCGCTGCCGGCGAGACGGTGTCCGCTCTCGGTGAGCTGCACGTCAACGAGGATGCGTATGCCGAGGTCGCGGCGCCGGTGAGCGCTCGCGTGACCAAGGTGCTCGCAAAGCCCGGCGATGAGGTGAAGGCCGGCCAGGTGCTCGTCGAGCTGAACAGCCCGGAGCTTGGCCAAGGACGCGCCGAGGTCGAGGCCGCCCGTGCGCGCCTCGAGACCGCGAGGAAGAACACCGAGCGCAAGCGAGGGCTCGCCGCGGATCGGCTGATCCCGGAGCGCGAGCTAATCGAAGCGGAGTCCGCGCAGTCCGAGGCCGACGCTGCGTACAAGGTCGCCGCGTCGTCGCTCCGCAAGTTCGGCGGTGCGGCGGGTGACAACGCGCTCGCCATCAAGGCTCCGCTGGCCGGAACGGTCATCGAGCGCACCGTGGTCGTTGGTCAGCTCGCAGATCCGTCGAAGACGCTGTTCCGCGTCGGCGATCTGTCAACGTTGTGGCTCATCGCGCACGTGTTCGAGCGCGATGCCGTGCGCGTGCAGGCCGGCGCGACCGGGACGGCGAGCTTCGCAGCGCTACCCGGCAAGTCGACTCCGGCCCAGATCAAGTGGATCGGCAGAGAGGTCGACAAGTCATCGCGCACGATCGAGATCCGACTCGATGTACCAAACCCGGACGGCAACCTGCGGCCCGGGATGTCAGCCACCGTTGCGATCCCGCTCGGCGACGCCGGTGCGGCGCCCGTCGTGGTGATCCCAGCGGCTTCGGTTCAACGCGTCGGCTCTGGGTGGGCGGTATTCATCCCGCACGGGCCGGGCGAGTTCGCGATCCGGCAGATCGGGCGAGGGCGCGACCTCGCTGGCGAAGTCGAGGTGCTCTCAGGGCTCAAGGCCGGCGACGAAGTTGTGGTTGATGGTGCCTTCCTCCTCAAAGCCGAGTCCGACAAGGCCAGCGGCGGCGGACACGAGGATTAGCAATGCTGGACAAGTTCATCACCGCGAGCTTCCGCAAGCCGTTGATCGCGATCGTCCTCGCACTCGCAGGCGCGGTGATTGGCGCCGTGTGGATGCGCGAGCTGCCGCGCGACGTCTTCCCCGACCTCTCCGCGCCGGTCTTCAACATCATCGTGCAGAACCCCACGATGAACGCCGACGAGCTGGAGATGCGCGTCGCGGTTCCGTTCGAGACAGCGCTCTCCGGCTTGCCCGAAGTCCGTCGATTGCGATCGTCATCGACGCTCGGCGTCGTCCAGATCACCGTCGAGTTCGAACCCGACGCTGACTACTCGCGCTCGCGCCAATACGTCGCCGAGCGGCTCTCCCAGGTCGAGCTCCCAACCGGCACG
The DNA here is from genome assembly GCA_038206055.1 of Haliangiales bacterium. Taxonomy (GTDB): domain Bacteria; phylum Myxococcota_A; class Polyangia; order Haliangiales; family Haliangiaceae; genus JABFXX01. The sequence continues at coordinate 1,639 of JBBRBG010000405.1, forward strand.
GAGGCGCCCCTCCTCTCGGGCGTCACCGGGCGCCTGAACGAGATCTTCGAGATCACGATCGAGGCGAAGCCGGGCGTGGCCGACCTGATGACGCTGCGTGATCTCGCGGAGAACGAGATCAAGAATCGGCTGCTGGCAGTCCCCGGCGTGGCCGCGGTCGAGCGGCTCGGCGGCTACCTCCGCGAGTTCCAGATCCAGATGGATCCGGATCGCATGGCGGCGCGTGGCGTCTCCCTCGACGAGATCATGCATGCGGCGCGTGGCGCCAACGTCAGCGCGGCGGGCGGCTTCGTGACGCAGGCACAGATGGAATGGACGATCCGGGCGGCAGGACGCGCCCAGACGGTCGAGCAACTCCGAAACACGGTGGTCGCGATGAAGGGCGGCACGCCCGTACTGCTCGGCGATGTCACGGACGTCCGCGAGGCCCCTGCCGTACGGCGCGGCATCGCGCATCGGCTCGCGGGCGAGGTCGTGAGCTGCCGGATCGTCAAACAGTTCGGTGGTGACACCGTGGCCGTGGCCCGAGGTATCCGCACGGCGATCGAGGATCTTCGCGGCAGTCTGCCCAAGGGTGTCGAGATCCGGATCGTCTACGACCAATCGGAGCTGGTCGAGTCCTCGCTGGGCGGCGTCGGTCGCGCCGTCCTGATCGGCGCCGGGCTCGTCGCCCTCGTCCTGTTCCTGTTGCTCGGCAACGTTCGTGCGGCGCTGATCGTGACCCTCACCCTGCCCCTCTCGCTCGCCGTGTCGGGTGTGTTCATGCGCATCGCAGGGATCGGGATCAACACGATGACCCTCGGCGGTCTCGCGATCGCGGTTGGACTGCTCGTGGACTCGTCGATCATCGTCGTCGAGAACATCGTCCATCGCATCTCGCAGAACCGCGAGGGGGATCGACGCGGACATGCACTGGCGGCAGCGATCGAGGTCGGACGTCCGATCGCCTTCGCGACAGCGGTGGTCACCGCGGTGTTCATCCCGCTGTTCGCGATGACCGGGATCGAGGGCCGCATGTACAAGCCCCTCGCGGGCGCCGTGATCTCGGCGGTGCTCGCGGCCCTCGTGCTGTCACTCGCGCTCGTGCCCGTCGTCGCTGCGGGGCTCCTGCGCCCCGCGAAGCCTGGCGCGCACGAGGACGTGTGGGTGATCCGCAAGCTGAAGGCGATCTATCGACCTGTCCTCGATCGTGCGCTGCGCAACACCGCGCTC
>JBBRBG010000406.1:0-2786 GCA_038206055.1 Haliangiales bacterium
GCGCGCCAGCCTTCACGTCCACCCCCGCTGATCCCTTGCCGACCATCGCGAGCGCGACGTGCAGCGTGCCCTTCCCGGGCTCGCGCGGGGGCGCCTGCGGCGGCTCGCCGCCGCCCGTCTTCCCGCCGGATCGCTTGTCGAACCCCATCGCCGCCTATGTCCCGAGCATACCTTCGCGAGTTCGCGGCCACGGCGCGTTCCCTTGCCGGGGATGCTCGATCTCGCAGGCCCTGCAGCGTTTTGCGGCAGGTGACTCGTTCTTGCGCATTGGTGCCCATAGTACGAGGCAGGGCCGAAGCGATTCCTGAATTCACGCCGGGCAGGTCATTTGGTAATTTTCCCTCGGCCAGCTGGGGGTCTTGTTACCGATTTCGGCCGGAATCAGTGCCTGGGTGAGGGGTGTCAGCCTCGCCGCCCGCGACTCGTGTATCGTCGAACGCCATAACGGTGGGAAGGGCGGTGACGCCGATGGTGACGACCGGCGCCGCCGAACCCGCGGAGGAAGAGCGTTGAAGCAGTTCCGGGTTCTCATGTGCGTGGTCGGAGCGCTCCATGCCGCCAACGCGGGCGCGGACAGCTTCGCCGTCGAGACGTACGTCGGCAGCCGTCCCGCGGAGGCCGAGCGGGTGATGGCTCGGCTGCGACCCATCCTCCTGCGCGAAGGCTTTGTCGCGGACCCCGCGATGCTGAGCACGATGTTCGCGGAGCACAGAACGCAACCCGGCCTACTGGATCCGAGGTTCGACGGCGACAAGTGGACGAAGCGCATCGAGGACGGAGTGAGCGCGTACGTCGACGCCGATACCGACGCTGCGTTCGATCTTGCCGCGACGATCCTCGGGCCGCAGCTCGCGGTCGCGCGCCGGAATCGGCTGGTGCTCGCGCGCGAGCCCAAGTACCGGGAGGAGATGCGCCGTGCGCTGATCTACTACGCCCTCGCGCGTGGACGGCAGAGCACGGCCGCCGAGAAACGGGCGAACGCGGCGGGCAAGGATGCCGACCGCGACAGATTCTCGGAGCACGCCGCGGCGGCGGCCACGGATCGCGATGCGGCGATGGCCGACCTGATCCGCACGTACCCGAGGCAGGTGATCCTGACCAAGGACTTCGGGGGCGAGGCGGAGTTGCTGTTCCAACGCAGCCGGCGGGAAGCCGACAGCTTGGGGAGAGCGAGGCTCGAGGTTTCCTCTATCGATCCGGACGCCGTCGTCTACTTCAACGAGATGGTGCAGGGCCGCTCCAAGGCGACGATCGGCGATCTCGTCCCAGGCCGGTCTCGAGTTCTGGTGGAGGCCCCGAGTGGTGAAGCGCTCGAGTACTCGGTCGAGCTGATCGCGAACCAGACGTCCCGGATCACCGCGGATCTCGAGTTCGACTCGATGCTTCATCTGGGCCCGTGGGTTGGGTTCACGTATCGCTCCGCGAAGGACCGCGCCGGCGAAGCGGAGCTCGTCGTCAAACTCGCCCGGAGCACGAGCGGAAGCGTGGCCGCTACGATCTCGGTGGCTCGCCGGAACGGTCGTTCCGTGGTGAGTGGCACGGTCTACGGCGCGCTGAATGGCAAGCTCGGCAGGAGCGCCGAGGTAGTGCTGACAGGCCGCGACGACGACGGCATGCTCTTTCACCTCTCGAGGTATCTCGCCACCGGGGTGGGAGTCGAGTACGTGACGGTGCTCGAACATCCCGAGTACACGGCGCCACCGGCCGCACCTCTCCAAGAGATACCCGTCACTCCACCTCCAACGTTGGTGAAAGAGGCTGCAGCGTCGTCGGCTCCCTTGCCACCAGCGCGCGAGCCGACAAGATCGGCGACCACGAGCGACGACGGTCTCCCTCGTTACCTGCTGCCGACCCTGGTCATTGCTGGGGGGCTTGGAGCGGTCGCCGCCGGGACCTACATTTCTTGGACCGTCACTCCATCGGAGGCGGGGCCACAACAGAAGTACCTGTACAGCAAGCCCGGCATCGCGCTCGCGGTCGGCGGCGGCGTCGTGACGATCTTCGGCGGATATCTGTGGTACCGCGCCTGGCGTTCCGCGGGTCCGCCGAAGACGGCGCCGACGATGGCGCTCTCGTCCAACGGTGCGACGATCGGCTGGGCGGCTGCGTTCTGACCTCGCGATGCTCACTGGCCTCGCGGGCTCGTGACTCCCGCGACCGCGACTCGTGTATCGTCGAACGGTCGCAACGATGGGAAGGGGCGGTGACGCCGATGGTCACGACCGGCGCCAGCGAAGCCGCGGAGGAAGAGCGTTGAAGAAGTACGGGGTTCTCATGTGCGTGGTCGCAGTGGTGGGGACCTTCGCGGCGGATGCGCACGCGGAGAGGTTCGCCATCGAGACGTATGTCCGCATTCGCCCTGCCGAGGCCGAGCCCGCGCTTGCGTTGCTCCGACCGATCCTCGAGAAGGACGGCTTCACGACTCAACCCGCCGCGCTGACGAAGATGTTCGCGGATCACGCCACGCGTCGAGGGCTGGCCGATCTGAAGTTCGACGGCGCCAAGTGGACGAAGCGCATCGAGGAGGGGGTGAGCACCTACGTCGACGCGGATACCGATGCTGCCTTCGATCGCGCGGCGTCGATTCTCCGCCCGCAGATCGCGGCAGCTCGACGGAATTCGATCGTCCTTGCGCGAGAGCCACGGTTTCGCGAGGAGATGCGGCGAGCCCTGATCTACTACGCGCTCGTGCGGGGACGGCAGAGCAAGGCCGCCGAGCAGCTCGCGAACGGCGCCAAGCAGGATGCCGACCGCGCGAGGTTCTCGGCCGCCGCCGCGGCGGCGGC
>JBBRBG010000407.1:0-2781 GCA_038206055.1 Haliangiales bacterium
AGATCGGTGATGAACGCGAGCACGCGGAGCGCATCGCCGCAGCGGGGGCACTGTGTGACGTCGTCGCCGAACACCCGGCGCAACAACGCGGCCCAATCGAGCCTGCGCGCGAGCTGCATCGACGTGGGCGGCGGCGTGATCATGCTCGCCGGCTCTGCGCGTCTCGTCGAGTCGCTGCCGAAGATCTTCTCGGGGTGCCATTCGACGAGGTCATCGTAGTCACCACGCAGGGACGCGTCGTGAGCGCCACGAGCTTCACGACCTCCTGGCCGCCGAGATCGACGAACACCTGGAGGACCTCACGCGAGGCCTGGATCAACAGCGTGTCGTCGAGCGCCCACGATTTCTCGGGCGTGGTCACCACGATCTCGAACAGACCGGCGATCACGTCATCGAGAATGCTCGAAAGCAACACTCACGAAATCTCTTTGGCATCGGAGACGTAGCGAGTATCGACGGGGAGTGAGAATCCGAGGACGGAGTCGCCCGACATCTGCGACACGATATGCGTGAACATGGTCGAGACGTCGCGATAGTTCGGTGACGGGAATCCGCTCGCACGCTCGATCGTTCCGTCCGCACGCGGGACCTCGATCGCGATGCCCGACGTTCCAGGACGTCCCACCAGCACGCTCGGGGGCGCCGGGAAGTTCGAGCTCACGAGCCCGGCCGCGAGCGTCGTGGCCACCACCGGTTCGGCGCGAGCGATCCACCGGCGCTGCTTGCCACCTTGTTCGTGGAGAAGGTCGATCTGGTCGTCGACACCGACGGTGACCGTGTACGCACCGATCCCGAAGGGCGCGTACGGGTTGCCGTAGCTGAACCGCGCACGAAAGCCAGGAATGCGTGACGGTCGATCCGAAAGCAGCCACGCGGATTGCCAGACCCAGCCACGCAGGTCGTGGAACGTGCGGCAGTCATCGAGGTTGCGCAACAGCACACTCGAGATCGAGGGAGCGATGTTGGTGATCCGGTCGCGAAGGCGAACAAGCGCGTCGCCGACCGATGCGCGCGGCGATGCGTAGGCGAGCGCTTCGTCGCGTAGAAGCGCGACCACGTCGAGTGCCGCCGTCGGCTGCTCGATCTCCGTAGCTTTCTGTTTCGCGTCGACCCATGCCGTGTCGGTGAGGTCGAGCTTCGCCGACGCCCGCGTGATCGAGCTCGCGGGCCAGATCGCCGGCGGTGTCTCGCGTGCCCCCCACGCGTGCTCGGCGATGAACGATCCGCGCAGGTGCCCCCATGCGATCATCGAAACGTCGGCGCTGCGAAAGCGGACCGTGTGATAGAGCACCAGGTACTTGTCCGGAACGCGATGGATCGCGACCCAGACGTACTCCATCTGGACCGGATCGACATCCTTGCGCGCGTACAGCACGTGCGCGCCCGCATCGAACATCCCCGCATCGGGCAACGCCTCCACGATGCTCTCGACCGACGAGGTCGCGCGGGTATTTCGATAGGCCGTCGCGAGCGAGATCGCGAGCGCCTGTGCATTCATCTGATCGGGCATCTCGCTGAACCGCAGGCCGTGCTGGACAGGCAGGTCGGCAAGTGCGATGCGAATGTCGTACTTCGCCCCGTCGGGCTGTCCCTCGATGACGTGTGGGTGACCCGCCAGCGCGAGCGAGTAGCCGAGTGCAGGTGCGCCTACGAGGCGCGTCTCGTCGTGGTCGCTGCCGAGGATCTCGAAGGTCGCCATCAGGTGGATCCTACCCGAGGCGGATCGTGGTGGCGTTTTGCGGATCCGAAAGCCACCCGTTCGTCGCCGTCACGATCGCGGTCATCACGAGCCGCGCCGCAGTCACCTCGCGCTCGTTGGACTTGCAGTTGAAGTTGAGATCGAAGTCGCACGACTCGAGGATGTGGAGGAACTGATCCGGTGGTTCCTTGTTGCTTTCGAGGAGCTCGCGGTATCGCGCACGAGCATCGTCGTCGATTTCTCCCGAGAAGACCTCGAAGCCAGTGCGCGCACCATCGAGCGTCACGTTCACCCACCCCCCAACGGTCAGGAAGTCGACGTCGTCGTCGATCGCGACGCGATTCCCCATACGCTTCAGTTGCTCGCGAAGCACCGCGATCGTCGGCAGGTCCGCACGACGGAAGTAGGCATTGAAGTCGTAGGACATCGCTCGGTTCTTCCCTACCTACTGTCTCGGAAGTTGCCCTGCCGATCCATCGGATCGTTCACCGCCTCGAGCGTGTTGTCCCCATCATCGGTGAGGAACGTGATCCGGTCGGGCGGGATCGAACCGTTCGTTTCCCCCGAGATGGCGATCCGCAGTTTCATCATCACCTCGTCGGAGATGATCTGGCCACGAACGTCGATCGTAACATGTTGCTCGGTTCCAGGCGGAAGGTGGGTGTCGCGCTGTCTAGGTTGGATTGCATGACGATCAGCGCCAACACGCCGAGCTCTCTCATCAGCAATCATCTGCCGCTCGCCCACGATGCGCACGGCTGCAAGCTCGGCGTCCCTGGTGCACCGGCGTCTGTCTGGCTGGCGAAGCGGGGTTGCGCGTCGGTGAGGTGAAGGCGCTGCGTTGGCGTGAAGACGTCGACATGATCGCCGCCACCATCACCGTGAACCAGCAGACCCGGAACAACGAGACCACGACGCCGAAGGGTCGGACGCGCTGCTCGCGCGTCGCGAGACGGCGATGCGGTGGACGACGAGCCCGACGCGCTGGCGTACGCCCAGGCCGAGGCGGCACAGCTACCGATGTCGCTTGCCGAGCCTCCACCGCGAACCTCCGCGTCGCGTCGGCGCTGCGCGTTCATCGA
>JBBRBG010000408.1:0-2731 GCA_038206055.1 Haliangiales bacterium
TGCGCGGCGACCGCTCGGCGCCCAGCTCCTTCGCCAGCCGCTCGACATCGGATGCCTTGAAGTGACGCACGCTGTTCGCGTCGATCGTCGGGTGCAGTCGCGTGCCTTCGAAGCGGCGCACGGTCGAGATGCTGACATCCAAACGCTTGGCTACGTCATCCCGCGTGAGCGCTGCCACCGGCGCCCCGTCTTCGCCGTGTTTCGCGTCCAAACGCTTCGCTTTCTCGCGCTTCGGCACCCGGAATACATACCCTAACCCTCTGATCTCGTGACCCCTCTTAAACGACGATAAATCGCAGGACCATGTCGAAAACAGAGCGAAACTCTGCCAATCATCAGCCTGCCAACCATGACAGACAGACTGACACCTGACGAATGGCACGTCATGGCAGGCAAAACCGTTCTACACCGGTTCTACACTCGAAGTTTTTCATTGATCTCGCCAGCGTCGGCGACTGCGCACGTGTTCAGTGCAGTTAGGTGCCACACAAACTCCAATAAACTCCAACAATTCAAGGTATTTTGACAACTAGTTCTTCGAGTGGTGCGTGTGGTTAGGGTAGGATCTGCCGGTCACCGGTTGTCGCCGTGCAGTGCACGAGATCCATGCGGCAGATCGGCTCGAGGGTCGCGAGGTCTGTGGCGAGGACAGCTCGAGCGCGGCCTGGTATGGGCGCTCCGCCGGTCTCAGTCCAAAATGACGTCGGCGAGCGCTTGCACCTGGAGCCCTGTCAAGCCCGCCTGCTCGATCGCCACAGCGAGTGGTTCGCTCACGAGGAAGAGTGCGGGAGCCTCCTTCACCTGGAACAGCGCGCGGTCGGAGGGGAGGTCGCCGTCGCGCAGGACCAGGCGCTTGAGGCCCGTGACCTCGCCCTCCTTGTTGACCGTTCCTCCGCTGTTCTTCACATCAAGGCAGGACACGTGGTCCAGCGTGTTGAGGATGAAATAGGTCTCGGCGTAGCCCTTGATCGTGACCGGCAGGAACTCGACCTTCTTTTCTGCCGGAGCGATAAGGGCCTTCAGCGCCTCCGAGACAACGAGGATGGTCGCGTCGGTGTAATAGAGGACATCGGTGAGCGTGGTGCTCGCCTTTTTCTTGCCAGAGCGGCCTGGCCTCTCGGGGCCGGATTTGGTGACCGACTGCTTGTCGACGGTGAAATGGGGCGCCTTCTTGGGGTACTCCGCGGACAGGCTGTTGCCTCGTCCGAGCAGGAAGTCCACTTCGTAGCCCTTCAGCTCGTCAAGCTGGAGTCCGCCGCTGAAAGGGTCGCGCTTCAAGAGTCGATAGGTCGCCATGCGCCATTTTAGCGCGTAGCGACCTGCACGCGTCAGCGTGATGCCATCAGCGTCGAGATCTCGGTTGCGGTGTCACGATCGAGGCCCCACGTGCCGCCGAGGTTGAGCGTGCGCAGCCGTTCGAGCCCGTGAACCAGGCGCAGCACACCGGCTGCGGTGAGTCGTGTCGGGTCATCGGACGTTCGCGAAAGCCCGAGCCAGGTCAGCTGCTGTGCCGAGGGTGCCGCGAGCAACAGATCGACGTCGCCGTCATCGAAGTCCTCGATGTGGGCGACCAGCATGTCGGCCGGCAGCGAGTACGTACGCAACGCGGACGTCAGTCGATCACAGCCCATGCTCAGGTTCCCGAGCGCGAGCTTCGATGCAAACAGCGGCGTCGGATCTGCGAGGTGGCCGAGGGCCAGGCTGTGGAGCGAGGCGCCGTGCTCGACCAACGCGGCGACGCCCTGCTCGCCGAGCGAGAACAGCAACCTTGCATGCGAGAACGCCGACAGGATGCCTGCCTTCGCGAGCCGAAGGAACGCCGGCTCGTCGAACTCGATCGTCGTCAGTTGGTCGCCACCGAGGAGCGCTGCACACACCGGCGCGAGCGCATCGATGTGCTTCGGTCGCATCTCGTGGACGGTGAGCTTCGCGCGCGGTGCACGCAGCACGAGCTCGTGGCCCGCGCGCACGACCCAGGTCGCATCGCCGCCGACGCTGATCGGAAACCCGCGCTGGAACCGACTCGCGTGATTCTCCACGCACCTGTAGAGCGCACTCGCGACGGCGCTCACCGTGTGGGTCGCGAACGGACTGCCTCGTGACCCGAGCGCGTGGCTGTATCACGTTGCGCGCAACGAGCTCGTCGGCGCTCTGCGCAAGGATGCCGGTCGGCTTCGCATTCTCGCCAACGTGACTGGACTCGAGCCGGCGGCGGACGCAATGCGCGGCAAGGACGAATAAGCGGGGTTTCGGCGGGGCGAGCTTGGGGCGCCTGGAAAGGATCGGGCAGCGATGGGGTTCAGAGTCTGCCGGGAACGTAAGCCCGGCGACGTTTGGGCGACGCGAGGACGGACGAGCCCATGCCGACAGGCTGGCGGTCGGTCGCTACGCGGAATCGTCCCACCCGAGCTCGGTCTGGGGTGGGGCGCGAGCGGGCGCGAAGGTCGCGGGTTGGGCGGCAAGGCCGAGGGCTTCGAGGACCGCGCGTGCGATCGAGGGATCGGCGACGAACGCGACGATGCTGCGGCGCCCGCCGCACGGGCAGCGGAGGACGTCGTCGGCGAACACGCGGCGTAACAGGTCGGCCCATGGCAACCGGCGCGCACGGGGCGGACAAGCCTGTGTGGAATGGGTGCAGCTCGGGTCGGCCGCGTGATCGGGATCGGTGGGCACGAGTGCGCGGAGCTTCGCGCGGTGTTTGCTGGCGGGCCCGAACACGCCTGCGTAGCGA
>JBBRBG010000409.1:0-2696 GCA_038206055.1 Haliangiales bacterium
GCGCCCAGAACCCGAGGCCGGCGTGCGGGAACACATGGCTCTCCATCGCGCCGAGCGCGCCGCCCATCATGAGGAGTGGCGCCAGCACGCCGCCCGAGGTGCCCGAGCCGAGGGAGATCGACCAGATCAAGCCCTTGACCAGGACGAGGACGAGGACCGCGGTCACCGCGAAGTGCTCGTGGATGATGTCGCCGATCACGTCGTAGCCGACGCCGAGGGCGTGCGGCGCGATCAATCCGCCGATGCCGATCGCGAGGCCCCCGAGCATCGGCCACCACATCCAGTGAAACGGGAGGCGCTTGAACAGATCTTCGCAGGCGTAGACCGCCCCGGTGAGCAGGCCCGAGAACATGCCGGCGGCGAGGCCAGAGAGCACACAGCACGCGAGGACATCGACGCCGGCGAATGCCGCGTGCTCCGCCATCGGGAATAGCGGACCTGCGCCGATCACGAACGTGCGGGCCGCGGCGGCGGTGGCAGCGGCGAGCGCGACCGGGACGAAGCTGCGCGGCTTCCATTCGAACAGCAGGAGCTCGACCGCGAGAAGGATCGCCGCGATCGGCGCGGCGAATGTCGCCGCCATGCCCGCGGCGGCGCCGGCGACGAGCAGCGTCTTGCGCTCCGCCGCGGTGAGCGAGAACAGCTGCGCGATCAGCGAGCCGAACGCGCCGCCGGTCATGATGATCGGTCCCTCGGCACCGAACGGCCCGCCCGAGCCGATCGAGATCGCCGACGAGATCGGCTTGAGCAGCGCGACCTTGGGCTGGATCCTGCTGCCGCGCGTCATGATCGCCTCGAGCGCCTCGGGGATGCCATGGCCGCGGATCCGCTCGGAGCCGTAGCGCGCCATCAAGCCGATGATCAGGGCCCCCAGGATCGGCACGACGACGCTTGCGTAGCCGAGGTGGTGCTCGAACGGAGACACCGCGGCGACCGAGAATCGCTGAAAATAGAACAGGTTCGTGAACAGGGCGATCAGGTCGAGCAGGAGCTTCGCGATAAAGGTGGCCAGGATGCCGACCACCACCGCGATCATGGCAATCGGGATCATCCGGCGCGTCGCCGTGAAGTCGCCGAGCTCCATCATGTCGTCGTTCATGTCCGCGGCGTAGCATGAATGGGACCCCATGCTTTGAATTGCATGGGATCCAATGGATTCCTGCGGCAACGTGTCCTAGCCTGGCCGGATGACCAACGCCGACGTCCGCCCGCACCACTGCTACGCCCGTGCCCAGCGCTTGCTCGCCGAGGTCGCGATGATCCGCGACGAGCTCGGACGCTCGGAGGACTCGCGTCCCGCGGTCGAGGTCACCGATGCGAAGCCGCGCGAGTGCTACTTCGAGGCGCTCGCGACCTGGCACAAGGTCGACCGCCTCGCGACCGAGGTCGGTGCGCCCGGCACACGGTTCGCCCATCCCGCGCCGCCGCTCACCGACACGACGCCGGGCCACGTCCTTCAGGTCATCGACTCCGTGCTCGAGCAGGTGGAAGCGATCCGCCAGCGGCTCGGCATCAAGGAAGCGAGCACGGAACCGGGGCTCGAGACGAATCGCCAGCCGAGCGACGTGCTGGTGACGCTGATCCGGGTCAATCGCGAGCTGTCGCGCTCGCTGGATCGGCCGTTCACGCCGGGCGATGTGTACCGTGTGGTCGCACTCGCTTCAACGTACGCGGCGCGCCTCGGCGGGACGGCGGGCCTCGCGCCGTTCGAGCGCAAGCGGAAGCCGAAGGACTGCTACCAGCGCCTGACGGCATGCCACGTCGCGCTCGCACAGGCGATCACGAAGCGCGGCCAGGCCGCGATGTCGGCGCGCAGCCTGCCGTCGGATGTGCTGCCCGGCGATGTCTACGACCTCGCGTGTCTCGTGCTCGGCGAGCTGACGTTCCTCCACGCGCTGACCGAGAAGGCGCAGCCTGTTCACGCGTTCGAGCCGGCGGCGACGGGCTATCGGCTACCGGGTCACGTCGAGCAGCTCGCGCGGACGCTCGAGGCGCAGATCACCACGATCGGGTAAGTTGCTTCTCTCCGCAGTATGGCCCCCCGTGCTCGAACCGCATCACCCGACGAGGCCACCGCCGTGTTGATCGCGTTGCGACGGATCGTCCGGTTTCTTCGCCTCGCGGACCGCGAGGTCGAGGCGGCATGCGATGTGTCGGCGGCGCAGCTCTTCGTGCTGCATACGCTCGTCGATGATCCCGCCGACTCGGTGTCGGAGCTAGCGCAGCGCACGCTCACCGATCAGAGCTCGGTGTCCACCGTGGTCGCTCGCCTGGTCGAGCGCGGCCTGGTCAGGCGTACGCCGTCGCGAACGGATCGCCGGCGCACGCAGCTCAAGATCACACCGGCCGGCGTGCGGATGGTCGAGCGGGCACCGCGGGTGCCGCAGGCGCTCATGATCGCCGCGATCCGCGACATGCCGGCCGCCAGGCGGGCGGAGCTGACACGTGCACTCGAGGGGCTCGCCGCGGTGATCGGCGCGAACGAGGTCGCTCCGCGCATGCTGTTCGAGGACGAGCCGCCGCGCACCCGCGGACGCCGCCGACCACGCTGACGGCGGCGTGGTAAGACCGGCGCGATGGCCACCGAGACCCATCGCGCGATCGACGCCGTGTGGCGGATCGAGTCCGCGCGCCTGATCGCCGGCCTCGCGCGAATGGTGCGCGACGTTGGCGTCGCCGAGGAGCTCGCGCAGGAC
>JBBRBG010000410.1:0-2689 GCA_038206055.1 Haliangiales bacterium
CCTCTCCGACGTCGAGGCGATCACCGACCGCGTCGCGATCGTCGCGCGCGGCTCGCTGCAGGCGCACGGCACGCCCTCGGAGCTGGTCAAGCAGACGATCCTCGGCACCGACGTGATGCTCCGCATCCCCGCCGATGCCGATATCACCGCGCTCACCGACGGCGCCGATCGCGTGCGCCGCAAGGACGACGAGCTGTCGCTGACGCTGCCCACCGAAGCCGACGTGGATGCGTGGGTCACGCGGGCGCACGCCGCGAGTGGAAAGATCATCTCGATCGCGCCGCGCCACGAGACGCTCGAGGATCTGTTCCTGCGGCGCGTCGCGGAAGCGCCCGATCCGAAGGAAGCCGCGTCGTGATCGGTCGGATCTGGGCGATCGCGCTCAACACCTTCCGCGAAGCGGCGCGGATCCGCGTGCTCTACGGGATCATCGTCGTCGTCGTCGGGCTGAATCTCCTGTCGATCGTCCTCGGCCAGATGGCCACCCACGAGGAGGCGCGGGTCGCGCGCGACGTGGGCCTCATGGGCATGTCCCTGTTCGGATCGCTCACCGCGATCTTCCTCGGCGTGTTCCTCCTTTACACCGAGGTCCAGCGTCGAACGATCCACGCGATCGTGTCCAAGCCGATCGAGCGGTGGGAGTTCGTGATCGGCAAGTACGCAGGCATGGCGCTCGTGCTCACGGTCCTCGTCGGGCTGTTCGCGCTCGCCATGACGGTGACGCTCGCGATCCAGGGCGTCGCGCTCTCCGTCGCGGTGCTGCAGGCGACCGTCCTCGCGTGGTTCGAAGTCCTCACCGTCGCGGCGATCGCGATCTTCTTCTCGTCGTTCTCCACCCCGTTCATGTCGGGCATCTTCGCGCTCGCGATGTGGGTCATCGGCCGGCTGACACCCGACGTCGAGGCCGCGGCGAAGACCGCCGCACCGTGGATCCGCACGCTGACGCGGATCACCCTCGAGATCGTGCCGGATCTGCATCTGTTCGCGGTGTCGGGGCACACCGTCGGCGGCGAGCACGTCAGCGTGCACGCGGACTTCGTGTCGTGGGGCTACGTCGCCGCCTCCGGGCTGCACGGGCTCGGCTGGATCGTCGGGCTGCTCGCGCTCGCGGCGCTGCTGTTCCACCGCCGGGACTTCGTGTGAAGCGCGCGCTGATCCCGCTCGCGATCACCATCGCCGTCGTCGGCGCCCTTGCCGCGCGCGTGATCGTGTCGGGCCGCAGTGCGCTCGCCGCCGGCGATGCCGCCGCCGCCGCGGGCGACCTCGATCTCGCGATCGAGCGCTGGGAGACCGCGGCGCGCTGGTACCTACCGCTCGCGGGTCACGTCGACGATGCGTACACGCGCCTGCTCGACATCACCGGAAAGGATCGCCGTCACGCTGTCGCCGCATGGCGGGCGGTGCGCTCGGCCGCGCTCGCCACCCGCGGATTATGGACCCCCCACAGCGATGACCTCGCGACCGCGAACGCGGCGATCGCGGAGATCGCGTCGCGCGATCCGGAAGGTGCGTTCGCGGGCGGTGCCGATGCCGCCGCACGCAAGGCGTTTCACATCGAGCAGCTCGCACGCGATCCGGGTCCCAGCCGCGGCGCCGTGACGCTGTTCGTGCTCGGCATCGTCTGCTTCCTCGCGGGGATCGGCCTGCTGCTGCGCAAGGCTGGTCCGAACCTCGTCGGCGCCGGCGTCACCATGCTCGGCGTCGTCGGATGGATGATCGGCGCGTTCACCGCCTGAGCGCGGGATCTGACTTTACTGTCGTCGCCGCCGTGAGTACGGTCCCTCGCGATGGCCAGGAATCTAGGTGGAGCGATCATCGACCTGCTCGAGTCCGAGCGGGTCGCGTTGCGCGCGGCGGCGGCAACCGTTCTCGCCGCGGTCGGCAAAGGGGACAAGGCCGTCGAGGCGGCGCTGACCGAGCGTCTCGCGGATGACGATGGCGAGGTCCGTCGCATCGCGCTCGAAGGCCTCGCCGACATGGGCGCCAGCGGAATCTCCGCGATGCTCGTCCCGCTCCTCCACGGCGACGACGAGGCCCTCGCCGAGCGCGCCGCACAGGTGCTCGCGCAGCAGGGCGCCGCCGCCGAGGGCACGCTCCGCAAGGAGATCGCGAGCGGTCCGATCGCCGCGCGCCGCGTGATGGCGCAGCTCCTGCTTCGCCGCGGCACGCAGCCCGCGATCGACGCCGTCCTCGACCAGCTCTCCGACCACGAGTTCGGCGAGCAAGCGCTCCAGCTCGTGCGCGCGGAGCTCGATCAGGGCAACGACAAGCTCGGCAACCAGGTCGAGAAGTCGGCCGTCGAGCGTGCGAGCGAGGCGAACCGCGAGCTCGGCAAGGCATGGACGCGCGCGCAGCACGCCGCCGCCAGCGCCGAGAAGCTCGCGGCGAAGGAAGGAAAGAAGTCCAAGAAGGGCGCGAAGCCCAACGGCTCCAACGGCCACCACGTCTCCGCCGATCCGATGCGCGATCCCGAGGTCGCGAAGGGCATGGCCGAGCTCGGCGCCCTGCTCCGCCTGATCGGCTACCTCGCGCGCCCCGCGACCCAGTCGCTCCTCCTCAAGTACGCCGATCCGGACGAGCCGCGCCCGATCCGGCTCGCCGCCATCGCGGGTCTGCGCCGCATCGTCGCCACCAGCGAGGCGCGCGGCACCGAGAAGGTCATCGAGGCGCTGATCGAATTTGCCGATGG
>JBBRBG010000411.1:0-2589 GCA_038206055.1 Haliangiales bacterium
AAGTGCTTCCGAGAGGCAGACGTCGAGGTCACTCACGATCGACGGAGAATGATCCTCCGGAACGACCGAAACCAGGGCCTCGAACATCTCCCCGAATTCCGGAGCAACGTCAGAGGCTTGCCGCTAAGTGATCGGCATTGGTTCTAGGCTAGGCTAGGGCAGGGTCACAGTCGTGATTGTGCCGGCAGGCGCGGTGACGCGCTGCGATGGCCCCATCCCGGCGCCAAGGTACGACTCGATGACGCAATCACCGGATGGAACTTCGACCGTGAACGAACCGTCCGGCTCCATGTTCGCCGACGAGTAGCCGCCTCGCTTGCTCGCCGACGCGATGGTGACCGCCTTCACGTCAGGGATCGTGATCGAAACTCGAAGCGTCGCTTTCGGAGCCACGACGACATCCACAACAGCGTTGTCGGTCGGGACGGACTGCCTCCACGAGATTCGACCATCCGGCGCAGCGACCGCCAGCGTCGGCCAGTTGTACTCGCCGATGAGCGTGAACGCCGGAATCGAGTAGGCGCCGCGACTGTCGGTGACGGTGTGGAGGTTTCCGAGCGCGAGGTCCTGCGCGGGCGTGAGCGGCTCGCGAATGAACGTCTGGGAGATCGATACCTCGGCGTTGGCGACCGGCGCGCCGAGCTCGTTCGTGATCGTGCCGTGGATCGTGAAGCCCTTCGGCAGGACCACGTCGCCCAGGTCGATCGGTACATCGCGTCGGATCTGCTGATGGAGATAGAACGCGCGCGCCGTCCCGGGACTGGCCACGATGATCGTCACGTCACCTGGGTCGAGGTTCACGATCCGGAACCATCCGTTGAAGGTTCGTTGCTCGTACACCGCTGGGGGCGCGAATGCGGTCGGGCCGCGCATGATGGCAACGACGACGCGGTCGACCGGTTTACCCGCGAACAGCACTCGGCCCGAGACCACGCTGTGCTCGATGGCTACGGCGGGAGGTGTGAGGCTTGGATACGTCTGCACGGGCGGACTCGACCAGCAACCGGTCGCAAGTCCCACGCATGCCAGGGCGACCCTCACCGCGACGTTCGACTCCGTCGGCGGATGCGGAGTTGCCTGCTCATCACGGTCGGCCGCCAACATCGAACAGATACACCGAGCCCGCCTGTTCGACGCCATCCACAGGATCGTTGATCACGGTGGCCGGCGAGTCACGGGTGAGCGCCCACGTCACACTCGGGTAGTGGCGGGCTAGCGGCCCTGCGTCATCTTCAGCATCACGAGCGGCGTTTTGAAGATGATGCCGAGCTCGGTGCGCAGGAACGTGTCGAACCGCTCGAGGCTCGCGGTGTACGCGAGATCGTAGAGCAGCTTGATCCGCATATCGTCGGCGAGCGAGCCCTTGGTCTCCTCGAGATCCCACGGGTTCTGCAGCGTCGATGCGAGCTTTCCGATCTCGCTGCCCTCGGGAATCGAGCCGGTGTAGCCGAGAGAGATCTGTGCGAGCCCGGTGATGCCGGGCTTGACGTCGCGCATGTGCTCCTCGAACAGCGGGATCGCATAGGACAGTTGCTCGAGCAGCTCGGGACGCTCGGGGCGCGGGCCGACCAGGCTCATCTTGCCGCGCAGCACGTCCCAGAACTGCGGCAGCTCGTCGAGCCGCGACTTGCGGAGGAACTTGCCGACCTTCGTGATCCGCGGATCATCTGCACCGGCGATCACCACGCCCGTGTGCTTCTCCGCATCCATGATCATGGTGCGGAACTTGTGCATCTCGAACTCGTCGAACGTCAGCTGCTTCTTGCCGCCCGTCGACGACACGCTCTTCAGGCTGCCCGCCCGCCGCTGGCGGAAGAACACCGGGCCCGGCGATTCCATGTAGATGGCCGCGGCGATCAGGGGCATCAGCGGGGCGGTCAGCACGAGGCCAACAGCGGCGCCCGCGATATCGATCGCTCGTTTGACGAAGCGGACGCTGCGAAGCACGTCCCAACGTATCACGCACCGTCGGAGATCGCCGGCCGGTCTTGCGGTGGCCTTACGCATTAACTGCCACTGGTTCACACACGCACACTTCCTCTCCGCAGCCGACCTCGCTATCCTCGCCCTCAGATGAACCCCACGATCAGGCTCACCGTGCCAGGCACGCTGCGCTACCGCGCCATCGCGGTACGCGTCGTCGCCGAGGCTGCGCGCCTGGTCTCGGGGTCCGCGACGCGCGACCCGAAAGACCTGCTCGACAACGACGTTCGCGATCCGTTCGACACCGCCGTGGTCTCCGCCTTCATGGAGATCTTCAACAACGTCGCGATCCACGCGTATCAGCGCAAGGACGTCGGTCCGATCCAGATCGCGATCACGCCGTCGGAGACAGATCTCCTGATCGAGATCGAGGACAATGGTCACTCGTTCGATATCGAAGGCGTCGCTCCGCTGCCGAACGAGCTCGACCCCGAGGCCCTACCCGAAGGCGGGATGGGCATCCACATCGCGAAAACGATGCTGGACGAAGTTACCTATGAACCTGGGCCGCCGAATCTGTGGCGGTTATTGAAACGACTTCCGGCGAATCAGGTCGCCCGCGAAGCTGGGAGAAGCTGATGGCCACTCCGTTCGAAACCAAGACGT
>JBBRBG010000412.1:0-2534 GCA_038206055.1 Haliangiales bacterium
GATCAAGAAGTGGGCATCGGTGATGAGCCCCGGCTCTCACCACATGATCCTGTTCGGCACGCAGAGCGAGGTGCAGCCCGCGGGCACCATCTCGGCATCGCAGTGCGGTGTCGGCGGCGCGAGCGCGCAGAACCTCCCCGCATGGCTGTACGCCGCGCAGACCCCGACCGCCGACCTCGCGCTCCCCACCGATGACGGCACCGGCAAGCCGCTCGGTCAGGAGATCAAGGCGGGATCCCCGGCGTACATCCAGATGCACTATCTGAACGCCACGGATGCCGATATCAAGGTCCACGTCACGCTCAACGCCGAGGCGTTCGAAGCGAACGCGGTGTACACGCCGACGGCGCCGTACATCACGTTCAACGGCAACATCAGCATCGCCGCCAACCCGACCAGGGATCCTTCGATCCTCGATGTAGAGACGCAGACCTGCGGCACCCCGCCGGGCACGAAGTTCTGGCTGGTCTCCACGCACGCGCACAAGCAGGCCGTGAAGACCGAGGTCAAGAACGGCATGCTGGCGAGCACCGACCTCGCGTTCACGAGCACCGACTGGGAGCACCCGGGCACGAAGGCCTGGATGCAGGCGCCGTTCTACACGTTCAGCGGCGACAAGCTCACGTTCGCCTGCACGTATAACAACATCGGGTCTAACTATCAGCGTTCAATCAGCACGGGTGATAGCGCGCAGACCGACGAGATGTGCATGGCGACCGGCTACTACTTCCCGGCTCCCAAGTCGCGCATTTGCTACAACGGCTTCCTGATCCCGTAAGGTTGCCGCTCCCCCGGCGAGCGCGCATCCTCCAGGGGATGCGTCGTTTCCTCGCCATCGTAGTGGTTGTCGCCGCAGCCGGTGCCTGTAACAAGGATCAGGATGCGGCACCAAGCGCAGGCTCGGCGGGCGCCGCCGTGCCCACGCCGAAGGCCGATGCTTCGCCGGTGAGCGCCGTCGGCGTCGAAGCGGGTGGGATCGAGCCTGCTGCCGACGAAGGTCCCGCCGCGGTGATCACGGCCGCGACCGGCACCGTCGAGATCCGGCGCGTCGGCGAGGTCGCGTTCGTCGCCGTGCCGAGCGACACGAAGCTCTACCCGGGCGACGTCGTCCGCACCGGCGACGCGGCAAGCGCGACGCTCGTGATCTCCGACGGATCGACGATCGAGCTCGCGGAGGTCACCACGGTCGGCGTCGCGACCCGCGATGGCAGCGCGGATCCGGCATCCGCCGCCGCGGTGCTCGCCGGTCTCGCGCGGTTCAGCGTGTCTCCGCGCGTCCCGGGCGAGGGCGCGTTTCGCGTGTACACCCCGGGCGGCGTGATCCTGACGCGCGGCACCGTCTACGGCGTCGGCGTCGCGGCCTCCGGGGAAGCGCGCGTCGGCGTGGAGAGCGGCTCGGTCGACGTGATCGGTATCGATGCCCTCGGCGGCACGCCGGTACGTCTCGAAACAGGAACCGCCGCGACGTTCAGCGCGAGTGGCACCGCCGGCGCGCCGGCTCCCTGGCCCGCGGATGACTGGGGTACCTGGCGCGATGACACCGATGCGAAGGTCGAGATCGCGCCCGCGTTCGCCGCACACACCGCCGCGATGTCCGCGCTCGAGGGGAGCCTGCTCGACAGCTACGCCGAGCTCGCAGGTGCCGCCACGCAGGTCGCCACGTTCGAGACGCTCGCCGCCGTCAGCGCCGACAAGGGAGATGCCGTGAGCTACTCGGCGAGTGCCGCGGAGGGCGCCGCCAACATCGAAGCCTCGTTCGCGCTCGGCGGTCGGATCGAGGCGCTGACCTGGGCGAACGCTTCGCACGCGGAGCTCGCGACGGATCTCTACGTGCGCCATCCCGACGAGCTCGGTCCGCCGTGGACGCCCGCGGTGCCGCACGTCGATGCGGCGATCCTGTGGCCGAAGCGCTTCGAGGTCACCGCCGCCGGCTACCTCGAGCCCGTGCGCTTCCAGTACTACGTGCATCACCCGCGCGGCCGCGTGCAGGCGCCCCTCGTCGGCGTCACGGTGCCGCCGTTCTACACGAAGATCGATCTGGCGCCGCTCGACCCCGTGCGCGTGCGCGGCCGGATCAAGTCCGCGGTGTGGATCTCACCCGAGCTGGAGTACCGCGCCGCGAATCGTCCCGTGTGGGTCACCGCGCCTTCGCTCGACTGGCGCGCGAAGGTCTCCGGTCGCCCCGCCCCCGCGCGCGCAAAGGTCGCGTGGTACGTCCGCGTGCCGTCGCCGCGCGCGAAGATCTACGTCGGCGCGAACGTGCGCGGCAAGTACGAGAGCCACCTCGCGATCAAGGGCCCGCAGTCGCGTGCAGAGCTGCGCGGCGGGTGGAGCGTGCCTGTCGGGGCGAAGGTCAAGGTCGCGGCGCCCGACATGCAGGCCGCAACGGCCGCACGCGCGAGGGTCAAGCTGCGCGCGGCCGAGACGAAGATCGCCGTCAAGGTCGGCGGCGTCGGCGCGAAGGTCGAGGTCAACACCGGCGGCATCAAGGCGAAGGTCGGCACCAAGGTGAAGACCACGAAGGATGCCGTGCT
>JBBRBG010000413.1:0-2522 GCA_038206055.1 Haliangiales bacterium
GCGATCACGCCCTCGGCGAGTGCGCGATCCTCGTGCGCGCGCGTGACGAGTGCGAGCGCATGCGCGCCGAGGGTCTTCGCGACGTCGTCGCCGCTCGGCGGGAGCTCGCCGGTCCACGTTCTCCGCTCCGTCTTCGGCGGCCTTTCGATCACCACGTCGGCGGCGAGCACATCGAGCCCCGCCGCCAGCTCGTACAGGCCCTGCGCCACCACCGCGCGCGCCTGCGGTGGACAGCCCGCATCGAGTGCTTCCTCGAGGCCGACCAGGACGCCGAACATCTGATCGCACAGCTGCACGGTCGCGAGCAGGCGTTCGCCGCGCCCGCTCTCGCCGCGCCGGCCGCTCCGCATCGCCGCGAGCACCACGCGCGCGATCTCGATCTGGTCGCGGATCGCGCGGTGCCGTGGCGCCACCTCGTCGCGCCACCGCGCATCGTCGGGGCGCGACGCGGCGAGCGCCCGCGCGTGATCGGCGAGCCCGCGCAGCACCCCGGCAACCGCACGCCGGCCCGGCTTGTACACGCGGACCGGCCACACGATCAGCCCGAGCACGAGCGCGAATCCCGCGCCCGCGGCAAAGCCAACGCCGCGCTCCACCACCTCGTGCGGCGTGCACGGCAGCGAAGCTGCGACGAGCAACTGGATCGCGATCGAGTTGCCAACACCGACCATCGCCGGCCCCCAGGCCTGCGCGAGCGAGCACAGCGTGAGACCGACCGCGACGACGATCGCCGTGACGATGCCCTGCCCCGCGATCGCGCTTCCCACGATCACCGCGGCGAGACCACCGATGCCGACGCTCGACATCGTCACCGCACGTGCGCGGTACGCGCCGCCCTTGTCGGCGAGCGCGACCAAAAACCCTGCGAGCGGCGCCCAGCTCGCGGCCGTGGGATCGAGCCAGCGCGCCGCGACGAGCGGCACCGCGGTCGCGGCCGCGGTGCGCAGCCCGAGCCACAAGGCCGGCCGCCCCGGAGCGAGCTTCGTCGCTTCGCGAACGTGATGACCGACGATGTCGAGGCCGGGCAGCATCGGCAGGCGCTGCGGCACCATACCGAAACGCCGGCATACGAGCCCGCCAGACCGTGGTAAACCGCCCCCATGGCGCCGGTGAAGAAGTCCGAGACCGACCCCGAAGTCCGCACGATGAGCGGGATCCCGCTCAAGAGCTGCTACGGCCCCGAGGACCTCGAGGCCCGCGGCTGGACGTACGAGAAGCAGCTCGGGGACCCGGGCCAGTACCCCTACACCCGCGGCCCGCACGCGACGATGTACCGCGGCAAGCCGTGGACGATGCGGATGTTCGCCGGGTTCGGCACGCCCGAGGACACCAACCAGCGCTTCAAGTTCCTCCTCGCCAGCGGGCAGACCGGCCTGTCGACGGCGTTCGATATGCCGACACTCATGGGCTACGACCCGGACCACGAGCGCTCGCTCGGCGAGGTCGGCCGCGAGGGCGTGTCGGTCGCGTCGCTCGACGACATGATGCGGCTGTTCGGCGACATCCCGCTCGACAAGGTGTCGACATCGATGACGATCAACGCGCCGGCGGCCGTGCTGCTCGCGCTCTACGTCGCGGTGGCCGAGAAGCAGGGCGTTCCGCCCGAGAAGCTGCGCGGCACGCTGCAGAACGACATGCTCAAGGAGTTCATCGCGCAGAAGGAGTGGATCAGCCCGATCCGCGGCCACATGCGGATCATCCGCGACATGCTTGGCTGGTGCACGCGGACGATGCCGCAGTGGAACACCATCTCGATCAGCGGCTATCACATCCGCGAGGCCGGAGCGACGGCGGTGCAGGAGCTGGCGTTCACGCTGGCGGATGGCATCGGCTACGTCCAGCTCGGCATCGAAGCGGGCCTCGACGTCGACGACTTCGCGCCGCGCCTCAGCTACTTCTGGGACGTCCACAACGACTTCTTCGAGGAGATCGCGAAGTTCCGCGCGGGCCGTCGCATGTGGGCGAAGATCATGCGCGAGCGGTTCGGGGCGAAGAACCCGAAGTCGTGGCTGCTCCGCACGCACGCGCAGACCGCCGGGGTCTCGCTGATGGCGCAGCAGCCGCTCAACAACGTCGTGCGCACCACGATGCAAGCGCTCGCCGCCGTGCTCGGCGGGACGCAGTCGCTCCACACGAACAGCTACGACGAGACCTACGCGCTGCCGACCGAGGACGCCGCGATGCTCGCGCTGCGCACGCAGCAGATCATCTTCGAAGAGACCAACGTCGCGAACGTCGTCGATCCGCTCGCCGGTTCGTACTTCATCGAGACGCTCACCGACCAGGTCGAAGCGGCCGCGTGGGAGTACATCAACAAGATCGACGCGATGGGTGGCATCGTCAAAGCCGTCGAAGAAGGCTACCCGCAGCGCGAGATCGCGCGTTCGGCATACGAGCACGAGCGCGCGATCGCAAGCGGTGAGCGCGTAGTAGTCGGCGTGAATCGGTTTCGCTCGTCCGAACAAGAGAAGATCCCGACGCTTCGCCTCGACGCCAACGTAGCCAACGAGCAGCTTGCAGCG
>JBBRBG010000414.1:0-2482 GCA_038206055.1 Haliangiales bacterium
GAGAGGCTTTCTCCTGCTGGAGAAGACTCTGCTTCGGGACCTTCGGGGCCTTTGGGGCTCACCTGAACCAGCGGACTCCGGTTCGCATCCGGCACTGCGGATTGCCGAGCGCGCAGGTCTATGACCTACGCGCTCCTAGCCGAACACCTGGCGCGCGCGCGCCGCGAGGCCCCACGCCACGCTGGTCAGCTCCTCGCCACCCTCCAGCTTCGCGACACCGAACCGCGCCGCGAGCCGCTCGCGCACCGCCGGGACGAGCGAGCTACCACCGGTGGCGAACACGCGATCCACGTCCTTGCCGGTGACGCCGGCGCGCTCGAGCACGTTGTCGAGCACCTTGCCGATCGCGTCGAGGTCATCGCTGATCCAGCCATCGAAGCTCGCCCGGGTCACCGGGAGATCGAGCTCGATCTGCTCGAGCGCCACGCGATCCGCGGGCGCGTCCGACAGCCGGACCTTCGCACCCTCGACCGAGCGATGGAGCAGCATCCCGAGATCGTCGTCGACGAGCCGGGTCAGCCGCTCGACCTTGACCTTGTCGCGCGCGCCCTGGGTCACCCGCTCGAGCAGGCGCAGCGTCGATTCCTCCTTGAGGAACGACAGGTAGTGCCAGCGCCGCAGGTGGCCGTAGAGCCACGCGGGCACCGGCGCCTCGGCACCGAACTCGTCGACCACGTACTTCGTCCCTCGCCCGAGCGCCGGCGCAACGATCGCATCGATCACGCGTGCGTCAAATGCATCGCCCGAGACGCCGATGCCGCCGTTCGCGAGCACCTTCCCACCCGCCGTTGGCCCGACGCGGATCACCGAGAAGTCTGTCGTGCCACCGCCGAAGTCGGCGACGACGATCAGCTCGTCGTGATCGAGCCTGTCCGCATACCGCGCGGCCGCGCCGACCGGCTCCATCTCGAACACCACCTCGGTGAACCCGGCGGTCGCGAGCGCCGTTCGCATCCGCGCCACCGCGCGATCGTCGTCCTCCGCCGTGTCGGCGCCCCAGTAGCGAACGGGTCTCCCCACCACCGCGCGAGATCCGAGCTCGATCGACGAGGCCGCGCGGATCTGCCGGAGGTACGCCGCGATCATGTCCTCGAGCGCCCACCGCCGCCCGTAGATCGTGGTCTTCGTGAACGAGCTCGATGCGAGGTGGCTCTTGATCGACTGCACGAGCCGGCCATCGCGATCCGTCTCGAGGTAGCGCGCGATCGCCGGCGCGCCCGCCGACAGCTTACCGCCCGGCTCGAAGTAGAGCACCGTGCGCCAGTGCGGCGCGCCGTCGAGCGACACGAGCTGGACGGCGCCATGCTCGTCCGCGATCGCCACCGCCGTGTTGGTCGTGCCGAAGTCGATGCCGACGTACTGCATGGGCCTCGATCACCTGGTCTTCAGCAGGGTCTTCGCCGGGCCGGCGCCCTGGATGCCCGCGAAGAAGTCGTTGCCCTTGTCGTCGACAACGATGAACGCCGGGAAGTCGACCACATCGATCTTCCACACCGCTTCCATCCCGAGCTCCGCCATCTCGTAGACCGCGACCTTCTTGATGCAGTCCTTCGCGAGCACGGCCGCGGGACCGCCGATCGATCCGAGGTAGAAGCCGCCGTGCTTCTTGCACGCGTCGGTGACCTGCTGGCTACGGTTGCCCTTCGCGAGCATCACCATGGAGCCGCCGTGCTCCTGAAACAGATCGACGTAGCTATCCATGCGCCCCGCCGTGGTCGGCCCGAACGAGCCCGATGCATAGCCCGCGGGCGTCTTCGCCGGACCGGCGTAGTACACGGCATGGTCCTTCATGTACTGCGGCAGACCCTCGCCGCGATCGAGGCGCTCCTTGAGCTTCGCGTGCGCGATATCGCGCGCGACGATCAGGGGCCCCGAGAGCGACAGCCGGGTGCGGATCGGATAGCGCGAGAGCTGCGCGCGGATCTCGTTCATCGGCATCTTCAGGTCGATCTTCACCACCTCGCCGGAGAGGTCGTCGTGCGTGGTCTCGGGCAGATACTTCGACGGCTCGATCTCGAGTTGCTCGAGGAACACTCCGTCCTTCGTGATCTTGCCGAGCGCCTGACGATCCGCCGAGCACGAGACGGCGAGCGCGACCGGGCAGCTCGCACCGTGGCGCGGTAGCCGGATCACGCGTGCGTCGTGGCAGAAGTACTTGCCGCCGAACTGCGCACCGATGCCGCTCGCGCGCGCGATCTCCACGACCTTCTGCTCCCACTCGACATCGCGGAACGCACGGCCGAGATTGTTGCCGCTGGTCGGCAGGTCGTCGAGGTAGTGCGCGCTCGCCAGCTTCGCGACCTTCAGCGTCTGTTCGGCGCTGGTGCCGCCGATCACGACGGCGAGGTGATACGGCGGGCACGCTGCGGTGCCGAGCGAGCGCAGCTTCTGATCGAGGAACGCGGCGAGGCTCTTCGGGTTGAGCAGCGCCTTCGTCTCCTGGAACAGCAGGCTCTTGTTCGCCGACCCGCCGCCCTTCGCC
>JBBRBG010000415.1:0-2387 GCA_038206055.1 Haliangiales bacterium
TCCCGTCACGGCCGACCGCTCAGATTGTCCAGGCCGACCTCGAGGCGGCGCAGCGCAGCTGGTGCGCGGCCCTGATCGAGATTGGCCATCTGGGTGCAACGGGTGGTGACGCCAAGGCGACTGCGACCGCCGTGTTGTCCAAGGCGTACGACTACGACGCCGGCACCGTCCTGTTCAAGCCAACCCTGGCGTTCGGCACGCAGACCTTCCGCACCACCAAGCAGGGCGCGCTGGCGTACTTTGTCGGCGGAGATTCGAGTTATCCCGACGACGCGGGATTCGCGCTGAAACATTGGGTCAAGTGCGAGCCGAAGATCGTGGGGGTAGTCGTCCACGGCGACATGGCCCTCGCGATGGGCAACGTCTACTTCGAGGACGCCAAGGGCAACAAGGTGATGGTTGACAAGAGCTTCGGCTACCTCCGTCACGACGACGGCAGCCTGCGTATCGTGCTTCACCACTCGTCCCTGCCTTACGTGCCGGCGAAGTGAATCACGTAGGCGGTTTGCGTGGTCGACCTTCGGATCTCGATCGTACGCGTTCGATCGCTCCGCTGCTCGATCACGGGTGAGGCGTCGAATGCCTGAGCGATCACGGCCTGCGAGAGAACAGACGCCGATCAACCTCTGCGATCCAGAGTCCGTCAGGATCGGCGAGGACTGCCGATAACCCGAGCGCCGCGGCGACCGTCACATTCTTCTCCTGATCGTCGACCATCAGCACCGCGGCTGGATGTCGCACGTGCGCAATCAAGGGTGCGAACACCGAGGTCTCGGGTTTGAGGGCACCGAGCGCGTCAGACACCAGGACGCGGCTAAACCAGCGACGCAGCGCGAAGCGCTCGAGGCGCTGTTCTATCCATGCGGTCCGATGATTGGTCAGTAGCCAGACCGGCACGTGGATCGCCCAACCCTGTAGCCGCGGTGCCGCGGGACCGGGTGCGTAGGCTGCTTCGAGGACTGCGCCCCAGTCACGGCGATCGCTCCCGACTAAGGCGTTCCACATCGCCGCATCGTCGATGGCACCACGCCAAGCGTTCTCGCGCACATCGTCCCGCCATCGCGCGAGAACCGCGCCACGGTCTTGGCCGGTCGCGTCCGCGAGCTGGTCGAAGAACGCGACGAGTGGATCGTTGAACACGACGCCTTGTCCGTCGAGCACAAGCAGCTCGATCGCAGGTCCATTCACGGGGTGGGCGCGGCCCGCGCCTGAATCAGCTCGAGCAGACGCTCGGTAAGACGGCGCGGCGCGCCGAGATCGAGAGCCACGACCGCGGCGCTCCGGGCCCGCGAGGCGAGCAGATCGTGCAGCACCCGGATCGTACCGAACTGATCGAGCGACCGCTGACCGCCGCGCCGAGGCTCGCCCGCACGGCGAGCGGCGAGCTGTGCGCGGTGCGCCGCGGCATCTTCGAGCATCAACATGAGCTCGACAACCACCGGACGGCTCGGGTGGTCCCCGAGCTCCCTCACCAGCTCGCCCGGTAACAAGTGTACTCCCTCAACGATCACGCTTCGCCGCTCGGTCAGGAGCCGGCGCACTACCGACACCAGCGCGCCGCCCACCACGCGAGCTTGGCGCACGTACACCTCGGCTGGATCGCCTCCGGCGCCAACCGACTCGTACGTCGAGACGTGGAGCTCGGGCAGCACGGTCGAGGGGATCACCGTGCGTAGCACCTCGCGGATCGTGTCGGTCGTGACGATCCGCGTGATCCCGAAACGCACGGCCAGTCGCGTCGAGATCGTCGACTTGCCGACGCCGGGCGCCCCCCCGAGCACGAGCAATAGCGGCCGACCTTCGCGGCGCAGGCGGCGCCAGATCTGATAGCGCGCGGCGACGTCGGCACCAGCCCGGGCTTCGATCGTTCGTGCCGCGAGCGTCGCCAGTTCGCGAGCATCGATGTCCGGACCTCCACGGCCAGCCAGTTCGCGCTGGATCTCGGCGGCGATCGCGTAGGCCTGGGCGGTCTCCGCACCCGTGGCGAGGATGCTGGTCGCCATCAGGCCCTTGGAGAACGGCAAACCGAGGCCCGCCGAATCGCGCACGATCACTACGCGACCATCGGTTGCCAGGTCGCTCGGCACGTCAGGGTGCCTCGAGGAAATGACCGAACAGGCGGTGGTGAGCGCCTGGGAGGTCCCGTTCGTGCACGGGTGAGATGGCTGCGGTCACGTGGAGCGTGGTTCTCATGGTTCGTCACGGTAAGTCGCGCGTACGGCACCGTCGATCTCATGATTTGCGACGGTGACTGCGAGAATCGCGAAGCCAGGTCGGCACAACGTTGGCGCCCTCGAACCGGATGGTTGTAGCGAGGAAGGGCCGGAACTACTCGGGGATGTCCGCCACGTGCGGAACCTGGTTGAGCTCCACCGGCCGGGTCCTGC
>JBBRBG010000416.1:0-2382 GCA_038206055.1 Haliangiales bacterium
GACGGCCACGTGCGTGGATCCTCGATCGCTCCGTCGCGAACAAGCAGCGCGCAGCCGTTGTGGTTGGCCTTGACGCTCGACGGCACCAGCTGAAGGGCATGGACGCCAGCGTCCACGTGCGCCGACCCGCAGACGAGTTCGAACGAAGCCAGGTCGCACTCCTGGAGCGCGGCAACGTCCCACGGAATCTCATCGAGCAGCCGAGCCTTGTCGGCCTTACGGCCACGTGTGAAGTTGTTCATGTTCCAGGTGAGGAATCGCACCGCCGCCATACCCCAACCGTAGTGACGCGCCGTGACTGAGGGCGAAGGATGACGAACGCCGCCCCGCCCCAAGCGACGTGCGTTCGTCCGAGCGGCGGATCTGTGGGCCCGGTAGCGGCGATCATCTACCAGCGCAGCCGAGCGAGCCCATCAATGCCGTCGGGCACCGGCGCCAGCACACGCGCAGGTCAGCCACCACGATCCTTGAGGCGGTCAATGACCACCGCGACTGACTCCGAGAGCAGTTCGTCGGGCGCGATCGATGCGTCGAGCACGTGGAACCGCACAGGCTCGTCTGCTGCGCGGCGAAGCAGCTCATCCTGGAAGCGCAGCAAGGCGCGTTCGTCGTACGGTCGATACGGTCGTTCACTCGCTGCAAGGCGCCCTGCGAGAAGGTTGCTAGGGATTCGTAGCAGGAAGGTCAGGTGCGGCAGCGGGAGATGACGGTTCACCTCCTCGCCGATCTCAAGCAGCTCCTTGCCGCCGCCGAGATCTCGGTCGACGAGACGGGAGACGATAGCGGTATCGATGTAGCGATCCCAGATGCAGATTTCGGGCCGAAGGGCGGAAACCTGATCGATGACAGCGTGCCTCGCCGCAGCAAATGCGTACGCACGAGCTTCGGGTCCGAGGGACGAGAGTGTCGACTTGGTGGCGTCCAGAATCGGATTCGGCAGCTCCGCTGTGAGCAAGACTCGCCCAGCGGGTCGGCGCCTTCGAAGGTCTTCACAGAGCCCACCGACGAGCGTCGTCTTTCCCGAAGCATCAATCCCCTCCACCGTCACGGCGAGTGTCTCGGCAGGCCAATCGCGCATGGGAGGATGTTCGCACATGATGCGGGCGAAGCGGGCTGGTGTCAGTCCGTTGACGTGGCGCAGTCCCGGAAGGATCGTGATCGTGACCGACAGTGCACCCCTCCCGCTGGAGCCGCCGGCGGTCATAGGCGGAACGCTGGAGGAAGCCTGGGTGCGAGGTGGGAGTGCTGCAGTCCAAGGGCACGGTCTCGTACTGTTGCGCGATACCGACGGTGAGCCAACATCTGAACGTCTGAGGACTCTGGCGGATCGACTCGGACCGGCACGCCGGTCGGTTCTCGACCTTGATAGCGAAGGAGACAACGCCGGCGATCTTCATGTCGTGGCGCCTTCTGAGCATGGCCAGCATGATTCCCGTGGGGTGCTCATTCTCTCGAGCACGTTTGAACCGATCCGGTTTCACACAGATGCCTACAACGCGGAGCGCCCGCCGCGGTTGGTCCTCTTACAGATTGAGTCATCAGGCGAATCAGTCGTGAGCTATTTCCTCCACGTGAGGTTGCTCGTCGCACGTCTAGCACCCGCGATTTGCATCGCTTTGGGCGAGTCCGTGTATCCGACAGTTATAGGCCGAACCGCCATTCTGTCGGACGTCGATGAGGGCGATCCGAGGATCCGCCTGAATCTGCACGAGATCGAGAACCACCTCGAGCTGAAGTCCAACATCGACCTACTCGATCGCACACACCTCGGCGCGTTGCAGCGGCTTGCGAGGTCGCTGCACACAGACGGAGCCCAGTTCGCGGTTCGGCTTCGAGTGGGTGACGTTGTCGTGTTGGACAACCGACGCGTCCTTCACGCTCGAAGTCAACTGAGTAGGGCAGAGGAGTCAGGTCGAAGAGTCCACCGGCTTTGGGTCGACTAGTCGCTGAGAGGATCAGCCAGTCCGAACGGCCCCTTGCGCTGATGTTGGTCCGCGACCCGACAAGATCTCCTTTACGACGCCTGACGCGATTTGGTGCGTGGCGCGCGGGTTATAGAAATTCGCCGTACCTACCTGGACCGCCGTGGCTCCCACGTCGAAGTAGTCGAACGCGTCGGACACACTCAGAACTCCTCCAGCCGCGACGATCGGCAGCGACGGACACGCTTCGCGAACGGACGCGACGATTGGAAGCACAATCGGTTTCAGGGCGGCGCCAGACATCCCGCCACCCTTCGGCAGGACAGGCCGGCGGGTTTCGATGTCGATCTTCATCGCCGGGAAGGTGTTGGTTAGCGTTACGGCGTCCATCCCGGCTCGCTCGCACGCCAGCGCAACCTCCGGGATGTTCGGGGCCGTGGGTGACAACTTGGCCCAGAGC
>JBBRBG010000417.1:0-2180 GCA_038206055.1 Haliangiales bacterium
AGACCGCTTCGATCCGCGCCGGCACGTGCTTGTGCCACGGTGTGCCCGCGATCCAGTCGCGGTCCACAGCCGAGGTCAGCTCGTTCGGCGCGATACCGTGGACCTGGCCCGCATAGTCGACGCCGAGACCGTTCGGGAGGCTCGCGTGGCCGGTCTGCAGCGTATCGGTGAGCTCGACGACGGCGACCACCGAGCCCGCCTTCGTGGTCACGCGTGCGCGGCCACCGTCGGTGATGCCGAGACGCGCCGCATCGATCGGCGATAGCCGGAGTGCGCCGTCGGCGTCCTTCTTGCGCCAGCTCGGATCGCGGAAGATCGTGTTCGCCGTGTTCGAGCGACGCTCGCCCGCGCTGAGCACGAACGGGAACAGCGGGTCGCGCGGCGCATCGACCTCCGCCGCCAGTGACGAGAGCTCGCCGAGCAGCTCGGGCTGCGCGAGCCTGACGCGCTTGTCCTTGGTCTCGACGCGCTTCCAGGTCTCCTCGTACTCGTCGACCGTGAACGTGATGCCCGAGCGCTGCGTCAGCATCGCCTCGAACAGCTCCTCACCGAGCGCCGGTCCCGAACCCGTGAAGCCGGCGCGCTTGACCGAGGCCTGAAACGCCATCGCGCACAGATGCGCTGCGCCCCACAGCGCCGCGGTGGCCGCCGCACCCTCGGGCAGCGTGGGCCCGAGTACCTCGAGCAGCACCACCGGCGCGAGCTTCTGGAGATCTGGATTGCGCGCACTGGCCGCGAAGAACGCCGGTGCGAGAGCTGCACGGCCCTGTGCCGCCGCGGCGTGCAGCTCGGTCAACTCCTCGTCGCGCAGCGCACCGAGCGCGCGCACGAGGCGGCGATGGATCTCGGGCTCGCCGAGCGTGCCGGGCAGGGGCGCCATCAGCGGTGCGCGCAGCTGGAACACGTTCGCGGGGAACTCGAGGTTGAAGAACGTGGCCTCCCACTTCTCGAACTGCGACGCCGCCGGAAGGACGTAGTGCGCGAGACGCGCGGTCTCGGTCATGGCCACGTCGATCACGACCGTGCACTCGAGAGCGGCGAACGCCTCGCGCATCTTCGTGCTCTCGGCGAGCGAGTGCGCTGGATTCGCACTCTCGACGATCATCGCGCGGAACCGCTTCGGGTGATCGTTCAGGATCTCCTCGGCGATCACGTTGCACGGCACCATGCCGCCGATGATCCGGTGCCCGCCGACGGGCGTGGTGTACTCGCGGCTGCTGTTGCCGACGAGCGCGGCGAGGTGGCTGTGGATGTTCATCCCGCCGCGCTTCGCGAAGTTTCCGGTCAGCAGATAGATCAGCTTCTCGAGGTACGAGTTGAGCGTGCTGTGGCGCGCTTGCTGGATGCCGAGGTCCTCGTAGGTCGCGACCGACGACGCGCCCGCGATCCGCCGCGCGACCTCGCGGACCTGCGCCTCCGGTACCCCGGCGCGCGCCGCGTAGTCAGCGACCGAGATCCCGGCGAGCGCGTCGCGCACGGTCTCGAAGCCATTCGTTCGCTCGCGGATGAAATCGTGCGCGACGAGATCCTCCTGCACGAGCACCGCGAGCAGCGCAGCGAGCACGAACGGATCGCCGCCGGGCCGCACCTGCAGGTGATGATCGGCCATCGCGGCGGTCTCGGTGCGCCGCGGATCGATCACGATCAGCGCGCGCGCCGGATCGGCGGCGAGCTCCTTGAGCACCACGCGCGCGCGCGGGAAGCCGTGCGACTGCCACGGGTTCTTGCCGATGAACACCGCGACCTCGGCGTGCTCGAAGTCGCCGCTGGTGTGGCACCGCGGCTTGCCGTAGAGCTGGCCGTCGACCCAGAACTCGCCGGTCTTCTCCTGCGCGAGCGCATTCGACGCGTAGATCGAGCCGAGCGCGGCCCGCGTCGCGCGCGAGTACGCGCCGCCGAGGTGGTTTCCCTGCCCGCCGCCGCCGTAATAGAAGATCGTGTCGCCGCCGTGGGTGTCGCGCACCGCGAGGAACCGCTCGGCGATCTCCTTGATCGCGGTGTCCCAGCTGATCTCCTCGAACGTGCCATCGGCGCGCCGCCGCAGCGGCGAGGTCAGCCGCCCGTTCGCGTTCTGGTAGTAGTCGAGCCGTTGCGCTTTCTCGCACGCGTAGCCCTGCGAGGCGGGATGGACCTTGTCACCGCGGATCTTGTGGAGGTGGCGGCCGTCGAGCTCGACCTCG
>JBBRBG010000418.1:0-1957 GCA_038206055.1 Haliangiales bacterium
GGAAGTAGAGCGCCACCAGATCGGCGCGCGATTCCTCGATCGCCGAGAACTGCTCCTTGAGCGCCGACTGCGGGCTGCCGTTGAGCCGCTCGGCGACCTTGCCCGAGCCGTGCCCGATCACCTCGTGCATGTTGGTGGTCAGCTCGCCGGCGAACGCGTTCCAGTGCTTCGAACGCCCGGCTTCCTCAGGCGTCCAGCAAAACTCGTGGCGGAACTCGGGCAGCGTCGACTTGTCGTAGGCCTCGTTGACGTTCGAGAGCGAGACCGACTTGCTGCCGTACTTCTCGCGGATCGCCTGATCGTTGGGCAGGTTGATGCCGACCGGCGTGATCGGGCCCGACTCCCCCGTCTCGATCACGACGTCGATCGCGCTGGCGGTGACGCCGTGCACCCCGTCCTTGCGCCACTGCGGGTCCCACGGCATGTGATCCTCGAACCACTGCGCCTGTTCGGCGATGGTCCTGATCTGCGAGGTCTTCTCGGCGTTGACGTAGAACACCAGCGCCTCCCACGCGCCCTTGGTGCTGCGCGCGTCGAGGTAGACCTCGACGAAGCCGTTGATGGTGTCCACGGGCGACGCCTTGTCCTGCACCCAGGCGATGTCGTAGGCCTCGCGGTCGGCGTCCGCGCCGGTGCGGTAGAACGTGATCAGCGCGTGCAGCGCACGCGCCATCGGTTCGGTCGCAAACGGGATCGCCGCCTCGAGGTGCGCGACGATCGCCGCGATCTGCGTGCCGTAGCTCCCGCCGACGCGGTAGACCTCTTCGACGATCTCGCCGCCGCGCTTGACGAGGCGCGAGTTGAGCGGGTGCTTCTCCTCGAACCCGTCGAGGTCCGTCATGGTCAGGCCGACGTAGAGGTTGTTGGCGCTGGCGGTGACGATGTCCTTGCCGGGGCGGGGGGTCTTGCTGGTGACGATGGGATCGATCTCGGAGTCGAAGAACATCGGCGCGAGCCGCGCGAGCAGCGCGTCGAGCGTTTCGCCATGCCGCAGCGGGAACGCCGCGCCGGCGCGCTGCGCGGCGCGCGCCGCGGCCGCGAACGCGGCGGGCGTGCACTCGAGCACGAACTTGCGCGAGGTAAGGTTGTTGTAGGGGCCGGTATTGAGCCAGAACAGTTTGGTGTAGCGCTCGATGTGGACCAGTGTCGCGCGCTCGGCGCCGGCGGCGTGCGTGACGATCGCCTCGAGCACGTCGCGCATCTCGAGGTTGTGTGCGTAGCGCTGGTCGTAGAAGATGTCGCGTCCGGCGATCGCGGCTTGCGACAGGTGCCACACCAGCGTCTTCTCGCGCAGCGGCAGATCGCGGAAGCCGTCGGCGTAGACCTGCACCACCGCGGCCTCGCCGACGCGCTCGAGCAGATACATCCGGGTCTCGTCCATTTATTAGATACCTTACATTAGCCCTGAAGGTCGGCGCGCTCCTGGTATACGGCAATGTGCACCGGCCACCGCTTCTCCGCGGTGATGCGCGACGCGAGGGCGGCGAGCGCGATCGGATCGCCGTGCACCAGATAGGTCATGCGCGGCGGCTTCGTGAAGCCCGACAGCCACCGCATCGTTTCGCGGTAGTCGGCGTGGGCGGACATCGAATCGATCCGCTCGACGCGCGCCGCGACCGGATAGATGCGGCCAAGCAGCTTGATCTCGCTCGCGCCGTCCACCAGCAGCCGCCCGCGCGTGCCCGCCGCCTGGTAGCCGACAAACATCACGGTGTGTTTCGGGTTCGAGATCGTCGCCGCGAGGTGGCGCAGCACGCGGCCGCCGGTCGCCATCCCGCTCGAGGCGATCACGATCGCCGGCTGGCGCGAGGCCACGAGATCCGCCGACTGCCGCGGCGAGGCGACCACCGTCATCCGCGTCGTGGCGAACGCGGCGACCCGCGTCATCCCCCGGTGTCGGAGTCGAAGGTCGGAGCCGAAGGTCGGAGTCGAAGGTCGGAGCCGAAGGTCGGAGTCA
>JBBRBG010000419.1:0-1874 GCA_038206055.1 Haliangiales bacterium
CTGACGGACTTACTAGTGTTATCTCACCCTCAACATTCCTGAGCGATGCGGCGCGTCCTTCTTCTTAATGCCTTGATCTTCGCGGTGTTGGCCGCGGCGGTCGCGTTGGCCTATTACGGCTACAGCTACACCTCCGAGGCCCCTCGCGAACGGGAGCGCGCGCTGATGGCCGACCTGGCGGAAGAGAAGCTCCAGAACATCGAGACGGTGATCGATGACGCCGACACCAAGCTGTTGCGCGCCGTCGAGATCGATCCGATCTCGAACCTCGCGGATCTGCTCCTGCCCACCGGTGCCGCGGTGGCCCGCGTGATCGTGCTCGACGATCAGCTCAAGATCGTGCCGGGCGGCAATGTCTCGACGCGCCCCAAGGAGAGGGAGGTTCCAGGCTTCACCGACTACTTCATGACAAGGATCCTCCCGGAGCTGCAACTCCAGAAGCAGCCGCTCGGCGAGCGGCGCCACCTGTTCCTTCGCGAGGCGAGCAAGCCGGGGCAGCCGCCGGGCCGCTGGTACCTGTTCTCGTTCATGCGGCGGCAGACCGCCGACAAGACGTTCTACGTCGTGATCGAGGACGACCCGGCGCACCTCATCTACGGCCTGTTCCCGCAGTTCTTCCAGGGCGCGGGAGCGGGAAGCAAACGCCTCTACCAGGTGGTCGACGAGCTCGGCCAGCTCGTCTACGGCGTGCCGTTCGACGGCGAGGGCGAGCGCGTGGTCCGTCGGAGCTTCCAGCTCACCGTCGATGGCTGGAAGCTGCTCATCACGCAGGCGGAGGTCGGCGACGACAAGGTGGCCCAGCGCAAGAAGCTCGTCGACTCGATCCTGATCGGCGGCGCGATGACCGTGATCCTCGCGGGCCTCGCGTTCCTCGGCTTCGCGATCCGCCGCGAGCGCCGGCTCAACGAGCTGAAGAGCGAGTTCATCTCGAACGTGTCGCACGAGCTGAAGACGCCACTCTCGATCATCTCGATGTTCGGCGAGATGCTCGCCGAGGGCAGGACCAAGTCGCCGGAGCAGTCGACCGAGTACGCGGAGATCATCTGGCGCGAGAGCGTGCGGCTCGGGCGCCTGATCGACAACGTCCTCGACTTCGCGAAGATGGAGCGCGGCATGGGCGTCTACGAGTTCGCCGAGTCGGATCTCGGCGATGTCGTGGCCCGCGCGATCGAGCTGTCGGGGCGACGCGTGCAGACCGCGAACATGCAGCTCTCCGAGGACATCGAGCCCGATCTGCCGCCGGTCCAGCTCGATGCGAATGCGTTCACGCTCGCGGTGCTCAACCTGATCGACAACGCGATCAAGTACGCGCCCGACGGCAAGAAGATCGAGGTGTCGCTGAAGCGCGAGGGCGACCGCGTGGTGCTCGCGGTCCGCGACTGGGGGCCGGGCATCGATCCCGAAGAGCACGAGCGGATCTTCGAGCGGTTCTACCGGGCAAAGAGCGTGCGTCTGAAGCCGATCCGCGGCTCCGGAATCGGCCTCGCGCTCGTCCAGCACATCACGCGCGCCCACCACGGGGAGGCGACCGTGATCAGCGAGCCGGGCAAGGGATCCACCTTCCGCATCTCCCTGCCGATCTCTGGTAAGAACGACCGGTGACCCAGACCGCCGGCGAGACCGACGACGAGGAGGCCCGCAAGCGGATCCTCGTGATCGAGGACGAGCCGGATATCGTGCGCGGCCTGCGCGATGCGCTGCAGTTCGAGGGCTTCGATGTCGAGGCGCGTGGGACCGGCGCGGAGGGGCTCGCCGCCGCGATGGACTGGGCGCCCGACTGCGTGCTGCTCGACCTCATGCTCCCCGACGACAATGGCTATCGCGTGTGCGAGACGCTTCGCCAGCGTGACGAGACCGTGCCGATCATCATCCTG
>JBBRBG010000420.1:0-1765 GCA_038206055.1 Haliangiales bacterium
CCCAAGGTCGGCGCCGCGCTCACGAACTTCGTGAACTACGGCAGCCCGAACAAGGCGGCCGAACCGTTCATCAACAAGGACATCCTCGACAACCCGCTCATCTACCCGCCCGCCGACGTGCTCGCCAAGCTCCCCTTCCAAAAGGACCTCGGTGAGGCCGAGCTCGAGTACTCCGACCGCTGGGACAAGGTCAAGACGGCTTGAGCGTCGTCGCCCCGCCGGAACCTCCGTTGCCGGCCGCTCCGCCCTACCCGCCGCAGCCCGACCCGCCGCGCGGGCGACGTACCTTGCCCGACTGGGTGAAGGGCAACCTGCTGCTGTTGCCCGCCAGCGTTTGGTTCATCTTCTTGTTGGTGATCCCGTTGCTGATCATCATCCAGTACAGCCTGGGCACGCGGGGCGTAATCGACCCCGTGCACTTCACATGGAGCCACCTTCGGTACCGCAACTACAAGGACGCGCTCAACCCGGACCGGCTCCCGATCTTCGTCCGCTCGATCGAATACGCCGCGGCCTCGACGGTCATCTGTGTGCTGCTCGGCTTTCCTCTGGCGTATTGGATTGCCCGCTTCGGCGGGCGGCTGCGCAATGTCTATCTCGTCCTTGTCGTCATCCCGTTCCTCACGAGCTATCTCATCCGCATCTACGCGTGGCAGGCGATCCTCCAGGACAACGGGCTCCTCAACCGGTTGCTCGGCGACATCGGCCTGGGTCGCGATCACGTGTTCATCAATCACAGTTCCGCCGTGCTCATCGGGCTGACCTACGGATTCCTGCCGTTCATGATCCTGCCGCTGTACGCGGCGATCGAACGCATGGACTTCTCGCTCGTCGAAGCCAGCTACGACCTCGGGCACGGCAAGGTCTCGACGTTCTTCCGCGTGATTCTCCCGACCGTCTCGCCGGGCCTGGTCGCAGGCGTCCTGCTCGTCTTCATCCCTGCGGTCGGCGACTTCGTCACGCCGGCACTGCTCGGCGGCGTCCGCACCCAGATGATCGGCAGCACGATCGCCGATCAATTCGGCGGGAGTCAGAACTGGCCGCTCGGTTCAGCGATGTCGGTGTTGTTGATGGTCTTCATCCTCCTGGGCGTGTTCGTGTACCTGCGCCGGGTCGGAGACGAGGCGCTGTGACCACGAAGAGCGCGTTGCGCCCCCGCTATCTGAAGTTGCACGCGGTGCTCGTCTTCGCGTTCTTGTTCCTCCCGATCGTCGTGCTCGTCGTGTTCAGCTTCAACAAGGCTCGCAGCGCGACCGACTTCACGGGCTTCACGACGCATTGGTACAACGACCTCGTCCACAATCACGATGCGTTGCGGGCCTTTCGCACCACGCTGAAGGTCGCGGTTTCGGCGACGTTCCTCGCGACTGTCATCGGAACCCTCGCCTCGTTCGCGCTGAGCCGATTCCGCTTCCGGGGCCGGTCCGGCTACACAACGCTCATCTTCGTCTCGTTGGTGATGCCCGAGGTCGTGATGGGTGTCTCGCTCCTCGCGTTCTACGTGCAGGTCGCGCACATGAAGCTCGGACTCACCACGGTCATCCTGGCCCACACCACCTTCTGCATCGCGTTCGTGGTGGTCGTCGTGAACGCACGTCTGGCCTCGTTCGACAACCGACTCCTGGAAGCCGCGGCCGATCTCGGCGCAACTCCCCTGCAAGCCTTCCTGCGCGTCGTCCTCCCGCTCGCCGCGCCGGGCATCGCGGCGGGGGCGATGCTCGCGTTCACGATCTCGCTCGACGACGTCGTGATCACATTCTTCACG
>JBBRBG010000421.1:0-1743 GCA_038206055.1 Haliangiales bacterium
AAGTCCGCTGGTTCAGGTGAGCCCCGAAGGCCTCGAAGGTCCCGAAGCAGAGTCTTCTCCTGCAGGAGAAAGCCTCTCCTTGGGGTCTTCGAGAACTTCGGGGCCCATCTTTCTGGAAGCACGGTCGCGTGGATTCGTCGCCGTCCGTCCCAGCCGGGGCGCGCTAGTTATCCCCTTCGGCCCAGCCGAGCGAGAAGCGCGGCGTGCTCGCGCACACCGAGCCCGCGCGCGACGTATCACCATCGACGACGATGTCTCCGCGCTCGATGCGCGCGCTCCCGTGGAACGCGAGCAACGTCTTGCCGCGCGACATCATCTCGCAGCCGGTCATCACCTGGACGCAGTGGTGGTTGTTGCCGTAGCAGTAGAGCGACGTCAGCCTGCGGATCACGACCTGGATCGGTGGAGCACCATCGAGGGTGAAGGGTGTGCGCTCGAGAGTTCCGACATCGAGCCGGTAGCCGACGTGGCGTTCGATGGTCACCGCCGCGAACGAGATCACCGTGTCGTTCATCCCCTCCGCGAACATCCCGCCGACCCGCCAGGTCGAGTCCTTCTGCTGGATGAACACGTACACGCCGGCGTCCTGCTTTGGCTCGCCGTCTGGACTGTCGATCCACACGTGCACGAGGCGCGCGCGGTCGAGCGACCGCTCGAGCGTGAAGGTTCCGAGCTTGTCGAGGCAGCGCTCGACCTCGGTCCAGCTCGGCCGCGTGCGGCATGCCTGGACGACCGGCGGATCGCGGGGCCGCATGACCACGCGCCCATCGGCGCGGCTCGCGGCAGCGAGGACGATCACCAGAGCTGCCCACCGCATCGCTTCCACACTAGCAGCTGGTCAGGCGAGCACCAGCGCGATCCCACCGCCGGCCAGGACCCCGCCCAGCACACCATAGAAGACGCGCGCACCGTCGGTGCCGAACAGCAGGCGAGGCCAGCGCGCCCGCGAGCTCGCGAGAAACCAGCGCCAGCCGAAGGCTCCCCCCGCCACCGCGAACACGCCGATCGCGATCATGATCCACACGACAGCGCCCTCCGGCACCGTGCGGCGATCGATCCCCGTCGCGAGGAGTGCCGCGATGATCCCGGCACCGACCGCGACGATCAGCACGATCACGTCGATGCGTGCGCTGTTGCTCGGCAGCCGCCCGAAGCTCTGCCGCGGCGGCGCCTCGTACTCGAACGTGTAGTTACAGGCGCAGCGCTTCACACCACGGGGGCGCGGCAAGCTGCACAGCGGACACGCGGTCTCCTCCACCACCGCACGGCTGTACCACGATGATAGGTTCGCGGTGTGAAGATCGCCTGTATCGGCGGCGGCCCTGCCGGGCTCTACCTCGGAATCCTGGTCAAGCGCGTCGCGCCCCAGCACGAGGTGGTGGTCTACGAGCGCAACCGGCCCGCCGAGACGTTCGGATTCGGTGTCGTGTTCTCCGATGCGACCCTCGGTCACCTCGCTGCAGCGGATCCCGAGACGCATGCGGAGATCACCGCGAAGTTCGCGCGATGGGACGACATCGAGGTCCACGCCGGAGGCGAGGTCCTGCGATCGACGGGCCACGGGTTCTGCGGCCTCCAGCGCAAGCAGCTGCTCGAGATCCTGCAGCGGCGCGCCGCGGGCCTCGGCGTGCGCGTCGAGTTCGATCACGAGATCAAGTCGCTGTCCGAGGTCACCGCCGATGTGATCGTCGCGTGCGACGGTGTGACGAGCTGGGTGCGCAGTGCGCTCGCCGGCGAGCTCGC
>JBBRBG010000422.1:0-1739 GCA_038206055.1 Haliangiales bacterium
AAGGCCCCGAAGGTCCCGAAGCAGAGTCTTCTCCAGCAGGAGAAAGCCTCTCCTTAGGGCCTTCGAGAACTTCGGGGCTCATCTTTCTGGAAGCACGGTCGCGTGGATTCGTCGCCGTCCGTCCGGCCGGGGCGCCCTAGCTCGTCAGCTCGGCGAGGCGGCGCTCGAGGAACCGGCGCTCCGGCTCCGAGCCCACGTGCACGAGGGCCGCGCGGTACGCCGACGCGGCCTCGCGTGTCTTGCCGAGCCGGCGCAGGAGATCGGCACGCGCGGCGTGCCACAGGTGGTACTCGGCGAGCTCGGTCTCGAGTGCATCGATCCGCGGCAGGCCCGCCGCCGGACCATGCGCCATGGCGATCGCGACGGCGTGGTTGAGCGCCACGACGGGCGTCGGATGCTGGCGCTCGAGCTCCGCGAACAGCGCGGCGATCTGCGGCCAGTCGGTCTCGCCCGCGCGGGGCGCCGAGGCGTGGAGCGCGGCGATCGCGGCCTGCAGCGCGTAACGCCCTGCTCCACCGCGCAGCGCGGCAGGAACCAGCGCGAGCGCCTCCTCGATCTGCACGCGGTCCCAGCGCGCGCGATCCTGATCCTCGAGGAGGACGAGGTCGCCCGCGGCATCGGTGCGCGCATCGCGGCGCGAATCGTGGAGCAGCATCAGCGCGAGCAGCCCGCGTGCCTCGGCGACGGGCGCGAGGTCTGCCGCGAGCTCGACGAGCAGACGCCCGAGCCGGATCGCCTCCTGACACAGGTCGCGGCGGACCCACGCATCGCCCGCGGTCGCGGCGTAGCCCTCGTTGAACACGAGGTAGATCACGGCCATCACCGCATCGGTGCGCTCGGGGAGCTGCGATGCCTCGGGCACCTCGTAGGGGATCTTCGCGTCGCGGATCTTCGTCTTCGCGCGCACGAGCCGCTGCGCCATGGTCGCCGGCGATGCGAGGAACGCGCGCGCGATCTCGTCGGTGGTGAGCCCGCCGAGCGTGCGCAGGGTCAGCGCGATCTGCGCCTCGGGTGCGAGCGCCGGGTGGCAGCAGGTGAAGATCAGCCGCAGCCGATCGTCGGTCACCGCGACAAGATCGCTGGTCACGGCGCGCTCGCTCGGATCCTCGGCGGCGACGATTTCGCGGAGCTTGATGCGCCGCCGGATCGTATCGATCGCCTTGTTGCGCGCCACGAGCACGAGCCACCCGCGCGGCTCCGCGGGGATGCCGTCGATCTGCCAGCCCTCGAGCGCCGCGGTGAATGAATCTTGAACAACCTCCTCGGCGAGGTCGAAGTCGCCGTTCGTCACGCGGATCGTGGTCGCGAGCACGCGCGCACGCTCGGCGCGGAACACCGCCTCGATCGCCTCGCGCGGACTCGACATCGCGCCGAGCCTACGCCGATTACATGTTCGTTTTCATGATCGGGCGGACCTCGATCGAGCCGCTCTTCGCGCTCGGGATCCGGGCGGCGATCGCGGTCGCCTCGTCGAGATCCTTCGCCTCGATCAGGTAGAACCCGCCGAGCTGCTCGCGGGTCTCGGCGAACGGTCCATCGGTCGTCGTGGTCTTGCCGTTGCGCACGCGCACCGTGGTCGCGGTCGCCGTCGGCTGCAGCGCCTCGCCGGCCTTGAAGTGGCCCGACGTCACGATCGCCTTCGTGAACGTCTGGTAGTCGGCGGAGAACTGCTTTCCTTCCGCCTCGGGCATCGCCTTCCACTGCGCCTCGTTGTCGTAGATCAAGCAGAGGTATTGCAT
>JBBRBG010000423.1:0-1632 GCA_038206055.1 Haliangiales bacterium
CGCATGCGTCAGCGCGAACGCCAGATTTCCCAGGCCGGACGCACGCTGGAGAGCTCGCTCGGTCGCTGGCCGACGCACATCGAGATCGCCGAGCACTTGAACCTCACGCAAGAGGCCTACAGCGCCGCCGTTCGCGTCGCGCATGCGAGCCAGGTGACCACGTTCGACGAGGCGGAGACGGCTGATCGTGATGCGATCGGACCTGAGGAGCGATTGAGCAAGACCGAGTCGCTCGAGCGTCTGCGTGGCGCCCTCCAGATTCTGCCGCCACGCCTGAAGCAGGTGCTCGAGCTTCATTTCGGCGAAGGCCTCACGCTCCGTCAAATCGGCGGGATGATGGGCGTCACCGAGGCGCGCATTTCGCAGCTGGTCGGAGACGCGGTCAAACGCCTCAAGGTTGCGTGTCGCAGCCTCGTTCCTCCTCCGCTCGTGGAGAAGGCACCCTGAACCAGACTCAATCGACCCCAATCGACGACTACCTACGGGAGGGCCGCTGACGCGACTCTCCCGTTTTTGCTTTGTCATAGCGAACGAAACCTCTGCGCATCGTCATAGCGAACGAACACTGCCGAAGAGTCCACGAGAGGATGAGGCAGCGCGCGAAGAGCGCTTCTCCGGCCAATCACTCCTCGCCATCTCACGATGGTGGAGGCTTCTCGACGCTCAATTCGGCAGGATCACGCGATGCAATGCGATCGGGGCATTGGACTGGTCCACGACGGGAATCGAGACCGTCTGCGATACGGCGCCGCTGAACGACAGCGCCGTTCCCGCTCCCGGCGCACTGAAGATCGATGGAATGCCGGTCGCAATCGAGTCGAGGAAAAGCATCACCGAGAACGAGCCGGTCGATTGTCCGCCCGAGGTCAGGTCGGGGAAGAGCGCCGACTGGGTCAAGAGCGTACTGACGATCGTCGGCGTGGTGGCGCCCACGAGCGCGACGACGACTCCGCCGTTCTTCTCGAACGCGACGAGCGGGCCAGCCCATTGCGAGGCCATGCTGCTCACGTCTCCGATGGGGGCATTCGCCGGAGCATGCACGACGAATACGTCGGTCTGGATGAGTGTGAGCGCCTGTGCCGCAACGACGGGATCCGAAACCTGATTGATCGCTATCGGACGTCCGCGAAACGAAGCTTCCGAGGAGAGCAACGATTGGACGTGTGCTGGGCTAGCAGGATCGGAGGCGACGCGAAAATCCATGACGCGCAATGGCGTATGGGTGCTGAGAAAGACCGAATTGCCGAGGAGCCTCGCAGGGACCGTTCCCGAGGCAATTTGTTCGTAGTCGATACCGAGGACCACGACATGCCCGGCTACCGCGCCATCGCAGATTCCGGCCGTGCAGTTGGCCGTCGTGCAGACGTGCCCACACTCACCGCAGTTCTGAGGATCGGACGCGAGATCGGCACATCCATTAGGGCACGTCGACAAGGGTGCCGTGCAGCTTGGTCCGCCTCCCGCGCCACCTTGGCTCGTGCCTGTGGTCGTCGAGCCGCCGCTTCCGGTCTTGCCAGAGCTGCCTTCTCCTCCAGGTCCGCCGCTGGGCTCACCCGTCCCGGCGCTGACATGACCGCCCGCTCCGCCAGCGCCGAACGCGCCTCCGGCTCCCCCGGTTCCGTTCGCAGCGGA
>JBBRBG010000424.1:0-1565 GCA_038206055.1 Haliangiales bacterium
GCCGATCGTCAGAACAGGCTGGCGCAGGAAGCGACCTCGAAGACGCAGAAGCTCGCGGCCGAGACCGCCGTGACCGAGGCTGCGAAGCGCCGCGCCGAGGCCGATCGCGTCGCCGCCGAGACCGCAGCGCGCGAAGCGCGCGCGAATGCGGACGCGCAGCGCAAGCTCGCCGACGAGGCCGCCGCAAGGGCGCGGATCGCCGTCGCGAAGCCCGTGGTCGTCGCCGCCGCGCCCGTCGCAGCGCGGACCGCGCCCGTCCGCACCCGCGTCGCCATCGCGGAGCCGACCGCGCCGCCGCGCAGCCGCAGCCTCGCGTTCTCCGGCCGCGAGGGCATGGCCGATCTCGACCTACCGGTCGGCGCCGACGTGCGAATCACCGAAGGCGCGGTGACCCGGTCGCGCGCCGAGCTGATCCTCGACGGCGCGAACCTCGATGCGCTGGTCGGTGCGCCGATCGATGTCATGCAGTTCGGCAGCCCTGTGCGCAGCG
Organism: Haliangiales bacterium; assembly: GCA_038206055.1. Taxonomy (GTDB): domain Bacteria; phylum Myxococcota_A; class Polyangia; order Haliangiales; family Haliangiaceae; genus JABFXX01. The sequence continues at coordinate 491 of JBBRBG010000424.1, forward strand.
TCTCGACCTATCACGACGCGCGCGTGGTGGGCCGGATCGTCATCGTCGTCCAGTTCATCGCGCCGGCAACCCCCTCGATCCGCAGGACCGCCGGGGGCGCGCGCTGGCACTTCTCCGGCAACGACATGCCGTAAGCTCCGGTGGTGCGGCAGGGATGAGCGACAGCCTCGGCACCGGCGAGCGAACCGCTCAGCTACCGAGCGATCGGCCGCCGGAGATCTCACCGCTCGCGCGCGTGGCCGCGGGCCTGTCGCCGGCGACACCGGTGCCAGATCCCGATTCGCCGCTCCTCTACACGACGGCGGCGGATGCGATGCGCGACGAGGAGGTCGAGCGCACCCGGATGTTCATCCGCATGGGCTGGCTGCTCACCGTCGCCGCGATGGGCACGATCCCGTTCGTCAACGCACCTCGTGCGATGTCGATGGCGTTCGTGATCGGGATGCTCGTCGGGATGGTCGTCAGCTACGGCTATCACCAGGCGTTCGCCGATCCGAAGAAGTACACGGAGCGCTCGCTCGTCACGCTCGCCGTGATCTGCGTGATCAACGGCCACATCGGCGTGCTGTTCTACGGCGCGTACACGGCGGCGCCACTGATGGTCATGGTCGGCATCCATTTCGTCGCGCGCACGGAGGCCGAGCGCGTGGCCCGCTGGATCTTCGCGTGCGCCCTCGCCTGCTACTCGGCGATCGCCATCGCGATCGTCAGCGGCACGATCGATGACCCGGGGGTGTTCGCCTCGGAGCGCCCGCTCGATCGCGCGACGCTGGTCACGGCGACGGTATTCGTGCTGGGCACCTTCTGGCTCGCGTACTACACGGCGCGCATGTTCCGCCTCGCATCGCTTGCTGCGATCGAGGACCTCCAGCGTGCGACCCGGCTGACCTCGCAGCGCGATGCGTTGATGGACGAGCTGCGTGCCGAGCTCGAGCGGGCCCAGCGCGTCGGCGGCCCCGGGCGTTACACGGACCAGGTCGTCGGGCCGTATCGGCTCGGCAACGTGCTCGGGCGCGGCGCCATGGGCGAGGTCTACGAGGCAGCACACACCGAGACCGACGAGCCAGCCGCGGTG
>JBBRBG010000425.1:0-1533 GCA_038206055.1 Haliangiales bacterium
GGAGTACCTACCCGGCCGCACGCTGCGCGAGGTGCTGCGCGCCGGCAAGGCAACGCGCCCCGAGCTACTCGCGATCTGCGGCAAGGTGACCCAGGCCGTGGAGGCCGCTCACGCCGCGGGGATCCTGCACCGCGACATCAAGCCGGAGAACGTGGTGGTCGCCGACTCCGGCGCGATCAAGGTCGTGGACTTCGGTCTCGCGCGGAAGATGCAGCACGGCGATACACGCGAGCGACGAGCGGTGACCGCGAGCGACGTGGTAGCGGCATTCAAGCGCACGCTCCCTCCGGACATGTTGTTCGGCGGCGGCGCCGACACCGAGGTCAGCGCCGGGACGCAGACAATGTTCGGCACGCCCGCGTACATGGCGCCGGAGGTGCTGACGGGTGAGCCGTCGACCACGGCGAGCGACGTATTCAGCCTTGGCGTCACGATCTACGAGTGCATCACCGGGCATCGCCCGTATCCGGCGACGTCACTGGTCGAGGTGATCGCGCAGACCATCGAAGGTCCGCCGGCGAGGCTCGACGATCCACTCGGCGGCATCGTCGAGCGCATGCTCGCGCGCGAGCCGGCACAGCGGCCCACCCTCGCAGAGGTCGCGCGCACGCTGATGCGAGCACCGACCGTGCCGGCGATCCCGCCGCCGCAGAAGAAGGCGCGCTGGCCGTGGATCGCGGGCGCGCTGGTCATCGCCGCGGTCGTCGGGATCGGCGGCTGGGCGCTGGTAACGTGGCGCTCGCGGCCCGCCGATGCGCCGGGTGAGTCCGTGTTCGTCAACGGATCGGTCGCGATCGCGCCGTTCACGATCACCATCCCGAGTTACGGCGTGGAGCCACCGAATACGGCGGCGATCGCGGACATCCTCGCGCGCCTGCTCGGCGACGTGAAGCGGGCGCACCTCGTGGGCATCCCGGTCGGATCCAGCGAGGTCGCGCCGGCGCGCTCGCTCGACGCGCGCTACCTGCTGCGCGGCTCGATGGTGCAAGACGGCGAGAAGCTGAGGGTCAGCGTCGAGCTCGTCGAGATCGTGAATGGTCGCACCCTCGCTTCGTACGGCTTTGATGGCCTCGCCACCGAGCCCGCGTGGGTGCTCGACTACATCACCGACTGGATCGCGAAGACGCTGACGAACGACCCCGCGGTGACGCTCGCGCGCCGCCCTGTGCCGGCGCGAGCGGAGTCGTTCTACCGGCTCGGCGCGAAGCTCCTCGAAGCCGGCCAGTTCACGGAAGCGCGGCCGTACCTCGAGCAAGCGGTCGATTCCGATCCGAAGATGTTCGACGCCTGGTACGCGCTCGAGCTCGTCTACGCGTGGATGGAAGCGCCCGAAGCGCAGATCACCGCCGCCTACGCGCACGCGCGCGCGGTCGCACCACCGGGACCGAAGGCCAGGCTGCTGGAGGGCGTCGGCGCGTTTCTCAACCAGGACTACGAGGGCGCACGGCTGGCGCTCGAGCCGCTGGAGGCGGTCACCGGGCCGACCGCGCCCGATCCGCGCGAGGTCTACTACTTCCTCGGCGAGACTGCGTG